>NZ_JBIBUW010000003.1:0-826513 GCF_043079785.1 Streptomyces sp. NPDC015139 | reverse complement strand
AACGAAATGTTCTGCCTCCATTGACCCCCGTCCCGCGGGAGGGGTCATGCCCCTGATGTCCGTGGCACGCGAGTTCGGGACTTGACCGACCGGGGAGTGCGGGTAACGCGACCGTGTGACGGTTCGGCCATCGTGTCGGCATGAGCGCGTGGAGGGGAATGAGGTCGGCGTGCGGGGTCGTTTCCCTCCATCGGACGGAGACGATCCAGCGGGCCTATCCCTTTCAGCGGAGGTGCGCCATGGCCGACGCCGCGTCGCGGCTGACGAGTGTTGCCGAACAGATGATGGGAGCACCGCTCCCCTTGCGGATCCGCGCCTGGGACGGCTCCCAGTCCGGGCCGCCCGGTGTCCCGACCCTCGTGGTCCGCAACCGTCGCGCGCTGCGCCGGCTGCTGTTCAAGCCGGGAGAGCTGGGCCTGGCCCGCGCCTGGGTCGCCGGGGACCTGGACATCGAGGGGGACCTGTACACCGCCCTCGAAGCCATGGCCGGCTCCGTCTGGGAGCGCGACGGGGACGCCCGCACCCTGATCGAGGCGCTGCGCGATCCCGACGTCCGGGCCGCCGGACGCGAGCTGCTGCGGCTCGTCGGGCCGCCGATCCCGCCCGCGCCGCCGCGCGAGGAGGTGCGCAGGCGCCGGCATCTGCACACGCGGCGCAGCGACAAGCGGGCCATCAGCCACCACTACGACGTCGGCAACGACTTCTACGAGATCGTCCTCGGCCCGTCCATGGTGTACTCCTGCGCCTACTGGGAGGACGACGGAACCCTGGAGTCCGCCCAGTACGACAAGCTCGGACTCGTCTGCGCCAAGCTCGGGCTGAGGGAGGGCATGCGGCTGCTGGACGTCGGCTGCGGGTGGGGCTCGATGGCCGTCCACGCGGCCCGCGACTACGGCGCGCGGGTCGTCGGGGTCACCCTCTCCCAGGAGCAGGCCGCCTACGCCCGCAAGCGCGTCGCGGACGAGGGGCTGACCGACCGGGTGGAGATCCGGGTCCAGGACTACCGGGACGTCGAGGACGGCCCGTTCGAGGCGATCTCCTCCATCGGGATGGCCGAGCACGTGGGCGCCGAACGGTACCTGGAGTACGCGAGCCGGCTGTACACCCTGCTGGCGCCCGGCGGCAGACTGCTCAACCACCAGATCGCCCGGCGCCCCCAAGGGGACGAAACGGCCTACCGGGTCGACCCGTTCATCGACTCCTACGTCTTCCCCGACGGCGAGCTCGCCCCGCTCGGCACCACCGTCACCCAGCTGGAGCGGGCCGGCTTCGAGGTGCGGGACGTCGAGTCCCTCCGCGAGCACTACGCCCGCACCCTGCGCCACTGGGTGGCCCGCCTGGAGGCCGACTGGGGCCGCGCGGTCCGGCTCAGCGGCCCGGGCCGCGCCCGTGTCTGGCGGCTGTACATGGCCGCCTGCGCCCTCGCCTTCGAACGCAACCGCATCGGCGTCAACCAGGTCCTCGCCGTCCGGCCGCCCGAGTCCGGCGCCTCCGGGCTCCCGCTGCGGACCCGCACCTGGAACCCCTGACCCCGGCACACGGCGAGGGCCCCGTTCCGCGACCGGAAACGGGGCCCTCGCCCTGCGCGCCCCCCGGTGCTACTCGGCCTTGATCGCCGTCAGCATGTTCAGGCGGGCCGCGCGCCGGGCCGGCCACAGGGCCGCCAGCACGCCGACGGTGCCCGCCAGCAGCAGGAAGACCGCCATCCGGCCCCAGGGCAGGACCAGTTCGTACGTCGGCATCTTCGTGCCGAGCAGCTCACCGGCCGCCCAGCCGAAGAACACGCCCAGGCCGATCCCGAGCACCCCGCCGAACAGGGAGATCACCAGGGACTCCAGGCGGACCATCCGCTTGACCGCCTTGCGGTCCAGGCCGATCGCCCGGAGCATGCCGATCTCCTGGGAGCGTTCGAACACCGACATCGCGAGGGTGTTGATGACACCGAGCACCGCGACGATCACCGCCATGCCGAGCAGGCCGTAGACCATGTTCAGCATCAGCGTGAACATCTTCGCGATCTCGTTGGAGATGTCCTGCTTGTCCTGGATCTTGATCGCCGGGTTGATGCCGAGGGTCTGCACCAGCCTGTCCTTGGCCGCGTCGGAGGCGCCGCCCGCCGTCTTGACCATGACCTGCATGTCGGCCGGGTCGGTCAGGTGCGGGGTGAGGACCTTGTTGTCGAGGATGATCCCGTTGAGCATCTCGTTGCCCTCGTAGACCCCGGCGACCGTCAGCCGGGCGGCCTTGCCGTCCTCGAAGTGCGCGGTGAACCGCGAACCGGCCTTCCAGCCGTACTCCTTGGCGCGGTCCTCGTCGACGACGACCCGCGAGCCGCCCACCGTGAAGGAGCCGTCCCGCACCTTCAGGTCGGTCAGTTTCCCGATCGCCGAGCCGTCGACACCGGTCAGGAACTCCGTGCCGCCGTCGATGCGGGACTCGCCGTTGCGCAGCGGACTGCTGGCGGTGACGCCGTCCGCGGTCGCGAGCTTGTCCGCCACGTCGGGGGAGAGCGGCCCGCGGTTGGCCATCGAGACGACGTAGTCCGCGCGGATCGCCGCGGAGGCCATCTTGTCGATGGAGGTCTGCAGGCTGCCCGCCATCACCGTCATACCGGTGATCAGGGTGAGGCCGATCATCAGCGCGGAGGCGGTGGCCGCCGTACGGCGTGGGTTGCGCACCGAGTTCTGGCGGGCCAGCTTGCCCGAGACGCCGAACACGCGCAGCAGCGGGGCGGCCGCCGCGATGAGCGGGCGGGACAGCAGCGGGGTCAGGATGAACACACCGACGATCAGCAGGACGGCCCCGAGCCCCATGGCGCCCTGGCCGCTGTCCGCGTTCATCGTGGTGCCCGCGAGGACCACCGCGACGCCGGCCGCCGAGAACAGCGCGCCGAGTGTGTTGCGCAGCACCAGCGACTTGGTGGTGGCCTTGGCGTGCACGCTGCTCATCGCCGCCACCGGCGGGATCTTCGCGGCCCGGCGGCCGGGCAGCCAGGCGGCCAGCATGGTGATGAGGACGCCGACCGCGAGAGCGGCGGCCACCGTGCCCGGGGTGACGACCAGCGGCCCGTCCGGCACGCTCGCGCCGAAGGAGCCCAGCAGGGAGCGCAGACCCGCGCCGATGCCGACACCGGCGGCCAGACCGGTCACGCCGGCGACCGCGCCGACCGCGAACGCCTCGATGAGCACCGAGCGGGTGACCTGGCGGCGGGAGGCGCCGACCGCCCGCATCAGGGCCAGTTCCCGGGTGCGCTGGGCGACCAGCATGGTGAAGGTGTTGGCGATGATGAACGTACCGACGAACAGGGCGATGCCGGCGAACACCAGCAGGCCCTGGCGCAGCCCGCTCATCGAGGCGGAGATGGCCCGCGCCTGCTCGTCGGCGAGGTGCCGGCCGGTGGTGGTCTCCACCAGGCGGGACGGCAGGGCCTTGTCCAGCTCGGCCTTGAGCGCGGACTGGGCGGTGCCGGCGGCGGCCCGGACGTCGATCTCGTCGTACGTCCCTTTCTTGCCGAACAGCGCCTGCGCGGTGGGCGTGTCGAAGAGGGCGAGGCTGCCGCCCGCGGCCACGTTGCCGTCGTCGGTCGTGAAGATGCCGGCGACGGTCGGGGTGAGGACCGGGCCGTCGACCGACAGGCGGACGGTGTCGCCGACCCGGTAGCCGGCGCGCTCGGCGGTCCTGGAGTCGAGGAGCACCTCGCCGCGGCCGTGCGGGGCGTGGCCGTCGACGAGCGGGTACCGGGGGTCCTTCGCGCCCCAGTAGTTGCCGCCCGCGGACTGCCAGTCGCCGCCGAGGAGTTTGCCGTCCTTGTCGGCGACGGCGGTGAAGCCGCTGACGACGCCGGTGGCGGACGCGGCCCCGGGGACGTGGGCGGCCTTGTCGAGCATGGCCCGGGTCAGCTCGGCCGTCCGGCCGACCTTGTCGCCCTCGGAGTCCTGGTAATCGGGCCGTACGGCGACGTCGACCCGGTCGAAGCCCTTGGCGGAGCTCTTCTGGTAGGCGTCGGAGATGGTGTTGGTGAAGACGAGCGTCCCGGAGACGAAGGCCACGCCGAGCATGACGGCGAGCACGGTCATCAGGAGCCGGGCCTTGTGCGCGAAGACGTTGCGCAGGGCGGTGCGGAACATCAGCTGGTACGGCCCTTCGCGTCGAACTGCTTCATGAGGTCGAGGACCGAGTCGGCCGTGGGGGCGTGGATCTCGTCGACGATCCGGCCGTCGGCCAGGAAGACCACACGGTCCGCGTAGGCCGCGGCGACCGGGTCGTGGGTCACCATGACCACCGTCTGGCCCAGCTCGCGCACGGAGTTGCGCAGGAAGCCGAGCACTTCGGCGCCGGAGCGCGAGTCGAGGTTGCCGGTCGGCTCGTCGCCGAAGATGATCTCGGGCTTGGAGGCGAGGGCGCGGGCCACGGCCACCCGCTGCTGCTGTCCGCCGGAGAGCTGGGCCGGCCGGTGGCTCAGCCGCCCGGAGAGCCCGACCATCTGGATGACCTGGTCCAGCCACGCCTTGTCCGGCTTCCGCCCGGCGATGTCCATCGGCAGGGTGATGTTCTCCAGCGCGGTGAGCGTCGGCAGCAGGTTGAACGCCTGGAAGATGAAGCCGATCTTGTCCCGGCGCAACTTGGTGAGCTGCTTGTCCTTCAGGGAGCCCAGCTCGGTGTCGCCGATGCGCACCGAGCCGGAGGAGAAGGTGTCCAGGCCGGCCACGCAGTGCATCAGCGTGGACTTGCCGGAGCCGGACGGGCCCATGATCGCGGTGAACTCCGCCTGCCGGAAGTCGACGGAGACCCGGTCCAGGGCGACCACCCGGGTCTCACCCTGCCCGTAGATCTTCGACAGCTCGGTGGCGCGTGCGGCCACGGCCGTGGTCCGGCCGGCGGTGGGTGTGGTGGTCACGGGGCGGTGCTCCTGTCGGGACGACGTGTGTTCCTGGGGACTCGTCCATCGTCCCGGCGCCGGACCGCGGTGTAGTCAGCCGCTGTTCCGGTTCCGGAGGGCGACTCGGGTCGGACGGCGGCGCGCGGTGTCATACCTGGGGAGGACGGGCGTCCCTGAGGGCCGCGCCCTCGGACGCGCCTTCGAAACGTGTCGAGAACAGGTGGAGCGACCTCGTTCAGACGGTGAAATTCCGTCATTTCGCGTGCGGCCGCACCCACGTCACGCCAGGCTGTTGGCAAGTGCGGATGGCGTGTTCCGTGGGCTGATGCACCCTCAGACGTCAATAAAATAAGACAACATCGGTCCGCCCTTCCGCTGTTCGGGGGATGCGTCCCGATAGGCTCGGACCCTCGTAGCGGAGCCCACGGCCTGCCCGGATGGTGGAATGCAGACACGGCGAGCTTAAACCTCGCTGCCCCTTCGCGGGCGTGCCGGTTCAAGTCCGGCTCCGGGCACCTTTCCGCGCTCGATCACCCCTTCGACGTACCGCGCGACCGTTGACAGCGGCACCCGTGCGGTCGGAGACTCACGCCCGGAATCAAGTGAAGAAAATTTCACCAGGCGAACGGCCGCCGGGCGGCCGGACCGAGTGGACCGAGGGAAGGACGACCGATGCGCACCACCGTCGGGATCATCGGAGCGGGTCCGGCCGGGCTGCTGCTCGCACGGCTGCTGCACCGCGCGGGCATCGACTCCGTCGTCCTGGAGAGCCGCGACCGGGCCTACGTCGAGCAGCGCCAGCGGGCCGGGATCCTCGAGCAGGGCACGGCCGACGTGCTGCGCGCCGCCGGTGCCGGCGAGCGGATGGACCGGGAGGGGCTGCGGCACGACGGCATCGAACTGCGCTTCGACGGCCGGCGCCACCGCGTCGACTTCCCCGGCCTCACCGGCGGCAGGTCCGTGACGGTCTACGCGCAGACGGAGGTCTGCAAGGACCTCGTCGCCCTCCAGTCGGAGGAGGGCGGCCCGCTGCTGTTCGAGGCGGAGGCGCTGGCGGTGGAGGGCGCCGAGGGCGACCGCCCGCGCGTCCCCTTCCGGCACCGGGGCGTCGAGGAGGTGCTGGACTGCGACTACGTCGTCGGCTGCGACGGCTTCTGGGGCGTGGCCCGGGGCGCCTTCCCGGCGGAGGTCTCCCGGGTGTTCGAACGGTCCTACCCCTATGCCTGGCTGGGCATCCTCGCCGACGTGGCGCCGTCCCACGACGAACTCGTCTACGCCCGCCACGACCGGGGCTTCGCCCTGCTCTCCATGCGGTCCCCCACCACCTCCCGGCTCTACCTCCAGGTCCCCGAAGGTACCGACGCCGCGCAATGGGGGGACGGGGAGATCTGGGACGAGCTGGAGCGGCGCCTCGAGACCGCCGACGGCTGGCGGCTGGAGCGTGGCCCCGTCACCCAGAAGTCGGTCACGCCCATGCGTTCCTTCGTGCACGAGCCGATGCGCCACGGCCGGCTGTTCCTCGCCGGGGACGCCGCCCACATCGTGCCGCCCACGGGGGCCAAGGGGCTGAATCTCGCCGTGGGCGACGTCGTCACCCTCGCCCGCGCGCTGGTCCACCGGCGGGACACCGGATCCGAGGAACTCCTCGACGCCTACTCCGCCACCTGTCTGCGCCGAGTCTGGCAGGCCGAGCGGTTCTCCTACGACATGACCACCCTGCTGCACCGGGCTCCCGACGCCACCGCCTTCGACGCCCGCCTCCAGCGGGCCCGGCTGGAGCGGATCGCCTCCTCGCGCGCGGCCGGAACCGATCTGGCCGAGGCGTACACCGGCTTCCCGCTCCGGTGAGCCGCACCGGTGGAGTGCTGCGGGTTCGTCACGACCCGTGGATGTCCGTGGCCGGGAATCACCGGTACGCGTAGCGTGTTGCCGAGCACGACGAGGGAAAGATCCTCCCCAGGTATTACGGACGATCCTTTGCCAATCCATTACTCTTGAGGCCAAGGCCGCGCAAGGTGGCCATGGAGGAGTGAAATGAGGAGCAGTAACCCGGTCTTCTCGCGACGGGGGTTCAGCCGCGACAACGGCTACGCCGGCTTCAACACCGCACCGCAGGCCGGGTACGCACAGGGCAACCCCTACGCGCAGAATCCCTACGCGCAGAACCCCTACGCCCAGCAGGGTGCCCCGGCCGGCGCGCCGCCGCAGGCCCCGGTCACCACCGACCGGATGACCATGGACGACGTCGTCGTCCGCTCCGCCATCACGCTCGGCACGGTCGCCGTCGGCGCCGTCCTCGCCTGGGCGCTGCTGCCGGTCTCCACGACCAGCTACGGTCTGGCGGTCGGCTCCGCGATCGTCGCCTTCGTGCTGGCCATGATCCAGAGCTTCAAGCGCACGCCGTCGCCCGCGCTGATCCTCGGTTACGCCGCCTTCGAGGGCGTGTTCCTCGGCGTGATCAGCGAGATGTTCAACAGCCGGTGGAGCGGCGCGCCCTTCCAGGCCGTGCTCGGCACCATGGCGGTCTCCGGCGCGACCCTGCTGGTCTACAAGGCCGGCTGGATCCGGGTCACCGCGCGCTACGCCCGTATCGGACTCGCCATCGCGATGGCCTTCCTGGTGGTCATGGCGGTCAACCTGCTGCTGGTCGCCTTCGGCGTCGCCGAGGACGGCGGACTGCGCAGCTTCGGCCCGCTCGGTGCGCTCGTCGGCATCTTCGCGATCCTGCTCGGCGCGTTCTTCCTGACGCTCGACTTCAAGCAGATCGAGGACGGCATCGCCTACGGCGCCCCGCGCAACGAGTCCTGGCTCGCCGCGTTCGGCCTCACCCTCACCCTGGTGTGGATCTACGTGGAGATGCTGCGCCTGGTCGCGATCTTCAGCAGCAACGACTAGCGGTCACGCCGGTCCTGCGAAGGGCCCCGGGCAACACGCCCGGGGCCCTTCGCCGTTGTCAGAGCAGCTTGCGCGCTGCCCTCCTCAGGTCGTACTCGTGCACGATGGCCTTCGCGTGGCCGTACGCCAGGTCGTACTCGTGCCGGAGCCAGCTGACCTTCTCCTCGAAGCGGAACAGAGACGGGCCTTCTTCGACGGTGCGCAGCCAGTCGGAGATCTCACGACCGGTGCAGTGGGGAATGCGGGCGAGCAGATTGCGGTGGGTCTCCTCGGAGAAGACTTGGGACATCGGCGCCTCCGAACGCAAAGGGGATGTAAGCCGGTCCTTCACGTCACCGTGCCTGAGCGTTCGCGTATTGGCAACAGTGCGGCGCGTTACGCTCGGCCCGTGCTTGATACGACGCCCTTGACCAAAGCAGTGGATCACTTCGCCGACCGGTTGCGGGCGGCGCCGCAGAGCCGGCTGCAACGCAGCGCCGCGGCCGAGGCGCTGGCGCTGGCCCGGGAGTTCTCCCGCTGGGTGCAGCAGGTGGAGGAGCCGGGGACCGAGCCCCGCGAGATGCCGGACGCGGGGATGTTCGCGGTGGCCGACCAAATCCTGGTCGCCGCTCACGACTTGGCCCTGGTGCTGCGGAGCGACGACGAGGTCGCCGAGGCGGTCCGCCGTGTCGAGGAGGCCCGGCAGCGCGCGGGCGTGTGAGCCGGGGCGGGGCGCCGCCCCGGCCGGCTCAGAGGGAGGCGATGACCCGGTCGGCCAGCACGTAGACGGTGTCCTCGCCGCAGGCGAAGGTCAGCGTGTAGGCGCCGGAGATCCCCGAGCCGCCGAGCAGGTACGGCATCTCGCCCGCGTCCAGGGCCGCCGCGAGCCGTTCCGCCGTCTCCCGGTGACCCGGCGTCATGCACAGGGTGGTGCCGTCGGCGAACACGTACACGTCGAGGGTGCCGAGCGGGCCCGGACGGACGTCGGACAGCTCGACGCGTCCGTCGGCCAGCTGCTCCAGTGCGGTCACCGTGCGCTCGTGGTCGGTCACGGCGGGGGACTGCACCGGCACGAAGTCCGGGTGCGAGGGGTGGCGGCGGCGGGCGGCGGCCAGCTCGGGGGACTCCCCGGCGAACTCGTCGGCGTCCGTGGCGGGCTCGGCCACCGGCTCCAGGCCCACGAAGTCGGTCTGCCGGGGCATGAACAGGTCGGTGTCCGGCAGCCCGAGCAGGGAGGGCGCGTCGGAGGCGTCACGGGCCTCCTGCGCCGCCCAGAAGGCGCGCGCCTCGGCCAGCTCACGCTCCCGCTCCTCCGCCAGCGCCTCGGCCACCGCCTCGCGTATGCGGTCGGCGTCGGCGTGGCTGCGCGCGTTCGGCAGGAGCGCGCGCATGGTCGCGGCGTTGCTCTCGGCGTTCCCCGCGAGCTCTGCGTGCAGCTCCGAGATCTGGCGGCGCAGCTTCAGGACGGTGCGCAGGACGGCGACGCCCACGGCGCCCGTGGCGGCCGTGGTGAGCAGCAAGGCGATCGGCATGGCGCTCACTGACGTACTCCCGGTTCAAAGTCGACCCCCGACTTCCTACATCAGCTTGAAGGGCGGACTAACCAGCTGTCAGTGCGTAACGTCACGAAAAGGACGGGACTTCGGTCGTAACGTTTCCGGTGGAACGGCGCTGACCTGCGCGGATATCTCCGGAGAGGGAGATAGGTCACATCCTGGGGGAGATTGGATCACGGAAAGGCCCGGAACCCTGGTGTCCCACGGGTTCCGGGCCTCCGGCTGACGTAAGGTGTCCGGCCGGCTACGGACGGTGTGTCAGCTCAGGCGCTCGATGACCATCGCCATGCCCTGGCCGCCGCCGACGCACATGGTCTCCAGGCCGAACTGCTTGTCGTGCCACTGGAGCGAGTTGATGAGCGTGCCGGTGATCCGCGCGCCCGTCATGCCGAAGGGGTGGCCGACGGCGATGGCGCCGCCGTTGACGTTCAGCTTGTCCAGGTCGATGCCGAGGTCCCGGTAGGAGGGGATCACCTGGGCGGCGAACGCCTCGTTGATCTCCACCAGGTCGATGTCGTCGATGGTCAGGCCGGCCCGGCGCAGGGCCTGCTGGGACGCCTCGACGGGGCCGAGGCCCATGATCTCGGGGGACAGGCCCGAGACGCCGGTGGAGACGATGCGGGCGAGCGGGGTCAGGCCCAGCTCGCGGGCCTTGGTGTCGGACATGATGACGAGCGCGGCGGCGCCGTCGTTGAGCGGGCAGCAGTTGGCGGCGGTGACCAGGCCGTCGGGGCGGAAGACCGGCTTCAGGCCCTGGACGCCCTCCAGGTTGACGCCGGCGCGCGGGCCGTCGTCCTTGGCGACGACCGTGCCGTCGGGGGTGGTGACCGGGGTGATCTCCCGCTCCCAGAAGCCGTTCTTGATGGCTTCCTCGGCGAGGTTCTGCGAGCGGACGCCGAACTCGTCCATGTCCTGGCGGGTGACGCCCTTGGAACGGGCCAGGTTCTCGGCGGTCTGGCCCATCGCGATGTAGGCGTCGGGGACGAGGCCGTCCTCGCGCGGGTCGTGCCAGGTGGTGCCCTCCTGCTCCGCGACGGCGGCGGTGCGGGCCTCGGCCTCGGCGAAGAAGGGGTTGTGCGTGTCGGGCAGGCTGTCGGAGTTGCCCTTGACGAACCGGGAGACCATCTCGACACCGGCCGAGATGAAGACGTCGCCCTCGCCGGCCTTGATGGCGTGCAGGGCCATGCGGCTGGTCTGCAGGGACGAGGAGCAGTACCGGGTGACGGTGCAGCCCGGGAGGTGGTCCATCCCCATCTGCACGGCGACGATACGGCCGAGGTTGTTGCCCTGCTCGCCGCCGGGCAGGCCGCAGCCGAGCATCAGGTCGTCGATGTCCCGCGGGTCGAGCTCCGGGACCTTGGCGAGCGCCGCCTGGATGATCGTGGCGGTGAGGTCGTCCGGGCGCAGGTCCTTCAGGGAGCCCTTGAAAGCGCGGCCGATGGGGGAGCGGGCGGTCGAGACGATGACGGCTTCGGGCATCACGGCTCCAGTGGACGGAATTGGGCAGGGCCGTCTGGGAAGTTACCCGGCCGTACCTGACAGGTCATCGGTGTCGCGGTGTGACACTGACCTCACATTACTAAGCGCTTGCTTGCCCACCCGCTCGCCCCGGGTCGAACGGGCGCGGGGTCGAACGGGCCCCAGCACGAAACAGGCCCCGTGCTTTCCCTATGCCCACTGGATGTCCGCCCCCACCTCACTCGGCCGGGGGCGGGCCGGTCGGCCGGGACAGGCGGGTCCCGCCGATCACGGTGTCACCGGGCGGCCGGCCGCCCGCCCGCCGGTCAGGCCGTGGGGCGGGCCGGTTCGGCCTCGTGCACGCGGCGGCGGCGGCGTCGCTTGAGCAGGGCCCAGGGGCCCCGGGGGCCCGTCGGCATGGCGGCCGTCACCTCGGTGCCGGCCTCGGACGCGGCCTCCGCGGCCGCGCGGGCCACCGGGAGGAAGCCCTCGCGGCGGGACACGTCCGGCCGCTCCTCCTCCGGCCACAGGCCGAGCGCCGCGCACACCGTCGGCAGCACGGCCATCGCGGCCGTCGCGTACCCCTCCGCCGACGGGTGGTAGTTGTCCGGCCCGAACAGCTCCCGCGGATTCGCCTCGAACTCCGGACCCAGCAGGTCGCCCAGCGACACCGTGCGCCCGCCCTGCTCGACCACGCCGATCGTCTGCGCCGCCGCGAGCTGCCGGGACGCCCGCCGGGCCAGCCAGCGCAGCGGCTGCTGCACCGGCTCGATGGTCCCGAGGTCGGGACACGTGCCGACCACCACCTCCGCGCCGGCCGTGCGCAGCCGCCGTACCGCCGCCGACAGGTGCCGTACCGACCGCGTCGGCGGCATCCGGTGCGTCACGTCGTTCGCGCCGATCATGATCACGCAGACGTCCGGGACCGGGGCGGGCGAGGACAGCACCAGCGCCACCTGCCGGTCCAGGTCGTCGGACTGGGCCCCGGGCTGGGCGACGTTGCGCAGCTCGACCGGCCGTTCCGCGACCGCGGCGAGCCCCGACGCCAGCAGCGCCCCCGGTGTCTGGCCCGACCGGTGCACGCCCTGCCCCGCGGCCGTGGAGTCGCCGAGAATGGTCAGTTGGAGCGCCTGTTCACCGGGCACGTCGTACGCGTGCCCGTACACTCCGTCGGCCATCGGCACCCGCCCGCTGCTGCCGTTGCCGACGCGGCGCCGGGCCATCTGCACCTCGGCCAGCAGCAGACCGACGGCGGCCGCGCCGACCAGCCCCGCCCCGCCACCGCCGTACGCCGCTCCGGCCGCGATGCGCCGGGCCACTCTCGCCCTCGACATGCTCGTCATGCGTCGCCGCCACCTCCTCGTAGCCGTACATCCACTCCTTGCCCCGTACAGACCGTGCGCCAATCTCGACGGGGAGTGAACGCCCGCCGGGTGTCACCCGAGGGCCTTAGGCTGGCGACACCAACTACGACCACAGTTTTTGTGCAAGCAACCGGAGACAACGGTGCATTTTCACGACTCGATGATCAGCCTCGTCGGCAACACCCCGCTGGTGCGGCTCAACAACGTGACCCAGGGCATCCAGGCCACCGTCCTGGCCAAGGTCGAGTACTTCAACCCGGGCGGCTCCGTGAAGGACCGCATCGCCCTGCGCATGATCGAGGCCGCCGAGCAGAGCGGGGAGCTGAAGCCGGGCGGCACCATCGTCGAGCCGACCAGTGGGAACACCGGTGTGGGTCTTGCCATCGTGGCCCAGCAGAAGGGCTACAAGTGCATCTTCGTGTGCCCCGACAAGGTGAGCACCGACAAGATCAACGTGCTGCGCGCGTACGGCGCCGAGGTCGTCGTCTGCCCGACCGCCGTGGACCCCGAGCACCCCGACTCGTACTACAACGTCTCCGACCGGCTCGTGCGGGAGACCCCCGGCGCCTGGAAGCCGGACCAGTACTCCAACCCCAACAACCCGCTCTCGCACTATCACTCGACCGGCCCCGAGCTGTGGGAGCAGACCGAGGGGAAGATCACCCACTTCGTCGCGGGCGTGGGCACCGGCGGCACCATCTCCGGCACCGGCAACTACCTCAAGGAGGCCAGCCAGGGGAAGGTCAAGGTGATCGGCGCCGACCCCGAGGGCTCGGTGTACTCCGGCGGGTCCGGGCGGCCGTACCTGGTCGAGGGCGTCGGTGAGGACTTCTGGCCGACCGCCTACGACCGCACCGTCGCGGACGAGATCGTCGCCGTCTCCGACAAGGACTCCTTCCAGATGACCCGCCGGCTGGCCAAGGAGGAGGGCCTGCTGGTGGGCGGCTCCTGCGGCATGGCCGTCGTGGCCGCGCTGGAGGTCGCCGAGCGGCTCGGCCCGGACGACGTCGTGGTCGTCCTGCTGCCGGACAGCGGCCGCGGCTACCTCAGCAAGATCTTCAACGACGAGTGGATGGCCGACTACGGCTTCCTGGAGGACGAGGGCCCGAGCGCCCGCGTCGCCGACGTCCTGAACGACAAGGTGGCCGGCGCCATCCCCTCCCTGGTGCACATGCACCCCGAGGAGACCGTCGGCCAGGCCATCGAGGTGCTGCGCGAGTACGGCGTCTCGCAGATGCCCGTCGTCAAGCCGGGCGCCGGCCACCCCGACGTGATGGCCGCCGAGGTCGTCGGCTCGGTCGTGGAACGGGAGCTGCTGGACGCCCTGTTCAGCAAGCGCGCGTCCCTGGAGGACCCGCTGGAGAAGCACATGTCCGCCCCGCTGCCCCAGGTCGGCTCCGGCGAGCCGGTCGGCGACCTGATGTCGGTGCTCGGCGGGGCCGACGCGGCCATCGTCCTGGTCGAGGGCAAGCCGACCGGTGTGGTCAGCCGGCAGGACCTGCTGGCCTTCCTGGCCAAGGGCGGCAACAAGTAGCGAACGCGCGGTGAACTGCCCGTGACCACGGCGAACTTGTGGTGACCTCGGCCGATCGGGCCGTATCGGAAACGGTACGAGGGCGTCATGTGCGCGCAGCACCCGCTTAACACGGGTCCGGCAGATTGGTGGGTGTCGGCAGGGCGACGGGGTACCTCCCAGGCTTCAGCAACGGGGGAGGCTCCCCGCCCGGGCCGGCGCCGAACGGCGCCAAGGACCTCCGGAGCGGCTCCCGGACCTCCATGGACGCCACGGACGCGCAAGCCCGGCCCTGACCCGGCACGCGTCCTTCGCGGGGACCGCCGTCGTCCCGCCCCCCGGAAACGGGGGTGCGGCGGTCCCCGCGTCCTTCCCCCGGTGCGCCGGGAAGCCGCCGTCAGCACCGCGGAACCCCCGTCAGTGCACCGAGAAACCGCCGTCGACGAAGAGCGACTGGCCGGTGACGTACGCCGACGCGGCACTCGCGAGGAACACCGCCGCGCCCGCGAAGTCCTCCGCGAGCCCGTTGCGGCCCACCATCGTCCGCGCGGCCAGCGCCGCCACCCGCTCGGGATCGGACGACAGCCGGGTGTTCAGAGGCGTCATCACGAAGCCCGGCACCAGGGTGTTGCAGGTGACGCCGTACCGCGACCACGCCTCGGCCTGCGAGCGGGCCAGCGACTCCAGCGCCCCCTTCGAGACGCCGTAGGCGCCGCTCTGCACGAACGCCCGGTGGGCCTGCTGGGAGGTGATGTGGATGATCCGGCCGAACCCGCGCTCGGCCATGCCCGGCCCGAACCGCTGACCCAGCAGGAACGGCGCGTCGAGGTTCAGCGCCATGGTGGTGTCCCACACCTCCTCGCCCAGTTCGCCCATCGGCGGCCGGAGATTGACCCCGGCGCAGTTGACGAGGATGTCGGGCTCCCCGAACACCGCGGCCGCCTCCTCGGCCGCCGCGCGCACGCCCGCACGGACGGACAGATCCGCGGCGACCCGGGCGGCCCGGCACCCGTCGGCCGTCAACTCCTCGACCGTCTCCTCGAGCTGTGCCTCGGTCCGGGCCACGACCACCACGCTCGCCCCGGCCCGCGCCAGCGCCCCGGCGATGGCCCGGCCGATGCCGGAACTCCCTCCGGTGACCACGGCGACACGGCCGTCCAGCGCGAACAAGTCGGAGAGATAGGCCTTGGATGTCATGACCGGAGCGTAGACGGCACGGGCCGACCCGCCGTCCGGCACCCGGCCGTGACCGTAGGCTGCGCGGCATGAGCATCATCGGAGTCGGGATCGACGTCGCCGAGATCGACCGGTTCCGGGCGTCGTTGGAGCGCACGCCCGGCCTGGCCGACCGGCTGTTCGTGGAACGGGAGCTGCTGCTCCCCAGCGGGGAGCGGCGGGGCATCGCCTCGCTCGCGGCCCGGTTCGCCGCCAAGGAGGCGCTGGCCAAGGCCCTGGGGGCACCGGCGGGACTGCACTGGACCGACGCCGAGGTGTACGTCGAGGACAGCGGGCAGCCGCGGCTGCGGGTGAAGGGGACCGTCGCCGCGCGGGCCGCGGAGCTGGGCGTGCGGGCCTGGCACGTCTCCCTGAGCCACGACGCGGGCGTGGCCTCGGCCGTGGTGGTCGCCGAGGGGTGAGCCCCGGGTGTGGGGGGTGGGGGGTGCGGGGCAGACTCGGTGCCATGCGTACTGCGTACAGCGTGGAGACGGTGAGGGCGGCCGAACGGGCCCTGATGGCGCGGCTGCCGGACGGCGCGCTGATGCAGCGGGCCGCCGCCGGACTGGCCGCCGCCTGCGCGGATCTGCTCGGCCGGGTGTACGGCAGCCGGGTGGTGCTGCTCGTCGGCAGCGGCGACAACGGCGGGGACGCCCTGTACGCCGGGGCACGGCTGGCCCGGCGCGGAGCCGGCGTGACGGCCGTGCTGCTCGCGCCCGGCCGGGCCCACGCCGGCGGGCTCGGCGCGCTGCGGCGGGCGGGCGGCCGGGTCACCGGGGCCGACGACGCCGAGGAGCCGATCGCGCGGGCCGACCTCGTGATGGACGGGATCGTCGGGATCGGCGGCAAGGGCGGGCTGCGCCCCGACGCCGAACGGCTCGCGGACCTGGCGGACCGGTCCCGGGCCGCCGTGGTGGCGGTGGACCTGCCCAGCGGCGTCGAGGCGGACACCGGAGAGGTCCGGGGGGCCGCGGTCCGGGCGGATCTCACGGTCACGTTCGGCACGTACAAACCGGGCCTGCTGATCGACCCGGCGCGCGAGTACGCCGGGATCGTGCGACTCGTCGACATCGGGCTGGAGTTGCCCGGCGAGGGCGCACTGGAAGCCCTGCAGCACGCCGACGTGGCGCGGCTGCTGCCGTCGCCCGCGGCGGAGAGCGACAAGTACCGGCGGGGTGTCGTGGGCATCGCCGCAGGGTCCGCGCGGTACCCGGGGGCCGCGGTGCTCGCCGTCTCCGGGGCGCTGCGGGGCGGCGCGGGAGCCGTTCGGTACGTCGGGCCCGCCGGGGACGCGGTCATCGCGCGCTTCCCCGAGACGCTCGTCTCCGACGCCGGCCCCGCCAGGGCCGGGCGGGTGCAGGCCTGGGTGGTCGGGCCGGGAGCGGGCGACGACGCGGCGACCGTGGCGCAGGTGCTGGCGGCCGACGTGCCGGTCCTGCTCGACGCCGACGGGCTGCGGCTGGCCGAGCGGGACGCGGTGCGCGGGCGTACCGCGCCGACGCTGATGACGCCGCACGCGGGGGAGGCCGCCGCGCTGCTGGGGGTGCGGCGGGAGGAGGTCGAGGGCGCCCGGCTGGCCGCGGTGCGGGAGTTGGCGGCGGCGTACCGGGCGACCGTGCTGCTCAAGGGTTCGACGACGCTGGTGGCCGACGACGGGGGCGGTGCCGTCCGGGTCAACGCGACGGGGACGCCCTGGCTGGCCACGGCGGGGAGCGGCGACGTGCTGTCGGGGCTCGCCGGATCGCTGCTGGCGGCGGGACTCGCCGCGCGGGACGCCGGGAGCGCGGCCGCCCATCTGCACGGACTCGCCGGGAGGTTCGCGGCGGACGGGGCGCCCGCGGGGGCGCACGACGTCGCCGCGCGGATCCCGGAGGCCTGGCGGGACGTGTACGACTGACCGCGCGGGACCGGTGCTTCCCCCGCTCCGGAGGCGCCCCGCGTGCGCGGGCGGGCGGAACGCGCCCGGCTCGGCGGGGCCCCTGGCCCCGCGGGTGCCCCTTCCGCGCGGCACCGCTGATCGGGTGGGGCCGCGCGTTCGGCCGACCGCGTGATCGGCGGACGCACCGCACACCGGGCCGCCGCGGCACCGCCCGCCGCCGCGGTGACCGGGCCGCCGGCGACGGCCCCGGCGGGCAGCCCCGCGCGCCCCGCGCCGGCATACGGCCCGGTGTGCGGCGGTACCCGGTGCCGGTCCCGGCCCCGCGCGGCCCCGGCGGACCGACACGCCCGGCCGGGCGCCGCCGTCGAGGGTGACGTGCGGCCGGCGGAATGCGCGTCCCGCCACGGACCGCCCCGCACCCCGCCGGAAAGCACCCGTGCTCACGAGGGGCGACCACCTCTCCGTGCGCGGGCGCAGGCCGGGTACCTGACACGGCACCGGGGGCCCGCACGGCCCTCTGAGAGACTGGGGGCGCCATGAGTGAGACTGCAGCTGTGCCTACCGCCCCCCTGCGCGCCCGCGCCGAGATCGACCTGGGCGCCCTGCGCGCCAACGTGCGGGCGCTGCGCGCCCGTACGCGGGGCGCGGCCCTGATGGCCGTCGTCAAGTCCGACGGATACGGCCACGGCGCGGTGCCGTGCGCCCGCGCGGCCCTCGCCGCGGGGGCGGACTGGCTCGGCACCGCCACGCCCGAGGAGGCGCTCGCGCTGCGCTCGGCCGGCCTGCCGGGCCGGATGCTGTGCTGGCTGTGGGTGCCGGGCGGCCCCTGGCGGCAGGCGATCGAGGCCGACATCGACGTCTCCGTGAGCGGGCTGTGGGCCCTGCGGGAGGCCGTCGAGGCGGCCCGGCAGGCCGGCCGGACCGCCCGCGTGCAGCTCAAGGCGGACACCGGACTCGGACGCAACGGCTGTCAGCCGGCCGACTGGCCCGAACTCGTCGCCGAGGCCCGGCGGGCCGAGGACGACCGACTGGTGCGCGTCACCGGTCTGTGGTCCCACTTCGCCTGCGCCGACGAGCCGGGGCACCCCTCCGTCGCCGACCAGCTCGACCGCTTCCGGGAGATGCTCGCCCACGCCGAGGAGCAGGGCCTGCGTCCCGAGGTGCGGCACATCGCCAACTCGCCCGCCACGCTCACCCTGCCCGAGACCCACTTCGACCTCGTCCGCACGGGCATCGCGATGTACGGCATCTCGCCCAGCCCGGAGCTGGGCACCCCGGCCGACTTCGGGCTGCGCCCGGTGATGACGCTCAGCGCCTCGCTGGCCCTGGTCAAGCACGTCCCGGGCGAACACGGCGTCAGCTACGGCCACCACTACGTCACTCCCGGCGCGACCACCCTCGGCCTGGTGCCGGTCGGCTACGCGGACGGCATCCCGCGGCACGCCTCGGGCACCGGGCCGGTGCTGGTCGACGGCAAGTGGCGGACGGTCGCCGGGCGGGTCGCCATGGACCAGTTCGTGGTGGACCTCGGCGGCGACGAGCCCGCGGTGGGCAGCGAGGCCGTGCTGTTCGGCCCCGGCGACCGCGGCGAACCCACCGCCGAGGACTGGGCGCAGGCCTGCGGCACGATCGCGTACGAAATCGTCACACGCATCGGAACGCGGGTTCCGCGCGTCTATGTGAACGGGGAAGAACTCGGGTAACCCGTCCGGGAGCGACGGGTCCCTCGGGTGACCCCGGCACTCGGGCACCACAGGGGCCTCACCCGTTTCACCCACAGGCGAACTGCAGTACGGCGAAGAGGAGCGGTACGTGAGCGAGAGCAGCGCGGAGGCAGTGGCGGACGTCCTCGCCTCGGCGGCCGTCGCCTCCGCCGCGGGGGCGACGTCCGGGAGCTGGCGCAGGGCGACCGGCATCGCCGGCGCCGCGATAGGCGTGCTCGCCGCGGGCGCGGCGGCCGGTGTCGCCATCGAGCGGATGACGGTCGGCCGCGGGATGCGGCGCAAGGCCCGGCTGGCGCTGGACTCGGCCGGCCCCTACGGCACCCTGCGCGGCACCCCGGGCAAGGCGTACGCCGACGACGGCACCGAGCTGTACTACGAGGTCGACGAGACCGAGCCGGAACCCGGGCCGACCCCCTCCCCGCGCCGCCGCCGGCTCTTCGGACGCAAGGCGCCCGCCCCCGTGACCGTCGTCTTCTGCCACGGCTACTGCCTCAGCCAGGACTCCTGGCACTTCCAGCGGGCCGCCCTGCGCGGGGTCGTCCGTACCGTGCACTGGGACCAGCGCAGCCACGGGCGCTCGGGGCGGGGCGCGGCCCAGACCCGCGACCGGGTGCCGGTCACCATCGACCAGCTCGGCCGCGATCTGAAGGCCGTCCTCGACGCCGCCGTACCGGACGGCCCGGTCGTGCTCGTCGGTCACTCGATGGGCGGGATGACCGTGATGGCCCTCGCCGCCCAGTACCCGGAGCTGATCCGGGACCGGGTCGTCGCGACCGCCCTCGTGGGCACCTCGTCCGGACGGCTCGGCGAGGTCAACTTCGGCCTGCCGCTGGCCGGCGTCAACGCGGTGCGCCGCATCCTCCCCGGAGTGCTGAAGGCGCTCGGGCAGCAGGCGGAACTGGTGGAGAAGGGGCGCCGGGCCACCGCCGACCTGTTCGCCGGGATCATCAAGCGGTACTCGTTCGCGGGGCGGGACGTCGACCCGGCCGTCGAGCGGTTCGCCGAACGGATGATCGAGTCCACGCCGATCGACGTGGTCGCCGAGTTCTACCCGGCCTTCACCGACCACGACAAGACCGAGGCTCTCGCCCACTTCCGGAGCATGCCCGTGCTCGTGCTGGCCGGCGTGCAGGACCTGGTCACGCCGAGCGAGCACAGCGAGGCCATCGCCGACCTGCTCCCCGAGGCGGAGCTGGTGCTCGTGCCGGACGCCGGGCACCTGGTGATGCTGGAACACCCCGAAGTGGTGATAGACCGCCTCGCCGATCTGCTCGCCCGTGCCGGCGCCGTGCCGCTTCCGGCTACCGTAAGTGGCTGTGACTCCGCCTCCTCCTAGAGGGAGCGGCCACCGGCCCTACGGCCGCGGTCCGGCCCGGACCGGTCCCCCGCGGGACCTCATCCGTGTACTACTGCAAGTGAGTGACGATGGAAGCTACTGCCGCACCGCACGACACCGCTGAGACCCGGCTGACCATCACCTCTCCCGAGCAGATGCGGGAGCTGGGCCGCCGCCTCGCCAAGCTGCTGCGCGCGGGCGACCTGGTGATGCTCAGCGGGGAGCTCGGCGCGGGCAAGACCACGCTGACCCGGGGCCTCGGCGAGGGGCTCGGCGTGCGCGGCGCGGTCACCTCGCCGACCTTCGTCATCGCGCGCGTGCACCCTTCCCTCGGTGACGGCCCGCCCCTGGTCCACGTGGACGCCTACCGGCTCGGCGGCGGCCTGGACGAGATGGAGGACCTGGACCTCGACGTCTCGCTGACCGACTCGGTGATCGTCGTGGAGTGGGGCGAGGGCAAGGTCGAGGAGCTGACCGAGGACCGGCTGCAGGTCGTCATCCACCGGGCCGTCGGGGACACCACGGACGAGGTGCGGCACGTGACGCTGACCGGGCTCGGACGGCGGTGGGCGGACAGTGGCCTGGAGACCGTCGCGGCCTGAACCGTCCGACGGCTTTCCGACATGCCGTCGGCAACATATTGCGCAGGACGTCCCGGGCGTGGTCACATGGTGTCCAGCCGGTAGTTAGGTGTGCCTAACTACGCCCGCCCCCGCAGCTCAGGAGGCGTCCATGACCGCTCACCGCCCCGCGGAGCAGTCCCGCCCGGCCGTGCCCGCCGGGATGTCCATGCGCGATCTGCTGGCCTCGTGCGCGGCCGCGGCCGCGGTCTCCACACCACCGCGGGCCCCGGAGACGGCCCAGACGGCCCCCGGCGCCGCCCCGGAGCGGCGCGAGGCCGCCTAGGGCCGGCCGACCGGATCCGGCGGCCGGACCTAGCGGATCACGACCACCTTCACGCCGATCGTCGCGAAGTTCCACATCGCGGTCCCGTCGGCCCGGTCCTCCCGGATGCCGCCGGTCTTCACGGCCGGGTCGACCGCCGTCTGCGCGCCGTCGCCGACGGCCGCGCTGAACCCGATCGCCACGCCGTCCACGCTGGAGAACCGCACGATGTGCTCGACCGGCGCGCCGTCGGTGCCGGTGGCCGCGTTCGAGCGGGACGACACCCAGTACGTGCCCACCGCGGGGTCCATGCTGCCGGGCCGCACCCGGAAGGTGCGTGCCACGTGCTCGTGCTCCTCGACCAGCCAGACCCGGTCGTCGTCCACCGAGTACACGACCCGTTCACCCTTGCCGGACGCCGTCGGCAGGGCGGTCGGGTTACGGCGGTCCCGGGGCGCCTTCGCGGCCGGCGCCGCGGCGGAGGCGCTCGCTCCGGGCCGGCCGGCCAGACCCGCCGGGACGGTCGCCTGGGCGCGGTAGGCGAGGAAACCGACCGCTCCGAGCGCCGCCGCGGTCAGGCCGGCCACGATTCCCGAGCTGGTCCCGGCCACGTGCGCCCACCTCCGTCTCGTGCGATATGTCGTACTTCGTACAGACCGTAGCAGTCGGTGACCGTACGACCGGGACGGCGATGCCCGAGCCGCGGGAGCCGTAGGCTGTTCGCGTGCTCTTGCTCGCTCTGGATACCGCCACACCCGCCGTCACCGTCGCGCTGCACGACGGCACGGACGTCATCGCCTCGTCGAGCCAGGTGGACGCGCGCCGGCACGGAGAGCTGCTGCTGCCGGCCGTCGACCGTGTGCTCGCCGAAGCCGGGCTGAAGCTGGAGGCGGTCACCGCGATCGTCGTCGGCACCGGCCCCGGCCCCTACACCGGCCTGCGGGTCGGTCTGATGACCGCCGACACCTTCGGCCTCGCGCTCGGGGTCCCGGTGCACGGCCTGTGCACGCTGGACGCGCTGGCCTACGCCGCCGACATCGAGAAGGGCCCCTTCGTCGTGGCGACCGACGCCCGGCGCAAGGAGGTCTACTGGGCGAAGTACGCCGACTCCCGCACCCGGCTCACCGACCCCGCCGTCGACCGGCCGGCCGACATCGCCGAGCGGGTCGCGGGGCTCCCGGCGGTCGGTGCGGGCGCGCTGCTCTACCCGGACACGTTCCCGAGCGCCCACGAGCCCGAGCACGTGTCCGCCGCGGCCCTCGCCTCGCTCGCCGCCGGGAGGCTGGCCGCGGGCGAGGAACTCCCGGCGCCCCGGCCGCTGTACCTGCGCCGTCCGGACGCCCAGGTCCCCAAGAACTACAAGGTGGTCACCCCCAAGTGACGGCACCGGCAAACCCCGTACTGCGCGAGATGCGCTGGTGGGACATCGACCCGGTCCTGGAGCTGGAGAAGGACCTGTTCCCCGAGGACGCCTGGTCCCGGGGCATGTTCTGGTCCGAACTGGCCCACGCCCGGGGCTCCGAGGCCACCCGGCGCTATCTCGTGGCCGAGACCGACGGCCGCATCGTCGGCTACGCGGGTCTCGTCGCCTCCGGCGAGCAGGCCGACGTCCAGACCATCGCCGTGGCCCGCGACGAGCAGGGCACCGGCCTCGGCCGGCGCCTGCTCGACGAGCTGCTGCGCGCGGCGACCGCGTTCGAGTGTCACGAGGTGCTGCTCGAATGCCGGGTCGACAACGTCCGCGCCCAGAAGCTGTACGAGCGCTTCGGTTTCGAGCCGATCGGCGTGCGGCGCGGCTACTACCAGCCGGGCAACGTGGACGCCCTGGTCATGCGTCTGACCACCGCCTCCGCAGGCGGCCCCGCCGCGGATGCTCCCCCCGTACAAGGAACCGAGAGCAATGACTGACGAACCCCTCGTCCTCGGCATCGAGACCTCCTGCGACGAGACCGGCGTCGGCATCGTCCGCGGCACCACCCTGCTGGCGGACGCCATCGCCTCCAGCGTCGACGAGCACGCCCGCTTCGGCGGTGTCGTACCGGAAGTGGCCTCCCGCGCGCACCTGGAGGCGATGGTCCCCACCATCGACCGCGCCCTGAAGGAGGCCGGGGTCGCCGCCAGGGACCTGGACGGCATCGCGGTGACCGCGGGCCCCGGCCTCGCGGGCGCCCTGCTGGTCGGCGTCTCCGCGGCGAAGGCGTACGCCTACGCCCTGGGCAAGCCCCTCTACGGCGTCAACCACCTCGCCTCCCACATCTGCGTCGACCAGCTGGAGCACGGCCCGCTGCCCGAGCCGACGATGGCCCTGCTGGTCTCCGGCGGCCACTCCTCGCTGCTGCTGTCCGAGGACATCACCTCCGACGTCCGGCCGATGGGCGCGACCATCGACGACGCGGCGGGCGAGGCGTTCGACAAGATCGCCCGCGTGCTGAACCTGGGCTTCCCCGGCGGCCCGGTCATCGACCGGTACGCCAAGGAGGGCGACCCGGCGGCGATCGCCTTCCCGCGCGGCCTCACCGGCCCCCGCGACCCGGCGTACGACTTCTCCTTCTCCGGTCTGAAGACCGCCGTGGCCCGCTGGATCGAGGCGAGGCGCGCGGCCGGCGAGGAGGTCCCGGTGCGCGACGTGGCCGCCTCCTTCCAGGAGGCCGTCGTCGACGTCCTGACCCGCAAGGCCGTCCGCGCCTGCAAGGACGAGGGCGTCGACCACCTGATGATCGGTGGCGGTGTCGCCGCCAACTCCCGGCTGCGCGCCCTCGCCCAGGAGCGCTGCGAGGCGGCCGGCATCCGGCTGCGCGTCCCGCGCCCCAAGCTGTGCACGGACAACGGCGCGATGGTGGCCGCGCTCGGCGCCGAGATGGTCGCCCGCAACCGGTCCGCCTCCAGCTGGGACCTGTCGGCCGACTCCTCCCTGCCGGTCACCGACCCGCACGTGCCGGGAAACGACCACGACCACGTGCACGAGGTCAGCAAGGAGAACCTCTACTCGTGACCGTCGCGCTGATGTGGGAGGCCCGGGCCGCCGAGGGCCGCGGCGAGGAGCTGCTGGCCTGGGTGCGGGGGCAGGGCCTGGCCCGGTCCCCGCTGCGCCGGGAGACCTTCCGGGCGCCGGGGGACCGGGTGCTGGTCATCACGTGGTGGGACGCGCCCTACGACGCCTCGCTGCCGGAACTGCCCGAGCCGGAACCGGGGTTGACGACCCGTGCGGTGCACCGCTGGCGGTTCGAACCGGTGGCGGAGGCTGAGCTTGAGCAATCCCCGCCGACTGCGCTATGATCATCACACAGCGAACGGCCGGAACACCGGTTCGGACGCAGTGCGTTGGTGGTCCAAGGAAAGACGTCCCGCTTCCTGCGGGGAGATGCAGGTGCAAGGCCTGCCCGGCGCTCCACACACACCCCGTTCCCGGGTCTCCGGGAGCGGGGTGTTCGCGTTCCGGGGGTCCCCGGCTCAGTCCGCCGTGTCCAGGACCTCGCACCGCAGCCGCCGGTCCGCCCCCAGCACCCGCACGGGCCCCGACAGCCGCAGCCGGGCCGTGTGCCGGGTCTCCGCGCTCGACGGGCCCAGCCGCAGCTCCAGTTCGCCCGGCTCCACCACCCGCGCCCCCGTACGGTCCGTGAAGGACGACAGGTCCGCGTGGAAGCGGAAGGTCAGCCGGCGCGCCTCGCCGGGAGTCAGCTCCAGCCGGCGGTAGCCGATCAGACGGACGTCCGGGCGGGTCACCGAGGCCACCGGATCGTGCAGATAGAGCTGGACGACCTCCGCGCCCGCCCGGTCGCCGGTGTTGCGGACCGTCAGCGAGAGGTCGTGACCGCCGTCCGTGCCGATCTCCGCGACCTCGTCGTCCGCGTGGCCCTCCCAGGCGAACGTCGTGTACGACAGGCCGTGGCCGAACGGGTGCAGCGGGGTCGGGTCCAGACTGCTGACCTCGCCGGCCAGGCCGAGCGGGGGCTGGAGATAGGTCCAGGGCTGGCCGCCGGGCCCGTGCGGCACGCTCACCGGGAGCCGGCCGGAGGGATTCACCCGGCCGGACAGCACCCCCGCCACCGCCGGGCCGCCCTCCTCGCCGGGGAAGAAGGCCTGCACGACCGCGCCGAGCCGGCCGTGCCAGCGGCCCAGCGCGTAGGGGCGGCCGGTGAGCAGCACGAGGACGACCGGGACGCCCGTCGCGGCCAGCGCGTCCAGCAGCTCCGCCTGGACGCCGGGGAGTTGCAGGTCGGCCACGTCGCAGCCCTCGCCGGAGGTGCCCCGGCCGAACAGTCCCGCGCGGTCGCCGAGCACCGCGACGCACACGTCCGCCTCGGCCGCCCGGGCCACGGCCTCCTCGAAGCCGCCCGTGTCCGGGTCGCGGACGCCGCACCCCTCGGCGAACGTGACCTCGGCGTCCGGGAGTTCGGCGCGCAGCGCGTGCAGCAGCGGGGGCACCTCGATGCCGAGCGGAACCCCGGGGTGGTGGGGGAGGACGTGGGAGGGGAAGGAGTAGCAGCCGAGCATGGCGAGCGCGTCCGCCGCACGCGGGCCCACGACCGCGATCCGGCCGCCGGGGGCGAGCGGCAGCAGACCGCCGGGATTGTCCAGCAGGACCACCGACTCCTCCGCGAGGCGCCGGGCGACCGCCCTGTTCCCGGCGGAGTCCAGCTCCGGCGGCCCGTCCGGCTCCGGGCTCCAGTCCTCGTCCAGCAGGCCGAGTTCGCACTTCTGGCGGAGCACGCGGCGGGCCGCGCGGTCCACCAGGGACTCGGGGACGCGGCCCTTCCGCACGGCCTCGGCGAGCGGGTCGCCGAAGCAGTCGAGGGTGGGCAGTTCCACGTCGACACCCGCGGCCAGGGCCAGCCGGGCGGCCTCCGCCTCGTCGGCCGCGACCCGGTGCAGGGTGCGGAGGAAGCCGATGCCGAAGTAGTCGGAGACCACCGTGCCGGTGAAGCCCCACTCCTCGCGCAGCACCCCGGTGAGCAGGCACGGGTCGGCGGAGGCGGGCACCCCGTCGGTCTCCGTGTAGGCGGCCATCACCGAGCGGGCCCCGCCCTCGCGCAGCGCCATCTCGAACGGCGGCAGCGTGACGTCCGCGAACTCCCGTACGCCCGCCCGGACCGGAGCGAGGTTCCGGGCGCCGGCCGAGGAGGCGTACCCGGCGAAGTGCTTGAGGGTCGCCACGACCCCGGCCGACTCCAGGCCCCGCACGTAGGCGGTGCCGAGGGTGCCCACCAGGTACGGGTCCTCGCCGATCGTCTCCTCCACCCGCCCCCAGCGGGGATCGCGGACCACGTCCAGGACGGGCGCGAGGCCCTGGTGGACGCCGGCCGAGCGCAGGTCGTGACCGATCCGGCGGCCCATCTCCGCCACCAGCTCCGGGTCGAACGAGGCGCCCCAGGCGAGCGGTACGGGGTAGGCCGTCGCGCGCCAGGCGGTGAACCCGGCCAGGCACTCCTCGTGGGCGATCGCCGGGATGCCGAAGCGGTTCGCGGCGGCGATGCGCCGCTGGGCCCGGGCCAGGGCCCGAGCGGCGAGGGCCGGTTCGACCGGGGCGGTGCCGAACGAGCGGGTCAGCTGGCCGAGTCCGGAGGCGATCAGCTCGTCCCAGTCGTACGCGGCCGTCATCTCGCGCTGGTGCGGGGCGACTCCGTCGCCGTCCGTGGCGGCCCCCACCCACACGCCGTACAGCTGGGCGGTCTTCTCCTGGAGGGTCATCCGCGAGAGCAGGTCGTCGACGCGGGCGGCGGCGGGCAGCGCGGGGTCGCGCCAAGGAGCGGTGGTCAAGGGAACTCCCGTCGGACGGTCGGGATCGTGCCGGCGGCCGGTCGGGGCCCCCTGCCGTCGAATGTTTCGAGTCATGCCTCGAATGTTCCGGGAACCTATGGGGCACACACGCCTTCGTCAAGAGGCTCAACGGGGATACGATCGCGGCCATGAAGCCCGCGAAGTCCGCAGAAACGCAGACGGCGACCCTGGCCGAGATCGCTCGCGCGGCCGGGGTGTCCGCTCCGACTGTTTCGAAGGTGCTCAATGGGCGTGCGGACGTCGCCGCCGCGACCCGCACGCGTGTCGAGGAACTGCTGCGCACCCACGGCTACCGGCGCCGCCGCGCCGAGGCCTCCCGTTCCCCGCTGATCGACCTGGTCTTCCACGAACTGGAGAGCGCCTGGGCGATGGAGGTCATCCGGGGCGTGGAGAACGTGGCCCGGGACGCCGGGCTGAGCGTGGTGCTGTCGGAGTCCGCGGGACGGCTCACCCCCGGCCGGACCTGGGCCGACCAGGTCGCCGCCCGCCGTCCGCACGGCGTGGTGCTCGTGCTGTCCGGGCTCGACGAGTCCCAGCGGGCGCTGCTGACCAGCCGGTCCATCCCGTTCGTGGTGATGGACCCGGCCGGCGACCCGGGTCCCGACGTGCCCTCGATCGGCGCCACCAACTGGCAGGGCGGTCTCGCCGCGACCCGGCATCTGGTGGACCTCGGCCACACCCGGATCGGGGCGATCAGCGGCCCCTCCCGGATGATGTGCAGCCGGGCCCGCGTGGACGGCTACCGGGCCGCCCTGGACACGGCCGGGCTGCCCGCCGACCCCTCGCTCGTGCTGACCGGCGACTTCCACCACGACGCCGGTTACCGGCTGGGCCTGGAGCTGCTGCGCCGCCCCGACCGGCCGACCGCCGTCTTCGCGGGCAACGACCTCCAGGCGCTCGGCCTGTACGAGGCGGCCCGCGAGCTGGGAATGCGCATCCCCGAGGACCTCAGCGTCGTCGGCTTCGACGATCTGCCGGTCTCCCGCTGGGTCGGCCCGCCGCTGACGACCGTCCGGCAGCCGCTGACCGAGATGGCCGAAGCGGCGGCCCGGCTGGTGCTGGAGCTCGGCCGGGAGCGGGAGGAACGGTCCGCGACCCGGGTGGAACTGGCGACCCGTCTGGTGGTGCGGTCGAGCACGGCGGCGCCGGCCGCGGGCTGACGCCGGTCGGGGCCGAAACTTTCGGAGCCGGAGCCGGAGCCGGAGTTGGGACCCGGAACGAGGTCTCGGTGTTCCCGGGATGAGAATTTCCCTAGAAAGCCGACTCGGGCGGCTTCTGCTAACAGTCCCCTAATAATTCGGACTTACGTTCCTGCCCGTGACGCGACACGAGGAACAAGGCGACACGGGCGGACCGGTGGGCCGGCGGCGGAGAGCGCTGCGCATCACCGGCTTCGCCCTGGCAGGCGCGCTGGTGCTCGCGGCCGCCGCCACGACCTGGGCGTACCGGCATCTCGACGACAACATCAAAAGCGTCGACATCAACACCGCGCTCGGCGACGACCGGCCCGCACGGGCGGTGGTCACCCCGTCCGCGGCCGCCGCCTCCCCGCTGCCGAGCGGCTCCCTGAACATCCTGGTCCTCGGCTCGGACTCGCGCAGCGGCAAGGCCAACCAGGCACTCGGCGGCGGCGACAGCGGTGGCGCCCGGTCCGACACCGCGATGGTCGTGCACATCGACGCGGGCCGTACGGAGGCCACCGTCGTCAGCATCCCGCGCGACACCCTCGTCACCCGCCCGTCCTGCCCGCTCCCGTCCGGCGGTTCGACGGCGGTGACCCACGGCGCCATGTTCAACAGCGCGTACTCGGTGGGCGGTCCGGTGTGCGCCGTGAAGACCGTCGAGTCGCTCACGCACGTCCGCATGGACCACTACGTCGAGATCGACTTCGCCGGCTTCGCGAAGCTGGTGGACGCGCTCGGCGGGGTCGACGTCACCACCGACCAGGACATCGACGACGACAAGAGTCATCTGCGGCTGGACGCCGGCGACCACCACCTCGACGGCACCCAGGCCCTGGCCCTCGCCCGCACCCGGCACGGCATAGGCGACGGCAGCGACCTCGGCCGCATAGGCCTGCAGCAGAAGCTGGTGAAGGCGCTGCTGGAGCGCATCGCCACCATGAACCTGCTCACCGACCCGGCCGGGCTGTACCAGGTCGCCGACGCCGTCACCGCGAGCCTGACCACCGACACCGGCCTCGACTCCCTGAACGAGCTGATGAGCCTCGGCCGCAGCCTGCGGGGCCTGACCGCCGACCGGACGAGGACCGTGATGATGCCGGTCCTCCCCGCGCCCTCCGACCCCAACCGGGTGGTCGCCAAGGAACCGGCGGCCGGTGAACTGTGGGCGTCCCTGCGCTAGACAACGGCGCTGACCTGCGCAGAAATCGGCCGGAAAAAATCTTCGGGAAATTCCGCCGAGCCTGTCGATCCGGCCGTCTCCCGTTCGACGCATGGGTGAGCGGCGGGGAACGGTCCCGCCGCCCCACCGAAGGAGTCACCATGCCCCGCTTCCTGTCGCTCGTGCGCATCGACGAGAACTCCGCACCGGCGGAGGGCCCCAGCGAGGAGCTGATGCAGCGCATGGGCGCGCTGATCGAGGAGATCACCAAGGCCGGCGTGATGCTCGACACCGCGGGTCTCACCCCCTCCGCCCAGGGCACCCGGGTCACCTGGGAGGGCGGGAAGATCTCCGTCACCGACGGCCCCTTCACCGAGACCAAGGAGGTCGTCGGCGGCTACGCCCTCATGCAGTGCAAGGACAAGGCCGAGGCCCTGGAGTGGACCAAGCGGTTCCTCCAGGTCCACGAGGAGTTCTGGACCGTGACCTGCGAGGTCCGGGAGATCGCCGAGGGCTAGGCGTTCCTGGCGTTCCGCCGTCCAGGGGTGTTGCATGGTGGGCTGTGGAAACGCAGCCCACCGCACCGCAGCCGCCCGTCGCGCGGCCACCCGCCCCGGCGCCCGGCGCGGTGACCGACACCGTGCACGCGATCGAGACCGTCTTCCGGCTGGAGTCGCCCCGGGTGATCGCCGGTGTCGCCCGGATCGTCCGGGACGTCGGCATCGCCGAGGAACTGGCCCAGGACGCACTGGTCGCCGCCCTGGAGCGGTGGCCGCGCGACGGCGTGCCCGACAACCCCGGCGCCTGGCTCATGGCCACCGCCCGGCACCGGGCCGTCGACCTGATCCGGCGCCGCGAGACCTACGCCCGCAAACTCGCCGAGATCGGCCGCGACCTCGAGACCGTGGCGCCGCCCGCGGAACCCTCCGCCCCGGACGACATCGACGACGACCTGCTGCGGCTGGTGTTCACCACCTGCCACCCGGTGCTGTCCCCCGAGGCCCGCATCGCGCTCACCCTGCGCCTGCTGGGCGGCCTGACGACGGCGGAGATCGCCCGGGCCTTCCTGGTCCCGGAACCGACGACCGCCCAGCGCATCGTCCGCGCCAAACGCACCCTCGCCACGAAGAACGTCGCCTTCGAGGTGCCGTACGGCCCCGATCGCGAAGCCCGTCTCGGATCCGTCCTGGACGTCATCTACCTGATCTTCAACGAGGGGTACGCGGCCACCGCCGGCGACGACTGGCTGCGTCCCGGACTGTGCGAGGACGCCCTGCGCCTGGCCCGCGTGCTGTCCGCGCTGATGCCCAGGGAACCCGAGGTGCACGCGCTGACCTCGCTGCTGGAGTTCCAGGCGTCCCGGGCCGCCGCCCGCACCGGTCCCGACGGCGCACCGGTGCTGCTGCGCGACCAGAACCGCCGCCGCTGGAACCGCATGCTGATCGCCCGCGGCGTCCGGTCCCTCGCCCGCGCCGGGGCCACCGCGAGCGGTGGCCCCGGCCCCCACGCCCTCCAGGCGGCGATCGCCGCGTGTCACGCGCACGCGTACACGTACGAGGAGACCGACTGGCGCGCCATCGCCACCCTCTACGGCCTGCTGGCGGCCCGTGCCCCGTCTCCCGTGGTCGAGCTGAACCGGGCGGTCGCCGTCTCCCTGGCCGACGGTCCGGCCGAGGGCCTGAAGCTGGTCGACGCCCTGGCCGCGGAGCCGGCCCTGCGCGAGTACCACCTGCTGCCCAGCGTCCGCGGCGACCTGCTGGCCCGCCTGGGACGCACGGCCGAGGCCCGCGAGGAGTTCCTGCGGGCGGCGGAACTGGCCCGCAACGGACGCGAACGCGCCCTGCTGGAGTCCAGGCTCCGGTCCCTGCCGACCGGTTGAGGCCCGCCCCGGGGCGGGGAGCGAGGCCCTACGCCGCGCCGGGGCCCGAGGGCCGGGCGGGGGAGCCGATCAGCATGGTCGGTGCCCCCGCGACCCGGGTGAGGAACACGGTGGCCGAGTGGGGGCCCTGGGGCCTGACCTTGCGGCGCAGCTCCTCCGGCTCCACGGCCGAGCCGCGCTTCTTCACGGTCAGGATGCCGACCTCCCGCTCCCGCAGCAGGGCCTTCAGTCTCTTCACGTTGAACGGAAGCCGGTCGGTGATCTCGTAGGCCGAGGCGAACGCGGTGGGTCGCAGTTCGTCGGCCGTGACGTAGGCGATCGTCGCGTCGAGGAGTCCGCCGCCGACCTCCTCGGCCACCTCGGCGACCAGATGCGCACGGATCACGGCGCCGTCGGGCTCGTACAGATACCGTCCCACCGCACGCACCTGGGGGTCGGGCAGGCCGCGGCCGGGCAGGGTGCGCGGGCCGGGCAGGAGCGTGGCCCGGACGGTTCCGGCGGCCCCGGTGCCGAACCACAGCACGGCCTCCTTCACGTCCCCGCCGTCGGAGATCCACTCCGCCCCGGCCTCGGCCGGCACGGCCTCGTGCGGGATGCCCGGGGCGATCTTGAGAGCCGCCCGGGGGGCCGCGAGCGCCGCGCCGACCGCCCAGGACAGCGGCGGCGAGTACGCCTCGGGATCGAAGATGCGGCCGCGTCCGCCCCGCCGGGCCGGGTCCACGAACACCGCGTCGTACCCGGCGGTGTCCACCTCCGTGACGTCGGCCTCGCGCACCTCGATCAGGCCGGCGAGACCGAGCGCGTCGGCGTTCGCCCGGGCCACCGCCGCCGTCACCGGGTCCCGGTCGACGGCCAGCACCCGGATCCCCGCCCGCGCCAGCGCGATGGCGTCCCCGCCGATCCCGCAGCACAGGTCGGCCACCGAGGTCACGCCCAGCTCCGCGAACCGGCGTGCCCGGTACGCCGCCACCCGGGCCCGCGTCGACTGCTCGACGCCGTCGGGCGTGAAGAACATCCGCCCGGCGTCCTCGGCGCCGAACTTGGCCGCCGCCCGCTGCCGCAGCCGTGCCTGGCCGAGCGCGGCCGACACCAGCTCGGCCGGATGGTCGCGGCGCAGCCGGGTGGCCACGGCCAGCTCCTGTGCGGGCGCGGTGTCGCGCACCTCGTCGAGGAGGGCGCGGCCTTCGGGGGTGAGGAGGAGGGCGAGGTCGTTCACCGGGTCATTGTGGGCCAGTCGGTGGATGCTGTGCCTCCGGCGGAGGTGTCGGCCCGGGTTCGGGGAGGGGTCCTGCGAGGATCCGGCACCATGCGAGAAGTAGTACAAAATGACAAAAGCCGGACTCGTCTCCGGCGGCTGCTCCTCGGCGGCGGAGCCGCCACGCTGGCCACCGCGGCCCTCCTCGCCGGCTGCGCCGGCCCGGACTCCGGGCGCTCCGCGCCCGCCGAACGCGCCCCCGCGCAGGCCCTCGGCCCCGAGGCCCGCCAGGCCGCCGAACACGCCAGGCTGGCCGCCGCCGCCCGGCGCTGGGGACTGGACCGGGCCCCGCTGACGCCACCGGCGCCCCCCGCGAAGAAGCCGAGGATCACCGCCCGTGCCGGGTTCGAGGTGGACCACCAGGAGGACTGGAACCTGCCCCCGGTCTTCACCACGGTCCCCACCCGGCAGAAGGTCGTCTTCCTGACGATCGACGACGGCGCCGAGAAGGACCCGAAATTCCTCGCCATGATGCGGGAGCTGGGCGTCCCGTACACCGCCTTCCTCAGCAACTACCTGGTGAAGGACGACTACGCCTACTTCCGGGCGATGAAGGGCTACGGCAACACCCTCAACAACCACACGCTGCACCACCCCTACCTGCCGGGTCTGTCCTACGAGGAGCAGCGGGACGAGATCTGCGGCATGCAGGACATCATGAAGAGGCAGTTCGGCAAGGCGCCCACCGTCTTCCGCCCGCCGTACGGCAACTACAACCAGGACACCCTGGTCGCCGCCAAGTCCTGTGGCATCAAGTACGCGCCGATCTGGAACGAGGAGGTCTTCGTCGACCACTGGGAGTACCGCGAGGACGACCAGCGGCTGCGCCGCGGCGACATCGTCCTCACCCACTTCCGCGGCCGGGACGACTGGAACGGCACGATGGTCGACGACATGCGCCGCTTCCTGAACAAGGTCACGCGCGAGGGCTACGCGGTGGCCCGCCTGGAGGACTACCTGTGAGGCGGGCGCGGGGCCCGGCCGCGGTCCTCGCCGCGGCACTCCTCCTCACGGGCTGCGCGCAGTCAGTCGACCCCATCGAGCGCCTCGGCAAGAAGGCCGCCCAAGGGGTACGCCCGTCCGGCCCCGCCCCCGACCGCTCCTACCGCCACTGGGGCCTGACCGAGCCCCTGCGCCGCCCGCCCCGCCCCGCCGCCCGGCCCCTCGGGCTGGACCCGGACGGCGCGCGCGGCACCCTGCCACGTGTCCTGGACCGCGTCCCCACGGGCGACCCGGTCGTCTTCCTCACCTACGACGACGGCGCCGAGCAGGACCCCCGCTTCGTCGACATGGTCCGCGAACTCCGGCTCCCCGTGAGCATGTTCCTCACCGACAGCATCGCGGGCCCCGGCTACGGCCACTTCGCGCGGCTGCGCCGGCTCGGCGCCGGCATCCAGAACCACACCCTCGACCACCGCGCCCTGGCCGGTCAGCCGTACGCGGGCCAGCGCGCCGAGATCTGCGGCCAGCAGCACCGGCTGAGCGCCCGGCTCGGCGTCCGGGCCCGTCTCTTCCGCCCGCCCTACGGCACGTACGACCGCACCACCCTGCGCGCGGCGGCCGACTGCGGCATCTCGGCGGTCGTCCTGTGGCGCGCCGCCCTCACCCCGGCCGACCTCGTCTACACGAGCGGCGACCACCGGCTCCGCCCCGGCGACATCATCCTGGTCGGCCCGGACGAGTCCACGGGCCCCACCCTGAGGGAACGCACGACCCGTGTCCTGCGCCGGGTCCAGCAACGGGGCCTGACGGTGGGACGGCTGGAGGACTACCTGTAGGGCGGCCCCCGGCGACAGCGGGGCGGAGACCGGGTCGCATCACGGACTCCGGGCACCCGATTCCGCCGACGCGCCGCACGGCATTGGCACTCCGCTTGACCGAGTGCTAATCGCGGTCATAGTCTCGGCTCTGGCACTCCCCCCTGGAGAGTGCCAACACGCGACGGGCAGGTCCGGCACCCGCGACGACGGATCCACCTGGTCGCCACCTCAGACAGTTAACCCCGTGAGATCTCCGAAGGGGGAGGTCGGATCGTGACGACCACCAGCTCCAAGGTTGCCATCAAGCCGCTCGAGGACCGCATTGTGGTCCAGCCGCTCGACGCCGAGCAGACCACCGCCTCTGGCCTGGTCATCCCGGACACCGCGAAGGAGAAGCCCCAGGAGGGCGCCGTCCTCGCCGTGGGCCCGGGCCGTTTCGAGAACGGCGAGCGCCTTCCGCTCGACGTCAAGGTCGGCGACGTCGTCCTGTACAGCAAGTACGGCGGCACCGAGGTGAAGTACAACGGCGAGGAGTTCCTCGTCCTCTCGGCTCGCGACGTCCTCGCGATCATCGAGAAGTAAGACACCTCGAGCACCTTTGATGCTTGATGCTGCGCCCCTGGCCCCCGCGACCACATAAGAAGCCGGGCGCCCGGGGCGCAGTGCCTTTTACACCCACAGATTTCCGAGAGGGCTGCCGCTGTCATGGCGAAGATCCTGAAGTTCGACGAGGACGCCCGTCGCGCCCTGGAGCGCGGCGTCAACAAGCTGGCCGACACGGTGAAGGTGACGATCGGCCCCAAGGGCCGCAACGTCGTCATCGACAAGAAGTTCGGCGCCCCCACCATCACCAACGACGGTGTCACGATCGCCCGTGAGGTCGAGATCGAGGACCCGTACGAGAACCTCGGCGCGCAGCTGGTGAAGGAGGTGGCGACCAAGACCAACGACATCGCTGGTGACGGCACCACCACCGCCACCGTGCTGGCCCAGGCCCTGGTCCGCGAGGGCCTGCGCAACGTCGCCGCCGGCGCCTCCCCGGCCGCCCTCAAGAAGGGCATCGACGCCGCCGTCGCCGCCGTCTCCGAGGACCTGCTCGCCACGGCCCGCCCGATCGACGAGAAGTCCGACATCGCCGCGGTCGCCGCGCTGTCCGCCCAGGACCAGCAGGTCGGCGAGCTCATCGCCGAGGCGATGGACAAGGTCGGCAAGGACGGTGTCATCACCGTCGAGGAGTCCAACACCTTCGGTCTGGAGCTGGACTTCACCGAGGGCATGGCCTTCGACAAGGGTTACCTGTCGCCGTACTTCGTGACGGACCAGGAGCGCATGGAGGCCGTCCTCGACGAGCCCTACATCCTGATCACGCAGGGCAAGATCGGCGCGATCGCCGACCTGCTGCCGCTGCTGGAGAAGGTCATCCAGGCCAACTCCTCGCGCCCGCTGCTGATCATCGCCGAGGACGTCGAGGGCGAGGCCCTGTCGACCCTGGTCGTCAACAAGATCCGCGGCACCTTCAACGCCGTCGCGGTGAAGGCCCCCGGCTTCGGCGACCGCCGCAAGGCGATGCTGCAGGACATGGCCACCCTCACCGGCGCCACCGTCATCTCCGAGGAGGTCGGCCTCAAGCTCGACCAGGTCGGCATCGACGTGCTCGGCTCCGCCCGCCGCGTCACCGTCACCAAGGACGACACCACGATCGTCGACGGCGCCGGCAACAAGGCGGACGTCGAGGGCCGCGTCGCCCAGATCAAGGCCGAGATCGAGTCCACGGACTCCGACTGGGACCGCGAGAAGCTCCAGGAGCGCCTCGCGAAGCTGGCCGGCGGCGTGTGCGTGATCAAGGTCGGCGCCGCCACCGAGGTGGAGCTGAAGGAGAAGAAGCACCGTCTGGAGGACGCCATCTCCGCGACCCGCGCCGCGGTCGAGGAGGGCATCGTCTCCGGTGGTGGCTCCGCCCTGGTCCACGCCTCCAAGGTCCTCGAGGGCAACCTCGACAAGACCGGCGACGAGGCCACCGGTGTCTCCGTGGTCCGCAACGCCGTCGTCGAGCCGCTGCGCTGGATCGGTGAGAACGCCGGCCAGGAGGGCTACGTCATCGTGTCCAAGGTCAAGGACCTGGACAAGGGACAGGGCTACAACGCCGCCACCGGCGAGTACGGCGACCTGATCAAGGCCGGCGTCATCGACCCGGTGAAGGTCACCCGCTCCGCCCTGGAGAACGCCGCCTCCATCGCCTCCCTGCTGCTCACGACCGAGACCCTGGTCGTCGAGAAGAAGGAAGAGGAGCCGGAGGCCGCCGGCCACGGCCACTCGCACGGCCACGCCCACTGACGCACGTCAGGAACGGGACAGCAGGGCCCGGCACCCCTCGGGGTGCCGGGCCCTCGCCGTGCGCGGCTAGTTCTCCAGCGCGTCCAGCGCCCCCAGCTGCTCCATCAGACCCAGCCGGTCGTACTGCCACCAGCCCTCGCGGATCCTGCCCGTGCCGTCGAACCGGAAGACGGTCGTCCCCGTCATGGACACCTCCCGGCCGGTGTTCGGCAGGCCCAGGAACTCGCCCTTCTGGATGCCGTTCCACGTCCACCGGCTGCACACCCGGTCCCCCTGGGTGAGCTGGTCCTCGACCGTGAACGTGAAGTCGAAGCCGCCGCGCCACATCTCGATCTCGCGCCGCATGTTGTCCAGCCCGAGCGCGTCCTGCTCATTGCCCGGGTCGTGGTGGTGGTAGTTCTCCGCGAGCAGGCCGTTCAGCGGGGGCAGCGGTCCCCGCACGGAGATCGTCTCGAAGAAGCGGCGCGCGGCGGCCGCCTCCAGCGGCTCGTCGCGTACGACGTCCAGGTCGGTGAAGGTCGGCGTCCCGTCGCACAGGGCGGCCATCTCCCGGAAGATCCGGTCGGTCTCCGGCAGCTTCGAGTTCCGCATCGCCTCGTCGTACGACGGGAACTCCACGATCTCGACGACGTGCGAGGCGTCCGAACGGTCCGTGCCGATCACCGCGTGCGTCGCGGTGCGCTTCCCCCTGGTCTGTTCGACCCACTGGTCGATCAACCGGTTCATCTCGTCGAGCCGGCTGGTCCTGCAGTCGATGAGCTGTACGAACGTCATGGCGCCGCCTCCCGGCCCCCTGGGTCCGGATCCGTCCATCCCATTTTCCCACCGGAACGCGGGCGCCACCCGTCCTACTGGGGCCCGTACTTGCGTCCCGTCCGGGAGCTGATCCCGCCCAGCAGCCCGCGCGGGGTGACCTTCACCAGCCCCATCAGCGCCTTGTACCGCGGGTCCGGGACGGACAGCGACTTGCCGCGCGCCAGGTCCGCGAGCGCCGCCGCGACCAGCTTGTCGGCGTCCAGCCACATCCAGCCGGGGATGTTGTCCGTGCCCATGCCGGCCCGCTGGTGGAACTCGGTGCGCACGAAGCCCGGGCACAGCGCCATCAGGCGCACGCCGCTGCCCGCCAGGTCCTTCGCCGCGCCCTGCGTGAACTGCACGACCCACGCCTTGGACGCGCCGTACGTGCCGCGCGGCACGAAGGCGGCCACCGAGGCGACGTTGACGACCCCGCCCCGCCCGCGCTCCCGCATCGCCGCGGCCGCCGCCGACGTCAGCCGGAGCACCGCCTCGCAGTGCACCTTGAGCATCTTCAGCTCGTCCGCCATGGACACGTCCAGGTAGCGGCCCTTGTTGCCGAAGCCGGCGTTGTTGATCAGCAGGTCGACCGGGTTCTTCCGGTCGCCGAGCCGGTCGGCGACCGTCTCGATGCCCTTGTCCTCGGACAGGTCGGCGCTCAGCACCTCCACCTCGATGCCGTGCCGGTCGTGCAGTTCGGTCGCCTGCTCGCGCAGCCGCTTGGTGTCCCGGGCGACCAGGACGAGGTCGTGCCCGTCAGCCGCCAGCCGCCGCGCGAACGCGGCGCCGATCCCCGCGGTCGATCCCGTAATCAGAGCCGTTGTCATGGCCCAAGGGTAGTGACCCGCACCGACGGCGGCGCGGCCGGTGACGTGCCCTCAGCGGGCCTGTGCGGCGATGTACTTGCGGGCCGCGGCCAGCGACTCCGTGTGCAGCGCGTCGCCCGCGTCGAGCAGTCGCGGCAGCAGTTCCCGCTCGGTGGTGACCGCACGGAACTGCAGCGCCGCCGTCACCCCGTGCCCGGGCCGGTGCACGATCTCGATCGGATCGCCCGCCTGTATCCCGCCCGGCTCGATCACCCGGAGGTAGGCACCCGTTGCGCCCTTCCGTGTGAACCTCTTGACCCACCCGCGCTCGCCCAGATGGCCCTGGAACGTACGGCACGGGATCCGCCCGGAGGTCACCTCCAGCACCACCTCGGAACCGATCCGCCACCGCTCGCCGATCAGCGCGCCGGAGACGTCCAGGCCGGCCGTCGTCAGGTTCTCTCCGAAGCAACCGTTGGCCAACGATCGGCCGAGTTCGCGCTCCCAGTCGTCGAGGTCCTCGCGGGCGAACGCGTACACCGCCTGGTCGACCCCGCCGTGGTGCCGCAGGTCGCACACGGCGTCCCCGGCGAGCCCGCTCGCCCCGGTCCCCTTGGGGCCCGGCGCCGCCACCCGCACCGGCCCCTCGGCCGGCTTCTTGTCGATGCCCGTCACGCCTTCCGGCTGGTCCGTGTAGGGCACCGGCTGCGGGCGGCCCAGATTGACCGAGAGAAGCTGCATGCCGGGAACGGTACGTGAGCCTTCTCAAAGCGTCGAGCGGATTTGTGACGCCCTCCCCAAGCAGCCCTTATGCTCGAAGGGTGATCGAGGCCCGTCATCTCCGTGTCCTGCGCGCCGTCGCCACCACCGGTTCCTTCTCGGCGGCGGGGCGCGAACTGGGCTGCACCCAGCCCGCCGTCAGCCAGCAGATGAAGGCCCTGGAAGCCTCGGTCGGCACGCCGCTGCTCGTGCGCACCGGCCGCGAGATGCGGCTCACCCAGGCCGGCGAGGCCCTGGTCCGGCACGCCTCCGGCATCCTGGCGGGCCTCACCGCGGCCGAGGAGGAGGTCGCCGCGATCGCGGGCCTGAGGGCGGGCCGGGTCCGGCTGGTCTCCTTCCCCAGCGGCAGCTCCACCCTGGTGCCCACCGCCCTGGCCGCCCTGCGCGCCGCCCATCCGGGCACCCGTGTCTCCCTGGAGGAGGCCGAGCCCCCCAAGTCCGTGGACCTTCTGCGGGAGGGGGACTGCGACCTCGCCCTCGCCTTCCGCTACGAGGGCGCCGCCACCGCCGAGGACTGGGACGACCTCGTCGTACGGCCCCTGTTGACGGACCGCCTGGTCGCCCTCGTGCCCGAGCGGCACCGGATCGCGCGCGCGGAGAGCGTCGCCATCGGTGAACTGGCCGAGGAGCCCTGGATCGCGGGCTGCCCGCGCTGCCGCGGCCAGCTCGTGCAGGTGTGCGAGGGAGCCGGCTTCACCCCGCGCATCGACTTCGCCACCGACGACTATCCGGCGGTGGTCGGCCTGGTCGGCGCCGGGCTGGGGGTCGCCGTACTGCCGCAGCTCGCGGTGGAGTCGGTGCGGCCCCGGGGGGTGCGGGCGGTGCGACTGGAGCCCGCGGTACGACGGGAGATCGTCGCTCTCACCCTGCCGGACCTGGCACAGGTGCCGACCGTGGCGGCGACGCTGGAACAGCTGGCCCGGGCGGCCCGGGCGGCCGGGCGTCCGTAGAAAGGGCCGCGGCAGAGTCGAGGGCACGCCTTCCCGCGTGCCCAGGAGGGGATGGGACGCACCCGGTGGTCTGTGGGTGCTGAAACGTTCCTTCAGTGGTTCGAGGCGGTGTCGCCGCTGGTGCTCGATGCCGTCACCAGGCGGTTGCGTGCCCGCCCCATCAACTCCTCACGCTCGTCCTCGGTCAAGCCGCCCCACACTCCGTACGGCTCGCGCACCGCCAACGCGTGCGCCGCGCACTCCGCACGGACGGGGCACCTCATGCAGACCTCCTTGGCCGAGTTCTCGCGAGCGCTCCGAGCCGCCCCGCGCTCGCCCTCCGGGTGAAAAAAGAGCGAGCTGTCCACCCCGCGGCAGGCAGCGAGCAGCTGCCAGTCCCACAGGTCCGCGTTCGGTCCGGGAAGGCGGGAGAAATCTGCCATTACGTGACCCCTTGTAGCCGTTCTGGGCGGATACGGTGCCAACGACCGTACATCTCCGGTCTAAGGAGATGAAAATATGACTCATTGCGAATCTAGCCCCGGACACTGCGAAACGGGAAGAAAAAGGGCTGAATGGGGCATAGGTTGTGATGAAAAGTTGAGGGTCCGTCGGGCATGTCTGCACCGTGTCGACGCCCTCACGTAGAGTGCCGAAGACGGCACGCGGCCCCGTAACTCTTTCGAGTGACCGTCGTTGAGAGTGCGGAGGCGGTTGAAAACACAAGCGCTCGGGCAGGCGTCCGAGACGGTCGACCGCACAGGTGACGATTCCGTACCAGCCTGGAGGCTCAAGGTGACGCGCATCAGCTGCGGAGGGCGGTCATGACTTCCGTCCTCGTCTGCGACGACTCCCCGCTTGCCCGAGAGGCGCTCCGCCGCGCGGTCGCGACCGTGCCCGGTGTCGAGCGCGTGACGACGGCGGCCAACGGCGAGGAAGTCCTCCGCCGCTGGGGCGCCGACCGCTCCGACCTCATCCTGATGGACGTGCGCATGCCCGGCCTGGGCGGGGTGGAGACCGTCCGCCGGCTGCTCTCCGCCGACCCCGGCGCACGCATCATCATGCTCACCGTCGCGGAGGACCTCGACGGTGTGGCCCTCGCGGTCGCCGCCGGCGCCCGCGGCTACCTGCACAAGGACGCCTCGCGCGCGGAGTTGCGCGCGACGGTGACGCAGGCGCTGGCCGACCCGACCTGGCGACTGGCCCCGCGCCGGCTCCGCTCGGCCGAGATGGGTGCCGCGCCGACGCTGACCGCGCGGGAGATCCAGGTCCTGGAGGGCATGAGCCACGGCCGCTCCAACGCGGAGATCGGCCGCGAGCTGTTCCTCTCCGAGGACACCGTCAAGACCCACGCCCGGCGCCTGTTCAAGAAGCTCGGCGCCTCGGACCGGGCCCACGCGGTGGCGCTCGGCTTCCGCTGGGGACTGGTCCGGTAGGACATGCGCAGCCCTGCGGGGCAGGCGGGACCGGAACGCACCGGGCACCGTTCCCGACGCCGGGAACGGCTCCGCCTCCCTCGGCAGCAGCCGGACGGCACGACGGGACCCGGGCGGTGTGCGCCGCGTCCCCCGCGGACGCGCGGCCGCCCGGCAGCTCGGGCGTGCCCCGGCGACCGGGTCGCCGGCCGCGGTTCACGGGCCGCAGCACCCACCGCTCCAGAGGAAGGCGCGGGACGCGCCCGTGCCCGCACCGGGCCGGCCGGGCCCGGCTCCCGGCGAGGTGTGCGTCACCCCCAAAGCGTGCCGAAGGGCCGCTCCGGAACCACGTCCGCCGGCGCCCGCCGCACCGTGACGCCGGGGCGGGCGGCGGCCCGCCGCCGTGCCCCGTACCAGGAAAGACCCTGTGTTCCGGGGCCGTTCGGCGAAGGGCGGGACGTTGCCCGCGCCGGCCGTTGCCGCGCCCCGCGCGGGACTCCGCCGGAGCCACCCGCGGGCGGTGCGCAAGGCGACCCGCCGGACGCGCGCTGCTCGTTTCGGCGCGGATGCCGCATCCTTGAGGTGTGGAGTCTCTCGGGGACGAGTCGGTCGAGCGGAAGGGGAGGGCGCAGGGGATGAGTGCCGGCGCACCTGCTCATAACGCTTCGGTGCACAACCACGAGCACAATGCGACGGACCGGACGGCCGCAGGGCACGATGGACCGATGCGCGACGAGGAGGCGGGCACGGCCCGCGGGGCGATCGGCCCGCTCGTGCACCGCGCCGTCGACGGGGACGAGCAGGCCACGCACGATCTGCTCGCGCACGTGCACCCGCTGGCGCTGCGCTACTGCCGCACCCGGCTGTCCCGGCTGCCCGGCGACGCCCGCCACTTCGTCGAGGACCTCGCCCAGGAGGTCTGCGTGGCGGTGCTGCTCGCCCTGCCGCGCTACCGCGACACCGGCCGCCCCTTCGAGGCGTTCGTCTTCGCCATCGCCTCCCACAAGGTCGCCGACCTGCAGCGGGCCGCCATGCGCCACCCCGGCTCCACGGCGGTGCCGTCCGACGAGATGCCCGAGCGCCCCGACGACTCCCTCGGCCCCGAGGAGCGCGCCCTGCTCAGCAGCGACGCGGAATGGGCCAAGAAGCTGCTGGCCAACCTCCCGGAGAACCAGCGCGAGCTGCTGCTGCTGCGCATCGCGGTGGGCTTGACCGCGGAGGAGACCGGGCAGATGTTGGGAATGTCACCCGGCGCCGTCCGGGTCGCCCAGCACCGGGCGCTGAGCCGCCTCAGGGCGCTCGCCGAGCAGTAATCCCCCTGGGCGGAGCATCGACGGCTCGCGGCTGAACGTGCGCGCCGTCATTTCCGTACGAACATACGAAGCCTGAAGTCACCCCGTACCGTGGAATTTGCTGTCGATGCTTCCCGTTAGCATGGACATCCGCACCGATCAAGGCCATTTGGGGAAGGTGTCATGACTGCCAACGTCGACGGAGTGCCCGGAAAATTCGCGACACTCGGGCTGACCTACGACGACGTGCTGCTGCTGCCGGGCGCGTCGGACATGGCGCCCGACGAGATCGACACCGCCTCGCACGTCTCCCGGAACGTGCGGGTCAACATCCCGCTCCTGTCCGCCGCCATGGACAAGGTGACCGAGTCCCGCATGGCGATCGCGATGGCCCGCCAGGGCGGTGTCGGCGTCCTGCACCGCAACCTCTCCATCGAGGACCAGGCCAACCAGGTCGACCTGGTGAAGCGCTCCGAGTCCGGCATGGTCACCGACCCGATCACCATCCACCCGGAGGCCACGCTCGCCGAGGCCGACGCGCTGTGCGCCAAGTTCCGCATCAGCGGCGTCCCGGTGACCGACGGCGACAAGAAGCTCCTCGGCATCGTCACCAACCGCGACATGGCCTTCGAGAGCGACCGCAGCCGCCGGGTGCACGAGGTCATGACCCCGATGCCGCTGGTCACCGGCAAGGTCGGCATCTCCGGCCCCGAGGCCATGGAACTGCTGCGCAAGCACAAGATCGAGAAGCTGCCGCTGGTCGACGACGCCGGTGTCCTCAAGGGCCTGATCACCGTCAAGGACTTCGTCAAGGCGGAGAAGTACCCGAGCGCCGCCAAGGACGCGGACGGCCGCCTCCTGGTCGGTGCCGCCGTCGGTGTGGCCGGTGACGCCTTCGAGCGCGCCCAGGCGCTGATCGAGAACGGCGTCGACTTCATCGTCGTGGACACCGCCCACGGCCACTCCCGCCTGGTCGGCGACATGATCGCCAAGATCAAGTCGAACTCCTCCGGCGTCGACGTCATCGGCGGCAACGTCGCCACCCGCGACGGCGCCAAGTCCCTGGTCGACGCGGGCGCCGACGGTATCAAGGTCGGTGTCGGCCCCGGCTCCATCTGCACCACCCGCGTGGTCGCCGGCGTCGGCGTCCCGCAGGTCACCGCGATCTACGAGGCCGCACTCGCCGCCAAGGACGCGGGTGTCCCGGTGATCGGCGACGGTGGTCTGCAGTACTCCGGAGACATCGCCAAGGCCCTGGTCGCGGGCGCCGACACGGTCATGCTCGGCTCGCTGCTCGCCGGCTGCGAGGAGTCCCCGGGCGAGCTGCTCTTCATCAACGGCAAGCAGTTCAAGTCGTACCGCGGCATGGGCTCGCTCGCCGCCATGCAGACCCGCGGCGACCGCCGGTCGTTCTCCAAGGACCGCTACTTCCAGGAGGGCGTCGCCTCCGACGAGCAGCTGATCCCCGAGGGCATCGAGGGCCAGGTGCCCTACCGCGGCCCGCTGGCCTCCGTCGTCCACCAGCTGGTCGGCGGTCTGCGCCAGTCGATGTTCTACGTCGGCGGCCGCACCGTTCCGGACCTTCAGGCCAACGGCCGCTTCGTGCGGATCACGTCCGCGGGCCTGAAGGAGAGCCACCCGCACGACATCCAGATGACGGTCGAGGCGCCGAACTACAGCAGCAAGAAGTGACGTACGCGCGCGTATGAGGCCACGCAGGGGCGGCTCCGGAGCATCCGGGGCCGCCCCTGCCGTGCCCGTCGGCGATACTGGAAGGCGCTGCAACGCATAGGGAAAGGCCACCAACGTGACTGAGATCGAGATCGGGCGCGGCAAGCGCGGCCGCCGGGCGTACGCCTTCGACGACATCGCCGTCGTCCCCAGCCGCCGTACGCGGGACCCGAAGGAGGTCTCGATCGCCTGGCAGATCGACGCCTACCGCTTCGAGCTGCCGTTCCTGGCCGCCCCCATGGACTCCGTGGTCTCCCCGGCCACCGCGATCCGCATCGGCGAGATGGGCGGCCTCGGCGTGCTCAACCTCGAGGGCCTGTGGACGCGGTACGAGGACCCGCAGCCGCTGCTCGACGAGATCGCCGGGCTGCCCGCCGAGCAGGCGACCCGCCGCCTCCAGGAGATCTACGCGGCTCCCATCAAGGAGGAGCTGATCGGCGCGCGCATCAAGGAGGTGCGCGACTCCGGTGTGGTCACCGCGGCCGCGCTCTCCCCGCAGCGCACCGCCCAGTTCTCCAAGGCGGTCGTGGACGCGGGTGTGGACATCTTCGTCATCCGCGGTACGACGGTCTCCGCGGAGCACGTCTCGTCCTCGCACGAGCCGCTGAACCTCAAGCAGTTCATCTACGAGCTGGACGTCCCGGTGATCGTCGGCGGCTGCGCCACGTACACCGCCGCCCTGCACCTCATGCGCACCGGCGCGGCCGGCGTCCTGGTCGGCTTCGGCGGCGGCGCGGCGCACACCACGCGCAACGTCCTCGGCATCCAGGTCCCGATGGCCACCGCCGTCGCCGACGTGGCCGCGGCCCGCCGCGACTACATGGACGAGTCCGGCGGCCGGTACGTGCACGTGATCGCGGACGGCGGGGTCGGCTGGTCCGGCGACCTGCCCAAGGCGATCGCCTGCGGTGCCGACTCGGTGATGATGGGCTCCCCGCTGGCCCGTGCCACGGACGTGCCCGGCAAGGGCCACCACTGGGGCATGGAGGCGGTCAACGAGGAGCTGCCGCGCGGCCAGAAGGTCGACCTCGGCACGGTCGGCACCCTGGAGGAGATCCTCACCGGCCCGTCCCACACCCCGGACGGGTCCATGAACTTCTTCGGTGCCCTGCGCCGCGCCATGGCCACGACCGGCTACAGCGAGCTGAAGGAGTTCCAGCGGGTCGAGGTGACGGTGGCGGACAGCCAGCACCGGCGCTGATCCGTACGACGCGAAGGGCCCGGCCACCGATGCGGTGGCCGGGCCCTTTCCCGTGCGGGCGGCTCGCCTACTGGGCGGCCTTCTTGCTGCCGGAGAACGCGGCGAACGCGGCGATCGCGAAGAACACGAAGGTGAGCGGATCGGCGTCCTCCTTCCAGACCTTCTGGACCACGTCGAAGTGCTGGAAGAACAGCTCGCTGAAGCTCACGTGCAGCTGGTCCGCGCCGATCATGGCCTCGCCGACCAGCTGGCCGATGTAGACCGCGCCCAGCGCGAGGATCGCGCTGACGACGGGGAGGACCGGGTTGTTGCCACCGGCCTTGCCGGCCGCGAGACCGATGACGAAGCCGACACCGACGGCCGCCCAGCCGATCTCGTGCTTGGTGCCGCCGATGATGAGGCCGTACAGGGCGGCCGTGGCCACGGCGGCGACGACGGCCGCGACCAGGCCGAGGGCGATGTTGTTGCGGCTGGGCGCGGCCGGCGCCGGCGGCGCGAAGGCGCCCGGCTGCGGCGGGTACGGCGCTCCCGGGGCGGGCGCCGGCGCCTCCTTCGCGAACGGGTTGCCGTCGACCGGCCCCGGCTGCGGCGGCTGCGGAGCTGACTGGCTCATGACAGGAATCCCCCCGTGTTGTGCACAACTGGATGGCGGAAAAGAATGACATGCGCACGCGAATGCGGCGAGTCCGAGGGAGACTAACAGCCGGGGACGACAACGCCCCCGGCTGTTTTCCGTTCGTGACCGCTTTCCGTGCGCGATCGTTTTCGGCCAGTGCCCGCCTAGAGCCGGTGCGCCGCTCCCGTGGGGGTGGCCCCCCGCGTGTCCAGCAGCAGCTGGGCCTTCACCGACAGGCCCTGGAGGTCGTAGGTGCGGTGCGGCTGGAGCAGGATCGTCAGGTCGGCGTCGGCGGCCGCCTCGTACAGGGAGTCCGCGCGCGGGACCGGGCGGTCCAGGACGTTCCACGCGGGCACGTGGGGGTCGTGGTAGCTGACGGAGGCGCCCAGTTCCATCAGCCGGATCGCGATCTCCCGCGCGGGCGTGCCCTGCAGATCGGCGAGGTCGGCCTTGTAGGTGACGCCGAGCAGCAGGACGCGGGCACCGCGGGCGGACTTGCCGTGCTCGTTGAGGAGGGTGGCGGCGCGCTGGACGACGTAGCGGGGCATGCGGTGGTTGACCTGCTGGGCCAGCTCCACCATGCGCAGCGTGCGGCCGGCGTGCCCGGTGAGGTCCTGCGGGGCGCCGTGGCCGCCGACGCCCGGTCCCGGCCGGAACGCCTGGAAGCCGAAGGGCTTGGTCTCCGCGCAGCGGACGACGTCCCACAGGTCGACGCCCAGATCGTGGCAGAGCACGGCCATCTCGTTGACGAGGGCGATGTTCACGTGCCGGAAGTTGGTCTCCAGCAGCTGCACGGTCTCCGCCTCGCGCAGCCCGCGCGCGCGTACGACCTTGTCGGTGAGCCGGCCGTAGAAGGCGGCCGCCGACTCGGTGCAGGCGGGGGTGAGCCCGCCGATGACCTTGGGGGTGTTGCCGGGGGTGTGGTCGCGGTTGCCGGGGTCGACCCGGCTGGGGGAGTAGGCGAGGTGGAAGTCGCGTCCGGCCCGCAGGCCCGAGCCCTCCTCCAGCAGGGGGCGCAGGAACTTCTCCGTCGTCCCGGGCAGCACCGGGGACTCCAGGATGACCGTGGTGTGCGGGCGGAGCCGCGCGGCCAGGGTGCGGGCGGCGGACTCGACCTGACCGAGGTCGACCCCGCCGTCGGCGCCGCGCGGGGTCGGCGCGCAGATCACCGCGGTGCGCACCCGGCCGAGCTGGGCCGGGTCGGTGACGGGCCGGAAGCCCGCGGAGTGCATCCGGCGCAGTTCGGCGGGGCTCAGCGAGCCCGCCTCCGGGCCGGTGGCGTAGCCGACGGTGTGGATGCCCGCCGCGACCGCGGCTTGGGCGAGCGGCAAGCCGTAGGGGCCGAGTCCGATGACGGCGAGGTCTGCGGGCATGCGTGGGCCGTCCTTCCCAATAGCCGGAGCGGGACAGGTGCGCAACCGCTGTGGACAGCCAGAGCGAGTGCAATGTCAGACTAGGTACACATATGACCACCATGTGTGATTGTGTTCGTGTGTCTTGCGAGGGTTGTGCGCGAGTTGTCCACAGGTTGGGAGCCCGTGGTGGCTGAAGTCGGGCAACCCGGTCAGAATTTGGGCATGAGGAGGGGGTGAACCGGGCTTCGCCCACCGGGTGCGGCCGACGCGAGCGATGTGCGACAGCGGGAGGCAGCGGTGAGGACAGCGACTCTGGGGCCGGCGCAGCGCGCCGAGGCACTGGCGGCGATGGCGGAGCGCGAGCTGGACGTACTGGTGGTCGGCGGTGGAGTCGTCGGAGCCGGCACCGCGCTCGACGCGGTCACCCGCGGCCTGTCCACCGGACTGGTCGAGGCCCGCGACTGGGCGTCCGGCACCTCCAGCCGGTCCAGCAAACTGGTCCACGGCGGCCTGCGCTATCTGGAGATGCTCGACTTCGCGCTGGTCCGCGAGGCCCTCAAGGAGCGCGGTCTGCTCCTGGAGCGGCTCGCCCCGCACCTGGTCAAGCCGGTGCCCTTCCTGTACCCGTTGCAGCACAAGGGCTGGGAGCGGCTGTACGCGGGCTCGGGCGTCGCGCTCTACGACGCGATGTCCATGGCCCGCGGGCACGGCCGGGGCCTGCCGCTGCACCGTCACCTGAGCCGTCGTCACGCCCTGCGCGTCGCGCCCTGCCTGCGCAAGGACGCCCTCGTCGGCGCCCTTCAGTACTACGACGCCCAGATGGACGACGCCCGGTTCGTCGCCACCCTGGTGCGCACGGCTGCGTCCTACGGCGCGAAGGTGGCCAACCGTGCGCGCGTGACCGGGTTCCTGCGCGAGGGCGAGCGGGTGGTCGGCGCCCGGGTGCAGGACGTGGAGGGCGGCGGGGAGTACGAGATCCGCGCCAAGCAGGTCGTCAACGCCACCGGTGTGTGGACCGACGACACCCAGGCCATGGTGGGCGAGCGCGGTCAGTTCCACGTCCGGGCCTCCAAGGGCATCCACCTGGTGGTGCCCAAGGACCGCATCCACTCCACCACGGGCCTCATCCTGCGCACGGAGAAGTCCGTCCTCTTCGTCATTCCCTGGGGCCGGCACTGGATCATCGGTACCACGGACACCGGCTGGGACCTGGACAAGGCGCACCCGGCCGCGTCCAGCGCCGACATCGACTACCTGCTGGAGCACGTGAACTCGGTGCTGGCGGTGCCGCTCGGCCGCGACGACGTGCAGGGGGTGTACGCCGGTCTGCGGCCGCTGCTGGCCGGCGAGTCCGACGCCACCAGCAAGCTGTCCCGGGAACACACGGTCGCCCACCCGGCCCCCGGACTGGTCGTCGTGGCGGGCGGCAAGTACACGACCTACCGGGTGATGGCGAAGGACGCCGTGGACGAGGCGGTGCACGGCCTCGACATGCGCGTCGCCGACTGCGTCACGGAGGAGACCCCGCTGCTGGGCGCGGAGGGCTACCAGGCGCTGTGGAACGCGCGAGCGCGGATAGCCGCCCGCACCGGCCTGCACGTGGTCCGGGTCGAGCACCTGCTGAACCGGTACGGCTCGATGGCCGAGGAGATCCTGGACCTCATCGCCGCCGACCCCGCCCTCGGCGAGCCGCTGCACGCGGCCGACGACTACCTGCGCGCCGAGGTGGTGTACGCCGCCTCGCACGAGGGCGCCCGGCACCTGGACGACGTGCTCACCCGCCGCACCCGCATCTCCATCGAGGCCTTCGACCGGGGCACCCGCAGCGCCCGTGAGGCGGCCGAGCTGATGGCCCCGGTCCTCGGCTGGGACAAGGACCAGGTCGAGCGCGAGGTCGAGCACTACGAGAAGCGGGTGGAGGCGGAGCGGGAGTCCCAGCTCCAGCCGGACGACCTCACTGCGGACGCGGCACGCCTGGGCGCACCGGACATCGTGCCGCTCACCTGACGGCGCGGGGTTCACTCGAACGAGTGTCGTGAACCGGGATCTTTGTGCGGAACCGGCTCGTTCTACCAGGTGCGAGGGCAGAACTCGGCTTCGAGCAGGGCCGGTTCGAGGCGGGGATCTGCGATCGCGTCCGTGTTCACCCGGAAGGTGAGGACACGCCGGCCGTCGGCGGTGGCCGCGCTGCGCACGTAGCTGCCGGATATCCGGCCGTTGTGTCCCCACACCGTGGTGCCGCAGGGCAGTCTCACCGGAAACAGGCCCATGCCGTACGCGCCGTGTGCGGCACGGGTGTCGAGCATCTCGCGCAGCCGGCGCGGGGGCAGCAGCCGGCCGCCGAGCAGTGCCGCGTAGAAGCGGTCGAGGTCGGCCAGCGTCGTCACCAGCTCACCCGCCGCGCCGGCCACGCGCGGGTCGAGCCGGGTGACGTCGGAGCCGTCGGCGGCGTAGGCGCGGCCGTGCGGCGAGGGCAGAGAGGTGCGGGATCCCGGGAAGGAGGTGCCGGTCAGACCCAGCGGGGCGATGATGCGCCGCTCGGCCTCGGTGGCGTAGGAGTGACCGGTGACCTGGCGGAGGACCAGGCCGAGCAGGACGTAGTTGGTGCTGGAGTAGGAGTAGCGGCCCCGGTGGGCCGGAGGGAGGAGGAGCGCCAGGCGGACGGCCTGAGACGCGGTCAGGGGCACGGTGCCGTGCGTCGCTTCGGTGAAGTCGGGCAGCCCGCTGGTGTGGGTGAGCAGGGCGCGCAGGGTGATGTCCCGGCCGTCGGTGCCGGGCCCGCGGAGCAGTCCCGGCAGGTGCCGCTCCACGGTGTCGGACAGGGAGAGCCGGTGCTCGGCGGCCAGTTGGAGCACGAGCGTGGCGATGAAGGTCTTGGTGACGCTGCCGGCCCGGAAGTGGTCGGCGCGGGCGATACCCCGGCCCGCGGCCGTGTAGTGGTCGTGGCCCTCGTCCCGGGTCAGCAGGGCGGCGGCGGGCGCCCCGCCCTCGGCGACGAGCAGCGGCAGGACGGTGTCCACGGGCGCGGTCGGGCCTGCGTCCGGACGTGCCGCCGGGGCCAGCAGCAGGGCCGCGGACACCGCCAGGGGCAGCAGTGACCTGAGTGTCGGCATGCCGGTTCCTCCCTTCTTGAGGGCCATCATCCCGGTAAACGGAACGCATGATTCAGGGGGGTGCCCGGTGCGCGGAGGGCGGGCCGCGGCCAGAGGCACCCTGGGCGTCGGCCACTTGTCGGGTGAGAGACAATGGAGGCTCTGTCAGGGCGGGTTGTATGAGGGGACGCATGTCGGAGGCGGAGCGGGCGGGAACATCTCGTCAGGAGACTCGTCGGGACAAGAACGAGCGGCGTCTCCTCGCCGGGCGGTACCGGCTGGGAGACGTGCTGGGCCGGGGCGGCATGGGCACCGTCTGGCGCGCCGAGGACGAGACCCTGGGCCGGACGGTCGCCGTCAAGGAGCTGCGGTTCCCGACGAACATCGACGAGGACGAGAAGCGGCGCCTGATCACGCGCACCCTGCGCGAGGCGAAGGCGATCGCGAGGATCCGCAACAACAGCGCGGTGACGGTCTTCGACGTGGTCGACGAGGACGACCGGCCCTGGATCGTCATGGAGCTGGTGGAGGGCAAGTCCCTCGCCGAGGTCATCCGCGAGGACGGCCTGCTGGAGCCCAAGCGGGCCGCCGAGGTGGGCCTCGCCATCCTCGACGTGCTGCGTTCCGCGCACCGCGAGGGCATCCTGCACCGGGACGTGAAGCCGTCCAACGTGCTCATCGCCGAGGACGGCCGGGTCGTGCTCACCGACTTCGGCATCGCGCAGGTCGAGGGCGACCCGTCCATCACCTCCACCGGCATGCTCGTCGGCGCGCCCTCCTACATCTCCCCCGAGCGCGCCCGCGGCCACAAGCCCGGACCGGCGGCCGACCTGTGGTCGCTGGGCGGACTGCTGTACGCGGCGGTGGAAGGCATTCCGCCGTACGACAAGGGTTCGGCGATCGCCACGCTCACCGCGGTGATGACCGAGCCCCTGGAGGAGCCCAAGAACGCGGGCCCGCTCAGGGACGTCATCTACGGCCTGCTCACCAAGGACCCGGCCAAGCGGCTCGACGACGCCGGGGCCCGGGCCATGCTGAGCGTGGTCGTCCACGCCCCGGAGCCGGAGTCGATGGACGCCACGCGGGTGGTCGCGCTGCCGGGGCAGCCCGACTCGCGCGAGGGCAAGCGGGGCGAGGAGGCGGGGGAGAAGCTGCGCGGCGCGCTGCGTTCGGTCCGCAAGGCCGCGGGTGCGGCCACCGCCGCGGCCGCGACGCGGTCGAAGACCGGCGGTGACACCGCCAAGCCCGGCACCGCCAAGCCCGGCACCGCCGAGCCCGGCACCGCCGAGCCGGGCCCGGCCAAGTCCGGCACCGGCGCTGCGGCCGGGGCGGGAGGCGCGACCGCCGGCACGAAGTCCGGCTCCGCCGGATCCGCGGGCACCGGGAGTGCGGGCAGGCCGGCGGCCACCGCCCCGGACGCCGCCACCACACCGGACACCGGTGCGAAGAAGCCGAGTTCCGGCTGGCCGGTGGTACCGCCGCCGGACCTCGACCTGCCGCCGCGTCCGGTGCCCCGGGCGCCGCTGACCGACGTGGTGCCGAAGCGCACCCTGATCGTCATCGCCGTACTGATCGCCCTCGCGGTGCTCGGCACGGTGCTCGTCCTGACCCTGAACGGCGGCGACAAGGACGGCGGGAGCGGCGCAGCCGCGCCCGGGGCCAGCGGCAGCGCCTCCACCAAGCAGGACAAGAGCACGGGCGGTACGCGGGGTGAGAACGGCGGGACCCGGGCCGGGGGCGCGAACTCGGCTCCCGCGAGCACCGGTTCGGACTCGGACAAGGCCACCGACGTCAGCGCGAGCGCGTCCGACGACAAGTCCGACCCGGACGACTCCGGCGACAAGGGCTCCTCCGACGCGGCGCCGGCGGTCACGACCCGCAAGAGCGGTCAGGGCTACTCGATCGGGCTGCCCAAGGGCTGGTCGTTCAAGTCCTCCGACGGCGCCGGCGACCGTTACACCGGGCCCCAGGGTCAGCGGCTGCTCGTCGGATGGACCAGCACGCCCAAGAGCGACCCCGTGGCGGACTGGAAGAACCAGGAACGCGGCATGGTCCGCGCCCAGTACCGGCGGATCCGCATAGAGGCGGTGGACTACCGGAACTGGAACACCGCCGACTGGGAGTTCACCTACTCCGAGGGCGGCACCAAGTACCGCAGCATCGACCGGGGCTTCGTGGTGAACGGGCATCAGGGTTACGGGCTGATGTACAGCGCGAAGGCCGCCGACTGGGGCAGCGAGCTGCGCAAGGACACCTGGAAGACGCTGACGAAGTCCTTCCGGCCCAAGTCGTAGACGTTCACGGCCGGTTTGCCGCGTGAGAATCCGTCATCCACTCCGTGCGGGTTGCCTCCGGCACGTATCGTGAATGGTTGCGGACCGTACGCAGCCGGACGGGTGTGCGAAACGGTCCGCGAGGCGAACGGATGTGACCGAAGGGCGGCCGGGGGAGGCGCAGTGGACGACTACGCGGGTCGGGTGCTCGCCGACCGCTACCGCCTGCCGTTGCCGCCGTCCGACGAGTACGAGCTGACCGAGAGCCGGGCCTTCGACACCTACAGCGGTCAGGAAGTGCTCGTCCGTCAGGTGCCGTTGCCCGAGGTCGTCGAGGCCGAGGTGCTCGACGCGGAGGGGCTGCCCGAGGGCTTCACCGCACGGGCGCGCGGCACCCGTCCCGGACCGGCGACCCGGACCGCGACCCGGCGCCCCGCCGATCCCGCGGTGCGGCGCGCCGTGGAGGCCGCGCAGGCCGCGGCCCGCATCCCCGACCATCCCCGGCTGGACCAGGTGTTCGACGTGTTCGCCGAGGGCGGGTCACTGTGGGTGGTCAGCGAGCTGGTGGCAGCACGCCCGCTGTCCGCGCTCCTCGCGGACAAGCCGTTGACGCCGTACCGGGCGGCCGAGGTCGCCGCCGACGTGCTGATGGCGCTCCGGGTGCTGCACGCGCACGGCTGGGTGCACCGCAACATCACCGCCCGTACGGTTCTCGTCTGCGACGACGGCCGCGTGATGCTCACCGGTCTCGCGGTCGGCGCGGCGGAGGAGGCCCTGTGCGGCTACGACCCGGTGCCGGCCCAGGAAGGCTTCGAGCCGGACGCGCGGGCGGCGGAGGGGCCCGGGCCGGGACCCGCGGCGGGCCCGGGCTCAGGTCCCGGCACGCACCCGGCAGGTGACCGTGGGGCCGCGGGCTCCCCCGGCTCCGGCGGTGTCCCGGCGCCGGACGTCGATCCGGAGGCCGCGCGCCGGGCCGCGATCCGGGCGAGGGCGGTGGGCGGGCTGCCCGCGCCGGGGGACGACGACGTCTCCGGCGGACCCGGTGCGCCCGGGACGCCGTCCGGTCCGGCGGGACAGCGGGCCCTGGAGAGCGGCGGGGACATCCGGGCCGCCCGGGCCGGTGCCATCGCCGCCTACCGCGCGGGCGCCCGTGCCGCCGCCCGCGTGCAGGAGGCCCAGCAGAACGGGCGCGCCGCGCTGCCCGGCGCCCGGCCGCCCGCCGAGGACGACACCGGCACCGGCCGGGCCGGCGCCGCGCCGCCGTCGCCGTACGCCACCGGGACGGGCGGTGCGACGCCGCCCGGCCGGATAGCCGACCCCTACGGCGTGCAGGGAGCGCCGTGGCACGGCGCCGCGCCGCGTACCGGCACCGGAGCGACGCCCCCGGCCCTGGGCGGCGCTCCCCAGCGGGCCGGCCTCCCCCCGGGCGACCCGCACACCGGCCGGCCGGGCACCGCACCCCGGGCGGACCTCGCCCCGCAGGCACCCGACGGCCCCGGCCATCGGAGCACCACCCCCGCTCTCCCCGCGCAGACGACCGCGCGCTGGGGCGAGGAGCGGGCCGGCGGTGCCGTACGCCGGGGGCCCGGGACCGCGCTGGCCGCCGAGCGGGCGCGGCAGGTGCGGATGACCGTGGTGGGGCCGGTGACCGAGCGGTGGGCACCGGAGCAGGCCGGGCCCGTGCACGAGAACTGGCAGCTGGCCGCGCCGGTCGGCCCCGAGACCGACCTGTGGGCCCTCGGCGCGCTGCTCTTCCGCGCCGTGCAGGGACACGCGCCCTACCCCGAGGAGTCCACCGCCGAACTGGTCCAGCTGGTGTGCGCCGAGCCGCCCGCGTTCGCCGAGGAGTGCGGACCGCTGCGCCCGGTGGTGGAGTCGCTGCTGCGCCAGGACCCCACCGACCGGCTGGACTTCGAGGAACTGAGCGGCTGGCTGCGCTCGCTGGTGCGGTCCGCGCCCGAGCCGGACGCCGGTACGCACGTCGTCCCCGTCCCGCCCGCCGACCCGAGCCGGCTGCCGATCGTCCGGCGCCGTGGCGAACTGGTCCGGCGGCGCCGCGCAGCCCTGCCCGACACCCATCCCCACGGCCGCCACAAGCGTGCGCGGGAGGGCCGCGGTTCGCCGCGCAGCCTCGGCCGGACCCTGCTCCTGCTGATCCTGCTCCTGCTGGCCGGCGCGGTCGCCTACGCGATGCTGTTCATGCCGAAGCAGAAGGAGGACGGCGCGGCGGGGGACGACCGCACCGGCAGCGCGGGGCAGGCGAGTCCGGCGCCCTCCCGCTCGGCCGGACCGACGTCCGGACGGAGCACGCCGGACGGCAGCCCCTCGGCCTCCGCGCCGGCCACCGGGACGCAGACCGGCGGCGACCCTGCCGTCGCCGACGGCTTCACCCTGCGCAAGGACCCCGACGGCTTCCGGGTCGCCGTGGCCAAGGGCTGGGACCGCACGCCCAGGAACGGCAGCGGCCAGGTGGTCTACGCGCACGGGAACTTCGAGCTGATCGTCGTGCCCGGCCGGGACGGCACCTCGTCCTACGGCAGCGACCCGATGGTCTACCAGCGGGACAAGGAGAAGGAACTCCAGCCGTACCGGGACTCCAGCTGGTCCACCGCCACCGGCCTGAGAACCATCGAGGTGGGCGGGCGGACCATGGCGGAGGGGCAGTTCACCTGGACCGACGGCCAGGGACGCGACCTGTACGTGCGCAACATGGCGATCCTGATCGACGGCCGCTACCACCTCGTCCAGGTGCGCGGTCCCGAAGCTCAGCGGGACGAGATCACGCGGCTCTACGACCAGGCCACGGCGACGTACCGCTACACGGGTTGAGCGCCCCGTATACCGGTGGGGCGGCCCGGAACACGACAACCGTCACAGGACTGTCACCTTGGTACCCCGCTTGTTCCCAGAGGGAGGGGCGGTCCTTAGTCTGACCCTGTCAAGAGCATTGCGGGGCAACGTGAATCAGATGCAGGGCCTGCTCATAGCGGGCCGCTACCGACTCGCCGATTCCATCGGCAGCGGCGGCATGGGCCGGGTGTGGCGCGCCCACGACGAGGTGCTGCACCGGTCGGTCGCCGTCAAGGAGTTGACCGCCGCTCTCTACGTCTCCGACGGCGACCGGGCCGTTCTGCTCGCCCGTACCCGCGCCGAGGCGCGTGCCGCCGCGCGCATCAACCACTCCGCCGTCGTCACCGTGCACGACGTGCTCGAACACGACGGCCGCCCGTGGATCGTGATGGAGCTGGTCGAGGGCCGTTCGCTGGCCGACGCGGTCAAGGAACAAGGACGCGTCGAGCCGCGGGAGGCCGCGCGCATCGGGCTGTGGGTGCTGCGGGCGCTGCGCGCCGCGCACTCCGCCGGAGTCCTGCACCGGGACGTCAAGCCCGGCAACGTCCTTCTCGGGCAGGACGGTCGAGTCCTGCTCACCGACTTCGGCATCGCCCAGATCGAGGGCGACACGACCATCACCCGCACCGGAGAGGTCGTCGGCTCGGTCGACTACCTCGCGCCGGAACGGGTGCGCGGCCATGACCCCGGCCCGTCCTCGGACCTGTGGGCGCTCGGCGCGACGCTGTACACGGCCGTCGAGGGCCGCTCGCCGTTCCGCCGGACCTCGCCGCTGGGCACGATGCAGGCGGTCGTCGAGGAGGAGGCGGAGGAGCCGCGGCACGCCGGTCCGCTGGGGCCCGTCATCGCCGCCATGCTGCGCAAGGAACCGGGCCAGCGGCCGGGCGCGGAGGACGCGGAGCAGATGCTCGCCGAGGCGGCGGAGGGCCGCAGGCCGAGCACGGCACAGGCGTTCGTTCCGACGCAGAGCTCGGGCCTGTCCGCGGGCCGGACCCACCGGCAGGGTCCCGCGGACCACGGGCCGGACACCGCGGGCCACGGGCACGGGACTTCGGGGTACGGCTCCGGTACGGCGGCTGCCACGCACGGCACGAGTACGGTGCCGGGCACAGGGCGTTCGGCGACCGGCCCCACGGCCGTGGCGTCCGTGTCCCAGGCGGCGGGCGGCCGGACGGCGGGCCGGCCACGACGCCGGCTGCGCACACTCGCCCTCGTCGTCGCCTTCGCGGCCGTGCTCGGCGGCGGCGCGGCGGTGGCCTACCAGAAGTGGGACGGAACGCGATCGGACACCGGCACCGGGACGGGGGACGGCACGAGTCCCGCGCCCGCGTCCTCGGGCGGCGGCGCGTCACCGGGCCCGGGTGGTGCGATCCCGGCCGGCTGGCGGACCTACCACGACCCGCTGGGCTTCAGCCTCTCCCTGCCCAAGGGCTGGAAGCGCAAGGTGTACTCCATCCAGGGCGATCTCAAGCAGGTCGACTACACGCCGGACCAGGGCAGGCACTTCGTCCGCATCGCCATCGACGGCTCATCCGACTTCGCCGATCCGCTGTCCCACCAGAAGGACCTGGAGCAGCAGCTCCAGCGGCTGCTCGACTACAAGCGCGTGCAGATGACCGAGAACACCTACCGCGACTGCAAGGGCGCGGTGTGGGAATACACCTGGACGGCGCTGAAGAAGGACCCGCCCTTCGTCCCCGGCCCCCGGCGCGCCATCGAGGAGACGTACTTCTCGCGTCAGGGCACCGAGTACGCGATCTACATGTCCGCCCCGGCCCAGGACTGGCCGACGACCAGCCGGCAGTTCGCGTGGGTGCTGCGGGGCTGGCAGCAGCCGGAGGCGGGCTGATCCGGCCGCGGCGCCGAGGCGCCCGAAGCGGCCGAGGACGGCCGGAAATGCAGGTTGGGCGGCCCGGCTTGGCCGATCGGCGCCCCGGAGCGCATGGGTCCGGTGCGGCATGATGGGCGCATGGGGACCGAGGGCGCCGACTTCCGGGTGATCGCGGGCCGTTACCGCCTGGAGGAACGCATCGGGCGTGGCGGCATGGGCGTCGTGTGGCGGGCGAGCGATCAGGTGCTGGGCCGCCTGGTGGCGGTCAAGGAACTCCTCCCGGACGACTCGTTCGCGGACGACGACGCGCGCCGGCGCCGCGACCGCACCTTCCGCGAGGCGCGCGCGGTCGCCCAGCTGCGCCATCCGCACATCATCGTCGTGCACGACGTCCTGGAGCAGGACGACCGGCCCTACCTCGTCATGGAGTTGGTGGACGGCGGTTCGCTCGCCGACCGGATCGCCCGGCAGGGCCCGGTCGACGCCGCCGAGGCCGCGCGCATCGGCATCGCGCTGCTGAGCGCGCTGCGCACCGCCCACGAGGCGGGGGTGCTGCACCGGGACATCAAGCCCGCGAACGTCCTGATCGAGTCCGGCACCGACCGGGTCGTGCTCACCGACTTCGGCATCGCGCAGGTCGCGGGCGCCACCACGCTCACCGAGACCGGCTCCTTCGTCGGCTCGCCCGAATACACCGCTCCGGAGCGGATGTCGGGGCTGCGCACCGGGCCCGAGTCCGATCTGTGGTCGCTGGGCGCCCTGTTGTGCACGGTGCTCAGCGGCGAGTCCCCGTTCCGGCGCGACTCGCTCGGCGGGATCCTGCACGCCGTCGTCGCCGACGACATCCGGCCGCCCGCGCAGGCCGAGCCGCTGCTGCCCGTCGTACGGGGCCTGCTGGACCGCGATCCCGACCGGCGGCTCGGGACGGCGGACGCCGAGCGGATGCTCTGGACGTACCTGGAGACGGGACGGACCCCCCACGGGCCGGGCGGTCCCGGTGCGGCGGGCGGCCACGGCAACGGGCGCGTCCCCCGGTTCGGCGGCAGCCGGACGGGCCGTACGGGGAAGGTGCCCGCGCCCTACACACCGACGCAGCGGGACGTCCCGCACAGCGGTCCGCCCACGTCCGCCGTGCCCCGGCCGTCCCGGCGCCCGGTGCTGGTCGCGGCCCTGCTCGTCGCCGCGCTGGCCGGGGCCGGTGTGTCGGCCGCGGCGCTGCTGCTGCACGGGGGCGGGGACGGGGGCGGGGGCCGACCCGGCGGTACGGCGACGTCCCCGGCGACCCGGACCGGCACGGGCACGAGCGCACCTCCGGCCAGCGGAGCACCGGGTACGTCGCCCGGCGCCACCGGCGGCTCGCGTCCGGCGCCCTCCGGCTACCGCACGGCGCGGGAACCGGCCGGGTACTCCCTCGCCGTACCGGAGGGCTTCACCCGCAGCCGCGAGGGCGAGCGTGTCTTCTTCCTCTCGCCCGGCGGGACCTTCCGCCTCGGCGTCAAGGTCACCGGCGTCCAACCGGGCGGTCCGCGGCTCGTGATGGAGCGGTCCGCGGCCAAGGGACCGGCCAACAACCCCGGTTACCGCGACGGCCGGGTCACCGGCACCGAGCACGACGGACACCCCGCCGCGCTGTGGGAGTTCACCTGGGACGGCTTCAGCGCCACCGAGGGCCCGCGGCACACCTTCGACCTGTGCTGGGAGGAATCCGGGCGGATGTACGACGTGTGGGTGTCGGCGCCGGTCGGCGACGTCAGCGAGGCCCGCGAGTACTTCGACGTGGCGGTCGACACCTTCCGCGCCCCGCGCGGCTGAGCGCCCCGTCCCCGCGGGGCGGACGTGCGCGTACCGGGCCCTCGGCGGCACGGTCACGGGTGTGTGACCGGTTCGTGTTCCCTGTGGATGCGGGCGCCGTCGGCGCGATATGGATGAAGCATGAGCAATGACGGGGGAGCCGGTCACGGGACCGACGACACGACGAGCTTCGTTCTGCGACCGCCGCAGCCGCAGTGGCAGCACCGGCCGGAGGCGCAGGGGCACGCGCACCCGGACCCGCAGCCGCAGGCGCACCCCGCCCCCCACCCGGATCCGCACGCCGTACCGGCCGCCGCCGTGCCCGGGGCCCCCGCGGCCCCGTCCGTCCCCGCGCAGGTCCCGGGCGGCGGACGGCTGATCGCGGGCCGCTACCGGCTGCTGGGCAAGCTGGGCCACGGGGGCATGGGCACCGTGTGGCGGGCCAAGGACGAGACGGTGGACCGCGAGGTCGCCGTCAAGGAGCCCCGCGTCCCCGACCACCTTCCCGAACGGGAACGCGCCAACGCCTACGAGCGCATGCGCCGTGAGGCCCGCGCCGCGGCCCGCCTCGACCATCCGTCCGTGGTGAACGTGTACGACGTCGCGGTCGTCGACGACCGCCCGTGGATCGTGATGGAGCTGGTGCGCGGCCGCACCCTCGGCAGCGCGCTCCAGGAGGGCACCCTGGACGCGCGCGAGGCGGCCCGGGTCGGCCTGGAGGTGCTGGGCGCGCTGGAGGCGGCGCACGCGGCGGGCGTCCTGCACCGGGACGTCAAGCCCGACAACGTCCTGCTCGGCCGGTACGACCGGGTGGTCCTCACCGACTTCGGGATCGCCCAGATCGAGGGCGACACACGGCTCACGGACACCGGCGGCTTCGTCGGCTCGCCCGAGTACATCGCGCCGGAACGGGTGCTGGGGCAGCGGCCCGGACCGGCGAGCGACCTGTGGTCCCTCGGCGTGGTCCTGTACACGGCCACCGAGGGCGTCTCGCCGTTCCGCCGCAGCAACACCCCGGCGACCCTCCAGTCCGTCCTCAACGCCACCCCCGCCGCGCCCGCGTCCGCCTCGGGCCCGCTGGCCGAGGTCATCAACGGACTGCTCCAGAAGGACCCCGCGCACCGGCCGGCCGCGGACCGGGTCCGCGCGCTGCTGGAGGAGGCGGCGAAGCCCCCGGCGCCCCCCGCGCCGACCCGGCCCGTGGCGACGACCGCCCCGGGGGAGGCGCCCGCCGCCAGGTCACGGCGCCTCGGCCGTGGGGTGTGGCTGGGCCTGGGCGCGGCCGTGGTGGCCGCCGCCGTGGCGGGGTACCTCGTTCTCGCCGACCCGTTCGCCGGCCCCCTGCCCGACGGCTGGAAGAAGCGGCCGGAGGCCCGGCTGGGTGCCACCCTCGCCGTCCCCGCCGGCTACCGGGCCGTCCGGCCCGAGAAGGACGACTCCGACAGGAACTGGGTGGCGTACGAGGACTGGAGCGGAAGCATCCGGGTCGAGCTGCACCTGGCCCGGAAGGCGCAGGACTCCCTGCACGAGATCAAGAACACCGCGCGGTCCCAGATGTACGCCGACGACGAGAAGTTCCGCAACGAGGGCGAGTACCGCCTCGACATGCCCGAGGGCGCCAGGACGCACCCGGACGACACGGCCACGTACCACGGCAGGCAGGCCGCGCAGAACACCGTCGGCTACAAGACCGACGACAGCGAGGACCCCCGCCCGCGTGAACTCCAGATCTTCTACTACCGGACCACCGCCGGGGACCTGTACACGCTCGTCGTCGGCTATCCGGGCGCGGGCGACTTCACCGCCCGGGGCCGGGAGGTGGCGAAGGCGGCGATCGCCAACCTGGACGTCACCAAGCCCTGACGCATGCCCTGGCGCAGGCCCCGACGTCACGAAGGGCTGACGTCATGAAGCCCTGAGGCCGCGGTACCGGCCCGGTGTCATCCCGAACTCCCGGCTGAACGCGTGCGACAGCGCGTACGGGCTGCCGTACCCCGTCTCCCGGGCCACCGTCGCGAGCGGTGCGTCGGAGTCGCGCAGCCGGGTCGCGGCCAGCGTCAGCCGCCACCAGGTGAGGTACGCCATGGGCGGACGGCCGACCAGGGAGGTGAAGCGGCGGGCGAGGGTGGCGCGGGAGACACCGGCCCGCGCGGCCAGCAGGGCGGTGGTCCAGGGAGCGGCCGGTTCGGCGTGCAGGGCGGCGAGGGCCGCGGCCGTCGCCGGGTCGCTCAGCGCGGCCGGCCAGCTGCCGGTGTGCGCCCCGGCCGTCCAGGCGCGGACCATGTAGACCAGCAGCAGGTCCAGCAGACTGGGCAGGGCCAGACTGCCGCCGGGCCGCGCACCGGCCAGCTCCCGGCACAACAGGTCCACCGCGCAGCGCAGTTCGGGGTTCTCCCCGGCCCGGTGGGGCAGCAGCACCAGATCCGGCAGCTCCGCCAGCAGGGGGTGCGTCCGGCTGCGGTCCAGCCGGTACTTGCCGCACAGCAGTTCCACCTCGGGGCCGCTTCCGGGCAGGACCGCGCCGGTGTCCCGCACCTCCTCGAACCGCACCGCCCGGTGGACGTCCACCGGGTGCCGCGAGCCGTCCGCCAGCAGATGCCCGGTCCCGTGCGGAAGCAGCACCACGTCGCCCGGACCCAGGGCCACGGGCTCGCCGCCGCCGTCGGTGAGCAGCCGGCAGGAACCGCCGAGCACGACGTGGAAGCCCGCCCCCTCGTACGGCGCCAGCCGCACGCACCACGAGCCGGTCACCCGGAGCCGGTTCGAGGAGGGACGGCCGGCCCGGACCGCGGAGATCGCGTCGCTCACCACATCCATGAGACGCCAGCGTATTCGATCGAGCCTGGTGAGCATCGAAATGCTCACGTCGCCCTTCTAGTGTCCTGCACATGGCTGAAGACACCGTGCAGAAGTTCATGATCGGCGACGTCGAGGTCCTGCGGGTCGTCGAGTGGCGGGGCCCGCTCGCACCGGCCCGCCGGCTCGTCCCCGAAAGCCGCCCCGAGCTGTGGCGGGAGCACGAGGACCAGCTCGCCCCCGGCCACTGGCAGCCCGCGGAGGACCTGGCCGTGGCCGCGCTGCAGACCTGGGTGGTGCGCAGCGGCGGGCGAACCGTGCTCGTCGACACCGGGGTGGGCCGGGACCGGGAGCGGCCCGCGAACCCGCAGTTCCACCGGCGCGACGGCGACCTGCCCGGGCGGCTCCGGCGGGCCGGCGTGGACCCGGCGGACGTCGACCTCGTGGTGAACACCCACATCCACGCCGACCACGTCGGCTGGAACACCCGGGACGCCGGCGGCGCGTGGGTGCCGACCTTCCCGAACGCCCGGTACCTGCTCCCGGCCGCCGACGACCACCACTTCGGCCCCGAGGGCGGCTACGGGGGCGGAGTGCGGGTGGACGACCGGCTCCTCTACGAGGACAGCGTCGCGCCCGTGCACCGGGCCGGACAGGCGCAGGTGTGGGAGGGGGAGCACCGGATCGACGAGCACCTCGTCCTCGCGCCCGCCCCCGGACACACACCGGGCTCCTCCGTCCTGCGCGTCGCCTCCCGTGGTGAACGCGCCGTGTTCGTCGGCGACCTGCTGCACAGCCCGGTGCAGATCCTGCGGCCCGAGTGCAGCAGCTGCTTCTGCCTCGACCCGCGGCAGGCGGCCGAGACCAGGCGCCGTGAGCTGGAACGTGCAGCGGACGAACGGGCGTTGGTGATTCCCGCCCACTTCGCCGGAGCCGGCGCGGTGGAGGTACGGAAGGCGCGCGACGGCTTCACCCTGCACCGGTGGGCCGCCTGACCGCCCGCTTCGACAACGGCGTGGTGCGCACGGTACTCATGGGACATGACTGAAGACGGTGAACACCCGCCCGACGGACGTCTGATCGGCGGCCGTTACCGGCTGACCGGGCGCCTCGGCTCCGGTCCGGCCGGGACCGTCTGGCGCGCCCGGGACGAACGGGACGACGTCCTGGTCGCCGTCAAGGAGCCGCTGCTGCCCGGCGATCCGGCCGAGGACGAGGAGAGCCGGCGCGTCGCGCACCGCCTCTACCGCGAGGCCCGTACCGCCACGCGGGTACGGCACCCCTCCGCCGTCACGGTGCGCGACGTCGTCACCGAGGCCGAAGTGCCGTGGATCGTCATGGAGTTGGTGGAGGGCGAGTCCCTGGAAACGGCCCTGCGGCGCGGTCCGCTGCCGCCGGCCGAGGCCGCCCGGGTCGGACTCGCCGTCCTCGGCGCCCTGCGTGCCGCCCACGCCGTCGGCATCGTCCACCGGGACGTCAAGCCGGCCAACGTCCTGCTGGAGGAGGGCACCGGGCGGGTGGTGCTCACCGACTTCGGCATCGGCGACGGCCACCCGGACGAGGCGCCCGCCGGGTTCGTGGCCCCCGAGCGGGCGGCGGGGCCCGGTGCCGGTCCGGCCTCCGACCTGTGGTCCCTGGGCGCGCTGCTGCGCGGTGCCCTCGGGGACGCCGACCCCGGCCCGCTCGGCCCGCTGCTGGACCGGCTCCAGGCCGACGCGCCCGAGGCGCGGCCCGGCGCGGACGAGGCGGAGGCGGCACTGCGCGCGCACCTGGGGCCGGCACCCGTACCGGAGCGGGCGGAGCGGCCGGGGGAAACGGAGCCGCGGGAGGAGCCGGGGGAGTCGGAGTCCGGGGAGCCGGGGCGACCGGAGCCGTCGGCCGGGCCCGGGCCCGGGTCACCCACCCGGTCCCCGGCGCCCGCTCCCGCCCCGCCCGCCGACCCGCGCCGCCGCACCCCCTTCGCCGCCCTCGGCCTGCTCCTCGCGAAAAAACCCGGAGCCGAATGATCGTCGTGGCCTTCGGTACCCCAACGCCCTGATCAGCACATTTGCTGCCAGTGATCACTGGCAGTGTGTGAGCGGTCGGTGAATCCCCGTTACCGACGGGTACACAAAGCTTCCCCACCGGCATACCCTGCGCCTCATGACGGACACGCAGGCCCCGGACATCGCCGGTACCAACCCCCTCGCACCCGCACCCGCGGGCGCCCGCACCGCCGCCGACGTGGTCACCCCGGAACTGGTGGCCCAGCTCACCAAGGGCGTCGTCGGCTCCGGACGCACCGCCAACCACACCCCCTTCACCGGCGAGAAGCTGGCCGACCTGCCCGAGTCCACCCCCGAGGACGTGCTCCGGGCCTTCGAGGCGGCCCGTGCCGCGCAGGCCGTGTGGGCGAAGGTCCCGGTACGGCAGCGGGCCGCCGTCCTGCTCCGCTTCCACGACCTGCTGCTGGAGCGGCAGGCCGAGGTCCTCGACCTCGTGCAGCTGGAGACCGGCAAGGCCCGGCTGCACGCGCACGAGGAGGTGCAGGCCGTCGCCGTCGCGGCCCGCCACTACGGCCGCCGGGCCGCCGCCTACCTGCGGCCGAAGCGGCACGCGGGCGCCATGCCCACCCTGACGAAGGTCTCCGAACTGCGGCACCCCCGCGGGGTCGTGGGCCAGATCGCCCCCTGGAACTACCCGCTGGAGCTGTCCGTCGGCGACGCCCTGCCCGCCTTCGTGTCGGGCAACGCGGTGGTCATGAAGCCGGACACGGAGACCTGCCTCACCGCCCTGTGGGCCCGCGACCTGCTCATCGAGTCCGGTCTGCCCGAGGGCGTCTTCCAGATCGTCCTCGGCGAGGGCCCGGTCGTCGGCCCGGAGCTGGTCAAGCACGCCGACTACGTCTCCTTCACCGGCTCCACCCGTACCGGCCGCGAGGTCGCCCAGGGCGCCGCAGCCCGTCTGGTCGGCGTCTCCCTCGAACTCGGCGGCAAGAACGCCATGCTGGTGCTGGACGACGCCGACATCGAGAAGGCCGCCGCCGGCGCCGTCCGCGCCTGTTTCTCCTCGGCCGGCCAGCTCTGCATCTCCATCGAGCGGCTGTACGTCCACGAGTCGGTCGCCGACGCCTTCCTGGAGCGCTTCGCCGCCCGCACCCGGGCCATGCGGCTCGGCAACTCCCTCGCCTACGGCGCGGACATGGGCTCGCTGGTCGGCGAGCGGCAGCTCGAGACGGTGGAACGCCATGTGCAGGAGGCCGTGGCCAAGGGCGCGAAGCTGGTCGCCGGCGGCGTCGCCCGCCCGGACATCGGCCCCTACTTCTTCGAGCCGACCATCCTCGACGGTGTCGAGGACTCCATGGCCGTGTGCGAGGAGGAGACGTTCGGTCCGGTGGTCTCGGTCTACCGTTTCAAGAGCGACGAGGAGGTCGTCGAGCGCGCCAACGCCACGCCGTACGGCCTGAACGCGTCCGTGTGGACGAAGGACGCCCGCCGGGGCCTCGACGTCGCCTCGCGCCTGCGCACCGGCACGGTCAACGTCAACGAGGGCTACGCGCCCGCCTACGGCAGCGTCCAGTCCCCGATGGGCGGCATGAAGGACTCCGGACTCGGCCGCCGGCACGGCTCCGAGGGCATCCTCAAGTACACCGAGGCCCAGACGGTGGCCCAGCAGCGACTGCTGCCGATGGCGCCCTCGCTGGGCATGGACGACGAGAGGTACGCGGCCTTCATGAGCCGCAGTCTGCGCCTGATGAAGGCCTTCCGCTTCCGCTAGCCGGCCCTTCACCCGACTCCATAGCCCCTGACCCCGATCCCCGTTCCCACCCCCGTTCTCGACGAGGAGAGCACGTGTCGCAGGAGAAGTCCGCCCAGACCCGGGACAAGGACGGGTACGACTACGACGTCATCGTCGTCGGTTCGGGGTTCGGGGGCTCGGTGTCCGCACTCCGCCTCACCGAGAAGGGGTACCGGGTGGGCGTCCTGGAGGCGGGCCGCCGCTTCACCCGGGACAGCCTCCCGAAGAACTCGTGGGACCTGCGGAACTACCTGTGGGCCCCCCGGCTCGGCATGTTCGGCATCCAGCGCATCCATCTGCTGGGCAATGTGATGGTGCTGGCCGGCGCGGGCGTCGGCGGCGGCTCCCTCAACTACGCCAACACCCTCTACGTGCCGCCGAAGCCGTTCTTCGACGACCCCCAGTGGCGGGACATCACCGACTGGGAGGAGGAGCTGAAGCCGTACTACGACCAGGCACGGCGGATGCTCGGCGTACGGCTCAACCCGACCATGACCCCCTCCGACGTGCACCTGAAGGCGGCGGCGCAGCGGATGGGCGTCGGCGACACCTTCCACCTCGCCCCGGTCGGCGTCTTCTTCGGCGACGGCGAGGACGCCGACGGCACGGCGAAGGCGCGGCCGGGCGGCGAGGTGGCGGACCCGTACTTCGGCGGGGCCGGCCCGGCCCGCAAGGCGTGCACCGAGTGCGGCGAGTGCATGACCGGCTGCCGGCACGGGGCGAAGAACACCCTCAACGAGAACTACCTCCACCTCGCCGAGAAGGCGGGCGCGGTGGTCCACCCCATGACGACGGTCGTGTCGGTCACGGACGACTCGCGCGGCGGGTACGCCGTCGCGACCCTGCCGACCGACCGGAAGAAGAAGGGCGCGGGCCGGATCCTCACCGCACGCCGGGTGGTGCTCGCGGCCGGCACCTACGGCACGCAGACCCTGCTGCACCGCATGAAGACCGCCGGCCACCTGCCGTACCTGTCGAACCGGCTGGGCGACCTGACCCGCACCAACTCCGAGGCGCTGGTCGGTGCTCAGACCGACGACCGCCGCTACCGCAGGGCGACCGGCGAACCGCGGGCCGACTTCACGCGCGGAGTCGCCATCACGTCCTCGATCCACCCCGACGAGAACACCCACATCGAGCCGGTCCGCTACGGCAAGGGCTCCAACTCGATGGGCGGCCTCTCCATCCTCCAGGTGCCGTACGCCGAGGGCTCCTCGCGCGTGCTGGCGTGGCTGGCGAACGCCGCCCGGCATCCCGTGCTGGTCGCCCGCTCCCTGTCCAACCGGCGCTGGTCGGAGCGGACCATCATCGGGCTGGTCATGCAGTCCCTGGACAACTCCCTGACGACGTACCTGAAGCCCGGCGGCCCCGGCAAGGGGCTGCTGACCGCACGCCAGGGACACGGCGCCCCGAACCCCAAGCAGATCAAGGCCGCCACGGAGGCCGCCTCCGCGCTCGCCTCCGAGATCAACGGCTTCGCGGGCAGCAACGTCGGCGAGCTGATGGGCACCCCGCTCACCGCGCACTTCCTCGGTGGCTGCCCCATCGGCGACTCCGCGGAGACCGGCGTGATCGACCCGTACCACCGGCTGTACGGCCACCCCGGCATCTCGGTCGTGGACGGCGCAGCGGTCTCGGCGAACCTGGGCGTCAATCCGTCGCTGACCATCACCGCGCAGGCCGAGCGGGCGATGTCCTTCTGGCCGAACAAGGGCGAGGCGGACCCGCGTCCGGCGACGGGGACGGCGTACGAGCGGCTGAAGCCGGTCGAGCCGCAGACCCCGGCGGTCCCGGCGGAGGCGTTCGGCGCGCTGCGGCTGCCGTTCCTCGGGATGCCGGCGGTACCGCCGAAGAAGTAGGCCGTGGGCCGGGAGGCGGGAGACCGGGAGCCGGATGGCCCGGGACGGCGAAGAGGGACCTGCCTCCCCCTCCGAAGGCAGCTCCCTCTCACCGTCTCGTGAGCCGGCGCACCGGTTTCTTGATCCGGCAGGTTTGATCAGCGAAAAGGCGGAAGGGTTGCCCGGCCCACGTGGGTTTTTCGTGTGCGGTGGGTCACATGTCCGGGCTGGGGTGATCGAGGACATGACGAAGGGCCCCGCGGGACGGAGAGGCCGCGGGGCCCTTCTTTCAGTCAGCACCGGCGTCAGGGCAGCGCCGGTGCCTGGGAGCGGCGCCGGGGGGTTGCGCCGCTTGTTCGTGTTGCCTTCATGGCGGATGGGCACGACCTGTGGTGGTCGGCCGGTGCACCCAATGCCGTTGTCTGCGCCGGGACTTGGGGCTGTACGCATCGTGGTGGATGAGCGCGGCATCCGCAACCGTTTGACCCGGCACTGGTGCATATTTGCAGTTTTTCCGCCGGTCGGCCCCGGGCGTCCCCGGAGCCGGCCGTTTCTCTTGGGTGACCGGGCTGCTGTCCCCTGCCGTCCGGTCACTTCCTGGAGCGAGGTCCCACGGCGTACGGCACGACCCGTACGCCTCATCACTCCAGCGAGCCACGCGTGGTTCTGTCGGGCCCGCCCCTGGCTGGCACGGACACTCCCCTCAACGAAGCGGTGCGCGAGCCGGTCACGCGCCGTACGGGTGAGACCGGGTCCGAACTCAGATGCGACCCCGGCACAGCTCCAGCAGCGTCATGGCCAGCGGGGTGCCGGGCTTGCCGAGGGCGTCGCGGTAGCGGCCGAGGATCTCCATCTCGCGGGACAGGTGCACGCGGCGGCCGCCGGAGGCGATGCGGGTGCGCTGGACGACGGAGGAGACGGCCATCCGCTCCTGGATGAGACCGATGATCCGGTCGTCGAGCACGTCGATGCGCTCACGGGCGTCGGCGATGGTCGCCTCCGGTGCGGTGGCCGGTGGGGTGGCCGGTGCCGGGCCGGAGGCCGCTGCCGGGGTGGGGCCCGCTGCGGGGCTGGTGATCGCTTCCGGGCTGGTGGTGGTCACGTCGGGCTCCTCGTTCGGGATGGTGGATGCCCTGGGCCGGCGGAACCCGGAAAACGACAGACGCCCCGGGCCTTGTCGGCCCGGGGCGCCTGGGAAGTCGCTTGGCGTTCGCTCAAGCAGCACGACCATGGCAGCCGGCGGGCCCGGTGCCATAGGTAAAGACGTAGGTCGTCTGCGTGAACATGGGGCCCAGTATGCCACGGCCCCCTTACCGGGGATGCCGCACCGCCCTCCCCGTTAGACTCGGTAGCACAGACCCCCGCCCGACCACCAGAAGGCACCCCGTGTCATCAGCGACTCCCACTGCCGCCAACCCCGACACCGTCCTGGTCGTCGACTTCGGCGCGCAGTACGCCCAGCTCATCGCCCGTCGCGTCCGCGAGGCGCGGGTCTACAGCGAGATCGTGCCGAGCACCATGCCGGTCCAGGAGATGCTCGCCAAGAACCCCGCGGCGATCATCCTCTCCGGCGGCCCCTCGTCCGTGTACGAGGAGGGCGCCCCCCGCCTCGACGGCGAGCTCTTCGAGGCCGGCGTCCCCGTCTTCGGCATGTGCTACGGCTTCCAGCTCATGGCGCAGGTCCTCGGCGGCACCGTCGACAACACCGGCGCCCGTGAGTACGGCCGCACCGATCTGCACGTCTCCAAGAACTCCTCCACCCTCTTCGAGGGCACCCCCGACGAGCAGCACGTGTGGATGTCGCACGGCGACGCCTGCTCCGCCGCCCCCGAGGGCTTCACCGTCACCGCCTCCACCGAGGTCGTCCCGGTCGCCGCCTTCGAGAACGACGAGAAGAAGCTCTACGGCGTCCAGTACCACCCCGAGGTCATGCACTCCACGCACGGCCAGCAGGTGCTGGAGCACTTCCTGTACCGCGGCGCCGGCCTCAAGCCCGACTGGACGACCGGCAACGTGATCGACGAGCAGGTCGCCGCGATCCGCGAGCTGGTCGGCGACAAGCGCGCCATCTGCGGTCTGTCCGGCGGGGTGGACTCCGCCGTCGCCGCCGCGCTCGTCCAGAAGGCCATCGGCTCCCAGCTCACCTGCGTCTACGTCGACCACGGTCTGATGCGCAAGGGCGAGACCGAGCAGGTCGAGAAGGACTTCGTCGCGGCCACCGGCGTGCAGCTGAAGGTCGTCGACGCCGAGGAGCGCTTCCTCACCGCCCTCAAGGGCGTCTCCGACCCGGAGGAGAAGCGCAAGATCATCGGCCGCGAGTTCATCCGCGTCTTCGAGCAGGCGCAGGCCGAGATCATCGCCGACGCGGGCCCGGCCGTGGAGTTCCTGGTCCAGGGCACCCTGTACCCGGACGTCGTCGAGTCCGGCGGCGGCTCCGGCACCGCCAACATCAAGTCGCACCACAACGTCGGCGGCCTGCCCGAGGACCTCGAGTTCCAGCTGATCGAGCCGCTGCGCAAGCTGTTCAAGGACGAGGTCCGGATGGTCGGCCACGAGCTGGGCCTGCCCGAGGAGATCGTCCAGCGCCAGCCCTTCCCGGGCCCGGGTCTCGGCATCCGCATCGTCGGCGAGGTCACCAAGGAGCGTCTGGACCTGCTGCGCGAGGCCGACGCCATCGCCCGCGAGGAGCTGACCGCGGCCGGCCTCGACCGTGACATCTGGCAGTGCCCGGTGGTCCTGCTCGCCGACGTCCGCAGCGTGGGCGTCCAGGGCGACGGCCGCACCTACGGCCACCCGATCGTCCTGCGCCCGGTCTCCTCCGAGGACGCCATGACCGCCGACTGGTCGCGGCTGCCCTACGACGTCCTGGCGAAGATCTCGACCCGGATCACCAACGAGGTCCGGGACGTCAACCGGGTCGTGGTCGACGTGACCTCGAAGCCGCCGGGCACCATCGAGTGGGAGTAGTCCGGGCGATCAGGTCCGCTTGAGAGTGCGCACCGGCTCTCCGGGCTTCCACACCTGGACCACCAGGTAGGTCTCGTCCTCGACGCGGGTCAGCACGAACTCCGTCACCTCGGTGCGGAAGAGGTGGAACGGCTGCGGCGGTTCCACCTCTTCCCCGTACCAGGCCTTCGTCTCCGCGCCGGCCTCGTACGCCCGTCCCGCGATCCGTACGTCCCCGCCACCCAGGTCCTTGCCCCCGCCCGGGTTCGCCTGGAGGGCGAAGCGCGGGTCGCGGCGCAGATCACGGGCCTTGAGGGAGCCGTCCATCATGCCGAGCCACAGCTCGCCCGCGCGGAAGTCGGCCTCCAGGCCGCAGGTGCGCGGCGAGCCGTCCTTGCGGAGCGTGGCGAGGACGTGGTGCCGGAACGCGCCGAAGCGCCGCTCGACGGTCCGGGCGAAATCGGGTTCGGCGGCGGCGAAGGCCGCCCAGGTCATCGGGCTCATGGCCGCAGTCTGAAGCCGATACCGGACATCCTCTGTCGGGATTTCGCCGCCGATTCCCCGGAGAATCCGGCCTGCGCGTCATCTTTACAGAACAGCCCTGCCTTTTTGCGCCGACCGGGGGTAATTTCCGGCCCGTACCGCAATCCCAGCGCTGGAGGACCTATGCACGGGCCCACCCCGCCCCCGCCGCTGCCCACCGACCAGCTGAAGTTCGCCATGCCGCCGATGCACGACTCGGTCGAGGACGAACGCCGGCACCGCAAGGAGCGCCTCGCGGGCGCCCTGCGGATCTTCGGGCGCCACGGCTTCGAGGACGGGGTGTCCGGGCACATCACCGCCCGCGACCCCGAGTTCTCCGACTGCTTCTGGGTCAACCCGTTCGGGATGCCGTTCAAGCACGTCACCGTCGGCGACCTCGTCCTCGCCAACGAGGACGGCCAGGTCGTCGAGGGCCGCTACCACGTCAACCAGGCCGCGTTCACCGTGCACGCCCAGGTGCACGCCGCCCGCCCGGACGTCGTCGCCGTCGCCCACTGCCACTCCGTGCACGGCCGCGCCCTCGCCGCGCTCGGCGAGCTGGTCGACCCCATCACCCAGGAGAGCTGCGCCTTCTACGAGGACGTGGCGCTCTACGACGCCTACAGCGGGGTCACCGTCGACGCCGAGGAGGGCCGCCGCATCGCCGGTGCGCTCGGCTCCCGCAAGGCGCTGGTCCTGCGCAACCACGGTCTGCTGACCGTCGGGGACTCGGTCGACGCGGCCGCCTGGTGGTTCCTCTCCCTGGAACGGTCCAGTCAGGTACAGCTCATGGCCCGCGCGGCCGGGCGCCCGGTGCTCATCGACCACCGGCAGGCCGTCGCCACCCGCGAACAGCTCGGCGGCGATCTCGTGGCCTGGATCAACTACCAGCCGCTGTGGCAGGACATCAGCCGCAGCGAACCCGACCTGCTCAGCTGAAGGCCCCGCGCACCCCGTGCCGCCGGACGATCCCGGCCGTACGGAGATTCTCGCGGCCGGGTCAACCCGACGCCTCCGAATTCACCCCCATTGACGCGGTCCCGTGACCCCGCGGGGCCTTGCGTAGGGCACAATTCGCTCTCGACACAGGGGAGTTATCGGCCGTGGCGCGGGCACCGTCGGGTGCCGCCGACCGGGTCGGAAGGCCGTGGGGAAGGCGGGCGTCGGGCGTGGCGGTGCAGGAAGCGAGAGGGGGCACGGGCCCCGACGGGGCCCACGAGGGCGGTTGCACCTGTGGGGGCTGCCCGCACGGCGCCCGGGAGGGACACCGGCGGGCGGTCGCCGCGTTCCTGCGCCGGCGCGACGAGTTCGCGGCCGGACAGGGGCTGCCGCCGGCCGTGGCGCACTCGGCCTCGGCGTCCCGCCAGTGGGTCTCCGAGGAGCTGACCCAGCGGGCCGAGGCCGTCGCCGAACGCGGCCGCGAGGAGGGCGAGGCATGGCTGGCCCGGCTGTGGCTGCGGACCCTGTGCGTGGTGTGGGGCGCGGTGGCCGTCCTGTTGCTGGCGGAGGCGCTCACCGCGATCGGCGCGGGCTGGACCGGTGCCCGCACCGCGGCCCTGCTCGCCGCGCTGGTCGTCGCGGGCGCGCTGACCGCCGCCTGTCTGCTCCACCGGACACGGGGCGGGGCGCTGGCCCCGGTGATCGGCGAGGACAACCGGATGTCCACGTCCCGTTCGGTGGCCGCCTGCTGGGTGCTGTTCGTCCTCTACGCCGTCCTGCTCCTGGCCGTCCGGCTGGCCGCCGCCTCCGGTCACGCCGAGCGCGACGCGCTGATCGCCGGGCTGGGCCTGGCGCGCGGCGCGGGCGCGGTGACCGTCCTCGCCGTGGTGTGCGGCATCGCCGTCCTGGTCCGCCGCGTGGTGGGCCTGCGCACCGTCGCCCAGCGGCTGCAAAAGGTGCCGGCCCACCGGCCGCGCGCCGCCGACCTGCTCACCGACGACTCCGGCCGGGGCGCCTTCACCGACATCCAGTACGTCGCCATCAGCGCCGTCGCGCTGCTGTTCGCCGCCGTGCGGCTCGCCCGCCGCCCCGACCAGCTGCCCGACCTGCCGTGGGGGCTGGGCGTGATCGTGCTGATCTCGGCCGCGACCTATCTGGCCGGCAAGTACGCCGAAGGCGGCCGCCCGGCCGTCCTCTCGGTGGTCCGCGCCCGCGAACCCGGCGACCTGGACGGGCCGATCCGCACCGGCGACGACATCGAGATCCGGGGCACCGGCTTCGTCCCGCCCGGCGCGCACAGCGCCGACCGGCTGTCGCGCATGGTCGTCCGCATCGGCGCGGTCGACGTCCAAGTGCCGCTCGTCCCCGTCGCGGGCGGCTTCCGCAATCCCACGGACACGGTCCTGACCGTGCCCGTCCCGGCCGAGGTGGAGCCGGGCTCGGTGGAGGTTCAGGTGGTGACCGCGGCCGGGGTGGCGACCAACCGGTGCGTCGTCCAGGTGACCGAGTGAATCACCGGCCGGCCGGGGGCCCGACAGACCGATGAGCAGGTCCGCCCTGCTCGTTCGGTGGCCCTTGGTCCGTATCTGACGCACCCCCACTCGCCGCAGTGGCTCGCGCCGGGCTCCTGGATCCGGAAAATCATCTGGTAGAGGATTGAACGGGCCTCCCTTGTCATACGTATCGTCAAGTGAGGGTGGCACGCGGGCGAGAGGTGGCTGGCAGTGATGACTCACGGTATTCGGACGGACACGCATGCGACCCGGTTGGACGGCCCCCGCGGACTGCGGGACACCGCCGCCCACTACGCCCTGCTGCCGCTGCGCGTCTTCCTCGGAATCACCTTCGTCTACGCCGGCCTGAACAAGCTCACCGACGGCACCTTTCTGAAATCCGGCGGCGCCGGCTCGATCGGCGAGACCATGCGCGCGGCCCGCGGTTCCGCCGCGGTCCCGGCCCTCATCGACCTCGCCCTCAAGAGCCCCGTCGGCTTCGGCTACGGCATCGCCCTCGGTGAACTGGCCGTCGGTATCGGCACCCTGCTCGGCTTGCTGGGCCGGCTCGCCGCCCTCGGTGGCGCGCTGATCTCGCTCAGCCTGTGGCTGACGGTCAGCTGGGCGACGAGCCCCTACTACTACGGCAACGACCTCGCCTACCTGATGGCCTGGCTGCCCCTGATCCTCGCCGGCGCCCCCTATCTCTCCGTGGACGCGGCCTGGCGGACCCGGCGCCGACGGTCCGGCGGGTACCTCTAGCCGCCCTCGGTGCCGCCCCGTCTGCGTATCCCCCGGGTCACTACGGCGATCGCCCCGGCCAGACACAGGCCGCCCACGACCAGCGGGACGATCGCGAACCACGGCGTCTCCCACAGGCCGCCCGCGTCCCCGGCGTACACGACACCGGTGGCGATCAGGAAGAGACCGGCGACCAGCTTCCCCGGCTGGAACTCATGACGCAGCACGGCTGACCACCACCTCTCCCACACCGACTTCGAGGGTGAGGTCCAGCGTGCCCGCGTCCCCGGCGCCCCGGGTGGGTTCGAGCGTCACGTCCTTGTGCCTGCCCGGCTGCACGTCCACGTCCTTCCTGTCGTCCCCGGGCAACCGGATGTCGCCCACTCCCACATCGATGCTCATCCGCACGGTCGCGTCCGCCGGCACGACCACCTTCAGCCGCCCCGCGCCCACATGGGCGCTAGTGGAGACCTGCTGTCCCTCCGCGGGGCTCACCCGGCTCAGGTCCAGCGTGCCCCGCCCGGTACCGAGCTCGTAGACCGAGCTCACCCGCGCCGCCGCGGCGGGTCTCCACGTGGTGTCCCGCCAGTGCGTGGTGATGTCCTTCGGCATGGCCGACACCCCGGCGAGCAGCGCGGCCGTGACTATCGCAAGGAACACCGTGCCGGCGCCCGTGCGGCCGAGGAACGAACTGACCACGAGCCCCAGGCCGAACACCGCGAGGGCACAGGCCAGACCGGTCTGCAGGCTGGTGCCCAGCGGGTGCGTGTGCCAGGTCAGTCCGGTGCCCAGACCGCCCGCCAGCAGGGCGAGCAGGAACACCCAACCGCCGATCCAGCGCGGGCCACGCGGTCTCGGAGGCGCGGGCCGCGCCGCCGCCGGCTGTGCGGAACCGGAATGGCTCCACGGCGTGGCGACGCCGACGTCGACCACCGAGACGAGGTCCCGCTCCTGGGCGTCGCCGGGGCCCCACAGATAACCGGTACCGCCGACATGGGTGCCGTCCTTGACGATCGGGTCCCGCCACCAGGACGGGTAGGAGGCGACGACCGGTGGCGCCTGGGCCTCCGGCGGGGCGTCGGCGGCGGCCTGCGCGGCGAGCGGGTCGGGGTCGGCGGCGCCACGGCGCCGCGACCAGTACCCGGCCCCCGCGAGCAGCAGCGAGAGCACCACGGCGAAGGTCAGCACCCCGCCGTTGCGCAGCATGGTCAGGAAGACCCCGCAGCCGACCAGGGCGAACAGCACGGCGGCCAGCGCCTGTCCGTCGACCCGGCCGGTGAGCAGCTTGCGGACCTCGTTCTCCTCCTCTTCCTCGTAGGGCACGAGGAGCCAGGCGAAGCCGTAGAAGATGAGTCCGATGCCGCCGGTCGCCGACAGCACGGCCAGGGTGATCCGGAAGATCACCGGGTCCATCTCCGTGTGGCGCCCGAGGCCCGCGCACACGCCCGCGATCATCTTGTGCCGACGGTCGCGCCGGAACCGGGCGGGTGCCTCGCCGAGGCCCGGCTCCTGCTCCTCTTCGGGTTCCCGCGTGCCCGCGTCGGCGCGGGGGCCGGTGCGGGCGTGGGCAGAAGGGTGGGTGTGGCTCCGGTCGTCGCCGGGGCCCCGGCCGGCCGCTCCCGTCCTCCCCGTCGCGGCGGGCGCGGCATCCGTCGGTCCGGTACCCGGTGCCGGGCGCGGGCCGGTGCCGGGTCCCGGACCCGTCGCGGCGTGCTCGTGATCCGTCATGCGTCCATGGTGACGGCCCGGCCGCCGCCGTGGCAGTCGGGACGACCCTGGGCGAACCCTGAAATCGGCCCTGAGACGAGGCCGGGAAGCGTTCGACCGGCGTCGGACCGCCCCGACCGGTCCCGCCCCGGCCCGACCCCGGCGAAGATCAGGGGCGTCTCGGGGACCGACCCTGATGCTCCGCCCCGCCTGCCGTGTGACCATCGTTGCCATGCCGGAAGCCGCAAGCCTGCCACTCGACGACCCGCGGCCGCCGCGCAAGCTCTACCGCAGCAGCGACGGACGCTGGCTCGGCGGAGTGGCGCGGGGCCTCGCCGGGCATCTCGGGCTGCCCGTCATCTGGGTGCGGCTCGTCTTCGTCGGGCTGTTCATGGCCGACGGGCTCGGCGCCCTGCTGTACGCGGCGTTCTGGTTCTTCGTCCCGCTCGGCGTCGGCGGCGTGGGCGAGCAGAGGCCACCGACGCTGGTCGGCACGGAGACCTCGCCGGACGGCCGCCGCAGACTCGTGGCCCGCAAGCCGGACCGGGGGCAGATCGTCGCGCTGCTCCTCATGGTCGTGGTCTCCGTGGTCTTCGTGGGCAGCGTCAACATGGGCAACGCGGCGAAGGCGTACCTGGTGCCCGCCGTGCTCGTCGCGGCCGGAGTCGCCCTGGTCTGGCGGCAGGCGGACAACGCCCGCCGGGCCCGCTGGGCCGAGGTCGGCCGCCGGCGCCGCACCCTCACCCTGCTGCGGGCGGCCGGCGGCGTCCTGCTCGTCACGGCCGGCGTGTCCGCCATCTTCGTCCTGCAGGGCTCGGCCGCCCACCTCGGCGCCGTCCTCCAGGCCGCGCTCGCCGTCCTGGTCGGCATCACCCTGCTCGCCGGCCCGTACCTGGTCCGCATGACCCAGGACCTGTCCGAGGAGCGCCTGATGCGCATCCGTGCCCAGGAGCGTGCCGAGGTCGCCGCCCACGTCCACGACTCCGTGCTGCACACCCTCACCCTGATCCAGCGCAACGCCGACAACGCGGGGGAGGTGCGCCGCCTCGCCCGCGCCCAGGAGCGCGACCTGCGCACCTGGCTGTACAAGCCGGAGGGCACCGGCAAGGACGAGGCCGACGAGCCGGACACGGTCGCGGAGGCGGTGCGGCGCAGCGCGGCCGAGGTGGAGGACAAGCACGGCGTGCCCATAGAGGTCGTCGTCGTCGGCGACTGCCCGCTGGACGAGAGGACGGCGGCGCAGATGCAGGCCGCACGCGAGGCCATGGTGAACGCCGCCAAGTACGGTGGCGAGGGCGGCGCCGTACAGGTCTATGCCGAAGTCGAGGGGAGGTCGGTCTTCGTGTCCGTGCGAGACCGCGGTCCCGGCTTCGACCTCGACTCGATACCCGCCGACCGCATGGGCGTCAGAGAATCGATCATCGGCCGCATGGAGCGCAACGGCGGCACGGCCCGGCTGCGGGCGGTGCCGGGCGGCGGCACGGAGGTCGAGCTGGAGATGGAGAGGGCGGAGAAGACGTCATGAGCGACGCGACCGAGGCGAACGGCACCAGCGGAGCGGGGGATGCGGCGGGGACCGGCCCGGGCGACGGCGGCGTGGGCGGGCGGCACGTACGCGTGGTGCTCGTGGACGACCACCGGATGTTCCGTACCGGTGTCCAGGCCGAGATCGGGCAGACCGCCGAGACCGGTGTCGAGGTGGTCGGTGAGGCGGCGGACGTCGACCAGGCGGTCACCGTCATCACCGCGACCCGGCCCGAGGTCGTCCTGCTCGACGTCCACCTGCCGGGCGGCGGCGGGGTCGAAGTGCTGCGCCGGTGCGCCGCGTTGATGGCGGACGCCGAGCAGCCCGTGCGCTTCCTTGCCCTGTCCGTCTCCGACGCGGCGGAGGACGTGATCGGTGTGATCCGCGGTGGGGCCCGCGGCTACGTCACCAAGACGATCACCGGTACCGACCTGGTCGACTCGATCTTCCGGGTCCAGGAGGGCGACGCCGTCTTCTCCCCGAGGCTCGCCGGGTTCGTCCTGGACGCCTTCGCGTCCACCGACGCCCCGCCCGTGGACGAGGACATGGACCGGCTCACCCAGCGCGAACGCGAGGTCCTGCGCCTGATCGCCCGTGGCTACGCCTACAAGGAGATCGCCAAGCAGCTGTTCATCTCGGTGAAGACGGTCGAGTCCCACGTCTCGGCGGTGCTGAGGAAGCTCCAGCTGTCCAACCGGCACGAGCTGACCCGCTGGGCGACCGCGCGCCGACTGGTCTGACCCCCCGGGAGGGGGGACACCCTCATGCCACCCGGGTGGCCCCGGCGAAGGGCATCTGGTCGATCGGGGCCAGCCGGACCGGTGCCGACGGGTTGGGGGCGTGGATCATCTGGCCGTTGCCGACGTAGAGCCCGACGTGGCTGATGCCGGAGTAGAAGAACACGAGGTCGCCGGGCTGCAGTTCCGACCGGGACACGCGCCGGCCCGCGTTGATCTGGGCGTAGGTGGTGCGCGGCAGGGAGAGGCCGGCGGAGCGGTAGGCGGCCTGGACGAGGCCCGAGCAGTCGAAGGCGTTCGGGCCGGTCGCGCCCCACACATAGGGGCTGCCGAGCTTGGCGTAGGCGTAGGAGACGGCCGCCGCCGCACGGGAGTGGGGAGCCGGGGAGGACTCGGTCGGCTCCGGTGCGTCCCGGGGTTCCGGCGCCGACCGGGAAGCTCGCCCGGTCCCGGTCCCGTCACCGGTGGCCTCCGCCTGCTGCTGCGGGGTCAGCCGCGACAGCAGCCGCCGGGCCTCCTCGAGCTTGCCGGTGATGGTCATCTTCTGCCGCTTCAGCTCCGTCTGCCGTGAGCGCAGCGACTTCAGCTCGACCCGCGCGGCGCCGCGCAGCCGCTCGATCTCACGCAGCTGATCGCGCACCCGGGACACGGCGTCGGCCTGCCGGTCGCCGGCCCGCTCCGCCAAGGCAGCGCCCTCCAGGTAGTGGTCGGGGTCGCTGGAGAGGGCCAGCTGCCAGGCCGGGTCGATGCCGCCGTCGCGGTACTGGGCCGCCGCGATCGAACCGAGCGCGTCCCGCGCCGTGTTCAGCCGCTGCTGCTTGCGGGCGGCCTGGTCCTGCAGCCCGTCGAGCCGGTGCTGGGCGGTGTCGGCCTTCTCCTTGGCCCCGTTGTACTTCTCGGTGGCGGCCTCCGCCTCCTGGTACAGCCTGGCGACCTTCGCCTTGACCTGGGTCGGCGTCAGTTGCGGCTCGGCGTGGCCCGTCCCGTCGAACGCCGTGGCCGTGGCAGCGCCCGCGAGGGCGAGGGTGGCGGCCGTCCGGACCGTATGGCCGCTGAGCGGACTCTGCCGGGGCTTTCGGTGGGCTGCCACCTGGACCGTCACGACCTTTCCGTAGGACTCGTGCGACCGAGCGGTCGACGTGCCCGGCGGCGGCCCGTACAGGGGGAGCGCGCCACCGCCGGGCCTTTCTCGGCGGAGGTGGCCGACTGCCGCCCCTGGCCCGGGCGGCGGTGGGGAGCCGGTCACCTGGGGGAGGACGCTAAACCGGTCGGTGACGAGTCGGTAACGCGGTGTGCGGAACTGGCTTCGACGGATCGCGGAACGACCGTATGTGACCGTGTTGACCTTCCGGAGTCGACACCTTCACGCAGCGTGGTGACCGAAGCGCGGAAAGGGGGACGGGCGGGATGCGTGTGGTGCTATGGCGCGCATATATGCAAGATCGTCGGCGGTGGGTGACGAGGCCCGGACGTCCGCTCCGACCGTCCGCCTGGGCCCGGCCGGTGAGGGCGGTGCGAGGGGCCCGGTGCGAAGAGCCAGGCAGGTCCCTGGCTAGGCTCCGGCTCCATGGACGTACTCATCCATCTCTTCGTCGGCCTGCACATCATCGGCATCGCCGCGCTGCTCGGCGGTTTCCTCACCCAGATGAAGGCGATGGGCCGGGGCACGGCCCGGTTCGTGCCCGGGATGCTGCACGGTGCCGCGACCATGCTGGTCACCGGCGTGGCCCTGGTCGGCCTCAACCAGGCCGACGGTCACCACGTCAACAACCTCAAGATCGGCGTGAAGCTGGCCCTGCTGATCGTGATCCTCGGGCTGGTCTACGTGAAGCGCGACGAGGAGCGGGTTGACAAGGGGCTGTTCGCCCTGGTCGGCGCGCTGACCACGGCGAACGTCTTCATCGCCGTCCTGTGGACCTGAGCGGCCGCGGCTGACGGCCCGGCCGGACCCGACGGTCAGCCGGGCCCGCCGCCGGCGCGGGCCGTGCGCAGCGCACCCATGGCCGTGGCCAGCCACGCCGCCACCCCGACCCACACCAGCACCTGCCCCGGCACCCTGAGCCACGGGGCGTCCATGGCGGTGGAGACGGACAGCGTCGCCGCAGCCGTCATCCCCATCGGGAAGACCGTCGCCCACCGCCGCAGGTCGTAGCGGAGCCGGGGTCGGACCGCCTCGGCCACCAGCAGCACGGCGTACGCGGCGAGATCCAGCACGAGCAGGGCCGCCGTCACGTCGCGCAGTACGCCGCGGTCGTCCAGGTTCCACAGGTACATGGGCCCGTCACCCGCCGCGATCAGCCTCGCGCCGGCCAGCGCCGAGATCGCGAGCGCCCCGCCCGCGATCCAGTGGTCCCCGGCGCCCTCCAGCACCTGCCGCAGGTCGAAGCGGACCAGGGCGAGGCCGTAGAGCACCAGCCCCAGCCAGAACAGCACCATCGCCGTGTGCGCCAGCCACGCCGTCTCGACGGCCGCGGCCAGCGTGGCGCCCAGCACGGCGAGGCCCTGTGTGGCCACACAGCCCAGGAAGACCGAACCCGGCATGCGCCGGTCCCAGTGCCGCATCACGAAGACGAGCAGCCCCGGCCAGAGCAGCGCCGAGAGCGCGAGCAGTGCCGCGGCCAGGGTCTCCCAGCCCAGCACCGAGAGCCGGGTGCCCAGCACGGTCGTCGCGGCGACCGCGGTCAGCGCGCCCGGAGTCGCCGCGTCGGCCAGCCACCGCGGCCGGTCGGTGGCCAGCCGCATGACGAAGTCGGCCGCCAGCGCCACCCAGGCGATCGCGGCCAGGAGCAGCACCACCCGGGACAGCGTCTCGTCGCCGGACAGGTGCAGGCCCATCGACACGATGCCGGTCGCCATGACCGCGGCGCCGGCGGCGGGAGGCCACCCCGCCCACCACGCACGCAATTCCGAGATGCCGGGCATGCGCCGATGCTAGGCAGCCGCGACGGGCCGACCGGGCAGGCCACGCGCGCGTAGCGGGCAAAAACACCGGCACGCGCGCGTGGATGCGCGGGCGGAAGGGGTCAGGCCGGCCGGACCACGCCCAGGACGAGCGCCTCGCCGCCTCGGTGGACAGGCTCCTCGCGGATGTAGGCGCCCGGTTCCGGGGCGTGGATCATCGTTCCGTCACCCGTGTACAGACCCACATGGCTGCTGTCCTCGTGGAAGAAGACCAGGTCACCGGGGCGAGCGTCGGCGAGGGCCACCGCAGTGCCCGCGACGGCCTGGTCGCGGGCGGCGCGCGGAAGGGTGACACCGGCGGCCCGCCACGCTGCCTGGGTGAGGCCGGAGCAGTCGTAGGAACCGGGGCCGCTGGCACCGCTCACGTAGGGCCTGCCGAGCTGGGCGCGGGCGAAGGCGATCGCCTTCTCGGCCTTGGTGGCCTGCTGCGCGACCGTGGACGCGGAAGGCGCGGGTGCGGTGGAGGACGTCGCGGCCGCGTGCGTCTGCGGGCCGGTGTCCTCCCAGGCGGCCGGGGCGGGTACGGCGGGCAGCCCGTCCTCCCAGGCTGCGGGGGCGGACGCGGCGGGGAGTCCGTCCTCCCAGGCCGCCTGGGCCGAGCCGGTGGAGGGTCCGTCCTCCCAGGCCGCGGGGGTGGATGCCGTGGAGGGTCCGTCCTCCCACGTCGCCTGTGCGGGCACCGCGGGCAGCGCGTCCTGCCAGGGCGCCGGGTCGGGCTCGGCGGGGTGCGCGGCGCCCCAGGGTGTGGGGTCGGACTCGGCGGGGCGCGCGTGTCCCTGGGCGGGGAGCCGCGAGAGCAGGTCCCGCGTGGTGGCGAGCTTGCGCTGGACGGCGGCCTTCGCGGCCTTCACGTCGTAGGGCGCGGCGTCGGTGTCCGCCGTCCGCGGGCTCCTGCCGGTCCTGCCGCGCTCGGCCGTGTCCCGCACGCGCGAGGCCAGCCGGTTCATCACCCTGTTCTGGGCGAAGTGGTCCTGCGGGAACTCCGTGAGGAGAAAGGCGGCCGTGTCCGGGCCGGCGGCGGGCGCCACTCGCCCCTCCGGCGCCTTGGCGCGCCGGTTCCCGCGGCGGGCGCTCTCCTGGCGCGGCTCCTCCTCGCGGGCGCGCTGCCTGGCCGCCGGTTCGTCCTCCGGAGACGAGTCGGCCCGGCGGTAGAGCTCGTCGATCTTCTTCTCGATCTCCTCCATGCTCGGCCTGCCGTCGTCGGCGGCGGCCTCGGCCGTCTGCGACAGGACGGCCACGGAGGTGAAGGCGGCGGTGGCGAGAGCGGGGCCGCGCAGGCCCGGTCCACGGGTGCCGCCGGGGCGCGGCTTGCGGTGCGACGCCAAGGCTGGCGACTCCTTCCAAACGGCCGCCTACCGGGTTAGCTGTCGGGTTCGGGCGGGTGGTTCGGAAGGGTTGCCCTACGGCGTCGTCCCGGGTGGGAGTCGGCCGATTCACCCCGGGATCGGTGGGTCCCCGGCTCTGGGCGCCGTGCGAGGCGCGCCGGACTCGGCGGAGGCCGCGCGGCCCGGCGACGTTCGCCGGAGTGGGGTCGTGCGGCCTGACGGCAACCTAGCCAACTCGTGTGTCTCCTGTGAAGGTTGGTGAGCGGTTTGTCCGATACATTTCTGTGACCTGAGGTCAGGTTTATACAGGGGTGACCAGGCGCTTCCGCAGCGTGAGGGGTATGAAGGGGGTTCGCCGGGAAGATCGATGCCGTCGTGGAAGTACTCGGGAACGGCCGTCCGCGGGCCATGTTCCGGGGACCGGGACCGGTTGTCGGTGGGGCGCCCTAGACTCGTAGAGCGATGAGCAGCCTCTTTGACGACAGCTTCCTGGCGGACCTCCGGCCCCCTCGTGGGCACGACGAGGAGCCCCCGCCGCCGCCCGAGCACGATCACGCCCCGGAGCCGATTCCGGACGATCTGTTCGGCGGGAAGTTCGACGTGCCGCCGGACCGGGACGCCCACTACCGCGACGGCGCCCCGCGCCCCGCCCTGGACCCGGCGGCCCTCCTGGAGGGGCTGAACGAGAACCAGCGCGCCGCCGTGGCGCACGCCGGCTCCCCCCTGCTCATCGTCGCCGGTGCGGGCTCCGGCAAGACCCGCGTGCTCACCCACCGCATCGCGCACCTGCTCGCCGAGCGGCATGTGCACCCCGGCCAGATCCTCGCGATCACCTTCACCAACAAGGCCGCGGGCGAGATGAAGGAGCGCGTCGAGCAGCTCGTCGGCCCGCGCGCCCACGCGATGTGGGTCATGACCTTCCACAGCGCCTGCGTGCGCATCCTGCGCCGGGAGTCCAAGAAGCTCGGCTTCACCTCGTCGTTCTCGATCTACGACGCCGCCGACAGCAAGCGCCTGATGGCCCTGGTCTGCCGTGACCTGGACCTCGACCCCAAGCGCTTCCCGCCCAAGTCCTTCAGCGCCAAGATCAGCAACCTGAAGAACGAGCTGATCGACGAGGAGGACTTCGCCGCCCAGGCCACCGACGGCTTCGAGAAGACCCTCGCCCAGGCCTACGCCCTGTACCAGTCGCGGCTGCGGGAGGCGAACGCCCTCGACTTCGACGACCTGATCATGACGACGGTCAACCTGCTGCGCGCCTTCCCGGACGTCGCCGAGCACTACCGCCGTCGCTTCCGGCACGTCATGGTCGACGAGTACCAGGACACCAACCACGCCCAGTACGCCCTGGTCCGCGAGCTCGTCGGCACCGCCGCGCACCCGGTGGACGTACCGCCGAGCGAGTCCGACCTGCCGCCGGCCGAGCTGTGCGTCGTGGGTGACGCGGACCAGTCCATCTACGCCTTCCGCGGAGCGACGATCCGCAACATCCTCCAGTTCGAGGAGGACTACCCCGACGCGACGACGATCCTGCTGGAGCAGAACTACCGCTCCACGCAGACCATTCTGTCCGCCGCCAACGCGGTCATCGAGCGCAACGAGTCCCGCCGCCCGAAGAACCTGTGGACCAACGCCGGCGAGGGCGCGCGGATCACCGGTTACGTCGCCGACACCGAGCACGACGAGGCCCAGTTCGTCGCCGACGAGATAGACCGCCTGGTCGACGCGGGCGAGGCGAAGGCGGGCGACGTCGCCGTCTTCTACCGCACCAACGCCCAGTCCCGTGTCTTCGAAGAGATCTTCATCCGCGTCGGCCTGCCCTACAAGGTCGTCGGCGGTGTCCGCTTCTACGAGCGCAAGGAGGTCCGGGACGTCCTCGCCTACCTGCGTGTCCTCGCCAACCCCGAGGACACGGTGCCGCTGCGCCGCATCCTCAACGTGCCCAAGCGGGGCATCGGCGACCGCGCCGAGGCGATGATCGACGCCCTCTCCCAGCGCGAGAAGATCAGCTTCCCCCAGGCGCTCAAGCGCGTCGACGAGGCGTACGGCATGGCCGCGCGCTCCACCAACGCGGTCAAGCGGTTCAACACGCTGATGGAGGACCTGCGGACGATCGTGGAGTCCGGGGCGGGACCGGCGACGGTGCTGGAGGCCATACTCGAACGCACCGGCTATCTGGCCGAGTTGCAGGCCTCCACCGATCCGCAGGACGAGACGCGCATCGAGAACCTCCAGGAACTCGCCGCCGTGGCCCTGGAGTTCGAGCAGGAGCGCGCCGAGGGAGAGACGGGCACGCTCGCCGACTTCCTGGAGCAGGTCGCCCTGGTCGCCGACTCGGACCAGATCCCCGACGAGGAGGACGGCGACGGCGTCATCACGCTGATGACCCTGCACACCGCCAAGGGCTTGGAGTTCCCGGTCGTGTTCCTGACCGGCATGGAGGACGGCGTCTTCCCGCACATGCGCGCCCTCGGCCAGAACAAGGAGCTGGAGGAGGAGCGGCGCCTGGCGTACGTCGGCATCACCCGCGCGCGGGAGCGGCTGTACCTCACGCGGTCGGCGATGCGCAGCGCCTGGGGTCAGCCGTCGTACAACCCGCCCTCCCGCTTCCTGGAGGAGATCCCGCCGACCCACGTGGACTGGAAGCGGACGGGGGCCGCCGCGCCGGTGTCCTCCGGGCCGGCCTCCGGGATCGCGGCCTCCCTGTCCTCGTCCCGCTCACGCTCCTCGGCGTCCGGTGCGTCCGGGTTCGCCACGCGGCGCACCGCGGAGAAGCCGGTGGTCGCGCTGGCCGTCGGAGACCGTGTCACCCACGACCAGTTCGGTCTCGGCACGGTCGTCGCGGTCAAGGGCACGGGTGGGAACGCGGAGGCGACGATCGACTTCGGCGACACCAAGCCGAAGCGGCTGCTGCTGCGGTACGCGCCGGTGGAGAAGCTCTAGAACGCGATGAGCCCCGCCTGCACGGGCGGGGCTCACTCGGCACGAGGAACAGGCGGGCTCAGGTCGGGTCCAGCCCGTGGCTGCGCAGCCACGGCAGCGGGTCTATGGCCGCCCCGCCCGCCGGCCGTACCTCGAAGTGCAGGTGCGGGCCGGTGGAGTTGCCCGAGTTGCCGGAGTAGGCGATCGGCTGGCCGGCCTTGACGACCGTGCCGGAGGCCACGCGGTAGCTGGAGAGGTGGCAGTACCAGGTCTCCGTGCCGTCCTTCGCGGTGAGGATCAGCATGTTGCCGTAGGCACTGTTCCACTTGGTGCTGACGGTTCCGTCGGTGGCGGCCATCACCGTGGTGCCGTAGGAGACGGGGAAGTCGATACCGGTGTGCACCGACATCCAGTTCACGCCCGCCTGGCCGAAGTAGGCGCTGAGTCCGCGGTCCATGACGGGCAGCGCGAACTTGGGCCGCAGCCGTTCCTTGAGCGCGGCCTCCGCCGCGGCCTTCTTCTGCTGCAGTTCCTGCTGGGCCTTGAGGTCGATCCGCTCCTGGGTGCGGCTGGCCCGGTCGGCGAAGTCGTCGGCGCCCGCCGCGAGCGTCTTGAGCTGGGTGTCCAGCTTGTTGTTGGCGACCGACGGCTGCACCGCGTGCGCGTCCGAGGCGGAGGCGGAGGCGGAGGTGTCCTTGGAGTCGTCGGTCAGCGTGCCGACGGAGGCGGCGGCGATCCCGGCGACCCCCATCACGCAGGCGGAGGGCACGGCGACGGTCAGCAGGGCGGAGCGCTTGGCGGGCGTACGGCGCCGGGACCGGCCCGCGCCGCGCGAGCCCGCACGGGCCGCCGGAACCGGGGTGATCTCCTCCTGCCCGTCCAGCAGGCCGGGCACGGCGGGCAGTTCACCGGTGGCGGTCGGATCGCCCTCGCCGGCGGGCCGCTCCTCGTACGTGCCGTCGCCGTAGACGGTGTCGTCGTACGTGGTGTGCTCGTACCCGCCGTCCTCGTACGACGGCTGTTCGAAGGGTGCGGTCGCGTGCGCGTCGCCCGTCCGGTCGAACCCGGCGCCGACGTGCGCGTCCGCGACCTGGCCGAACGTGGCCGTGGCCTGCTGGTCGAACGGTTCGGCAGCCTGCTCGGCCTCCGCCGTCACGGCCTGGCCGGCGGCGTTCCACTGCGTGGCGTCGTAGGCGCCGGTGTCGAAGGTCTGGGTGCCCCACTCCCTCTGCGCGGCGGTGTCGGCGCCGGCCGGCTGTCCGGGCTGGAGCCAGGCACTCGCGTCCCACTGCCCGCTGACGTCGTGCCCCGTGGCCTGCGCCGGAACCGTCCAGGCGGTGCTGTCGTACGCACCCGAGTCGTAAGGCGAGTGGTGCTGGGCCGCGTAGGGGTCGTAGTGCGGGGTCTGACCGGTGCCGGTCTGCCAGTGCGTGGTGTCGTACGCGCCCGTGGTGTGCCCGTCGCCCGGGAGGCTGCCGAAGAGCGGATCGGCGTCGAAGCCTGCGGAACCGGCCGCGAAACCCGTGGCGTCGTAATGACCGTACGTGGTGACGTCGTCGTAGGCGACTTCCGGTGTCCCGTACGGTGCGTAGTGCGCTGCGGAGGCGTCGGAAGCCGGGGCCGGGGTGGTCATGGTCCCCGACGGGTGACGGTCGTTCACCAACTTCTCTTTCGCCTCGACAACAGGGGCTGCCAGAGCAGTGCGGTGACTGTACCCGGCGGTACGCGGGCGCGACAATCTTCGGCCTGTTTCGCGTGGGCCGGAAACGGGCATTCGGCCGTGTTTCGGGGGACCCCGGACGCGACTTTGGCCTTGTGTTCGATGAATGTTCGATGTCGGGTGACGGTGAGTCACCTGTGCGCGGGCCGTACCGCGCCGTCGGCGGTCCTTTCTCCCGCTTCGGACACAGGCTCTAGGCCACCGTCAGGCCGTCCGCGAGCCGGTCCCCGGGCTGTGCGCTGTCGAGTGCCTCGCGTATCCCGGTCGCGACCGCCGGGTGCACGGGCAGGGCGAGATGCCCGATGCCGGTCACCCGGACGTTCTGCGCATCGAGGTCGGGGTGCTCCAGGCAGGCCGTCTCCAGCGGGACCATCAGGGAGTCCAGGTCGCTCCAGAAGCTGACGAACCGCGTGCGGCAGCCGGGCGCGGGCCGGGACAGCTCCTCGATCACCTCCGAGCCGGGCCGCATCTGGCGCACGATCGGATGCGCGTTGGCGAGCGGCGCCACCCGGGTCCCGGCGTGCGGGGTGCCGAGCGTGACGAGCATGCGTACCCGCAGGTCACCGCCGAGGCACTGCACGTAGTAGCGGGCTATCAGGCCGCCGAGGCTGTGCCCCACGATGTCGACCCGCGTGTTGCCGGTGCGCTCGCAGATCTCCTCGATGTGCCGGCCGAGCAGCTCGGCGGCGGCACGGATGTCGCAGGTCAGCGGGGAGTAGTTGAGGGATTCCACCCGCTGCCTGCCGTGCTGGACCAGGCTGCGGCGCAGCAGCACGAACACCGAGCGGTTGTCGATGAAGCCGTGCAGCAGCACCACGGGCGGACCGGAGCGGACGGGCAGCCGTGCGGTGCCCTCGGCGGCGGGATCGGGGCCGTCCCCGGCCGGCAGGGCGGCACGGCGCTCCTGGACGAGGCCGGTCGGATAGAGCAGGAGGTGGCCGGCCAGGATGGCGGCCTCGAGGGCCGTCGCCTTGAGCAGCGCCACGGAAAGTCCGGCGATTCTGCCGGGCCACAGGCGGCGGCAGAGCGGGAGGAAGAGCGGAAGAACTCCGGTGACCTTCATGGCCGACCTCCTGTCGGCACACCGGAGGACGGCTCGATCCCCCGTGTGCCCTGATGTCCCACCGTGTGATTTCCCCCTCCCTGCGCACCGTAAAACTGCCGGTTGCGGGATGCTGGAGATAACGTTCGTTCACTTCGCGGCGGGTGGCGGGACGCGCCAAAAGTGCGGTACTTGTCGTTACGGACGGAAGCGATCGCTTCCGTGATCGTGTGATGGAGGCAGTGATGGGTGTGGCAGCCGGTCCGATCCGCGTGGTGGTGGCCAAGCCGGGGCTCGACGGCCACGATCGCGGGGCCAAGGTCATCGCGCGCGCCCTGCGCGACGCCGGCATGGAGGTCATCTACACCGGGCTCCACCAGACGCCGGAGCAGATCGTCGGCACGGCCATCCAGGAGGACGCCGACGCGATCGGCCTGTCCATCCTCTCGGGGGCGCACAACACGCTGTTCGCCGCGGTCATCGACCTGCTCAAGGAGCGGGACGCCGCGGACATCCTCGTCTTCGGGGGCGGCATCATCCCGGAAGAGGACATCGCGCCGCTGAAGCAGAAGGGCGTCGCGGAGATCTTCACGCCGGGCGCGACGACCACGTCGATCGTGGAGTGGGTCCGGGAGAACGTCCACCAGCCGGCCGCGTCCGGGGGCTGAGCGGATCATCGCGGCGGCGCGGGCGGTGCGGCACCCAGCTCGCCCGCCATCTCCGCCCGCAGGCGCAGCGTGGTGACCAGTCGCTGGAACGCCTCCGCCCAGTAGCCACCGGCTCCCGGCGCCGCGTCCTCCCGCTCGTCGGGCACCGCGAGCAGCGCCTCCAGCCGGGGGGCTTCCGCCGGGTCCAGGCAACGCTCCGCGAGCCCCATCACCCCGCTGAAACTCCAGGGGTAACTGCCGGCGTCCCGGGCGATGTTGAGGGCGTCCACGACCGCCCTGCCCAGCGGCGGCTCCCACGGCACCGCACACCCGCCGAGTAGTTGGAACGCCTCCGACAGACCGTGGGTGGCGATGAATCCGGCCACCCATTCGGCCCGCTCGCCCGGCCGCAGGGCGGCCAGCAGCTTCGCGCGCTCCGCCAGGGACACGGCACCCGGGCCCCCCGCCTCCGGCGCCGACGGCGAGCCGAGCAGCGCCCTCGACCAGGCGGCGTCGCCCTGCCGTACGGCCGCGCGGCACCACGCCGCGTGCAGCTCGCCCTGCCAGCCGTCCGCCACCGGCAGCGCCACGATCTCCGGCGCGCTCCGTCCGCCGAGCCGCTCCGTCCACGTCGCGAGCGGTGCCGCCTCGACCAGCTGACCAAGCCACCACGACCGCTCCCCTCTGCCCGCGGGCGGTTTCGCCACCACACCGTCCCGCTCCATGCCGGAGTCGCACTCGAGCGGTGCCTCGACCGCGATCACCGGCGAGTTCCCCATGCGGTCGAGAGCCACACATGCGGCGGCCCGTATGGCCATGCGCGCCGCGAGCGCCGAGTCCGGCAGCGCCGACAGCAGCTCAGCCGCCGTCGCCCGGACATTGCGGCTGCGGTCGCCCAGCGCCTGCTCCAGGAACGGCTCGTCCTCGCCGCACAGGCCCGCGCGCAGCGAGTCGAGGAACATCAGCCGGTCCTCCGCCCGCTCCGTCGGCCAGGTCGAGGCCAGCAGCTCACGCGCGAGGGCGGGCGTACGGGCCCGGAGCACGCCCAGCAGGGCGACCCGCTCGGCGAACAGCCCCTCCTGCCACAGCCGGCGCACCGCCCCGGCGTCACCGGCGTCGGGCAGCGCGGTGCCGCCGCCCGGAGCGGCGCGCAGGGCGAACCGCCAGTCCGCGTTCAGTCGGGCCAGCCAGAGCGCACGGGGGCCCGCGAAAGCCAGCGCGGCCGGGCGCAGGTCCGTACGGCCCCGGGCCGCGTCCAGCAGGGCCGGGAGCGCCTGTGGAGGCGCCGCGTAACCGTGCGCGTTGGCCGCCGCCAGCCACTGCGGGAGCAGCTCCATGAGATCCGGTGAGCTGCCGCGCCGCCCGCCCGACGGTCCGCCGGAACGGTCGGCCAGCAGCAGCGCGAGTCTGCGGGCCGCCGCCGGGGGCAGTGCCGGGCGGGGGTCCTCGGGGGCCCGTTCCGGCCGCCGCGCCGCCCGCGTGGGCCGCAGTCCGGCACGTCGGCGCACGGTCGCCACGGCGGCCGCGTCCAGCAGCGCGACGGGGGCCGCCCGGCCGCCCGGGTCCTGGGCCAGGGGACGCCGGTCGGTGCCGAGCAGGGCGGTCGTGACCAGGTCCTCCCAGGAGGGCGCGGGCGGTGCGGCGGGTGCAGGCGAGGCGCTCGGGGGAGGCGTCGCGGACGTCCCGGAAGGACCGGCAGGCGGCGGAGCGGGTGGGGTCGCGTTCATGACCGTTCCTTTCGCGGGGTGTGGTCGAGCGGCTTCGGAGCGTGGCCGTCCGAGTGATGCGCGGAGGGCCGGGAGGCCCCGGCGAGGTCGCGCGCGAGGGGGCCGGCGCACCTGGCCGGGCGGTCCACAGGGCGGGGCCGAGCCGCGGTGGCGTCCTTCGACAGCGGCCCGGTCAGCACAGCGGCACCGCCTCGCCCGCGCCCTGCGGCCAGGCCGTGAGCGGGGTGAAGCCACGGTGCCCGCACTCGCCGAACACCGTGACGGGGGCGCCGCCGGACAGGGCGACCAGGCGCCACAGGCCGGGACGGGAGCGGGCCGTCCGGGACAGCGGCAGAGCCGAGTCCGCGTCGGCGTCGGCCAGCTGCCACAGGTCGCCGTCCGGGACCGGTGTCACCCCGCCCAGGGTCACCGGGACCGACTCCAGCCAGGGATCGTCGCGCAGGGCCTCGCCGTACCGGGCAGCCGCCTCCCCGGTGGTCACGCCCGGCGGGCGGAATACGGCCGGAGCGGGCGCGGCGAACCGCTCTCCCAGCGTGGCCCGTGACTGCCCGGCGCCCGCGTGCACGGACAGCTCCGCGTCCAGGGCGAGGCCGACCGGCAGGGCCAGCTCGGGCGCCCGGCCGGCCGCGCCGTAGGAGAGGAGCAGCCGGGTGTGGCCCGATCCGGCGCCGTGCAGCCATATCCGGCGCGTCGTCAGTTTCGCGTCAGCCGTGTCGTACTGGGCGAGGACCAGCCACCGGTCGCGCAGCGGCGGGCCCTCCACGGCGGCCGGCAGACCGAGCCTCGTGCGGAGCGTGGCCGCGAGGGCGTCGGGCAGCCGGTCACGGTGCAGCCAGCCCTGGTCGAGCAGGTGCAGCAGCGCGCACTCCTCCAGCAGCCGCACCGGCCAGCCGTCGCCGGACGCCGGGATCGCCCCCAACTCCCTTACTCGGGCGGCCAGTCCGGGAGCCTGCGCGTCGACCATGCGGGCCGCCGTCTCGTCCCACAGGGCGTATCCCGCCTGCTCGGCCGAGGCCAGCCCGCCGCGCAGCAGGTCGGTCAGCCGCTGCTCCAGCTCCGTCGCGCCCGCCGTGACCCGCTCCGCCCGGCGCTCGGCCCGCCGCCGCGCAGCCTCCGGATCGGCGGCGGCACCCCCCTCGGCCTGCTGCACCCGCTTGGTCTCCGCGCGGCTCCGCCTGCCCGCGAGCCACTGCCCCGCCCAGTCCGGGGGCTGCGCGGACGCCGGCACCCAGCCGTCGCCGCCCGCCCACAGCAGGAGCAGACCGAGCGCGTGCTTGCACGGGAACTTACGGCTCGGACAGCTGCACTTGTACGCCGGCCCGGCCGCGCCGGCGAGGTCCACCACCGTCTGGTAGGGCTTGCTGCCACTGCCCTTGCACAGCCCCCACACCGCCCCCTCTCCACTGCCCGCCTCCGACCACGGTCCGGCGGCGCCGAGTTTGCTTCCCGCTTTGCGTGACGCGGCGTCAGGCGCCAGTGCCAGCACCTGGTCCGCGGTCCAGCGCACCCCCTGCTCAGTCATGTCATCGACGGTAGGTCCCGGCACTGACAATCGGCCGGGCGTCGGAGTTCGCGCAGGTCAGGGCGATTGTCAGTGCCGTGGTGCACGGTGGATGCCAGATCCGAACCGGCCGAGCTGGAGGGGGCCTCAGCCATGACTGTGTCCGCGCAACCGACGACCGCCGAACCGGGCCGTGCCGAGAGCGCGCAGGCGTTGCGTCCGCACGCCGAGCAGGCCTTCGCCGCCGAACTCGCCGCGCTCGCCGCGCAGGACGACCGTCCGCGCCCGGCCCGCTGGAAGCTGTCGCCGTGGGCGGTGGCGACGTACCTGCTCGGCGGCACCCTGCCCGACGGCACGGTGATCACGCCCAAGTACGTGGGTCCGCGCCGCCTCGTCGAGGTCGCCGTCACGACCCTCGCCACCGACCGGGCGCTGCTCCTGCTCGGCGTGCCCGGCACCGCCAAGACCTGGGTCTCGGAGCATCTCGCGGCAGCCGTCAGCGGCGACTCCACCCTGCTGGTGCAGGGCACCGCCGGCACCCCGGAAGAAGCGATCCGGTACGGCTGGAACTACGCGCGGCTGCTCGCGCACGGCCCGAGCCGCGACGCCCTGGTGCCCAGCCCCGTCATGCGCGCCATGGCCGACGGCATGACGGCCCGTGTGGAGGAGCTGACCCGCATCCCGGCGGACGTGCAGGACTCGCTGATCACGATCCTGTCGGAGAAGACCCTGCCCGTCCCGGAGCTGGGCGAGGAGGTCCAGGCGGTACGCGGCTTCAACCTCATCGCCACCGCCAACGACCGCGACCGGGGCGTCAACGACCTCTCCAGCGCGCTGCGCCGGCGCTTCAACACCGTGGTGCTGCCGCTGCCGGAGAACCCCGAGGCCGAGGTCGACATCGTCACGCGCCGGGTCGAGCAGATCGGCCGCTCCCTCGACCTGCCGGCCGCGCCCGACGGCATCGAGGAGATCCGGAGGGTCGTGACCGTCTTCCGCGAGCTGCGCGACGGCATCACCGCCGACGGGCGCACGAAGCTGAAGTCGCCCAGCGGCACGCTGTCCACGGCGGAGGCGATCTCCGTCGTGACCAACGGCCTGGCGCTCGCCGCGCACTTCGGCGACGGGGTGCTGCGGTCCGGGGACGTCGCGGCCGGGATCCTCGGCGCCGTCGTGCGCGACCCGGCGGCGGACCGGGTCGTCTGGCAGGAGTACCTGGAGACCGTCGTCCGCGAGCGTCAGGGCTGGACGGACTTCTACCGCGCCTGCCGGGAGGTGAGCGCATGACCGACTCCGGCCCGGGCCCGGCCGGCCGTTCCGGGCCGCTGCTGCTCGGCGTGCGGCACCACGGGCCCGGTTCGGCGCGGGCGGTGCGGGCCGCGCTGGACGCCGCGTGCCCCGCCGTGGTCCTCATCGAGGGCCCGCCGGAGGCCGACGCGCTGATCCCGCTGGCCGCCGACCCCGACCTGCGGCCCCCGGTCGCCCTGCTCGCCCACGCGGTGGACGAGCCCGGCCGCTCGGCCTTCTGGCCGCTCGCCGAGTTCAGCCCCGAGTGGGTGGCCCTCCGCTGGGCCCTGCGGCACCGCGTCCCGGCCCGCTTCATCGACCTGCCTGCCACGCACACGCTCGCGTGGCAGGAGCAGGAGCAGGAGCAGGAGCAGGAGGAGGAGGCCCGGGGCGTCTCCGGGCCCGAGGAGCCCGCCCCGGACGGCGGGAGCAGGGCCCCCGGCGAGCCGGGCCCCGCTGCCGGGGAACAGGCGCCCGACGGTCCCGCCGCCGCGCTCGCCGCCAAAGACCAGGCGCGCGTCGATCCCCTCGCCGTGCTGGCCGAGGCCGCCGGTTACGACGATCCCGAGCGGTGGTGGGAGGACGTCGTCGAGCACCGGGGGCCGGGGGAGCGGGACCCGTTCGCGCCGTTCGACGCGCTGGCCGAGGCGATGGGAGCGCTGCGCGAGCGGTTCGGCACCGGCGGCCACCCGCGCGACGCCGTCCGCGAGGCCCACATGCGGCTCCGACTGCGTGACGCGCGCAAGGAGTTCGGCGACGCGGTGGCCGTGGTCTGCGGGGCCTGGCACGTGCCCGCGCTGCGCGAGCGGACCACCGTCACCGGCGACCGGGCGCTGCTGAAGGGGCTCCCCAAGGTCAAGGCGGATCTGACCTGGGTGCCGTGGACGCACCGCCGGCTGGCCCGCTCCAGCGGGTACGGCGCGGGCATCGACTCGCCCGGCTGGTACGGGCATCTCTTCCAGGCCCCCGACCGGCCGGTCGAGCGCTGGCTGACCAGGGTGGCCGGGCTGCTGCGCGAGGAGGACATGATCGTCTCCTCCGCCCACGTCATCGAGGCCGTACGGCTGGCGGAGACGCTGGCGGCGATGCGCGGCCGTCCGCTGCCCGGGCTGGGCGAGACCATGGACGCGGTGCGTGCGGTGATGTGCGACGGCTCGGACGTGCCGCTCTCCCTGGTGCACGACCGGCTGGTGGTGGGGGACGTCCTCGGTGAGGTTCCCGAGTCGGCCCCCGCCGTGCCGTTGCAGCGCGATCTGGCCCGGCAGCAGCGGTCGCTGCGGATCAAACCGGAGGCCCTGGAGCGCGAGCTGGAGCTGGACCTGCGCGGGGACACCGACGCGGGCCGCAGCAGGCTCCTGCACCGGCTGCGGCTGCTCGGCGTCGGCTGGGGCGAGCCGGCCCGGTCGCGGGGCAGCACGGGCACCTTCCGGGAGACGTGGCGGCTGCGCTGGGAACCGGAGTTGGCGGTAAGGGTCGCCGAGGCGGGCGTGTGGGGGACCACCGTGCTCGGGGCCGCGCAGGCCAAGGCCGAGGCCGACGCGACCGCCGCGACGGCCCTCGCCGACGTCACCGCGCTCGCCGAGCAGTGCCTGCTGGCCGGCCTGCCGGACGCGCTGCCCGTGGTCATGCGGGTGCTGGTGGACCGGGCGGCCCTGGACACGGACGTCGGCCACCTGGCGCAGGCCCTGCCCGCCCTGGTCCGCTCGCTGCGCTACGGCGATGTGCGCGGCACCGACACCGGCGCGCTGACCGGGGTCGCGGCCGGGCTCGCCGAGCGGATCTTCGTCGGCCTCCCCCCGGCCTGCACCTCCCTCGACGCGGACGCCGCGGACGAGATGCGCGGCCATGTCGACGCCGTGCACACGGCGGTCGGACTGCTGGCGGAGAGCCTCGCCGGCACCTCGGACACGGGCCGCGGCGACCTGCGCGAGCGCTGGCGGACGGTGCTGCGGGCACTGTCCCTGCGGGACACCGCGCCCGGTGTCATCCGGGGCCGGACCGTGCGGCTGCTGCTGGACGACGGCGCACTCGACGCCGGTGAGGCGGCACGCCTGATGGGGCTGGCGCTGTCACCGGGGACACCGCCTCCCGACGCCGCCGCCTGGATCGAGGGCTTCGTCGGTGGCGGGGGCGGGCTGCTGCTGGTGCACGACGACCGGTTGCTCGGACTGGTCGACGCCTGGCTGACCGGAGTGCCGGCGGAGGCGTTCACGGACGTGCTGCCGCTGCTGCGACGCACGTTCGCGGCGTACGAGCCGGGCGTGCGCAGAACCCTCGGTGAACTGGTCCGGCGCGGACCGGGCGAACGGGCGGACCGGCCGGGCGGGAACACCGTCACCCCCGGCTTCGCCGCCGAACCGGACATCGAGCGCGCCGACGCGGTGCTGCCGGTGCTGCGCCTGCTGCTCGGCCTGGAGGCCGAGCCCGACACGACCGACGACAACCGACTCGCGGGGGTGGGCACATGACGACCGGACCGACACCGACGACGACACCCGTGCCGGCGCCGTCCCAGGCGCCCCATCCGGACGGGGAGCGGCTGCGGCGCTGGCGGCTGGTGCTCGGCGGCGACCAGGCGGACGGGACCGGGTGCGCGCTCTCCGGCCGGGACGCGGCGATGGACGCCACCCTGGCCGCGCTCTACGGAAAGGGCGACAAGCCGCCGACGGGGCGCGACCGTTCGGCGGGACTCGGTGCCTCGGCGCCCTCCGTGGCGCGCTGGCTCGGAGACATCCGCACGTACTTCCCGTCCTCCGTCGTCCAGGTCATGCAGCGCGACGCCATCGACCGGCTCGGGCTCGCCTCTCTGCTGCTGGAACCGGAGATGCTGGCGGCGGTCGAAGCCGACGTGCACCTCGTGGGCACGCTGCTCTCGCTCAACAAGGCGATGCCGGAGACCACCAGGGAGACGGCGCGCGCGGTCGTGCGCAAGGTGGTCGACGACCTGGAGAAGCGGCTCGCGACCCGCACCCGGGCCACCCTCACCGGCGCCCTGGACCGCAGCGCGCGGGTCAGCCGTCCCCGCCACCGGGACATCGACTGGAACCGCACCGTCGCGGCCAACCTCAAGCACTACCTGCCCGAGTACCGCACGGTCGTACCGGAACGGCTCGTCGGGTACGGGCGGGCCGCGCAGTCGGTGAAGAAGGAAGTCGTCCTCTGCATCGACCAGTCCGGGTCGATGGCCGCGTCGGTGGTCTACGCCTCGGTGTTCGGCGCGGTCCTCGCCTCCATGCGGTCGATCAGCACCCGGCTGGTCGTGTTCGACACCGCGGTGGTCGACCTCACCGACCAGCTGGACGATCCGGTCGACGTGCTCTTCGGTACCCAGCTCGGCGGAGGCACGGACATCAACCGCGCGCTCGCCTACTGCCTGTCGCAGATCACCCGGCCCGCCGAGACCGTGGTGGTACTGATCAGCGACCTCTACGAGGGCGGTATACGCGACGAGATGCTCAAACGGGTCGCGGCGATGAAGGCGTCGGGGGTGCAGTTCGTGACGCTGCTCGCCCTGTCGGACGAAGGGGCGCCCGCCTACGACCGGGAGCACGCGGCGGCGCTGGCCGCGCTCGGCGCGCCCGCCTTCGCCTGCACGCCCGATCTCTTCCCCGAGGTGATGGCGGCGGCCCTCGAGAAACGGCCGCTGCCGATACCGGACACCGTGTGACGCCGGGCAGGAAAGGGGCGGGAAAGCGGACATGACTACCCATCGGTAACAGGGGGCTTGCGCAGCCTCGGGCGTGCCGTGCGAGGATCGGCGGCGCCCGTGTCGTACCGACCCGAGGATGTTCCCCTCCTTGACCTTCCCAGCCGCCCTTGTCGGTGCCTCCGTGCGTGTGCTGCGTACGGCGGCCGGGCGGCGTGCGCTCCAACTGTTGCTGCTGGTCAGTGGCTTGTTCGCGCTCGGGTTCCTCTGCGGGGAGCAGGCGCACGCGGCCGACGGGACAGCGACGACGGTGGGGGCGGCCCAGGCCGCTCCGGTCGTCGCGACCACGGATCGCGTCCCGGCCGCCGGAGCCGACCTTGCCGCGAAAGCGGTCCGAGGCGCCGACTCCGGCCGAGCGGCGGATGCGGGCGGAGCGGTTACCTCCGGTCGTGCGGCTCATTCGGGCGGAGCAGTCGACTCCGGTCGGGCGGTCGATGTCGGCCGTGTGGCCGGAGGGGGCCGGGTGGCCGGCGACGGCCGGTCCGCCGTCTCCGTTCGACGGCTGCGGGAGACCGCGGTGGGCCGGGTGACCCAAGTGGTCCGGACGGCCGAGGCGGTCGGGACTGCCGGAGCCGGACGCGTCGCCGGGTCCGTCGAGGCGGTGCGCGGTGTCACCGAGCGGGCCGCCGAGCCCGTACGGACGTTGACGGACGACGCCTCCGGGACCGTGGGCAGGACGCGGACGGCGGCTCCCACCGTGCCCGTGCCGGACCTCGACGGGCTGCCGGGCCTTCCCGACCTGACCGACCGCCTGACGCCCCGCCAACAGCCCCCGACAGCTGCTTCGCAGGAGGACAGCGGCACGTCGGTGCCGGTACCGGCCGGGGAGCGGCAGGCCCGGACCGGGGCTCGTAACGCCTTCGCCGCGTCGGCACCGGTCAGTCCGTACGGCCCCGAGGCACCGTCCGCGATCCGCCCTTCGGCGCCCGCGACCGTGCGCCACGCCGTCGCGCCCGCCGAGGCACCCGGTCTGCCAGCGCCGGCCGGTGACCCGGACGGCGCGCTCGGCAAGCAGGCGGCGGTCGACGGCACCACGTCCCGCCACGGTGACGCGCAGGCCGTCACCCTCGCCGACCGGGCGCCCCTGCGGCTCGCGCCCGGCACCCTCGCGCACGTCGACGCGCCCGGAATCCTCGAACGGCACCGCGACATCCCCGTCTTCCCCGGCTAGGCGGCACGGCCGACCTCCCCGTCACGGCCCAGCCGAGCGGGGACGGAACAGGTCCACCGCCGTCCGGCCCGTCGGCTCTCCGGCGCCCCGGACGGAACTCCCCAGCCGTTCTTCCGAGGATTTGACACAGAGATGAACAAGAACATTCGTCGTTCCATAGTGATAGCCGCCGGTGTCACCAGCGCATGGGCGCTCGGTTCGGCCGCCGCCGACGCGGACGAGCTGCCGGCCACGTCCCTGTCCACGCCGGACGCCGGCAGCGGTGTCACCGGCGCGCTCACCGATACGGTCGACGGCGTGGCCGCCGACCTGCACGACACGGTCTCCGGCCTGACCGGTACGGCGGCCTCGACCGTCTCGGACACCGCGGACCGCGCCGAGCGACCGGTACGGGACGCCGTCGGCGACACCGTGCCGACGTCCGCCGACCAGGTCCGCCGGCAGGTGGGCGCCGGGGTTCCGGCCACCGGGAAGGCGGAGGGGGCCACCCGGGCCGTCGAGGGTGCCCGGGCCGCGCGGGCGGGGCAGGCGCCGAACCGTACGGCGCAGGCACAGGTGCACGCCCGGACGGACGGCGCGCGGCTGACGGCGCACGCCACCGTCGGGGCCGCCGGTACCGTCCACGCAGCCCACGATTCCGCTCGGGACGAGATCGACTACCTCTTCGGCCCGCTGGCGACCTTCGCCCCCGAGGTGGAGGAGGCCCTGGCCGCGGCCCAGACCAGGCTCGGGGCCGTGCAGGCGGCCGCGCGCATGCGCGCTGAGGGCGTCGAAGGCGCCGTTCGCACGGCCGTGCAGCGGACCGTCGCGACCGCGCAGGGCCGGACCGCGGGAGCGGCGGCCGAGGCCCGGCACACGGCGACCGCGACGACCGGCCCCGTCCGGGGCGAGGCCGTCCAGGCGGCCGGTGCGGGCCGGGCGGCGGTGTCCGGGGTGCCCGGGCATGTCGCGGGTGCGGCGGGCGGTGTCGGTGAGCGGGGCGCCGGGATCGTGCGGGGCGAGGGTGCGCAGGCGGCCGATGCGGGCCGGGCCGCGGTGTCCGGGGTGCCGGGGCATGTCACCGGTACGGTCGGCGGGGCCAGGGAACGGGTCGTCGGCACGGTGAGGTCCGTACCGGGTGCGGTCACGCCGGTCGTCGACGGTGCGGTGTCGGCCGTGGTTCCGCCGGTGGTCTCCGCCGCCGTGCACGGGGCCGTGCCGGTCGCCGAGCGGGCGGTGGACGGGGTTCCGGCCGCGGCGCACCACGCGGTGGAGGGCGCCCACGGCACGGCCGTGGGCGCCGTCGGCGGGGTGCGGGGGACGGCCGGAGACGCCGTTCCGGGGGCGTACGGGACAGCCGAGAGCACCGCGTACGGCCTGGGCGGCACCGCCACGGGCGCCGTCTCCGGGGTGCACGACACCGGCGCGGGCGCCGTGGCCGGTGTGTACGGCGTCGCCGGGGATGCGGCCGCCGGGGCGCAGGGGGTCGCCGACCAGGCGCGGACCGGTGCGTACGGCGTCGGCCGGGAGGCCGAGGCGCGCGTGGACGGGGTGAGCGCGGGCGTGCGCGCCGATGCGTACGGGACCGCGGCGCGGGCCTTCTCCGGGGCGCACGGCGCGGCGGGCGCCGTACGGCCGGTCGCCGACGGTGTCGTCGCGGACGGGTCGGCGTACGCCACCGGTCTCGCCGAGCAGGCGGGCCAGGGCACCACGGACGCGGTCCTGCCTCCGGTGGCCTCCGGGGCGGTCCACGGGGTCGTGCCGGTCGCCGCCAGGACCGCCACCGACGCGGGCACCCTCGCCCACGGCGTCACGGCTGACGCCCGCTCCTTCACGGGCGGCGCCACCGGCCACGCCGCGGGCTTCGCGGGCGCGGTCGCCGGTCAGGGCGAGTACCTCGCACACGGGGCCGCCGGTGAGGGCGTGCACCTCGCGGCCGGGGTCGCCGGGCAGGCCGCCGGCTTCGCCCACGGGGCCACCGGGCAGGCCACGGGCTTCGCGGACGGTGCCACCGGGCAGGCCGCCGGCTTCGCCCGTGGTGCCGTCGGCCAGGCGTCGGGCTTCGCGGGCGGGGTCACCGGCCAGGGCGAGTACCTCGCAGGCGAGGTCGCCGGCCAGGCGTCGGCCTTCGCGCACGGAGCCGCCGGTCACGCCACTGTGGTCGCCCACAGTGCCGCCGGGCAGGCCGCGGGCTTCGCGGGCGGAGTCGCAGGCCAGGGCGAGTACGTCCCACACGGAGCCGCCGGCCAGGCGACCGGCCTCGCAGGCGGTGCCATCGGTCAGGCGTCGACCTTCGCGCACGGAGCCGCCGGTCACGCCACCGGCCTCGCCGACGGTGCCGCGGGCCAGGCCGCGGGCTACGCAGGCGGAGTCGCAGGCCAGGGCGAGTACCTCGCGCACGGTGCCGTCGGCCACGCCACCGGCCTCGCACACGGAACCACCGGTCACGCCACCGGCCTCGCACACGGAGCCGTCGGCCGGGCGACCGGCCTCGCACACGGAGCCGTCGGCCGGGCGACCGGCCTCGCGCACGGAGCCACCGGCCGGGCCGCGCGTCTCGGGGAGGCCGGGCATGCCGTGAGCGGGGCGGAGGCCGTCACCCGTTCGGCCGTACCCGGCCACCTCCCGAGCCCCCAGGGCCCGCAGGCCGCGCACGGATGGCTGGACCCCTACGGCGTGCGCGACGCGTCGGAGGGCATGCGACAGCAGGGCTGAGCGCCCTCACAAGCTCCGCGGGGCGACCGGGTCCGGACGGGCCGAAGGCCATCTGCCCGTCCGGCCGGTGCTCCGCGGGAAGGGGCGGGTGGTCCCCATTGGGGTGGGGATCAACCGCCCCGGTCCCGGTTCCCGCCGGGGCCGATCGAGGGGCCTCACCGGGTCAACCCCAGCCCGGTGAGGCCTCGCAGACCGCCCCTGTACAGCACATATGTCGGCACGCCGTGCCAGGAATTCCGGCATCATGTGACAGGTATCACCGCTCAGGTGTGACCCTCGATTTAGGGAGCCCCCGCAAGCGGCGATAACCTGCGAGACGGACATGCCGCGCGCTCGGACACCGTGTGCGCCCCCCTAGTGACAAGCGGACGTCACGTTGCCCTTCGCGGCACGCCCACGCATCCAACGAACCGCGAGATCACTGATAGGGACGGAAGCGCGTGGACCTGTTCGAGTACCAGGCGAGGGACCTCTTCGCCAAGCACGATGTACCGGTGCTGGCCGGTGAAGTCATCGACACGCCTGAGGCGGCGCGCGAGATCACCGAGCGGCTGGGCGGCAAGTCCGTCGTCAAGGCGCAGGTGAAGGTCGGTGGTCGTGGCAAGGCCGGTGGCGTCAAGCTGGCCGCCTCCGCGGACGAGGCCGTCGCCCGTGCGACGGACATTCTCGGCATGGACATCAAGGGCCACACGGTCCACAAGGTCATGATCGCCGAGACGGCTCCGGAGATCATCGAGGAGTACTACGTCTCCTTCCTCCTCGACCGTGCCAACCGCACCTTCCTCTCCATCGCGTCCGTCGAGGGCGGCATGGAGATCGAGGAGGTGGCGGCCACCCGTCCGGAGGCCGTCGCCAAGATCGCGATCGACGCCATCGACGGCGTGGACGAGGCCAAGGCCCGCGAGATCGTCGAGGCCGCCAAGTTCCCGGCCGAGGTCGCGGACAAGGTCGTCAACGTCCTGATCAAGCTGTGGGACACCTTCATCAAGTCGGACGCCCTCCTCGTCGAGGTCAACCCGCTCGCGAAGGTCGCCTCCGGGGACGTCCTCGCCCTCGACGGCAAGGTGTCGCTCGACGAGAACGCCGAGTTCCGTCACCCCGAGTACGAGGAGCTCCACGACAAGGCCGCGGCCAACCCGCTCGAGGCCGCCGCCAAGGAGAAGAACCTCAACTACGTCAAGCTCGACGGCGAGGTCGGCATCATCGGCAACGGCGCGGGTCTCGTCATGAGCACCCTGGACGTCGTCGCGTACGCCGGTGAGCAGCACGGCAACGTCAAGCCCGCCAACTTCCTGGACATCGGCGGTGGCGCCTCCGCCCAGGTCATGGCGAACGGCCTGGAGATCATCCTGGGCGACCCGGACGTCAAGTCCGTCTTCGTGAACGTCTTCGGCGGCATCACCGCCTGTGACGAGGTCGCGAACGGCATCGTCCAGGCGCTGAAGCTCCTGGAGGACCGCGGCGAGAACGTCTCCAAGCCGCTCGTCGTCCGCCTCGACGGCAACAACGCCGAGCTGGGCCGGCAGATCCTCACCGACGCGAACCACCCGCTGGTTCAGCGCGTCGACACCATGGACGGCGCGGCCGACAAGGCCGCCGAACTGGCCCACGCCGCCAAGTAAGCACTCAGGACGAGGACACAACACACCATGGCTATCTGGCTCAACAAGGACAGCAAGGTCATCGTCCAGGGCATGACCGGCGCCACCGGCATGAAGCACACCAAGCTCATGCTCGGTGACGGCACCCAGGTCGTGGGCGGCGTGAACCCGCGCAAGGCGGGTCAGACCGTGGACTTCGACGGCACCGAGGTACCGGTCTTCGGCACCGTCAAGGAGGCCATCGAGAAGACCGGCGCCAACGTCTCCGTCATCTTCGTGCCGGAGAAGTTCACCAAGGACGCGGTCGTCGAGGCCATCGACGCCGAGATCCCGCTGGCCGTCGTGATCACCGAGGGCATCGCCGTGCACGACACGGCGTCCTTCTGGGCGTACGCCGGCAAGAAGGGCAACAAGACCCGCATCATCGGCCCGAACTGCCCCGGCATCATCACCCCGGGTCAGTCGAACGTCGGCATCATCCCGGGCGACATCACCAAGCCGGGCCGCATCGGCCTGGTGTCGAAGTCCGGCACGCTGACGTACCAGATGATGTACGAGCTGCGTGACATCGGCTTCTCGACCGCCGTCGGCATCGGTGGCGACCCGATCATCGGCACCACGCACATCGACGCCCTCGCCGCGTTCCAGGCCGACCCCGACACCGACCTGATCGTGATGATCGGTGAGATCGGTGGCGACGCCGAGGAGCGCGCGGCCGCGTTCATCAAGGAGAACGTGACCAAGCCGGTCGTCGGCTACGTCGCGGGCTTCACCGCCCCCGAGGGCAAGACCATGGGCCACGCCGGCGCCATCGTCTCCGGTTCGTCCGGCACCGCCCAGGCGAAGAAGGAGGCCCTCGAGGCCGCCGGCGTCAAGGTCGGCAAGACGCCGACCGAGACGGCGAAGCTGGCCCGCGAGGTCCTCAGCGCCTGAGTCCCTCCGCAGGCTGTCGGTAGGCCCGTCCCCTCACCGGGGCGGGCCTACCGCCGTTTCCCCTCCCGTTCACCGGCAGTCCCCGGCGCCTCCCGCCGTCACCGGAATTCGGGCAGCAGTCTTTCCGGGCCGCCGGAGTCCGAGCGGTGCAGCTTGGTCCGCAGGGCCTGTTCCTCCTGGGAGAGGGGGCCCATGGCGGCCGGGGGCGGGACGCCGTGCACCGCCTGGGCCGGGGCGATCGGCGGCTCGTAGTGCGTCGGCGCCGTCCGCAGCGTCAGGGCCGTCGAGCCGATGATGGCGACGGTGAAGGCGATGGCCGCCCGGGTCCAGAACACGTTCCGGCGCTCGCCGTACGTCCGTACCGTCGTCGGCCTGGCCGCGAGGAGGCGCTCCGAGGAGGCGAGTTCGGTCAGCCGCCGGTGCAGTACGGCGGGGTCGGCCAGCGCCGGGACGTGCGCGGCCACGGCCTCACGGGCGCGGAGCAGCCGGCCGGCCGCCGCCGGGGTGCTGGCCTCCGTCTCCGCCGCCGTCTCCGGCAGGTCGAGGCCGACCCCGTCGTAGAGGACGAGCGTGCGCCGGTACGAGGGCGGGAGTCCGAGCAGCGCGTGCAGCAGGGCGCGGTCGGCCGGGTCGGCCGGCGGGGGCTCCTCGTGCCGGTAGCGGGGGCGGAAGCGGTGCCAGGGGGAGAGGGCGCAGTCGTACGCCACCGCCCGCACCCAGCCGCCCGGGTCCCGGTCGCGGGCCACCTCGGGCCAGCGCTGCCACGCGGTCTGGAAGGCCTGCTCCACGGCCTCGCGGGCCAGTTCCCGCCGGCCGGTGAGCAGATAGGTCTGCCGTACGAGGGCGGGGGCGCAGAACGCGTACAGCGCGTCGAACGCCTGAGCGGGCGTCAGGGGCGGTGGCGGGCCCGCCGTGGGATCGGCGCCCGCGTCCCCCGCTTGTGCCGCCCGCTCCTGACGGGCCGTCGATTCGACGGCCGTGGTCAGGAATCTGGCGTACGCCTCGCCTTCGCTCCCGCCGGGGATGCGGCGGCCGGACTCCCACGCGCGCAGCGTGGCGCGGCTGACGCCGAGCCGTGCGGACAGCTGAGCCTGCGTCAGCGAGGCGGACTGGCGCAGGTATCGGCGTTCCTTCGGTGAGGGCAGTGGGCCGGCAGTGATGTGCGTCGTCACCATGCACCCTTTCGTACGAAAAAGAACATAAACATATATTGAGCGACACTTCGGGGGTTCGCCTGTTACGCCCGGAAAGCGCGTGTCGTTGGGACGATGGCGGGCGTGCCCCAGATGACCGCTCGCCGCCCGTCGTTGTCGCCCCTGATCGCGCGCGTGCGCGACCGCTCGCCCGGGCTGGCCGCAAGCCTCCTGGCCGGCGCGGTCGCGGCCGGGCTCGGGCTCGGTTCGCTCGCCGTGCTGGTCCTCGCGATGTGGGTCAGCTCGCCGTACCCCGACAGCGGGCCGGGCGCCGCGCTGCACGTGGCCGCCGCGCTGTGGCTGCTGGGCCACGGGGTGGAACTGGCCCGCACCGACACGCTGTCCGGGGCGCCCCTGCCGGTCGGCGTGACCCCGCTGCTGCTGCTCGCGCTGCCGGTGTGGCTGCTGTACCGGGCGGCCCGGGACGCCTCCGACGTCTCCGCCGACCCCGACGGCCCGCCGCCGGTCCCGCCGCGTACCGCGTGGACGGGGGTGGTCCTCGGCTATCTCGCCGTCGGCGGCGCGGCGGCGCTGTACTGCGGCAGTGGGGAACTGCGGCCCGGATGGGCCTGGGTGACGTGCTGTCTGCCGATCGTCGCGGCGGGCTCGGCCGCGGCCGGGGTGTGGACCGCGCACGGCCGCCCGCCCGGTCCGGTGCTGAGCCTGCTGGTGGTGCTCCCGGGGCCGGCGAGGCGGCTGGTGTTCGGCGCGGACGCGGGGGCCAGGCTGGGAGCCGCCGTACGGGCCGCGGGTGCCGCCACGGCGGTGTTCTTCGGCGGCGGGGCGCTGCTGACCGGGGTGTCGCTGGTGTGGCACGGAGACGCGGCACGGGCGTCGTTCCTGCAGTTGACGGAGGGCTGGACGGGCCGGTTCGCCGTGCTGCTGCTCGGCGTCGCGCTGATCCCCAACGCGGCGCTGTGGGCCGCCTCCTACGCCCTCGGCCCCGGGTTCGTCCTCGGTGCCGGGCACCTGGTGCACCCGCTCGCCTCCGACCCGGCCCCGCTGCTGCCGCCGTTCCCGCTGCTGGCGGCGGTGCCGGACCCCGGGGCCGGGACACCGCTCAACTGGGCAGCCGGGCTGCTGCCGGTGGCGGCCGGGATGACGGCCGGGTGGTTCGTGGCGCGGGCGGCGGTGCGCCGGCCGGCGTCCGGGGCGCCCGCACGGGCCCGCTGGTCGGCCGCCCGGACGGCGGGGCTGGTGCTGCTGACGGCGGCGGTCTGCGCCGGATTCCTCGCTCTGCTCGCCGAGCTGTCGGGCGGACCGCTGGGGGTGGCCGCGCTGGCCCGGTTCGGTCCGGTGTGGTGGCAGACCGGGGGAGCGGCCGGCGTCTGCACGGCGGTGTTCGCGATGCCGGTGGCGCTGACCGTGCGGGCCTGGCGGCTCCGCGGCCGCCGGACGCGGTCCGACGTCGTCCCGGCGCAGGGCACGGAGCCGGGCCGGAAGAGGGTCACGGTGAGCGCGGCGACGGCGGCCTCCGCGGGTTCGGCGGCCGGTGCGTCGGCGACGGTGACCCCCGCGGAGCCGGCCGAGCCCGCGCCGGAGGGTGCCGGGCAGGGACACGCGGCCGGTACGGGCGCGGCGCCGGACGGCGGGAGCGGTGCGACCCCCGGGGAGAGCTCCGGGGAGAGTTCCGGGGGGTGGGCGGGGCACCGCGCGGCGGACGAGACACCCGACGAAGCCGGGTCACCCTCCAGAACCGGCTCCAAAACCGGCTCCAAAAACGGCTCCGGAACCGGCTCCAAAACCGGCTCCGGGAAGGGCACGGGAACGGACGGGGGCGAGAAGCCGGTGCCCGGGGAGGACACCACCGGGACCGGATCCACCACGGCGGTACGGGCCGCCGGTGCCGAGGACGTCTCCCGGTCCGGGGTCCACTCCGCGTCGGGGGCGGCCGGCTCCGGGCCGGCCGCTCAGCGGGACGCCGTGCCGGTCGCGACCGGCGTCTCCGACGACGAGGCGTACGACTTCCCGCCGGCCGAGGACCCCTTCGCCCCGGACTGGCACGACGAGCTGGCGCGCGCCTCCCGCTGGGCGGCCCTGAGGGAGGCCGCCGCCGGCGATCCGGCCAACGGTCCCGAGTGGTCGCGACCGGAGCCGGACGAGCAGGCCAAGGCACCCGGCACCGCGCCGTCCTCCCCCGCCGCGCCCCGCTCGCCCCAGCAGGACCCGGCCGTCACGGACGGACCCGAGCGAGCCGACGACACCCGCTGAGGCAGGCGCCTCAAGGCGTCACGCGTCAGTCGTTCCCCACGCCCAGCACTCCGCGCAGCTGCTCCGGGAGGAGCTTCTCGCAGGACACCTTCGCCTCGTGGGTGAGGGCGTCGCCGACGCAGGTGTAGTAGTCGCGGTAGACCAGCTGCACGGTGAAGGTCGAAGCCACCAGGACCAGGGCCAGGGACGCCGTGACCAGACCGCTGATCGCCGCCGTCGTCTGGGGCCGGCCGCTCGGGGCGGCGGGGGTGTCCGGGTCCGGGGTGCGCGGCTTGGCGCGCAGTGCGCTGATGCCCCAGTACAGGGCCAGCGCACCCAGCAGCAGCGCCACGTACGGCCAGCTGAACAGGGCGAAGAAGACCGCCCATATGCCCGACAGCAGCGCGTACCGCGCGCGGCGCTGGGCGGGGTCGGTGGGGTCCCAGCGCATGCCGGAGCCGCCGGCCGGTCCGCCGGGACCCTGCGGCCCGCCACCGGGACGCTCGCCGAAACCGCCGGGGGAGCGGCCGGGCTGGCGGTCGCTCCACTGGCTGCCCCAGGGGGAGTGGCCGTCCTGGCCGTCACCGGAACCGGAGGATCCCTCGGGCCGGCGGGACTGCCACGGACGGTCCGGGGTGCCCTCCGGGGGCGGCGCGAACGGGTTGTCGTCCTGCTGCTCACCGCCGCGCCCGCCGCCGTCCCGGCCACCCTCGGGCGCCTGGGGCGGCGAGGTCGGCCGCTCCCGCAGCAGGACGGCGCCACGCTCGCCTCCCTGGGCCGGGCGCGGCGGGAACGTGAGGAGTCGCAGGCTGCGATCGGGCATCAAGAGAGCGTCTTCCCCTAGGTGGCTACGGCTGTCCGGCGAGAGCTTCCACCCCGTTGAACGCACCGCACGCCGACCGCGTTCCCGAGGCTGCCCCATCCCGAACCCCTGCGAACGCTACCTTCCGGCCAGGCCCCCGTCCCGTGGGGGCCGTCCGCAGTGCCGGTATCGTTGCTGACGGCCGGCCGCTTCGTAGACTTCCCCGTATCGGGAAGCGTGAAGCATTCGTGCGAACGCACAAGCCGCCGGCCGGACAGATCGCCACCCCGAGAAAGGGCCCCACCGTGGCCGCCACCCCCGCTGGCCCAGCGGTCAAGCGCCTCGTCGTGCTGGTCTCCGGATCCGGCACGAACCTCCAGGCGCTCCTGGACGAGATCGAGCGCGTCGGAGCCGAGGCGTACGGCGCCCGGATCGTCGCCGTCGGGGCCGACCGCGACGGTATCGAGGGGCTGGCCCGCGCCGAGCGCGCCGGGCTGCCGACCTTCGTGCGGAAGGTCAAGGACCACGCCGGCCGGGAGGAGTGGGACACCGCCCTCACCGAGGCCGTGGCCGCCCACGAGCCCGACCTCGTGATCTCCGCCGGGTTCATGAAGATCGTCGGCAAGGAGTTCCTCGCCCGCTACGGCGGGCGGTTCGTGAACACCCACCCGGCGCTGCTGCCCAGTTTTCCCGGGGCCCACGGCGTCCGTGACGCGCTCGCGTACGGCGCCAGGGTCACCGGCTGCACCGTCCACTTCGTCGACGACGGCGTCGACACCGGACCGATCATCGCCCAGGGCGTGGTCGAGGTCAGGGACGAGGACGACGAGAGCGCGCTGCACGAGCGCATCAAGGAAGTCGAGCGAAGGCTGCTCGTCGAGGTCGTGGGGCGGCTCGCCCGCAACGGCTATCGCATTGAGGGACGAAAGGTAGTTATCCAGTGACCGCGGAGAGCAACAAGCGGGCCATCCGTCGCGCGCTCGTCAGCGTCTACGACAAGGCCGGTCTCGAGGACCTGGCGCGCGGGCTGCACGAGGCGGGCGTCGAGCTCGTCTCCACCGGCTCCACGGCCGGCCGGATCGCCGCCGCCGGTGTCCCCGTCACCAAGGTCGAGGAGCTCACCGGCTTCCCCGAGTGCCTCGACGGCCGGGTGAAGACCCTGCACCCGCGGGTGCACGCGGGCATCCTCGCCGACCTGCGTCTGGACAGCCACCGCGAGCAGCTCGCCGAGCTGGGCGTCGAACCGTTCGACCTGGTCGTCGTGAACCTCTACCCGTTCCGGGAGACCGTCGCCTCCGGCGCCTCGCCCGACGAGTGCGTGGAGCAGATCGACATCGGCGGCCCGTCGATGGTCCGCGCCGCCGCCAAGAACCACCCGTCGGTGGCCGTGGTGACCAGCCCCGAGCGGTACGCCGACGTCCTCGCCGCGGTGCAGGACGGCGGCTTCGACCTCGCCGCCCGCAAGCGCCTGGCCGCCGAGGCCTTCCGGCACACCGCGGAGTACGACATCGCCGTCGCGTCGTGGTTCGCCTCCGCCTACGCCCCGGCCGACGACTCCGCGTTCCCCGAGTTCATCGGCACCACCCTGGAGCGCGCGCACACCCTGCGCTACGGCGAGAACCCGCACCAGCCCGCCGCCCTGTACACCTCCGGCGAGGGCGGCCTCGCGGCGGCCGAGCAGCTGCACGGCAAGGAGATGTCGTACAACAACTACACGGACACGGACGCCGCGCGCCGTGCCGCGTACGACCACGACGAGCCCTGCGTCGCGATCATCAAGCACGCCAACCCCTGCGGCATCGCGATCGGCGCGGACGTCGCCGAGGCGCACCGCAAGGCGCACGCCTGCGACCCGCTGTCCGCGTTCGGCGGCGTGATCGCGGTGAACCGGCCGGTCAGCAAGGAGATGGCCGAGCAGGTCGCGGAGATCTTCACCGAGGTCATCGTGGCGCCGGACTACGAGGAGGGCGCGCTGGAGGCCCTCACCAAGAAGAAGAACATCCGCGTGCTGCGCTGCCCCGGCGCCCCGGCCCACCCGGTCGACGTCAAGCCGGTCGACGGCGGCGCGCTGCTCCAGGTCGCCGACCGGCTCCAGGCCGAGGGCGACGACCCGGCCAACTGGACGCTGGCCAGCGGTGAGGCGCTCTCCGCCGAGGAGCTGGCGCAGCTGGCCTTCGCCTGGAAGGCGTGCCGTGCGGTGAAGTCCAACGCGATCCTGCTCGCCAAGGACGGCGCCTCGGTCGGCGTCGGCATGGGCCAGGTCAACCGCGTCGACTCCTGCAAGCTGGCCGTCGAGCGGGCCGGCGAGGAGCGGGCCCGCGGCGCCTACGCGGCCTCCGACGCGTTCTTCCCGTTCCCCGACGGCCCCGCGATCCTCATCGAGGCCGGTGTCCGGGCGATCGTCCAGCCGGGCGGCTCGATCCGTGACGAGCAGGTCGTCGAGGCCGCCAAGGAGGCGGGCGTGACCATGTACTTCACGGGCACGCGCCACTTCTTCCACTGAGTTGCACCGCTCAGGTGGTGCCCGCTCCGGTACCGGAACGGGCACCACCTGAGCACCGTACGGACACGGGCCGTGCCCCTCGCCGCCCCGGCGGGCAGGATCGCCCCATGCCGGCGTGCGGATGCGTGAACCCGATCGAGATGGTGGCGCGACTGGCGGGCTACGGGCTGGCGGGCCTGGCCGCCCTCGCGCTCGGTTTCGGCTGCCTGATCGCCGTGCTGCTCGCCGCGATCGTCGGCCTCGGCGGCCTCGTCCGCCGGCGTCCCGGGGCCGTCCACACCTCCGTGGACGGCGCCGCCGACGAGGAGCCGGCCGGTCTCGCGTCCTTCCGGTGGCATTCCGGACCTGACCGCTGACGTACGCCCACCCGGCCGCCGTAACCGCCCGGTGCTGCCGAAACGGCCGTAGACGGCCCGGAAAAGGCGACTGGGCTGTCCTCCCGCAGCGGGAGGAGCAGCCCAGTCGATGCCTGTCGCAGGCGCGGCTCAGTAGCGCGGGCGGTTGAACCAGGCGGTACCGCTCGGAACGACCGGCGCCGCGGTGATGACGGCCGCGAACACCACCCAGATCAGCGGGAAGATGACGGCCGAGGCGAGACCGGAGTCCATGCCCGCGAACAGCATGATCAGACCGAGGACGCCGCCGAGCGCGCCGTAGACCACCGTCGTGATGCGCACGCCCTGGCCGCCCCGGCCGAACTTCACGCCCAGCGTGATGGACAGCGCCGCGAGGCCCAGCGCGATCAGCGCGAAGAACACGATCAGGCCCGCGGCCGTGTGACCGCCCTCGCCGATCGAGGTGAACGGGTTGTCCTCGGAGGAGCTGCCCAGGTCGTCGGCCTTGTTCGAGACGTCGTTGACGAACGCCGCCACGTACAGCCAGATCAGGCCGCCGATGATCTGCACCGCGGAGATCAGGTACAGGAACGCCCGGGCCGTCACGAGCAGCCCCGGCATCGACTGGGGCATCGCGTTGCCGCCCGGGTAGCCGGGGTACGCGGGCTGCTGCGGGTAGCCGTAGCCCTGCGGCGGGCCGGCCGGCGCCTGCGGGTAGCCGTAGCCGGGAGCGGCCGACGGGGGCTGGGACGGGGGCGGGCCGTAGGGGTTGTTCGGGTCGCCGAAGCTCATGGCGGGGTTCCTCCGTTGCTCAAGTGCGGGGACGAACGCGCGGCACGGTTCGGAGGAGAGTTCTACAGATGCGGTCCGTCCCCCCGGCACTGCCCGCGGCACTGTGTGCTCATCGTTCTTTAGCAGGCTCTTACTTGTCCAGCCGGAATCGGCATGTGTTGTGCAAGTGCAACATCACTGATCATGAGGTGACACATCCCGGATCATGCGGTGACAAAAGACGGGGAGAGCTGTCCGGCGACCCGGATTGGAACCCGGGCCGGGTCATCCGCGAGGATGGACCCATGACCGCCCAGATTCTCGATGGCAAGGCCACCGCAGCCGCGATCAAGTCCGATCTGACCGCCCGCGTGGCGGCGCTGAAGGAGAAGGGCGTCACGCCCGGCCTCGGCACGATCCTGGTCGGGGACGACCCCGGCAGCCAGAAGTACGTCGCGGGCAAGCACCGCGACTGCGCGCAGGTCGGTATCGCCTCCATCCAGCGGGAGTTGCCGGCCACGGCCACCCAGGAGGAGATCGAGGCGGTCGTCCGCGAGCTGAACGAGGACCCGGCCTGCACCGGCTACATCGTCCAGCTGCCGCTGCCCAAGGGCATCGACGAGAACCGCATCCTGGAGCTGATGGACCCGGCCAAGGACGCCGACGGCCTGCACCCGATGAACCTCGGGCGGCTGGTCCTCAACGAGCCGGCCCCGCTGCCCTGCACCCCCAACGGCATCATCAGCCTGCTGCGCGCCCACGGCGTGGAGATCAAGGGTGCCGAGGTCGTGGTCGTCGGCCGCGGTGTGACCATCGGCCGCCCGATGCCGCTGCTGCTGACGCGGCGCAGCGAGAACGCCACCGTGACCCAGTGCCACACCGGCACCCGGGACCTGTCCGCGCACCTGAAGCGGGCCGACATCATCGTCGCGGCCGCCGGCTTCCCGCACCTGGTCCGCGCCGAGGACGTCAAGCAGGGCGCGGCCGTCCTGGACGTCGGCGTCTCCCGCAACGCCGAGGGGAAGATCGTCGGCGACGTCCACCCGGACGTGCTGGAGGTGGCCGGCTGGATCTCCCCGAACCCCGGCGGGGTCGGCCCGATGACCCGGGCCCAGCTGCTGGTCAACGTGGTCGAGGCGGCGGAGCGCAGTGCCGGCCGATGAGACGCGCGGCGGTGAGCCGACCGTCCGCGACGCGATCAGCGCCCCCGATGCCGAGGGGCGCCCGCGGCGGACCACGCGCCGCTTCCCGCTGTTCACCAAGGACACCGCGCGCCCCGAGGGCGGCGGCCGGGCGGCCCCCGGCGACGCCCCGGCGCCCGCCCGGCAGTGGCCCATGCTCGTCGTGCTGTCGACGGTCGCGCTCGGCCTGCTGCTGACCGCGCTCGACGTGTTCCGCATCGGCATGCTGCTGGTCGGCGCCGCCCTGCTGGCGGGCGCGGTCCTGCGCTGGGTCCTGCCCAGCGTCGGCATGCTCGCCGTCCGGTCCCGCTTCACGGACATCGTCACCTACGGCATCCTCGGCGTGGCGATCGTCCTGCTGGCGCTGATGGCGCAGCCCAACCCGTGGCTGCGGATCCCGTTCGTGAAGGGCGTCCTGCACTTCACGATCAGCAGATAGCGACGTCCGCAGTACCGGTGGCCCGCACCTCCCCCGGGGGCGCGGGCCACCGGTGCCTCCCCGTCGCCGACGCTACGGCGAACCGCCCGCGCGCCGCGTCGGCCCTGCGGGCGAACTCCCCGGCCAACCCCGGCGGTAGGCGACCGGCGCCTGCAACTTCCGCGGTACCGCGACCGGTTGACTCCGTGTCCCGTCACCGGGCGTTACCCTGCGGCGATGCGACCGAGGACCCCCCGCCCGCTCGTCGTGGACACGTTGATCGCGGTCGCCATGGCCGTGGTCGCCGTCCTGCTCGGGCAGGAGTCACGGTCCCAGGGCTGGCCCGGACTCGACGCCCGCGCCTACGTCCTCGTCGCCCTCGCCCACCTCCCGGTCGCCCTGCGCGGACGCCGGCCCCTCGCCGTCTTCGCCGTCGTCGAGGCGGCGGCCGTCGTCTACATCGGCCTCGGCTACTGGCCGGTGGTGTCCACCTTCGGGTCCATGCTCGCGCTGTACACGGTGGCCTCGGCCCGCCCGGTGCGCACCGCGCTGGCCTGCGCGGCCTGCCTGACCGCGGTCTGGGTCTACGCCGGTGTGGTCAGCCGCACCCCGTCCATGCCGTCCGTGGTGGGGCAGGCGCTGCTGTACTGCTCGGTGCTGGTGTGGTTCGGGCACCTGGCCCGCCGCTCCGCCGAACTCACCCGGCGGCTGCGCGCCGAGCAGGCCGAGCGGGCCCGGCGCGCGGTCGCCGAGGAACGCGGCCGGATCGCCCGCGAACTGCACGACGTCGTCGCCCACCACATGTCGGTGATCTCCGTGCAGGCGGGGCTCGCCCGGTTCGTCTTCGACTCCGACCCCGGCACGGCGCGCGGCGCGCTCGGCACCATCGCGGACACCAGCGGCGAGGCCCTGGAGGAGCTGCGGCGCATGCTGCAGGTGCTGCGCGAGGAGGACCCGGAGGCGCCGCAGCGGGCCCCCATGCCGACCCTGGCCCGGCTCGGCGAACTCCTGGAGCGGGTCCGGTCCGGGGGCCTGCCCGTGGACCTCGACGTCGAGGGCACGGAGCGCCCGCTGCCGCCCGGCGTCGAGCTGTGCGCCTACCGCGTCGTCCAGGAGGCCCTCACCAACGCCCTCAAGCACGCGGGCCCGGCCCGCGCCCGCGTGCGACTCCGGTACGGTGCCCACGAACTGACCGTCCGCGTCACCGACGACGGGGAGGGGATGATTCCGGCCAGAGTGCCCACGGCCGGCGGACACGGCTTGATCGGCATGCGCGAGCGGGCCAAGCTCTACGGCGGGACGATCAGCGTCGGCCCCCGCCCGGAGGGCGGCTACGAGGTGCGGCTGACCCTGCCGACCTCGGCCGCCGAACGCGGCCGCAGGGGCGCGCCGGAGGCGGAGCGCTAGAGGACGGCGCACAGCGGGGGGACGGCCGTACGGGATGACCAGAGTGCTCGTCGTCGACGACCAGTTCCTCATCCGCGCCGGACTCGTCGGTCTGCTGGACGCCGCGCCCGGCTTCGAGGTCGTGGGCGAGGCGGGGGACGGCGAGGAGGCCGTACGGCTCGCCGCCGAGACCCGGCCGGACGTGATCCTCATGGACATCCGGATGCCCGGCGTCAACGGTATCGAGGCCACCGGGCGCATCCTCGCCGAGGCCGACGACCGCCCGCCGCGGGTCCTGGTGCTGACCACCTTCGACCTGGACGAGTACGTGTACGGGGCACTGCGCGCCGGTGCCTCCGGGTTCCTGCTCAAGGACTCCGGGCCCGAGCGGCTGCTCGCCGCGGTCACCGCCGTCGAGGGCGGCGACGCGCTGTTCGCGCCCAGCGTCACCCGGCGCCTGGTGGAGGCGTTCGCCCGGAACCAGGCGCCCGCACCCCGCTCCGCGTCCGCACCCGACCTCGAGGTGCTCACCTCCCGCGAGAGGGAGGTCCTCACGCTCACCGCCCACGGTCTGTCCAACGGGGAGATCGCCGACCGCCTCTACATCAGCGAGGCCACCGTCAAGACCCACCTCAACCGCACGATGTCCAAACTCGACCTGGGCAGCCGGGCCCAGGCGGTGGTGCTGGCCTACGAGTCGGGACTGGTGACCCCGGGCGGCTGAGCCCCGCCGGACGCGGGAGCGGCGGCCCGTCCCCTCCCCCGAGCAAGGACGAACCGCCGCCGGGAAACAGCCTTCCGCTTCGGGAACTCCCTGTTCAACGCCTGTCCCCGCGCTGTGGCACGGAAGTGACCGTTCCGCTACGGTGTCCGCGCGCACCCCCGCGTGTGTCGTTCAGGTGTCGACGTATTGACAGTTCGGGATACGTTACGAAGACCTCGTGGCACCAGGTGCACCGCCGCGGCGGCCCATGCCCCCGTGCGCCCCCACATCGGGAACTGGGATCCTTGGTCAGCGCATCCCTGTGGGTAGCCGGCACGGGTACCGGCACGCGGGGGCGAGCCGGGGGGCCGCGCGCGAGACGACATGCACCGACCGGGGGGAAGAGGGGGAAACGATGCCTCGCTGGAAGGATCTGCCCGAGGATCTGGACCCGCAGATCAAGGAGTTCACGAGTCAGCTGCGCCGGCTCGTGGACCGCAGCGGCCTGAGCATCGCGGCACTGGCCGACCGCACGGGTTACAGCAAGACGTCCTGGGAGCGTTACCTGAGCGGCCGGCTCCTCGCGCCCAAGGGCGCGATCGTCGCGCTCTCCGAGGTCACCGGCTCCAGCCCGGTCCATCTCACCACCATGTGGGAGCTGGCCGAACGGGCCTGGAGCCGGGCGGAGATGCGGCACGACCGCACCATGGAGGCGATCAGGATCTCCCAGGCGCGTGCCGCGCTGGGCGACTTCGGGGCGGCCGAGGCGACCGGCGGTCCGTCCGCACGCCAGGGCGGCGGCAGCACCACCGTGGCCCCGGGCGTCGCCGGCCCCGCGGGTGTCCGCCCGTCGGTCCCCGGCCGGCCGGCGGGTCCCGACGCCGACGCCGACACCGGCGCCCGCGAGGACGCGGGCGGCGAACCGGCCGACGGCGCGGACGGCGAGGACGGCGCGGACTCGGGCGTCAACTCCTGGAAACTGGCCGGGTACCGGGGCCCCTCGCCGACGAGCGGCCGCCCCGGCACGGGGGTACGGCCCCCCGCCCCGGCCGAAGGTCCCGGCCCGGCTCCGGGTACTCCGGTTCCGGGCACCCCGGTTGCGGGCCCGGCTCCCCAGCAGGGGCAGCCGGGGGCGCCCCGGCCCGCGGACCGCGTCTCCGCCGGGGGGCCGGGCCGCCGGCAGCGGCTGACGATGTCCCTGGCGGGGCTCGTCGGCGTGCTCGTCGTCATCGCCGGCGTCTTCTGGTTCATGAACCAGGGCGGCGACGACGGGAAGGGCCGCGCCGCGAAGTCCCCCGCCCCCTCCGCCAGCGCCCACGTCAAGCTGCCGCCCGGTGTGAAGTGCGCCGGCTCCGCGTGCGACGGCAAGGACGCCGAGGCCATGGGGTGCAGTGGCGACCTGGTCACCACCGCCAAGACCGCCACCGTCGGCACCACCACCCTGGAGGTCCGCTACAGCAAGTCGTGCGGCACCGTGTGGGGCCGCATCACCGGTGCCACGCAGGGCGACAAGGTGCAGGTGTCCTCGGGCAAGGTGAAGCAGACGGGGGAGATCACCGCCGTCGGGGACGCCATCGCGTACACCCCGATGGTCGCCGTGAAGAACCCGGCGGCGGCCAAGGCCTGCGCGATCCTGGCGTCCGGGCGGACCGGCTGCACGCCGTGACGGCCGTCCGTCTCCGTACGGCTCCCCGCACGCGGTAGGCACCGCCCCGGGGAGCCGGAAGGGGGAAATTCCCTTCCGGCGCGCATGGCGGTCCGGATCCCGGGCAGGCGAGCAGTACCCCCACGGGAGTCCGGTGTTTCGGTACCCCCACCGGCGGCCGCCTCCGTCCCTCCTCTCCCGGACGGGCGGCCGCCTTTTCGTCCCCCGCGACCCTGCCGACCCCGGCGTCCCGCCGCGGTGATCCTCTTGTGGGGTGAGCCACACGGCCCGGGACGTCTCGCATGCCGGATGCGCGATAGCCTGACCGCTGGATCGATCTCTTGATACCAAGAGATCGATCATTCGCCCGGGGCAGTGACGCCCCACCGCCAGCTGTCATACGGAGAACGCCATGACCCGCACTCCCGTGAACGTCACCGTCACCGGCGCGGCCGGCCAGATCGGTTACGCCCTGCTCTTCCGCATCGCCTCCGGCCAGCTGCTCGGCGCGGACGTACCGGTCAAGCTGCGCCTCCTGGAGATCACCCCCGCGCTGAAGGCCGCCGAGGGCACGGCCATGGAGCTGGACGACTGCGCCTTCCCGCTCCTTCAGGGCATCGAGATCACCGACGACCCGAACGTGGCCTTCGACGGCGCGAACGTGGCCCTGCTGGTGGGCGCCCGTCCGCGTACCAAGGGCATGGAGCGCGGTGACCTGCTGGAGGCCAACGGCGGCATCTTCAAGCCGCAGGGCAAGGCCATCAACGACCACGCCGCGGACGACATCAAGGTCCTCGTCGTCGGCAACCCGGCCAACACCAACGCGCTGATCGCGCAGGCCGCCGCCCCGGACGTGCCGGCCGAGCGCTTCACCGCGATGACCCGCCTGGACCACAACCGCGCGCTGACCCAGCTCGCGAAGAAGACGGGCTCCACGGTCGCCGACATCAAGCGCCTGACCATCTGGGGCAACCACTCCGCCACGCAGTACCCGGACATCTTCCACGCCACCGTGGCCGGCAAGAACGCCGCCGAGGTCGTCAACGACGAGAAGTGGCTGGCCGAGGACTTCATCCCGACCGTCGCCAAGCGCGGTGCCGCGATCATCGAGGCCCGCGGAGCCTCGTCGGCCGCCTCCGCCGCCAACGCGGCCATCGACCACGTGTACACCTGGGTCAACGGCACCGCCGACGGCGACTGGACCTCCATGGGCATCCCGTCGGACGGCTCCTACGGCGTCCCGGAGGGCCTGATCTCCTCCTTCCCGGTCACCACCAAGGACGGCAAGTACGAGATCGTCCAGGGCCTGGACATCAACGAGTTCTCCCGCACCCGCATCGACGCGTCCGTGCAGGAGCTGGCGGAGGAGCGCGAGGCGGTTCGTTCCCTCGGCCTGCTCTAGGACTCCCGCACCACGCAGCCGACGCTCGGCACCCCCTCGCAGGGGTGCCGAGCGTTCGCCGTGTGCGGGTCCGTCGCGGCCGGTCGCGCCCGCGCCGCGTACCGGGGCGGCCCCGCACCTCAGGGGGTCGCGGTGCCGTCGGCCGCGTAGTGCGGCACCCTCCGGGCGAGCGAGCCGTACCCGGCCACCACGAGTGCCGTGGCGGCCAGCACCACCACGCCCACCGTCCGCAGCGCCGGCCCCATGCCGTGCGGCAGGTCGGTGTGGGCGGACAGGACGGTGCCGGTGACGGCGACGCCCAGGGCGGCACCGGTCTCCCGGGCCGTCGTGCCGAGACCCGAGCCGAGGCCCGCCTGGTGGGGCGGGAGCGAGGTGACCACGCCCAGGGTGAGGGCCGGCATGGACAGTCCGGCGCCGGCCGAGATGACCAGCAGCCAGCAGACGAACACCGCGTAGGGCGTGCCCGCGTCCGCCGTGGACGCGCCGAGCAGGCCGAGGCCGATCAGGGCGAGACCGGTGCCGACGACCGCCCGGGGGTGGCCGGCCCAGCGGGTGGCCACCTTCTGGGTGGCCGCCATCCCGAACACCAGCGGCATGATCGCCAGCCCGGTGACGGCGGCGCCGAACCCCTTCACGCCCTGCAGGTACTGCGAGTTGACGTAGAAGAGGGAGAACAGCCCGAAGAAGCCGGTGGCCGTGCCGAGGGAGGCCGCCCGCAGCCGGGCCGAGGCGAAGACCCGCGGGTCGAACAGCGGGGCGGGGGAGCGCAGGGCGTGTCCGGTGAAGCCCGCGATCAGCAGCGCGCCCGCCGTGAAGGCGCCGAGGATGCGTGCGGAGGTCCAGCCGTGCACCGGGCCCTCGATGATGCCGAACAGGACCGCGACCAGACCCGTCGTGAGCAGCAGGGTGCCGAGCGGGTCGGGGTTGCCGGCGGGGGAGCGCTCGGTCCGCGGGGTCGTGACCACGACGGCGACTGCCAGCAGGACGGCCAGCGGCACCATCGCCGCGAAGAGGGCGCGCCAGGTGAGGAACTGACCGGCGAGGCCGCCGCCCAGGTTGCCCAGCGCGCCGCCGAGGCCGATCGACAGCGTCCAGGCGCCCATCGAACGGGCCCGGTGCTCGGGTGCGGACAGACGCATGAGGATGGACAGGGTGGCCGGGGTGATGAGGGCCGCCCCGGCGCCGGACAGTCCCCGGCCCGCGATCAGCACGGCCGGGCCGGTGGCGAGCGCGCTGGTGGCGGCGCCCGCCGCGAACAGGCCGAGCCCGGCGAGCAGGGCGCCCTTGCGGCCGTACCGGTCGCCGAGCGCGCCGGCCGGGACGAGCAGCCCCGCGAAGACGATGACGTAGGCGTCGACCGTCCACAGGACCTGGGTGTGCGACGGGTGCAGGGACGACGAACTCAGCTGCGGTATCAGCAGGTTGATGGCGGCGACCATGCTCTGGGCGACCAGGACGCAGGCGCACAGCGCCAGCAGGGTGGGGCGTTTCAGGGCGTGCGAGGGCACGGCTCCTCCCGGGAGCTGGATGGTGGTGTGGGATGCGCTCTCACCGTAGGCTCGCTCCTGACCTGCTTTCCAGTGCAACCTTCGCAAGGGATTCCTGCACATGACGCAATCCGCCGGGCTGGACCTGAATCTGCTGGTCGCGCTGGACGTGCTGCTGGAGGAGCAGAGCGTGCAGGGCGCCGCCGCCCGGCTGCACCTGTCCGAGCCGGCCATGAGCCGCACCCTCGGCCGGATCCGCAAGGCGCTCGGCGACCCGGTCCTCGTGCGCGCCGGACGCCGGATGGTGCCCACCCCGCACGCGCTGGCCGTGCGGGCCGAGGTGAGCGCGGTGGTGGAGCGGGCCCGGGCCCTGTTCGCGCCGGACCGGGACGCCGACCTGCGCACGGTCACCCGCACCTTCACGATCCTCGGGCACGACGCGATCGCCGCGACCCACGGCGCGGCCCTCTTCGCCCGTGCCGCGCGCGAGGCCCCCGGCATCCGGCTGCGTTTCCTGTCCGAGAGCCACCTGGACGCCCCGTTCCTGCGCCAGGGCACCGCCGACCTGGAGGTCGGGGTGATCGACTCGGCCGCGCCCGAGGTGCACGTGGAACCGGTGTACGAGGACCGCATGCTGGGTGTCGTACGCGCCGGACACCCGCTGCTGACCGGCGAGTTGACGCCCGAGCGGTTCGCCGGGGCGGCGGGTCACCTCATCGTCTCCCGGCGCGGCAGGCTGCAGGGCCCGATCGACGACGCCCTCGCCGAACTCGGCCTCCAGCGACGGGTGGTGGGCAGCGTCGGCTCCTACCCGGCCTCCCTCTTCGTCGTGCACGAGACCGACCTGATCGGCCTCGTCAGCCACTGGGGCCGCCCCCTGGCCGACACCCTCGGCCTGGTCACCTTCGAGATCCCGCTGCGACTGCCCGCGGTGAAGCTGGGGTTCGCCTGGCACCCCCGGCACGACGCCGACCCCGCGCACGCCTGGCTGCGCGGCTGCGTGCGCGAGCTGATGCTCCGGGAGTCAGCCGGCTAGCCGCTTCTCGAACCAGTGCGAGGCGTAGACGTTGTCGTCGTAGGCCGGGATCTCGGTGTACCCGCACGCCCGGTACATCGCCTGTGCCTCGGTGAGCTCGGCGTGCGTGTCCAGGCGCACGGCGGCCAGGCCGCGTGCCCGCGCCTCCCGTTCCAGCCCGCACAGCAGCCGTCGCGCGAGCCCCAGCCGACGGGCCCGCGGGTGCACCCACACGTGCCGGATCTCGCCGACCCCCGGCTCCAGCCGGCGCAGCGCCCCGCAGCCGACGGCGCGTTTCTCCTCGTACGCCACCAGGAAGGCGCCGGCGTCCCCGGTCACCTCCTCGGGACGCACGAGGGCGGCCTTGTCGAAGCCCTCGGGGAAGCGCGCGTCGATGTCCGCGGCGTAGGCGTCCAGGCAGGCCAGCGCGTCGGGCGAGGCCCCGTCGACCACCTCGACGGTGATCGCCGCCAGCCGCAGCAGCCGCTCCGCGGTGGTCAGGGCCGCGGTCAGTTCGGCCCGCCGGGCGGGGTCGAGCCCTTCGAGCAGGCCGGCGGCGAGGGCGTCGGCGCGCCGGTGCTGCTCGGCGACCTCGGCGCGGCCGGCCGGGGTCGGCTCGATCACGCGCAGCCGGTTGTCGTGCGGGGGCACGCCGACGCGGACCAGCCCCTGTGCCTCCAGGGCCTTCGCCATCCGGCTGAGGTAACCGGGGTCCAGCCCGAGCCGGCCGCGCAGCTCCCGCAGGGAGACTCCCTCGCCGATCTCGAAGAGCAGCCGGGCCTCGCCGAGCGGCCGGCCCTGACCCAGGTAGTGGTCGTCCAGGGCGCCGATACGGCGCGTGAAGTAGCGGTTGAAGCGGCGGAGGGCGGCCACGTCGTCCGCCGGGACAGCGGACTCCGGGGATGCCGTGGGCGCCGGGGACGCTGCTCTTTGACCGCGGTCAAAGGTCTCCATTCCCCGACTGTAGCCAGGGGCTTTCGGGCCGTCCACGGGAGAGGTCGGCCGGCCGGTTCGGGCCGGTCGCGGTGACGCTAAAGCTGTACGGTGCACCGATATTTGGCTGCCATGACCATCCAAGCGCCCGCTCAGTGCCCGGTTTTGTTCGTTTTCGACCGCATTTTCAGTGACGCGGCGCACTTTCGGCCACTGATTGCGCATGCAATGCGTGGGCCATGGGCATGCGTTCGCGGTCCCCGAGCGTGACATGCGTGTGACACAGGGGCACGGATCAGGAACGGAAGGCAATACCGATCATGGCGGACAGAACGATACGACAGGCCGAGGCGACCATTCATGCGGGGGGCGAGTGGCTGGAATCGGTCTCCGGCGCCACGCGCGAGATCCTCGACCCCGCGGACGCCCGGCCGTTCGCCGTGGTCGCGGAGGGTGACGAGAAGGACACCGAGCGGGCGGTGGCCGCCGCCCGCCGGGCCTTCGACCAGGGATCCTGGCCCGGCACCCCGGTCGCCGAGCGCGCCGCGCTGCTGCGCCGCGTGGCCGACCTCCTCGTGCGCGACCGCGAGGAACTCGGCCTGCTGGAGAGCCGGGACGCGGGCAAGACCGTCGAGGAGGGCCGCGTCGACATCGACTGCGTCGCCGACGCCTTCCGGTACTTCGCCGACCAGGTGGCCGCCGAGTCCCCGGGCCGTGTGGTCGACGCGGGCACGCCCGACGTCCACAGCGTCGTGGTGCACGAACCGGTCGGCGTCTGCGCGCTGATCACTCCCTGGAACTACCCGCTGCTCCAGGCCAGTTGGAAGATCGCCCCGGCCCTCGCGGCGGGCAACACCTTCGTCGTCAAGCCCAGCGAGATCACCCCGATGACCACCATCGCGCTGATCGACCTGCTGACCGAGGCCGGACTGCCCGCCGGAGTGGCCAACATCGTCACCGGCCCCGGCCACACCGTCGGCGCCCGGCTCGCCGAGCACCCCGACGTCGACCTGGTCTCCTTCACCGGCGGCCTGATCAGCGGCACCAAGGTCGCCCAGGCCGCCGCGCCGACCGTGAAGAAGGTCGCCCTCGAACTCGGCGGCAAGAACCCGAACGTGGTCTTCGCCGACGCCTGCGCCACCGAGGAGGACTTCGACACCGCCGTGGACCAGGCCCTCAACGCGGCCTTCATCCACAGTGGCCAGGTCTGCTCCGCCGGCGCCCGCCTCATCGTCGAGGAGTCCGTCCGCGAGCGTTTCGTCGCCGAACTGGCCCGCCGGGCCCAGCGGATCAGGCTCGGCCGCGGCACCGAGGACGGCGTCGAGTGCGGCCCGCTCGTCTCCGAGCAGCAGCGCGCCAAGGTCGAGAAGTACGTGGAGGCCGCCCTCGCCGAGGGCGCGGTCCTGCGCTGCGGCGGCAAGCGCCCGCAGCCGGCACCGCAGCGGCCCGGCACCGGCTGGTTCTACGAGCCGACGATCCTCGACGCCTGCCACCGCGACATGACGGTCGTGCGCGAGGAGGTCTTCGGCCCCGTCCTCACCGTGGAGACCTTCCGCACGGAGGACGAGGCGGTGTTCCTCGCCAACGACACCGAGTACGGCCTCGCCGGCGCCGTGTGGACCACCGACCCCGGCAAGGCCCGCCGGGTCGCCGGGCGGCTGCGCCACGGCACCGTCTGGATCAACGACTTCCACCCCTACCTGCCGCAGGCGGAATGGGGCGGCTTCGGCAAGAGCGGCACCGGCCGCGAACTGGGGCCCGCCGGACTCGCCGAGTACCGCGAGACCAAGCACATCTACCAGAACCTCGCGCCCAAGCCCGTGCGGTGGTTCGCCGGCTGAACTCCCGACCCCGTAAGCGGCACGTCCCACCTGGAGTAAGTACCACCATGTCCCACACCCCCCATGTCTACGACTACGTCGTCATCGGCGGCGGAACCGCGGGCTCCGTCATCGCCTCCCGCCTCACCGAGGACCCCGACGTCACCGTCGCCGTCATCGAGGGCGGCCCGAGCGACGTCGGCCGCGACGACGTCCTCACGCTGCGCCGCTGGATGGGCCTGCTCGGCGGCGACCTCGACTACGACTACCCCACCACCGAACAGCCCCGCGGCAACTCCCACATCCGGCACAGCCGGGCCCGCGTCCTCGGCGGCTGCTCCTCCCACAACACCCTCATCTCCTTCAAGCCCCTGCCCTCCGACTGGGACGAGTGGGAGGCCGCCGGCGCCAAGGGCTGGGGCGCCGTCCCCATGGAGGCCTACTTCGCCCGCCTGAAGAACAACATCGTCTCCGTCGACGAGAAGGACCGGAACGCCATCGCCCGCGACTTCGTCGACGCCGCCCAGTCGGCACTCGGGGTACCCCGGGTCGAGGGCTTCAACCGCAAGCCGTTCACCGAGGGCGTCGGATTCTTCGACCTCGCCTACCACCCGGAGGACAACAAGCGCTCCTCCGCCTCCGTGGCCTACCTGCACCCGGTCATGGACGAGCGCCCCAACCTCCACCTCCTGCTGGAGACCTGGGCGTACCGGCTGGAGCTGGACGGCACCCGCGCCGAGGGCGTCCACGTGCGCACCAAGGACGGCGAGGAACTGCTGATACGGGCCCGCAACGAGGTCGTGCTGTGCGCCGGCGCCGTCGACTCCCCGCGCCTGCTGCTGCACTCGGGCATCGGCCCCCGCGAGGACCTCGAAGCGCTCGGCATCCCGGTCGTCGCCGACCTGCCGGGCGTCGGCGAGAACCTGCTCGACCACCCCGAGTCCGTCATCGTCTGGGAGACGAACGGCCCCATTCCGGAGAACTCCGCGATGGACTCCGACGCCGGTCTGTTCGTGCGCCGTGACCCCGAACACGCGGGCCCGGACCTGATGTTCCACTTCTACCAGATCCCGTTCACGGACAACCCCGAGCGCCTCGGCTACGAACGCCCGCAGTACGGCGTCTCGATGACCCCCAACATCCCCAAGCCGAAGAGCCGCGGCCGGCTCCACCTCACCAGCGCCGACCCGGCCGTGAAGCCCGCCCTGGACTTCCGCTACTTCACCGACGAGGACGACTACGACGCCCGGACCCTGGTCGACGGCATCCGCATCGCTCGTGAGATCGCCCGGAGCGAGCCGCTGGCCGGCTGGCTCAAGCGCGAGGTGTGCCCCGGACCGGAGGTCCAGGGCGACGCCGAACTGAGCGAGTACGCCCGCAAGGTCGCGCACACCGTCTACCACCCGGCCGGCACCTGCAGGATGGGCGCCGCCGACGACGAACTCGCCGTCGTGGACCCGGAGCTGCGCATCCGCGGCCTCGACGGCATTCGCATCGCCGACGCGTCCGTCTTCCCGACGATGACCGCCGTGAACCCGATGATCGGGGTGCTCATGGTCGGGGAGAAGGCCGTCGACCTGATCGGAGGTGAGTCCCGATGACTCTCACGGTTCCCACGCGCAAGCCCCCCACCGACGCCCCTGTCTTCTCCGTGGACGGCCTGTGGAAGGTGTTCGGCCCGAAGGCCGACCGCGTCCCCGCCGACCCGGAACTGACCGGGCTGAGCCCCGCCGAGCTCCGCTCCCGCACCGGCTGCACCGCCGCCGTGCGCGACGTCTCCTTCGACGTGCGCAAGGGCGAGGTGTTCGTCGTCATGGGCCTGTCCGGCTCCGGCAAGTCCACCCTCGTCCGCTGTCTGACCCGGCTGATCGAGCCGACGGCCGGCACGATCGCCATCGACGGCGAGGACGTCCGCGCGATGGACAAGTCCCGCCTGCGCGAGCTGCGCCGCCACCGCGCCGCCATGGTCTTCCAGCACTTCGGTCTGCTCCCGCACCGCACCGTCCTCGACAACGTCGCCTACGGCCTGGAGATCCAGGGCGTCGGCCGTGCCGAGCGGCGCGAACGGGCGGCCGAGGTCGTCGCGAAGGTCGGCCTCGCCGGCATGGAGAAGCGCCGCCCCGGCCAGCTCTCCGGCGGCCAGCGCCAGCGCGTCGGTCTCGCCCGCGCCCTGGCGGTCGACCCCGAAGTGCTGCTCTTCGACGAGCCGTTCAGCGCGCTCGACCCGCTCATCCGGCGCGACATGCAGGAAGAGGTGGTCCGCCTGCACCGCGAGGAGGGCCGCACGATGGTCTTCATCACCCACGACCTGAGCGAGGCGTTGAAGCTCGGCGACCGCATCGCCCTCATGCGTGACGGCCAGGTGGTCCAGCTCGGCACCCCCGAGGAGATCGTCGGCTCCCCCGCCGACGACTACGTCCGCGAGTTCGTCCGCGACGTCCCGCGCGAACAGGTGCTGACGGTCCGTACGGCCATGCGCCCCGTGTCCTCCGCCGACCCCGGGACCGGCCCGGCGATCCGCCCGGAGGCCACGGTCTCCGAGGCCGTCGAGGCGGTGGCCCGCGCCGGAGCCCCGGCCCGCGTCATGGACGACGGCCGCTGCCTGGGCGTCGTGGACTCCGACGCCCTCCTCGGAGTGATCGCGGGAACGCCGGCACCAAAAGCCCCCACGCCGGCACCGGACGCCGGTCCCGCCCCGGCCGACGCCGCCGCGGAGCCCGGTCCCGCCCCGGCCGACGCCGCCGCGGAGCCCGTCCCGGCCCCGGCCGACGCCGCCGCCAAGACGGCACCCGCCGTCGACGACGCGCCCGGCAAGCGCGGACAGGCGGCACCGCCGCACCCCCGGACCAGTCCGGAGGCCGTCTGATGGCAACGCTCACCGTCCCCACCTCCCGCACGGACAAACCCCGCATCCTCAGGAGCCGGGCCGCGGGCAAACTCCTTCTGCTCGCCCTCGTCGCCGCGGTCCTCGCCCCCTGGGCGGCCACCCACTGGCCCGGCGCCACCTGGCCCCACGCCCTCACCGTCGACCTCTCCAAGCCGCTGGCCGGCGCCAGCGACTGGGTCATCGACAACCGGGACAGCCACCCGCTGTTCCTGTACTTCTTCGGGTACGTCAGCAACGCGGTCGTCCTCTCCGTCCGCGCCGTCTACCTCACCCTGCTCGCCGCGGGCTGGGCCGGCGTGACGGTGCTCGGCGCCCTCGTCGCCTGGCGCGTGGCCGGTGTCCGGCTGGCCGCCGGCACCGCCGCGGCGATCCTCGCCTGCGGCGCCCTCGGCATGTGGATCCCCACCATGCAGACCCTCGCGCTCATGGTCGTGGCGGTCCTCGTCTCCGTCGCCGTGGGCGTGCTCCTGGGCCTCGCCGCCGGCCTCTCCGACCGCCTGGACCGCGCCCTGCGCCCGGTGCTGGACACCATGCAGGTGCTCCCGGCGTTCGCCTACCTCCTCCCCGTCGTCCTGGTCTTCGGCATCGGCGTCCCCGCGGCCGTCCTCGCCACCGTGGTCTACGCCGCCCCGCCGATGGCCCGCCTGACCGCGCTCGGCCTGCGCGGAGCCGACCCCGAAGTCCTGGAGGCCGTGGAGTCGCTCGGAGCCACCCGTCGCCAGCGGCTGCTGACCGCCCGGATCCCGCTGGCCCGCAAGGAACTCCTCCTCGGCCTCAACCAGACGATCATGATGGCGCTGGGCATGGCCGTCATCGCCTCGGTGATCGGCGCCGGCGGCCTCGGTGACCGCGTCTACCAGGCCCTCGCCTCGGTCGACGTCGGCGCGGCCCTCGCGGCCGGCATCCCGATCGTGCTGCTCGCCGTCGTCCTGGACCGCGTCACCGCGGCCGCCGGGGACGGGCACACCCGCGCCCGCACGATCGGCTGGCCCTACGCCCTCGCCGTCACCGTGGCCGTCGCGCTGGCCACCCGGCTGCTCGGCGTCCTCGACTGGCCCTCCGGCGCCACCCTGGACATCGCCGGCCCGGTGAACACCGCCAAGGAGTGGATGGTCGACCACCTGTACTCCGGTGTCCCCGTCGTCGGCGGCACCGCCGAGTGGGCCGCCCACTTCACCACCTGGGTCCTCGACCCGGTCCGCTCCGGTCTGCAGTGGCTGCCCTGGTGGTCGGTCCTGCTGATCGTGGCCGCCCTGGCCTGGCTGATCGGCACCTGGCGCACCGCGCTGACCGCCGTCCTCGCCATGGCCGCGATCGGTGTGCTCGGTGTGTGGGAGCCGTCCCTGGACACCCTCTCCCAGGTGCTGGCCGCCGTGGCCGTCACCCTCGTGCTGGGCTTCGCGACCGGCATCGCCGCGGCCCGCAGCGACCGCGTCGAGCGCGCGCTGCGCCCCGTCCTGGACGTCTTCCAGACCATGCCGCAGTTCGTGTACCTGATCCCGGTCGTCGCCCTGTTCGGCGTCGGCCGCGCCCCCGCGGTCGCCGCGGCCGTCGTCTACGCCCTGCCGGCCGTCGTCCGGATCACCGCGCAGGGCCTGCGCCAGGTCGACCAGGCCGCCCTGGAGTCCGCGCGCTCGCTCGGCGCGACCAGTCGCCAGCAGCTCTGGCAGGTCCAGCTCCCGCTCGCCCGGCGTTCGCTGCTGCTCGCCGTCAACCAGGGCGTGGTCCTGGTCCTCGCCGTCGTCATCATCGGCGGTCTGGTCGGCGGTGGCGCCCTCGGCTACGACGTCGCCTTCGGTCTCGCCCAGGGCGACCTGGCGACCGGCCTGGTGGCCGGCGCCGCCATCGTCTGCCTGGGCCTGATGCTCGACCGGGTGACCCAGCCGACCGAGCGCCGCACGAAGAAGGGAGCCTGACATGCGATTCCGTACGACCGGCCCGGTCGCCGTCGCCGTCGCGGTCCTGGGTCTGACCACCGGCTGCGGCGCCGCCGACATGACCAAGCAGGCCAGCCCGTTCGCCAACGCCCAGGGCGCGAAGAGCGTCACGCTGTCCGTGCAGTCCTGGGTGGGCGCGCAGGCCAACGTGGCCGTCGCCCAGTACATCCTCGAACACAAGCTGGGCTACCGCGTCGACACCGTCCAGGTCGACGAGGTGCCCGCCTGGGACGCCCTCAGCCAGGGCCGGGTCGACGCCCTCCTGGAGGACTGGGGCCACCCGGACCAGGAGAAGCGGTACGTCGAGGACAAGAAGACGATCCGGCACGCCGGCGACCTCGGCGTCACCGGCCACATCGGCTGGTACGTCCCGACCTACCTGGTCAAGCAGCACCCCGACATCACCGACTGGCGGAACCTGAACAAGTACGCCTCGCTGTTCCGCACCGCGGAGAGCGGCGGCAAGGGCCAGCTGATGGACGGCTCCCCGTCCTACGTCACCAACGACAAGGCGCTGGTGAAGAACCTGAAGCTGAACTACCAGGTCGTCTTCGCCGGTTCCGAGGCGGCGCAGATCACCCAGATCAAGCAGTTCGCCAAGGACAAGAAGCCCTTCCTGACGTACTGGTACTCGCCCCAGTGGCTGTTCAAGAAGGTCCCCATGACGGAGGTGAAGCTGCCGCCGTACAAGGAGGGCTGCGACGCGGACACGGCCAGGATCACCTGCGCCTACCCGCACACCCCGCTCCAGAAGTACCTCAACGCGGACTTCGCGAAGTCCGGCGGCAAGGCGGCGGCCTTCCTGAAGAAGTTCCGGTGGACCACCCAGGACCAGGACGAGGTCGCGCTGATGATCGCCCAGGAGAAGCTCAGCCCGCAGGACGCGGCGAAGAAGTGGGTGGACAGCCACCCCGACGTGTGGAAGAAGTGGCTGTCCTGAGCCGGTTCAGCCCAGCCCCGCGGCGATCTCCCGCAGGGCGGCCGCGGCCCGCAGCTGGAGCCCCGGCCCGAACGTGATCCGGGTGGCCCCGAGTTCGCCGAGCGCGGCGGGCGAGGGGCCGCTCCCGTCCAGCCGGGCCAGCGCGTTCAGCGGGCCCCGGATCCCGGCCCGCAGCAGCGGCAGCACGGCCTGCGGGGCGAGGATCGGATACACGCAGTCCGCGCCCGCCGCCACGTACGCCGCCGCCCGCGCGAGGGCACGCCCGGGATCGCCGTCGCCGTGCACGAAGGTGTCCACGCGGGCGTTGACGAAGAGCAGGCCGGCGGCGGCCGAGCGGACCTCGGCCAGATAGTCGGCGTGCTCGTGCGGGTCCTTCAGGACGCCCCCCTCGGAGTCCTCCAGGTTGCAGCCGACGGCCCCCGCCTCCAGCAGCCGCTCCACCAGCTCCTTCGGACGGAGCCCGTAGCCGCCCTCGACGTCCGCCGACACCGGCACGTCCACGGCCCGGGTGATCCGCGCGACCGCCGCGAACATCTCGTCGGCGGGGGTGGCCCCGTCGGCGTACCCCAGCGAGGCGGCCACCCCGGCACTGGGCGTGGCCAGCGCGGGGAACCCCGCCTCCGCGAACACCCGGGCGCTGGCCGCGTCCCACGGCCCGGGCAGGACCAGCGGGTCGCCCGGTACCCGCCCCCGGTGCAGCGCGCGGAACGCCTCCGCCCCGCCCTGCGCGGCCGGCCTCCCGGGTCCCGCGGCGGGGGCGGCCGTCACGCGTACTGCCCCGGCCGGTAGTGGCCCGGCACCATCCGGGTGGTCACGCCGAACCGGTTCCAGGCGTTGATCACCGTGATCGCGGCGATCAGCTGCGCCAGCTCGGCCTCCTCGAAGTGCTTGGCGGCCTTCTCGTACACCTCGTCCGGTACGAAGCCCTCGGTCAGGACGGTGACCGCCTCGGTCAGCTCGATCGCCGCCAGCTCCTTCTCCGTGTAGAAGTGCCGCGACTCCTCCCACGCACCGAGCTGCACGACCCGCTCGACGCTCTCGCCGGCCGCGAGCGCGTCCTTGGTGTGCATGTCGAGGCAGAACGCGCAGTGGTTGATCTGCGAGGCGCGGATCTTCACCAGCTCGTACAGCTTCGGGTCCAGCCCCTTCTTGGCGGCGGTGTCCAGGCGGACCATCGCCTTGTAGACCTCGGGTGCGTGCTCGGCCCAGCTCAGGCGCGGGGTGTGCTCGGTGGCGTACTCGACGGTTTCCTGTGCAGTGCTCATGCCCTCGACCCTAGGAGCCGGGCAGCCCAGGAGTATGGTCCATTTCCATGGCGAGAACGTGGGCCACTTCGGGCGTCGACCTGCACCTCGAACCGGCCGGTCCGGGCGGCCTGCGCCGGCGCCTGACCGACGCGCTGCGGGACGCCGTCCGCACCGGTCGCCTGGCCCCCGGCACCCGGCTGCCCTCCTCCCGGTCCCTCGCCGCCGACCTCGGCATCGCCCGCAACACCGTCGCCGAGGCCTACGCCGACCTGGTCGCGGAGGGCTGGCTCACCGCCCGGCAGGGCTCCGGCACCCGGGTGGCCGCGGGGTCGTCCGCCGGACCGCGCCGGACGACCCCGCCTCCGCCCGCCGCCGGACCCACGGCATCCCGGCGCCGGGACCCCGGCCGCCCCACCCACGACCTCGTCCCCGGCACCCCCGACCTCGCCGCCTTCCCACGCGCCGAGTGGCTCAAGGCCGCCCGCCGCGCCCTGAACACCGCCCCCTACCACGCGCTCGGCTACGGCGACCCGCGCGGCCGGCCCGAACTGCGCACCGCCCTCGCCGGTTACCTCGCCCGCGCCCGCGGTGTCCGCGCCGACCCGGAGACCGTGCTGATCACCGCGGGCTTCTCGCACGCCCTGACCGTCCTCGGCCGGGTGCTGCGGGCCCGCGGCGTGCGGGCGGTGGCGGTCGAGTCGTACGGCCTCGCCCCGCACCGGCGGCTGCTGCGGGACGCCGGGCTCGCGACCCCCGCGCTGCCGTACGACGCACTCGGCACGGACCCGGAGCCGTCGGGCGACGCCGGGGCGGTGCTGCTGACGCCCGCCCACCAGTTCCCGATGGGCACCGCCCTGCACCCCGACCGGCGGGCCGCCGTCGTCGACCGGGCACGGCGCACCGGCGGACTGGTCCTGGAGGACGACTACGACGGCGAGTTCCGCTACGACCGCCAGCCGGTCGGCGCGCTCCAGGGACTCGATCCCGAGCGGGTCGTCTACCTCGGCACCGCCAGCAAGTCCCTCGCGCCCGGACTGCGGCTGGGCTGGATGGTGCTGCCGCCGTCCCTGGCCGAGGAGGCGGCCGCGGCGAAGGGCGGCACCGACACGGTGGGCGTGCTGGAACAGCTCACGCTCGCCGAGTTCCTCACCTCCGGCGCGTACGACCGCCACGTCCGCTCCTCGCGGCTGCGCTACCGGCGCCGCCGCGACGCCCTCGCCGCGGCGGTGGCCGAGCACGCGCCCGACGTGCGGGTGACCGGGATCGCGGCCGGGCTGCACGCCGTGCTGCGGTTGCCCCCGGGCACGGAACAGTCGGTGGTCCAGGCCGCCCTCTGGCAGGGACTGGCACTGCACGGCCTGGCCCACCACCGCCATCCGCAGGCCGTCACCGAGCACCTGGACGCGCTGGTCGTGGGCTACGGCACCCCGCCGGACAGCGCGTGGGGGGCCGCCCTGGAGGCCCTGTGCCGGGTGCTGCCGTAGTCGTCGCCGGGCCCCGCTCAGGCCTCGTCCGGCCGCGGGGCGCCCTCCGCCGACGGTGCCTCGCCGAACCGCGCCAGCAGCAGGGCGCCCGCCACCGCCACCGTGAAGCCCAGGACCGCCAGCCAGGCCAGACCCTCCCGGGTGCGGTCGCCGAGCCACACCACGCCGACCGCCGCCGGGCCGACCGTCTCGCCGATCACCATGCCGGCCGTGGCCGTCGTCACCGAGCCCCGTTGCAGGGCGGAGGTGAGCAGCAGGAACGCGGCACCGCCGCCGATGAGCAGGGCGTACGCCGCCGGGTCGGTGAACAGGTCCGCCGGACGCAGTGAGTCGATCAGCCGTACCGACACCTCCACCACCCCGAACCCGAACCCGGCGCCAAGGCCGAGGAGCAGCGACCGGGTCCGGCCGGTCAGCCGGCCGCCGATGGCGCCGAGCAGCAGCACGCCGACCGCGACCGCCACCATCGCGTACGGCAGCCAGGGCGGGCCCTGCTCGTCGCCCTCGGTGCCTGAGGCCAGCCCGAGCATCGCCAGACCCGCGCACACCACTCCCACGGCGGCCCACTCCAGCCCGCTCAGCCGCACCCGCAGCAGTCGCGCCGCCACCACGGCCGTCACCGCGAGGCTCGCCGCCAGCGCCGCGCCCACCGCGTAGATCGGCACGGACCGCAGCGCCGCGATCTGGAGCAGGAAGCCCAGACCGTCCAGCGCCAGCCCGGCGATGTACCGCCACTGCCGCAGCGCCCGCAGCAGCAGCGCCGCGTCACCGCCGCCGTCCCCCTCGGCGGCCGCGTCCCGCGCGGCCACCGCCTGCAACACCGTCGCGGTTCCGAAGCAGACCGCCGCGCCGAGGGCGCACACCATTCCAAACAGCACGAAGCGACTCTAGGGGAGCGGGAATTCCCCGGCCCCCCCTGCCCGGCCGGTGCCACCGGTGCCTAGGCTGGCCCGCAGCGAACCGGCACCGGCCGGCCGACACACGGGGGAGACGCAGACATGAGCACAGCACAGCCACGCACGCGCCGGCGGCTCCGGTCCGGCACGGTCGTCCTCGGCGGCGTGGGCCTGCTGGCGACCGCCCTGACCGCCTGCTCGTCGTCCGACCCGGACAAGCGCTGTGTGGACCGCGACAGTTACACCTACGGCAAGGGCTACAAGGTCGTCTCCGACAAGAACTGCAAGTCCACCAAGTCCTCTTCGCACGGCACCTGGTACTACGGCGGCACGAAGAAGGGCTCGTTCGTGGGCGACGGCTCCTTCACCAAGCCCGGCAAGGGCTCGGGCGGCGGCTCGGGCGGCGGTGTCCACCGGGGGGGCTTCGGCGGTGGCAAGGGCGGCTCCGGCGGCTGAGCCGGGCACACGCGATGGAACGCCGCACGATCGAACCCCGCCCCGGCTGGCAGCGGACCGTCGAGGAGCAGGGACTCGTCTATCCGCTCACCCGTCACCCCGACGGCTCGCTGCGCCCCTACTGGGACGAGAGCGCCTACTACGTCTTCACCCTCGACGAGGTCGAGGCGCTGGAGGAGACCGTCGAGGAACTGCACGGCATGTGCCTGGCGGCCGCCGGGCACATCGTGGCGAAGGACCGCCTCGCCGACCTCGGCATCACCGACCCGCGCGTGGCCGCCGCGGTCACCGAGGCCTGGCACCGCCGCGCCGAACTCCCCTCCCTGTACGGCAGGTTCGACCTCCGCTACGACGGCACGGGACCGGCGAAGCTGCTGGAGTACAACGCCGACACCCCGACCTCCCTGGTGGAGGCCGCCTCGCCCCAGTGGTTCTGGATGGAGGACCGGTTCCCCGGCGCCGACCAGTGGAACTCCCTGCACGAACGCCTCGTCGACGCCTGGCGCGCGCAGGCCGCGCTGCTGCCGCCCGGCAGCCCCCTGCACTTCGCGCACTCCTCCGCCGACGAACTCGGCGAGGACCTGATGACGGTCGCCTACCTGAAGGAGACCGCCGAGCAGGCCGGCCTCGACACCGACTGGATCTCCATGGAGGAGATCGGCTGGGACACCCTCTCCGGCCGCTTCGTCGACAACCGGCTCCGCTTCATCCGGGGCATCTTCAAGCTCTACCCCTGGGAGTGGCTCACCACGGACTCCTTCGGCGGGCACGTCCTGGACACCCTCGACAACGGCGGCGGCACCGGCAGCACCCTGTGGATCGAACCGGCCTGGAAGATGCTCCTGAGCAACAAGGCCCTCCTGGCGGTCCTCTGGGAGCTGTACCCCGGCCACCCCAACCTCCTGCCCGCCTACCTCGACGGCCCGCGCGAGCTGGCCGGCCCGGCCGGCTACGTCTCCAAGCCCCTCCTCGGCCGCGAGGGCGAGGGCGTCACCGTGCACCCGCCCGGCGGGCCCGCGGTGCTCCGCGACGAACCCTGCTGCTACCAGCAGTTGGCCCCGCTGCCCGCCTTCGACGGCAACCACGTGGTCCTCGGCGCCTGGGTCGTCCGCGAGGAGTCGGCCGGCCTCGGCATCCGCGAGTCCTCGGGCCTGATCACCGACGAGTACGCCCGCTTCCTGCCCCACGTGATCCTCTAGCGGACGGGGACCGACGCCGGGCGACGGCCCCCGGCGGGGTCTCTCAGCGGTTTCCGCCGCTCCCGAGCAGCGTCTCGACGGCCGTGCGGGCGTGCGCCGCGGGCGCCGGATCGCCGCTGAGCCCGGCCGTGACGACGGCACCCTCGGCGAGCAGGAACACCGGCTCGGCCACCGGCACCCCGGTGGCCCGCACCCAGGCCGCGAGCTGGTCGTGGAAGGCCTGCTTGTGGGAGCGCACCTCGGCCAGCACCGGCTCGGACGACGAGCCGAGCTCACCGAAGGCGTTGATCCAGGCGCAGCCGCGGAAGCCGGGTTCGGCGAACCATCCGGCGAGCCAGTCGAAGACCGCGAGCACCCGCTCCCGCGGGTCCCGGACGCCCTCCACATGGGCGGTCAGGCTCTCGCGCCAGCGCCGGTCGCGCCGCCGGAGCACGGCGACCACCAGGTCCTCCTTGGTCGCGAACAGCCGGTAGATCCGCTTCAGAGGCAGTCCGGACGCCTCGCGGACCCGGTCCATCCCGACGGCCTGGATGCCGTGCGCGTAGAACAGCGCCTCCGCCGTGTCCAGGAGCGCCGCCCGGTCCAGGCGGGTCTGTTCCTCGGTGATCGGGGCGGGCATCGGCGTGCTCCTTGACTCTGAGAACGATCGTTCTCTATGTTAGCCGCAGTGATGGAGAACGATCGTTCTCGACTTGAGGAGGCCACCGTGCCCGAAGACCGTCCGCCCTTCCCTCCGTTCACCCTGGAGACCGCCCGCCAGAAGGTGCAGGCGGCCGAGGACGCCTGGAACACCCGCGACCCCCACCGGGTGGCCCTGGCGTACACACCGGACTCGGTCTGGCGGAACCGGGACCGGTTCCTCACCGGCCGGGAGGAGATCGTCGCCTTCCTGACCGAGAAGTGGGAGCGCGAACTCGACTACGCGCTGCGCAAGAGCCTGTGGAGCTTCCACGAGGACCGGATCGCCGTCCGCTTCCAGTACGAGTGCCACGACGCCGACGGGCAGTGGTGGCGCTCCTACGGCAACGAACTGTGGGAGTTCGACGAGCACGGGCTGATGCGCCGCCGCGAGGCCAGCATCGACGACGTCGCGATCCGCGAGTCCGACCGGCGCATCCTCGGCCCCCGCCCCGCCGCCGAGCACGGCACCGACATCCCGCTGCACTGACCTCACGGCCTCGCCCGGACGCGTCGGTCGCCCGCTTCCCGCGCTCGCTCGCATGGTGGACGTGGGATCTCACGGCTCCGGCCCGCCGGGTAGGCTGATCAGCGGGCCGTGACTGGCGCGCTGGGATGGGACCGACCATCGGGGAGCGGCCCGAGCACGAATGAGTGCCGTGCGCCTGGGCCGAACCGAACACGCCGAACGCCACGTCCGGAGGTCCCCATGCCAGAGCAGCATCTCTCCACCGAGTCCACCGCCTTCCGCGCCGCTCTCGACGTCGTCCGCGCCGTCGAGCCGCGGGTCGCCGACGCCATCGGCCAGGAGGTCGCCGACCAGCGCGCGATGCTCAAGCTCATCGCCTCCGAGAACTACGCCTCCCCGGCGACCCTCCTCGCGATGGGCAACTGGTTCAGCGACAAGTACGCCGAGGGCACCGTCGGCCGCCGCTTCTACGCCGGCTGCCGCAACGTCGACACTGTGGAGGCCCTGGCCGCCGAGCACGCCCGCGAGCTCTTCGGCGCCCGGCACGCCTACGTCCAGCCGCACTCCGGCATCGACGCCAACCTCGTCGCCTTCTGGGCCGTCCTCGCCGACCGGGTCGAGGTGCCCTTCCTGGCGAAGACCGGCGTCCGCCAGGTCAACGACCTGAGCGAGGCCGACTGGGCCGAACTGCGCCAGGCCTTCGGCAACCAGCGCATGCTCGGCATGTCCCTGGACGCCGGCGGCCACCTCACCCACGGCTTCCGCCCGAACATCTCCGGCAAGATGTTCGACCAGCGCTCCTACGGCACGGACCCGGCCACCGGCCTCATCGACTACGAGGCCCTGCGCGCCCAGGCCCGCGAGTTCAAGCCGCTGATCATCGTCGCCGGCTACTCCGCCTACCCGCGGCTCGTGAACTTCCGGATCATGCGCGAGATCGCCGACGAGGTCGGGGCGACCCTGATGGTCGACATGGCCCACTTCGCGGGTCTCGTCGCCGGCAAGGTCCTCATCGGCGACTTCGACCCGGTCCCGCACGCCCAGATCGTCACCACCACCACCCACAAGTCGCTGCGCGGCCCGCGCGGCGGCATGGTCCTGTGCGACGACTCCCTCAAGGACCAGGTCGACCGCGGCTGCCCGATGGTGCTCGGCGGTCCGCTCCCGCACGTCATGGCCGCCAAGGCGGTCGCGCTCGCCGAGGCCCGGCAGCCCGCCTTCCAGGACTACGCCCAGCGCATCGTCGACAACTCCCGCGCCCTGGCCCAGGGCCTCATGCGGCGCGGCGCCACCCTGGTGACCGGCGGCACGGACAACCACCTCAACCTCATCGACGTCGCCACCTCCTACGGCCTCACCGGCCGTCAGGCCGAGGCCGCCCTCCTGGACTCGGGCATCGTCACCAACCGCAACGCCATCCCCGCCGACCCCAACGGCGCCTGGTACACCTCCGGCATCCGCATCGGCACCCCCGCCCTGACCACCCGTGGTCTCGGCACCGCGGAGATGGACGAGGTCGCCGGTCTCATCGACCGCGTCCTCACCACCACCGAGCCGGGCACCACCAGCAAGGGCGCCCCCTCCAAGGCCCAGCACGTCCTCGACCCCAAGGTCTCGGACGAGATCGCCCGCCGGGCGACCGACCTCGTGGCCGGCTTCCCGCTCTACCCGGAGATCGACCTCGCCTGACGAGGCTCCTCCCGCTCCTCCCGCGGCGGCCCGGCACCGCGCCGGGCCGCCGCGCGGCGCGTCGGCACCGGGACCGAGGGCGGGCACCGGCGCGGGTCGCCCTGACGCAGGCCCGCTGTTCCCGACCAGTTCCGAACCGGGCCCCGATACCTGAGAGAATGGTGGACATGGCCACTGACCGACCCCGCGTGCTCTCCGGAATCCAGCCCACCGCAGGCTCGTTCCACCTCGGCAACTACCTCGGCGCCGTCCGCCAGTGGGTGGCCCTGCAGGAGACCCACGACGCGTTCTACATGGTCGTAGACCTGCACGCGATCACGGTTCCCCAGGACCCGGCCCAGCTGCGCGCCAACACCCGGCTCGCCGCCGCCCAGCTGCTGGCCGCCGGCCTCGACCCGGACCGCTGCACGCTCTTCGTGCAGAGCCATGTCCCCGAGCACGCCCAGCTCGCCTGGGTCATGAACTGCCTCACCGGCTTCGGCGAGGCCTCCCGCATGACCCAGTTCAAGGACAAGTCCGCCAAGCAGGGCGCCGACCGGGCCTCCGTCGGCCTGTTCACGTACCCGATCCTCCAGGTCGCGGACATCCTGCTGTACCAGGCCAACGAGGTGCCGGTCGGCGAGGACCAGCGCCAGCACATCGAGCTGACCCGCGACCTCGCCGAGCGGTTCAACGGCCGCTTCGGCCAGAGCTTCACCGTCCCGAAGCCGTACATCCTCAAGGAGACGGCGAAGATCTACGACCTGCAGGACCCGACGATCAAGATGAGCAAGTCGGCGTCCACGCCGAAGGGCCTCATCAACCTCCTCGACGAGCCGAAGGCGACGGCGAAGAAGGTCAAGAGCGCGGTCACGGACACGGACACCGTGATCCGCTACGACGCCGAGCACAAGCCGGGCGTGTCGAACCTGCTCACCATCTACTCCACGCTCACCGGCCGGACGATCGCCGAGCTGGAGCAGGACTACGAGGGCAAGATGTACGGCGCGCTCAAGACGGACCTCGCCGAGGTCATGGTCGAGTTCGTGACGCCGTTCCGCGAGCGCACCCAGCAGTACCTGGACGACGCCGAGACCCTCGACTCGATCCTCGCCAAGGGCGCGGAGAAGGCCCGCGCGGTCGCCGCGGAGACCCTGGCGCAGGCGTACGAGCGGGTGGGCTTCCTGCCGGCGAAGCACTGAACGCCACCGAGGCGTACGACCGCACACACGTCCCCACGGGCGGAGCGCTGCACATCACTTCCGCTGCGCCTGCCCACAGGACGGTCATGGCCGTACAGTCGATAGCCGGACGACTGAGAACACAACAGACGCGACGACAGGAGACGACGTGGGGACCGTAACGATCGGCGTGTCGATCGCGGTCCCGGAGCCTCACGGCAGCCTGCTCCAGGAGCGGCGCGCGGGCTTCGGCGACGCCGCTGCTCACGGCATCCCCACGCACGTCACGCTGCTGCCGCCGACCGAGGTCGACGCGACCGGTCTGCCTGCCGTCGACGCCCACCTCACGGCGGTCGCCGCGGCCGGCCGGCCGTTCCCGATGCGGCTGTCCGGCACGGGCACGTTCCGGCCCCTCTCCCCGGTCGTCTACGTCCGGATCGTCCAGGGCGCCGAGGACTGCACCTGGCTTCAGCAGCGGGTGCGCGACGCCTCCGGGCCCGTCGCGCGCGAGCTGCAGTTCCCGTACCACCCGCACGTCACGGTCGCGCACGGCATCGACGACGCGGCGATGGACCGCGCCTTCGAGGAACTGGCGGGCTTCGAGGCCGAGTGGCCCTGCACCGGGTTCGCGCTCTACGAGCAGGGCGCCGACGGGGTGTGGCGCAAGCTGCGGGAGTACGCCTTCGGCAGTTCCGTGGTGCCCCCGCAGGCGGGCCACGCGGACGTCGGACGCGGGACGATCGCCAGCCGCTAGGCCGCCCGCGGGACGGGCCGCCGTCGGCCCGTCCCCCTCTCGGGTGACTACAGCGGCAGCCGGCGGAACAGCGAACGCGGGGCGTGCCGCAGGGCCGACATCACCGGGCGCAGGACCCCCGGCACCCACACCGTCTCCGAGCGGCGGCGCAGCCCCAGCTCGATCGCGGCGGCGACCGCCTCCGGCGTGGTCGACAGCGGGCTCCCGGACCACCCGGCCACCGTCCCCGTCCGGACCTCTCCGGGGCGTACGACCATGACGTGCGCGCCGGTGCCGTGCAGGGCGTCGCCGAGGCCCTGGGCGAAGGCGTCGAGGCCGGCCTTGCTGGAGCCGTAGATGAAGTCGGCGCGGCGGGCCCGCTCGCCGGCGACGGAGGACAGGACCACCAGGGAGCCGTGCCCCTGCGCCTGGAGGGCGCGGGCGGCGACCAGGCCCGCCGACACCGCCCCGGTGTAGTTGGTCTGGGCGACCCGGACCGCGCGCAGCGGATCGCGCTCGTCCTCGGCCTGGTCGCCGCAGACGCCGAAGGCGAACAGCACCAGGTCGACGTCGCCCTCGGCGAAGACCTTGCCGAGGGCGGTCTCGTGGGACCCGGGATCGAGGGCGTCGAAGGCGACCGTGCGGGCGTCCGCGCCGAGCGCGCGCAGACTCCCGGCGGCCTGCTCCAGGGCGGGCGAGGGACGGCCGGCCAGCCACACCGTGCGGGTGCGCCGGGCGATCAGCCGGCGTGCCGTGGCCAGCCCGATCTCGGACGTGCCGCCGAGGACGAGCAGGGACTGGGGAAGACCGAAGGCGTCCTTCACGTCAGCTCCTAGGGGTCTGGAGGTCGAGTCGGCGGGCGAGGTCCGAGACGAAGACCCCGCGGGGGTCGAGCTCCGCGCGCAGGGCCCGGAAGTCGCCCACGCGCGGGTACATGGCGGCCAGCAGCTCGGGGCGCAGCCGGGAGTCCTTGGCGAGGCAGACCCGCCCGCCCGCCGCGGCGATCTCCTCGTCGAGGCCGTCGAGCAGCGGGGCGAGTCCGGGCAGCGCGGCCGGCACGTCCAGGGCGAGGCTCCAGCCGGGCACCGGGAAGGAGAGCCAGCCGGGGTCGCCGTCCCCGAAGCGCTGGAGGACGGCGAGGAGGGACGGGCAGCGGTGGGCGGCGATGCGCCGCACGACGCGGTGCAGCACCTCCTCCCGGCCGTGACCGACGACGAACTGGTACTGCACGAACCCCCCGCGGCCGTAGAGGCGGTTGCGGTGGGGCACACCGTCCAGGGGGTGGAAGAACGCGGACATGTGCTGGATCCGGCCGGTGCGTGCGCGGGGCGCCGCGCGGTAGCGGAGCTCGTTGAGGAGCCCCGCGGTGGTGCGGCCGAGCAGGCCGTCCGGGACGAGGGCGGAGGGGGCCGGGAGACGGTGCGGGCGGGAGGACAGCGGCTGCCGCCACGCGCGCGTGTGCCTGCCGAGGGCGTCGAGCGGGGTGTGGTCGGCGCGGCCGAGGACCGCGCGTCCGGTCGCCGTGCCCCGGGCCAGCAGGTCGATCCAGGCGGCCGAGTAGCGGTGGCGGTGGTCGCCGGTGGTCATCCGGGCCAGCAGGTCGTCGAGGCCGGCGGCGCGTTCGGTGCGGACCGTCAGGTACGCCGTCTCGACCGGGAGCAGCCGGAAGGTGGCCGTCAGGACGACTCCGGTCAGGCCGAGGCCGCCGGTGGTCGCCTCGAACAGCGGGGTGCCGGGGCGTACCGTGCGGACCTCGCCGTCGGCGGTCAGCAGCTCCAGGGACAGCACATGGCGGCAGAAGGAGCCGGAGACGTGCTGGTTGCGGCCGTGGATGTCGGCGCCGATCGCACCGCCCACGGTCACGTGCCGGGTGCCCGGGGCGACCGGCGGGAGCCAGCCGAGCGGGAGCAGCACCTCGGTCAGCCGCCGCAGGGAGACCCCGGCGTCGCACAGCACGATGCCCTCGGCGGCGTCGACCACGTGGATGCGGTCCAGGCCGGTCATGTCGAGGACGGCGCCGCCTGCGTTCTGCGCCGCGTCCCCGTGGGCCCGTCCGAGACCCCGTGCGACGGCGCCCCGCGTCCCGCAGTCCCGGACGGCCGCCGCGGCCTCCTCGTAGGTGCGCGGGCGGATCACACGGGCGACGGTGGGGGCGGTGCGGCCCCAGCCGGTGACGGGAACGGTGTCTCCAGACATGCTGGCGACCGTATCGCCCCTGTACGGGCGGTTAGTTAAAAAACATCTCCTTCCTCCTGGAAACGGGTGATTAGTGGGATGTCCCCTGATATTGACGTCATTTGAGCGGTGTGGAGGAGCGCGGCGAGGGCAGGGACGGATCATGGACTGGCTGAAGAGACTGCCCGGCATCGGGCCGCTCGTCACACGGCTGATGACGACGCACGCGTGGCGGAGCTACGAGCGGCTCGACCGGGTGAAATGGACCCGGCTGGCCGCCGCCATGACGTTCGTCAGCTTCGTCGCCCTGTTCCCGTTGCTGACCGTGGCCGCCGCGATCACCGCCGCCACGCTCAGCCCGTCCGGTCAGAAGACCGTCGAGAACCGGATCGCCGACCAGTTCCCCGGCCTCTCCCAGCAGCTGGACATCGGCGCGCTGGTGGACAACGCCGGCACGGTCGGCGTCATCGCGGGCGCCGTGCTGCTGTTCACCGGCATCGGCTGGGTCGGGCAGACGCGGGACTGCCTGCGCGCGGTGTGGGAGCTGCCCGACCGCGAGGAGAACCCGCTCGTCACCAAGGCCAAGGACGCCGGCATCCTCCTCGGCCTCGGCGGCGCCCTGCTGGTCACACTCGCCACGTCCGCCCTCGCCTCGGCGGCGGTCGGCCTCGTGTCCCGGCAGCTCGGCCTCCAGGAGCACGGCTGGGGCAGCCTGCTGCTCCAGGTCACCGCGTTCGCCGTCGCCGCGCTCGCGGACTTCCTCGTCCTGCTCTACGTCCTCACCCTGCTGCCCGGGGCCGAGCCGACGCGCCGCCGCCTGCTGGTGGCCGCGATGCTCGGCGCGATCGGCTTCGAACTGCTGAAGCTGCTGATCAGCGGGTACATCCAGGGGGTCGCCGCGAAGAGCATGTACGGCGCGTTCGGCGTCCCGGTGGCGCTGCTGCTGTGGATCAACTTCACCGCGAAACTCGTCCTGTTCTGCGCCTCCTGGACGGCGACGCCGAGCAAGGAGACCGGTCTCAGGGACGGGTCCGACGGCGCATCAGGTCCGGCAGCGGCCACCGGCGGTTGACCAGGAACGCCCCGCCCCCGAGGAGTACCAGCAGCCCGCCCGCGACGGCCAGCGCCGTGCCGACCCCCGAACCGGTCCCGGCGGTGGCGCTCGCCACCGGCTTCGAGCCCGACCCGCCGGTCCCCGCGGCAGCCTCCCCGGTGGAGGGCCCCCCGCTCGGCGGCGCGGTGGACCGCGCGGCGCTCTTCGGCGGCACCAGCACGCCCACCGGAGTGACCTTGCCGGCCGCCTGGAAGCCCCAGTCGAACAGCTTCGCGGTCTCCTTGTAGACCTCGTTGTGCTCGTGCTTCTCCGGGTTCATCACCGTGACGAGCAGCACCTTGCCGCCCCGTTCGGCGACGCCGGTGAAGGTGGCGCCCGCGTGGGTGGTGTTGCCGTTCTTCACGCCCGCGATGCCCTGGTAGACGGGCACGTCGGTGTCGCCGCTCAGCAGCCGGTTGGTGTTCTGGATCTCGGACGACCCGAACGGCGCCCGCACCGTCGAGCAGTAGTCGCGGAAGTCCTTCTTCTGCAGCCCGGAACGGGCGAACAGCGTCAGGTCGTACGCCGACGACACCTGCTCCGGCGCGTCGTAGCCGTCGGGGGAGACCACGTGCGTGTCCAGGGCCTGCAGCTGCTCGGCGTGGTCCTGCATGTCCTCGACGGTCTGCCGGACCCCGCCGTTCATCGCCGACAGCACGTGCACGGCGTCGTTGCCCGAGCGCAGGAAGACCCCGAGCCACAGATCGTGGACGGTGTAGCTCCTGCCCTCCTTTATCCCGACCACGCTGGAGCCGATGCCCATGCCCGCGAGGTCCGACGGCACCACCTTGTGCCGGGTGCCCCTGGGGAACCGGGGCAGCACGGTGTCCGCGAACAGCATCTTCAGCGTGCTCGCCGGAGGCAGCCGCCAGTGCGCGTTGTGCGCGGCGAGCACCTCGCCCGACTCCGCGTCGGAGACGATCCACGAACGGGCGGTCAGGTCCTTGGGCAGCACGGGCACGCCCGGCGCGAGGTCGGCCTGGGTGCCGGCCATGCCGAGCCGGGCACCGCCGACGGTGGACATCCCGGCCGGGGGCTTGGCCGACGGACTCGACGACGGGGTCGGGGCCGCGAGCGCCGCGGGTGCGGTGACGGACAGGGTCAGCACGGTGGCGGAGGTGACCAGCAGCGATCGCCGGCCGGTCTTCTGGGGAGCGAACACGGTCGAGAACGTACCTGGAGCACTCCGTGAAGTCCCGCGCCCCGCCCCACCCCCGACACGGAACCGGAATCGCGACCGCGATACTGGAGACATGAAGCTCAGCCGCCCGGTCTCCTGGTTCCTGCTCGCCTTCGGGGTGTGGAGCTGGGTCATCTGGGTCACTTTCGTCAAGAACCTGGTCAAGGACGGCAGCGGACTCGCCTTCGACGACGGTCACCCGACCGCGTACTTCTGGGTGCATCTGCTGCTGGCGGTCGTCTCCTTCGTATTGGGGACGGTCGTCGGGGTCATCGGGTTGCGCGGACTGCGCGCACTGCGCCGGACGTCATAGCGGGGGACCGGTCGGGATGGTCGTCGTCTTCGCGCTCGTCGCCCTGGCCGTCCTGGCCGTCGTGGCGGTCCTGCACTGGTACGTGTGGCGGCGTCTGGTCCGCGACACCACGCGGGGCCCGGGCCCGGCCCGCCGCGCCGGCACGGCGGTGTTCGTCGCCGGCCCGGTCCTGATGGTCGCCGCCCTGGTCGCGGAGCGCTCCGGCGCGCCGTTCGCGCTCCAACGCGCCCTGGCCTGGCCCGGATTCCTGTGGATGGCCCTCGCCCTGTACCTGCTGCTGGCGGTGGTGGCGGGCGAGGCCGTACGACCCCTGCTGCGCCGGTTCCCGGCCCGGCGGGCCCGCGCCGTCGCCCCCGTACCGGAACCCGAGACCGTACCCGCGGCGGAGCCGGCGGACGGTCCGGGACCCGACGCGCCGGCCCCTGCGAACGGACCCGGGCCCGACGCGCCGGAGCAGGCCGGGGCGCCCGGTCCCACCCGCCGCCTCTTCGTCTCCCGGGTCGTCGCCGGCGCCGCCGTCACCACCGCCGTCGCGACCGTCGGCCTCGGCACCCACGGGGTGCTGCGCGGCCCCCGGGTGAAGCGGGTCACCGTGCCGCTGGCCAGACTCCCGCGGGCCGCGCACGGCTTCCGGATCGCGGTCGTCAGCGACATCCACCTCGGCCCCGTCCTGGGCCGGAGCTTCGCGCAGCGGGTCGTCGACACGGTGAACGCGACCCAGCCGGACCTGATCGCGGTCGTCGGCGACCTGGTGGACGGCAGCGTCAAGGACCTCGGCCCGGCCGCCGCCCCCCTCGCCGGGCTCACCGCACGGCACGGCGCGTACTTCGTCACCGGCAACCACGAGTACTTCTCCGGTGCGGAGCAGTGGGTCGAGGAGGTCCGCACCCTCGGCCTGCACCCGCTGGAGAACGCCCGCACCGAGCTGCCCCACTTCGACCTGGCCGGCGTGAACGACGTGCAGGGCGAGAGCGAGGGACAGGGGCCGGACTTCGACAAGGCCCTCGACGGCCGGGACCCGGCACGCGCGTGCGTGCTGCTCGCCCACCAGCCGGTGCAGATCCACGAGGCGGTCCGGCACGGCGTCGACCTCCAGCTCTCCGGCCACACCCACGGCGGCCAGCTCTGGCCCGGCAGCCTGATCGCGGCCGCCGCCAACCCGACCGTCGCCGGACTCGACCGCTACGGCGACACCCAGCTGTACGTCAGCCGGGGCGCGGGCGCCTGGGGACCGCCCACCCGGGTGGGGGCGCCGTCGGACGTCACGGTGATCGAACTGGCCGCCGCACGCGCCTGACCGGGAGCGCCCCCGAGCCTGTGAAGGCGCTGTGAAACCCGGCGCAAACAACACCTCGGTAAGTTCTTGCCCATCCGGTCGGAAAGCCCTTCCCCAGGGCGAAACACGTGTGATTAGGTGAGCCGCGCCGCTTAGGGGAGTGGCGCGATTTCGTGCTGGCCAGGGGTAGGGCCCCCATGGGGCCTGGGGAGGGCACCACCATGCGATCTGTTCGCATGCGCATTCTCATGACGCTGCTCGTGCTCGCGGTCGTGGGGGTGGGCGGCTGGCAACTGCTGCCGTCGCAGGGCAACAAGAACAAGACCATCACCGTCGGGACGACGGACGCCGTCACGGCGCTCGACCCGGCCGGTGCCTACGACGCCGGTTCCTGGGCGTTGTTCAGCAACGTCTTCCAGACGCTGCTGACCTTCGAGCCCGGCGGGGTCGAACCGGTACCGGACGCGGCGCAGAGCTGCGCGTTCCGGGGCAGCGGGCTGAAGACGTACCGGTGCACCCTGCGCGAGGGGATCAGCTTCCCGAGCGGGCGCGCGATGACGGCCGAGGACGTGAAGTTCTCCTTCGACCGGGTGAAGAAGATCAACTCGGACGTCGGACCGGCGTCCCTGTTCTCCACGCTCGGTTCGGTGACCGCCGACGGCGCGCGCACCGTCACCTTCCACCTGTCGTCCCCGGACGCCACGTTCCCGCTGAAGGTCGCCACCGGCGCCGGCTCGATCGTGGACAAGGAGAAGTACCCGGCGCGCGCCCTGCGCACCGGCGACTCGGTCGACGGCACCGGCCCGTACACGCTGACCGGATACGCCAAGGACCAGCGGGCCGACCTCGCGCCGAACACGCGCTACCGGGGCTACCTCGACGGCACCGGCCGCCCGATCGCGCTGCGCTACTACGCCGACTCCAAGAAGCTGGACGGTGCCTGGAAGGCCCGGCAGGTCGACGTCGCCACCCGGACGCTGTCACCGGACCTGCTCGCGGACCTGAACCCGAGCGACCCCGAAATGCGGATCACCGAGTCGGACAGCGCCGAGACCCGCAACCTGTACCTCAACACCCGCGCGGGCTCCCCGCTGCACGACGCGCTGGTGCGCCGCGCGATGGCCTGGCTGGTCAACCGCGAGGAACTGGCGGCGACGGTCTACGAGGGCACGGTCGACCCGCTGTACTCGCTGATCCCGACCGGCATCACCGGCCACACCACGGCGTTCTTCGACGGCTACCCGAAGCAGAGCGTCAAGAAGGCGCGCGCGCTGCTCACCCAGGCCGGGGTCACCCTGCCGGTGCGGTTCACCTTCGGCTACGGCATCGGGCGCGGCGCCGGCAAGGAGGAGGCCGCCTCGCTGAAGAAGCAGCTGGAGACGGGCGGCCTGTTCAAGGTGGACGTCAAGGGTTACGAGTGGACCGACTTCCAGAAGAGCTGGGCCGCGGGGAAGATGGACGCGTGGGCGGTCGGCTGGGTGGCCGACTATCCCGACCCGGACACCTTCGGCGCCGCGCTCGTCGGCACCGGCTCCACGATGGCCACCGGGTACAGCAACAAGGTGGTCGACCATCTCATCCTGGACAGCCAGCAGTTCGCCGACCGCAGCCGCGCCGCGAACGACTTCCGTGACATCCAGGCCGACGTGGCCGAGGACGTGCCGCTGATCCCGCTCTGGCAGCGCAAGGAGTACGTGGTCAGCACCGAGGACGTCGGCGGTGGGCAGTACCTGGACGACGGCACGGGCGTGTTCCGGCTGTGGCGACTGTCGTGGATCTGATCGGCCGGTCCCCGGCCGGGGCCGTCACTCGCCCCGGTCGCGGCCCGGGTCCGGCAGCACCTTCGTCATGCCCGGCAGGAAGTCCGTGAACAGCTCGTGGACCTCCAGGACGAGCGGGCGCAGGACGCGGAACCGGGCCAGGGCGACACCGCGCGCGGTCAGCCGGGCCCCGCGCCGGGCCAGCCGGTAGCTGCGCTCCCGCTCCTGCGTGCGGTCGAAGACCCAGTACAGGACCAGTCCCATCTGCGAGAGCCACATCAACTCGGGCAGGACGTCCCGCAGTTCGGGGGCGACCTTGGACTTGGAGCCGGCGAGCACCTCCCGGTGCACGCTGATGGCCTGCTCCCGGGCGTGCTCGCTCTCCGGGGAGAAGGGGCTGAGCGGGCTGTCGGGGTCGGCGGCGTTCTTGAAGAACTGCACGGCGAACTCGTGGTACGGCTTGGCGATGTCCAGCCACGCGGTCAGCACGCCGGCGAGCCGTGCCTCCAGGTCGGTCTCGCGGGCGAGGACCTCGCGTACCGCCTCCCGGTGCTCGGCGGCGATCCGGTCGTAGAACCCCTGGATCAGGTGTTCCTTGCCCTCGAAGTAGTAGTAGGCGTTGCCCACGGAGACCCCGGCCTCCGTGGCGATGGCCCGCATGGTCGTCTTGTCGTACCCGCGTTCCTGGAACAACCGCATCGCGGTCTCCAGGATCAGCGCACGGGTCTGCTCGGACTTGCTCTGGGGGCCGGCCTCGGGGCCGTCGTTCTTCGCGGGCACGAGAGAAGAGCCTAACGAGTCGGGCAGCCGCCGTCGGCGCAGGACGGCGGCTCGTAGGTCCAGCCGCTGTCCGGGCGGTAGACCCATCCGTCGCCGCGCCGGTACACCTGGCCTCCCCACTGTCCGCCGCGCGCCTGTCCCTGCCACTGGGCGCCGCGCCATTTCGCCGCCGCCAGCACCGCCCCGCGGGCCAGTACGGCGCCTGCCGGGGTGGACAGCCGGTGGGCGAGCGGCCGGTGTTCGCGCAGGGCCCACAGGACGACGATCCAGGCGCGGGAGCCCCGGTAGACCTGCCCGGAGTCGCCGACGACGGTGACCTCGTCGAGGGTGGCGGCGTGGTCGAGTCCGGGGAAGCGGGCACGGGCCCCGGCCGAGCCCGCCGGCAGCAACTCCAGCGGGACCAGCTGCGGCTGACGCTCCAGCCAGCCGCGCAGATGGGTGCAGAGTGCGCACTCCGCGTCGTAGAGGACGGTGAGCCCGCGGACCGGGGTGCGCGCGGCACCCCGGCCCGGTGCGGCGGTCGTGGCGGTCATGCCGGTCACGCGCCGGCCGTCGGGGCGATCCACTCCTGCGGGGCGACCGGGGGCAGCTGCTCCCGGTCCATCACCCCCCGCCGGCGGATCCTGTTGAGCACGTACACGTTGCCCAGGTGCATCACGCCGAGCACCAGCAGGACCACGCCCAGCTTGGTCGACAGGGCCTCGAAGACGCCGCGGGTGTCCTCGATCGTCTCGTCGTCCCCGAGGTACAGCGCCACGAAGCCGAGGTTGACCAGGTAGAAGCCGACCACCAGGAGGTGGTTGACGGCGTCCGCGAGCTTCTCGTTGCCGCGCAGGACGTCGGCGAGGAAGACCCGGCCGTTGCGGCTGAGCGTGCGGGCCACCCAGACGGTCAGCGCGACGCTGACGACCAGGTAGATGACGTAGGCGATGACGGTGCGGTCCATGCCCCACCCCTTCTTGAACGCGTTCAAAACGCTGACAGGGATGACTCTAGCCCTGCTTTTGAACATGTTCAACTCAACCGGACGGGCCGGCCGGGGCGGGCTCGGCGGGGGTGTGGGCTCAGGCCCTGCGGCCCAGCTCCGGGCGCTTGGTGTAGTCCGTGAGGCCGAGGATGTTGCCCCAGGGATCGGCGATCTCCACGGTCCAGCCGGTGGCTTCCTGGAACGCCTGGTCCAGGGGTTCGATGCCCGCGGCGGCCAGGTGCCGTGCCGCCGCGCGGGCGTCCGGCACCTCCAGCCACAGGCGCGGGGAGGCCCAGGGCGGCGTGCGACGGCTCAGCGCCTCCTCGGCGCGCAGCAGGATGCCGGGCGTCTCCCCGCCGACCCGCAGCAGGGCGATCCCGGCCTCGTCGAACCGGAACGCCACGGTGAACCCGGCCCGCTCGTAGAACCCGACGGCCTCGGCGAGGTCGCCGACGGGAAGCAGGACGTTGTCGAAACCGAGCAGTTCGTACGACTCTTCGTCTGACATGTCGTCAGATTAGAAGGCGTGCCGCACGGATGCGAGGAGCCCCACCGGAGCGGATGTCCGGTGGGGCTCGGCAGGGGGCCCGGGCGGCCGTGTCGCGTCAGCCGCGGCCTTGCGCGTCCTGCGCCGGCCGGGGACGGCCCGCCGCGAGGATCTCGGTCACGTCGAGGGTGACCTTGGCGCCGATGGAGTCGGGGAGCGACACGGTTTCCCCCGGGGCGTAGGGGCGGTGGTGCTCGTAGGTGTCTCCCGCCGGGTCGGTGAGGACGTGGACGCGCTGGTGCTTGCGGTCGACGATCACGTACACCGGGACCTTGGCCTCGGCGTAGGCGGCGACCTTGGTCTTCATGTCGTTCTTCCAGTTCCTGGAGGTGACCTCCAGGACGAGGCGGAAGCACGCCGGGTCGTACGCGTTGTTCTCGACGAGGTGGTCGTCGATGTCGGCGTCCACCACGACGAGGTCGGGGATGGCGTAGTCCTCGTCCCCGGTGGGGAGCCAGAGCCCCACGTTCTGCAGGACTTCGGTCTCGCCGTCGTCCAGTCCTGCCGCGATGAAGGGGCGCATCAGCTTGGTCAGGGCGCGGGCGTGGGGCACGTCCGGGGACGGGGTCACGAGGAGGAATCCTCCGATGATCTCGACGCGGTAGCCCGGATGGCGCTCCATGATCTCGTCGGCGATGGTCGCGAGGCTGACCGGCTCTTCGTGCTCGAAGGGCTGCTCGACGGATGCTGCGGACATCAGGTGCCTCCCGTGGGCGGGTGTCGAGAGCATCATCGTAAGCAGGAGAAGAACGAGTCGTCCTTCGCCGCCACGTTCACCCGATCGTGGGGCATATGCCGGAGGGCCCCGCCTCCGGGAGGAGACGGGGCCCTCGAAGCGAGTCGATCCCGGGGATCAGTAGCGGCGCGTGATCAGCGCGCGCTTGACTTCCTGGATCGCCTTCGTGACCTCGATACCGCGCGGGCAGGCGTCCGTGCAGTTGAACGTCGTGCGGCAGCGCCACACGCCGTCGCGGTCGTTGAGGATCTCCAGACGCTGCTCGCCCGCCTCGTCACGGCTGTCGAAGATGAAGCGGTGGGCGTTCACGATCGCGGCCGGACCGAAGTACTGGCCGTCGTTCCAGAACACCGGGCAGGAGGAGGTGCAGGCCGCGCAGAGGATGCACTTCGTCGTGTCGTCGAAGCGCTCGCGGTCCTCGGCGGACTGCAGGCGCTCACGCGTCGGCTCGTTCGTCTCCTTGGTGATCAGGAACGGCATGACGTCCCGGTACGCCTGGAAGAACGGCTCCATGTCCACGACCAGGTCCTTCAGGACCGTGAGGCCCTTGATGGGCTCGACCGTGATCGGCTTCTCGGGGTTGATGTCCTTGATCAGCGTCTTGCAGGCCAGACGGTTCTTGCCGTTGATCCGCATCGCGTCCGAGCCGCAGATGCCGTGCGCGCACGAGCGGCGGAAGGTGAGGGTGCCGTCGACGTCCCACTTGATCTTGTGGAGGCCGTCGAGGACACGCTCCTTCGGGTCGATCTCCAGCTGGAAGTCTTCCCAGACGGCCTCCGCCGAGACCTCCGGGTTGAACCGGCGGATCCGGAAGGTGACCGTGATGTAGGGGGAGTCGGCGAATCCGGGCTCGGGGCGGCCGGCCGCCTCTTCCTTGTCCAGAACGGGGGTTGCCATCAGTACTTACGCTCCATCGGCTGGTAGCGGGTCTGGACGACCGGCTTGTAGTCGAGACGGACGGTTTCCGAACCGTCGGCGCCGACCTCGCGGTACGCCATGGTGTGCCGCATGAAGTTGACGTCGTCGCGGTTCGGGTAGTCCTCGCGGTAGTGACCGCCGCGGGACTCCTTGCGGGCCAGGGCCGAGACGGCCATGACCTCGGCCAGGTCGAGCAGGTTGCCCAGCTCGATCGCCTCGAGGAGGTCCGTGTTGAACCGCTTGCCCTTGTCCTGGATCGCCACGTTCTTGTAGCGCTCACGCAGCTCGGCGATCTTCTCGACCGCCGTCTTGATCGTCTGCTCGGTGCGGAACACCATGACGTTGGCGTCCATGGTCTCCTGCAGCTCGCGGCGCAGGGTCGCCACCCGCTCGTTGCCGGTGGAGGTGCGCAGCCGCTCGATCTGCTCGACGACCAGGGACTCCGGGTTCTCCGGCAGCTCCACGAAGTCCGCCGTGTGGGCGTACTCGGCGGCGGCGATGCCGGCGCGGCGGCCGAAGACGTTGATGTCCAGCAGCGAGTTGGTGCCGAGGCGGTTGGCGCCGTGCACCGACACGCAGGCGACCTCGCCGGCCGCGTACAGACCCGGGACGACGGTGGTGTTGTCCGACAGGACCTCACCCTCGACGTTCGTCGGGATGCCGCCCATCGCGTAGTGCGCGGTCGGCTGGATCGGGATCGGGTCCGTGTAGGGCTCGATGCCGAGGTACGTACGCGCGAACTCGGTGATGTCCGGGAGCTTGGCGTCCAGCTGCTCCGGGGGCAGGTGGGTCAGGTCCAGGTAGACGTGGTCGCCCTCGGGACCGCAGCCGCGGCCCTCGCGGATCTCCGTGTAGATGGAGCGGGAGACGACGTCACGGGAGGCGAGGTCCTTCATGACGGGCGCGTACTTCTCCATGAAGCGCTCGCCGTCCTTGTTGCGGAGGATGCCGCCCTCACCGCGCGCACCCTCGGTCAGGAGGATGCCCATGCGCCAGATGCCGGTCGGGTGGAACTGGAAGAACTCCATGTCCTCCAGCGGCAGGCCCCGGCGGTAGACGGCGGCCTGGCCGTCACCGGTGAGGGTGTGCGCGTTGGAGGTCACCTTGAAGAACTTGCCGGTGCCGCCGGAGGCGTAGATCACGGACTTCGCCTGGAAGACGTGGATCTCACCGGTGGCCAGCTCGTACGCCACGACACCGGCCGACTTCTTGACGCCGTCGACCTCGGTCATCAGCTGGTCGAGGACGTAGAACTCGTTGAAGAACTCCACGCCCTCCTTGACGCAGTTCTGGTACAGCGTCTGGAGGATCATGTGTCCGGTGCGGTCCGCGGCGTAGCAGGACCGGCGGACCGGGGCCTCGCCGTGGTTGCGGGAGTGACCGCCGAAGCGGCGCTGGTCGATGGTGCCGTTCGGGGTCCGGTTGAACGGCAGGCCCATCTTCTCCAGGTCGAGGACGGCGTCGATGGCCTCCTTCGCCAGGATCTCGGCGGCGTCCTGGTCGACCAGGTAGTCACCGCCCTTGACCGTGTCGAAGGTGTGCCACTCCCAGTTGTCCTCCTCCACGTTGGCCAGCGCGGCGGCCATGCCGCCCTGCGCGGCGCCCGTGTGGGAGCGGGTGGGGTAGAGCTTGGTCAGCACGGCGGTGCGGCTGCGCTTCGTCGACTCGATGGCGGCGCGCATGCCCGCGCCACCGGCGCCGACGATGACGGTGTCGTACTTGTGGATCTTCATGATTCTCGCAGCCCCGTGCCTAGCGGATGTTCGGGTCGAAGGTGAAGATCACCAGCGTGCCCAGCAGGATGGTGAACACCGTGGCGGTGTAGAGCAGGCCCTTGAGCCACAGCCGGCTGTTCGGCCGCTCGGCGTAGTCGTTGATGACCGTCCGCAGGCCGTTGGCGCCGTGCAGCATGGCCAGCCACAGCATCAGCAGGTCCCAGACCTGCCAGAACGGGGAGGCCCAGCGGCCGGCCACGAAGGCGAAGCCGATCTTGGAGACGCCGCCGTCCAGCACGAGCTGGATCAGCAGGTGGCCGATGACGAGGACGACCAGCACGACACCGGACAGGCGCATGAAGAGCCACGCGGCCAGCTCGAAGTTGCCCCGGGTCGACTTGGGGGACTTCTTGGTGCGCTTGCGCGGCGCCTCGATCAGCGGGGCCGGGTTGTCGACGGTGTAGACGGGGGCGCCCTCGACGGGGCCGACTCCGGACGCGGGGGTTTCAGTCGTGGACATCGGCGTCAGCTCCCAAAGAGGACACGGGCGGCGTGGCCGAGGACGGGGTAGATAGCCCCTGCCATCAGCACGATCCAGACACCCATCACGGTCCAGAACATCTGCTTCTGGTAGCGCGGGCCCTTCGACCAGAAGTCGACGGCGATGACGCGCAGGCCGTTGAGCGCGTGGAAGAGGATTGCGGCGACGAGGCCGTACTCCAGCAGCGCGACGATCGGCGTCTTGTACGTGGCTACGACCTTGTCGTAGTCCTCTGGGGAGACACGCACGAGAGCGGTGTCCAGCACGTGAACGAACAGGAAGAAGAAGATGAGGACGCCGGTGACTCGGTGAGCCACCCAGGACCACATTCCTTCCCGGCCGCGGTACAGCGTTCCAGCCGGCACGGAAGAACCCTCCGGGAGCGGGGACTAGGGCCGCGCCGGCTTCACTGTCGGTCGGGCCCGGCCGGGTACGGTCCACCGGCCCCCAGCATCGTAGCGATGCGCCGCGCCGTGCCTGACGGGGGGCCTACCGGTGTGATCAAAGTGGCACGCGGTTGGGCTAGCGGGGGCCACCGCCGGGGTGGGTTCTTGCGCTATTTGCCGGGTGAGGGGGCATTTGAGCTGGTCGCGCAGTTGCGCGCGGCCCTGAGCAGGAGCAGCAGCCGTTCCCGTGCGAGGCGCCGGAGCTCCTCGGCCGCTATGACCCGCTCCTCCTCCGGATCGTTCGCCAATCGTGACCGGATGCCCTGGAGGATGTGGTCGAGGGCCTCCTCCGGCGGCACGTCACCCAGGGAGATGACGAACGCGTGTCCGAATCTGGCCTCGTAGGCCGCGTGGGCCGCGCTCAGGGCCATGTGGGCCGCCGAGTAGGTGTCCTCGGGGAGCTCCGGGAGCGACTCGCCGGCCAGGGCCTCCGCCAGGTCGGCCGGGGAGAGGTCGTACGCCGCCTCGTCCGCCGCGGCCAGCAGGGCCTCCACGTCGGGATAGGGGCGGTGGTCCGCGATCCGGTGGGACCAGCGCAGGCTGTCCAGGCAGTGCAGCAGAAGCGCGCGCGCCTCGGCGCCCGACGCCGTGTTGAAGGCGTCGAGGGGTTTGGGGAGATACGGCAGGTGGTGGGCGGGCAGCGTAGGTCCTCGCGTCACATGTGGTGTGGCAGGGGGATGCTGTGAAATGTGTGTCGTCAGGTTATCGAGAGTGGTCACTGTGTGTCCGTGTGATACCTGAATTTCACCCGGACGGGAGAGTTTCGGAGCGCCCGGGTGACGAACGGGGCGGCGATCGGTCGTACGTTGGCAGGGTGACCCAGCACAGGCGCCGGGGACCGGCGAGGCAAGCGATACGGAAGCGGGCGGTGGTCGCCGCCGCGGTGGTCGGTACGGTCGCGCTCGGCACGGGCGTGGGCGTGTGGGCGGCGACCGACGGCGAGCCGGCCGGGCGGGACGCCGCGTCCGGCGCGGCGGCCACCCCGTCGGCGAGTCCGAAGCCCAGCCGCTCCTATCCGATGTCCGAGGCGCCGCGCACCATCCCGGCCGTGCGCTCCCACACGCCGGCACGGGGCCCGGGCTGGAAACCCCGGCACGGCGAACGGGTGGTCGTCGGCGACGCCGCGCTGGCCGACGAGGGGCGTCTGATAGCCGGCGAGCTGGGGCTCGCCTACGCGGGGGAGAAGGACGACGTACGGGCCGGTGACGTGCGGCTCGCGCTCGGCGGCGGGGGCGGGAACCAGGAGTCGTACGCGATGACCGTCCGCGGCGGGCGGGTCGAGATCAGCGGGCCGGGCGAGGCGGGGGTCTTCTACGGCACCCGCACCCTGAAGCAGGAGGTCCACGGCGGCGGCACGGCACCGGAGGGCGTCGTCCGCGACGAGCCCGCCAAGCCGCGGCGCGGGTTCATGGTGGACATCGCGCGCAAGCCGTACAGCGCCGCGTGGATCGAGGACCGGATACGCGAGCTCGGCGACCTGAAGTACAACGAGCTGGGGCTGCACTTCTCCGACGACCAGGCCTTCCGGATCGAGTCCGGCAGCCACCCCGAGATCGTCTCCCGGGACCACCTGACCAAGGCGCAGGTCAAGAAGATCGTGGACCTGGCGAACAGCCGGCACATCACCGTCGTCCCCGAGATCGACTCACCGGGGCACCTGGGCGCCGTCCTCGCGGCCCACCCGGAACTCCAGCTGCGCAACGCGAGCGGGGTGCCGACCAAGGGCGCGATCGACATCTCCGAGCCGGGCTCCGCGAAACTCGTCGACGATCTGCTGAACGAGTACGCGGGGGTCTTCCCCGGGAGCCAGTGGCACCTCGGCGGCGACGAGTACCAGGCGCTGACCGTGAAGGACCCGCAGGCCTCGTATCCGCAGCTGGCCGCCGCCGCCCGGAAGGCCTACGGCTCCGGCGGCACCGTCGCCGACCTCGCCACCGGCTGGCTCAACGACCGCGCCGACACCGTCCGGGCCCACGACCGGACCATGCGGGCGTGGAACGACGGCTTCTACCGCGGCACCTCCGTGCAGCCGGCCAAGGACCTCCAGGTCGCCTACTGGACCGGCAAGGAGATCGGGGCACGCCAGCCGGTGGAGTACCTGAGCGCGGGACGCAAGGTGCTCAACTACAACGACGAGTACCTCTACTACGTGCTCGGGCAGCCGCAGACCTTCGTGTACCCGACGGGACAGCGCATCTACGAGCAGTGGAACCCGCGCGTGCTGCGCGGCACGACCGCCGTGCCGGCGCGCTACGACGGCCAGATCCTCGGCGGTTCGTTCGCGGTGTGGAGCGACTTCCCCGGTGCGCAGAGCGAGGGACAGGTCGCCGCCGGCATCCGGATGCCCCTGCGGGCCACGATCCAGAAGCTGTGGGACCCGGGCAGGCCGGCCCTGTCCTGGGCCGGGTTCAAGAAGCTGGCGGACGGGCTGGGCTGAGGCGCCTCGTCCGGTTCTTGGCCGAAAACCTCCTCCTGTGACACTCCCGTGCCGTCGCACGCAGTAAGGGGAAGTGCGGGCTCCGTACCGGATGGGCCCTGGCGAGGGAGGCTTTCATGAGCCTGGTGGAACTGATCGCACAGGCCGACGAACGTGGCCTGGCGGCCAGCGGTCTGGCCAGTTTGGATCGGTGTCTGCCGCTGCTCGGCGGCGACGACGAGCTGCTGCGCCCGCTGTGGGCGAGCCTCGCCGACGGGTCGGACTGGGGGAGCGGCCTGGAGAAGGCCCGCGACGCGCTCGGTTCCGCGGGGCCCGACGGGGACGGCGAGACCGGCGAGGCCGGGCGGCTCGCCCGCCGGATGCTGGACGCGGCCCCCGCCGAACGCACCGCCGACGCGGTCCGCGTCTGGGCCGACGCCTGCTCGGTCGCCTCCCTGCGCATCCACCGGCTGCTCGACCCCGCCGCAGAGGGGGCCTGCGGCGACGACGGCCTGGACGCCGGACGGGCGGGGGAGACGGACGATCTGCCACCGCTCGTCGCCGCCGAGCTGCGCCGCCAGGTCACCGTCCTGGAACTCCTCGCCGGCCACGGCCCGCAGGGGCTGCGCCGCGCGCTGGACATCTCGGTCGAGGGGCGCCGGGTCCTGCGCGCGGTGGTCTCCCGCCGGGCCAGGGGTACCGTCCTGCCGGGCGCGTGAGACCGCCGGCGAAAACGGATCCCGTCACTCCGGCCGTCGGCGTCTGCGGCGTCCCGGACCTGCTGGACCGGCCGATCCTGTGTCAGCCGTGCGGCGGACGTGGGGCGGTCCTGCGACGGTCGGTGAAGCGTCGCCGATCGCGGTGACGGATGCCACCCCCGGCTCGCTCTTCCCTATGTGACAGCCCAGTACGTGACAGCACAGCAGGAGACCAGGCCGCCCGCCGCGGCGAAGCCCGTGCGGTGGGCGGCGGACACGGTCGCGACCATGCGCGAGGGTGCGCGGGTGCGGCTCGACTACTCGGCGCAGAGCCTGTGGCGGGTGGACCGGATGATCGAGGAGATACGCGGTGAGGGACCGCCGTACGCCGCGGTGGAGAACGTGCTGCGTGGCTTCGGCGCCTACGCGGGCGAGGTGATCGTCCGGCAGACGGGTGCCGAGTGGTGGGCGACCGGTGGCGAGCACTGGGTGCGCACCCCGGACGGCCGGCTGTGGGACCCGGTGGACGAGGCCCGGCGCTGCTTCGACGGGCACGGCTCGCTGCGCCTGCTGTGCCGGGACGCGACCGCCCTCGGCTGAGCCGTCCGGCCGGGGCCCCTCGCCCGAGGGGCCCCGGCCGGACGGCGTTCCCGTGACTACGGCGCCAGGTTCGCCCCGAGGGCCGCGCCCGTCGCGGTACCGAGCGCCGACCTGCTGAACACGGTCGTCTGCGTGTACCCGAGCCCGGTGCTGCCGCTCGGCAGGTGCATCAGGAGGCCGTCGCCGCCGTCCTCACCGGCCGCGCCGAACGCGAGGTCGGCCCGTCCGTAGCCGGACACATCGGTCAGCGACACCGAGGAGCCGAGACGGTCGCCGCTCTCGGTGGAACCGGGGACACCCGCGGTGTCCTGGGAGACCGCGACCGCGCCGGAGCCGGTGAGTCCGGTGGCGCCGCCCTTGAGGAGCAGCACCGAGCCGGCGTCGGAGCGGTTCACCTCGCCGCGCGTGATGTCCTCGCCGGGCAGACCGGTCAGCACGTCGGGGTAGCCGTCGCCGTCGAAGTCGCCGGCGGAGACCGAGGCGCCCATGGCGTCGCCGGACTCGGCGGCCCCGGGCACCCCGCCGCTGTCCTGGTGGAGGGTCTTGGCACCGGTGGTGGTGAAGCCGGTGGAGGTGCCCCGGAGCATGGTCACCTGCCCGCCCTTGTAGGCGCCGGACTCGGCGGTGTACGGCTGGCCGATCACCAGGTCGTCGTAGCCGTCGGCGTCGAAGTCGGCCGAGGTGACGGAGCGGCCGCCCTTGACGCTGAGCACACCGGCCTTGGTCAGCCCCTTCGCCGAGCCGGCGAACCGGACCACGCGCGCGATACCGCCGCCGTCGCGGTAGTTGAGGACGACGTCGGCGTATCCGTCCCGGTTGAAGTCACCCGTCGCCGCGTCCAGGTAGGCGAGGGAACCGGTGGCGGTGGTCAGTGTGCCGGAGGTGGTGGCGCCGGCAGCCGAACGGGCGTTCCAGTTGCCGCCCTTGCCGGTGCCGGCCGAGAACACGTCGGCGTGGCCGTCGGCGTCGAAGTCACCGACCGCGACCGTGGAGCCGAGCCTGGCGCCGGCCGCGGTGACGCTGCCCGAGGTGGTGTACGAGAACCCCTTGCTGAACGCCGGGCCGTACATGACCGTGACCTGGCCCCGGTCGGCGTGGCCGGTGGTGTCGTCCTCGCCGGGGGAGCCGATCGTGACGTCGGCGTAGCCGTCGCCGTTGACGTCGCCCCAGGCCGTCGCGGTGCCGAAGGCGTCGCCGGACTCGGAGGAGCCGGGCACGCCCGGGCTGCTCTGGGTGAGCGTCACCTTCCGGGAGGTCACGGGGCCGTCCACGCCGCCCGGCAGGATGGTCACCGAGTTGCCCTTCGGGGTGCCCGCGACCAGGTCGGGCAGGCCGTCCCGGTCGAAGTCCGCGGTGGGCAGGGCGTGCGCGACGCCCGGCGTGCTCGCGAGCGTCGCGATGAGGGGCAGCTTTTTGTAGAGGTTGTCGCCGGGGCACGCGGTGGAGTTGGTGTCCCGGTGGCCGAAGACACGGGGCAGCGTGATCTGCTGGTCCTTGCCGACCAGGTTGCCGTCCTGGCCCTTGGCGCTGCCGGAGGTCAGGGTGACCTTGCCGGCCGGGTCGATCCCGTACATGCCGAACTTCCAGGCCACGATCCGGGCGATCGAGTCGAGGGCGGCCCGCGAGGGGTGCGCGGTCATGTAGTTGCCGATGTAGGAGATGCCGACCGTGTTCGTGTTGAACCCGATGTCGTGCGCGCCCACCACCGGCAGGTCCATGCCGCCGCTGCGGCCCTCGAAGATCTGACCGCAGCGGTCGACGACGAAGTTGTAGCCGATGTCGAAGTAGCCGCGGGCGAAGTGCTCCTGCTGGATGGTGCGCATCCGGGCCCGAGAGTCGGCGCACGACAGCTTGTTGTCGCCGTCCACGCCGGTGTGGTGGATGACGGCCGCCTTGATCTCGGTGCCGTAGTCGGGCGTGCCGTCGTAGTCCGTCGAGGCGCCCCACTCGGCCTGGCTGACGATCGGCGGCTTGGCGACCGTGGAGGGCAGCGGCGCCGGGACCGTGCTGGACGGGCTGGGGGTGTCCGACGGCGAGCCGGACGCGGAGGCGCTGTCGGACACCGAGGGGGAGGCGGAGGCCGACTCGGACGCGGAGGCCGGCTCCGATGCCGGCACCGATGCCGATTCGGAGGCCGACGCCGGGTCGGACGGTGACGAGGTGTCGGACGGTGACGCGGTGTCGGTCGCGGCCGGTGCCGTCGTCCCCTCGGCGTAGGCGGCCGGTTCCGGGCCGCCCGCGGGATCGGTGCCGGGGTCCAGCAGCCTGACGTCCATGCCGGCCGGCTGGCCCGCCGCCTCGGTGCCGTCGGACTTCACCAGGCGCACCTGGACGCCGTCGGAGTCACCGGTCCACAGCGAGGCCGTGCCGCCCCGCGCGTCCCCGGCGCGTTCGGCCTCCGCACCGTCGGCCTGGTACGGGTCGTCCGGCAGCTTCCGCCACCCGGACCACGTCCCGTTCTCCCGGTCCCGGGTGCGCACCTCCGGCGTGCCCTTGGCGTCGGCGTCGGCGTCGTTCCAGGTCAGCAGGAGCGCGCTGAACCGGTCGGTGCCCTTGCGGCCCAGCCCGATGCGACCCGCGCCCCGGTTCTCCAGCTTCAGCGTGTGGACGGACGGCCGACGGCTCTGCCCCTTGCCGTCGGACTGCGCCGGCGGGTCGGCCATCGCGTAGCTGACGATGCCCGCACCGCTCAGCACGACCGCCCCGGCCGTCAGCCACGCCCGTCTTCTCAGACTGAGCGGTTTGTACGCACGGGTCCTGCGAGGACTCACTAACCCACCCCTAGACGATGTTCACGACAGCACCACCTGTCACAGGTGCCACCTACATAGCGCTCGGCCCTGATCGAACGTCACCTGCCCGACACCCGTGACGCCCCGCACCCGGCATCCGCTTGGTCAACGAGGGGGTCGGCGTTCCGTGTTCACCCCCGGAGGCGACCGGAGGAGAATCCGACCGTGACCGAGGCGGGTGAACGGGCGCCGTGCGCGCGGGAGACGGGGCTCTTCGAGGCGGGCCGGCGCGGGGCTTCCCGCACGGCGCGCCGGCGGTGAGGCCGCGCGTGTTCGTGGACGCCGTGGTGGCCGTGTCCGCCGTGCTCGCGCTGCTGCGCGCCAGGCGGCTGGCGGCCGCCCCCAGTTCTCCGGTGGAGCCGTACCCGGGCCGTCGCGTGCCGCCGCTCGCCGCGCTCACGGTGGTGACCGCGCTGATCTACCTCAACCAGGTGCTGTTCACCGTGTACGTGCTGCGCGTGCACGGCGGCGATCCGTCCTTCGTCGCGCGGTACCTGCCGTCGGGCTGGTTCGACCTCGCCTCGGGAAACCCCGTGCTGCACCGGTTCGCCGACGTCTTCCCCGCGCCCGGACTCCTCGCCCCGTCGGTCCTGCGCGTCCAGGCCTTCCTCGAACTCCCCTTCGTCCTCCTGGCGTTCGCGGTCGTGGTGCGGTGGCTCGACGCGGGGCTGTACCGCGCGATCGCCCGGTCGGCGCTGCTGCCGCTGGCCTCCGTGTCGTACACGGTGGTGTTCTGCCTGGTGGAGTGGGACCTGCGCAACCCGTACACGGCCGACGACATCGCCGTGCGGGCCGTCTCGGCCGTTCTCACGCCCTGCCTCCTGCGGTGGCTCGCGGCCCGGGACCGCGAGACCTCCCGCACTCCCGCCTCGGTGCCGGGACTGCTGGTCCTCATCGGCTCGCTCGGCGCCCTGGGCGCCCTGGTCCTCGTCGTCTACGACACCGCCCTGCTCTACAACCTGGGCAGGCTCGGCGAGCGGCTGCCGATCGCCGCGGTGGCCGTGCTCGCGCTCGCCGGCCTGCGCCGTGCCGCCTCCCGGCTGCGCGAGCCGGCCGCGCCGGGCCCCGTCCTCGCCTTCGTGCGCCAGGCGCTGCGGCACTGGTTCGCCCTGTTCCTCGTGCCCGCCCTCGCCATCCGGTACGGCGTGATGTTCGGGACGCCCGCGGTGGCGGGTGCGGCGGCCCTGGTGCTCGCCGTGGCCGCCGTCGCCCTGGCGCGGCGCGACACGGCGGTCGGCGCCGGACGGCTCGGCCTCGCCGCGCTCGACGCGGCCGGTGCCGCCTGCGCCGCCGCCTGGGCGACGGCGGCGGCGTACTACGAGGTCGGTCTGCTGTCCGCGACGGCCGCCTTCCTCGTCACCGGTGTGGTGGTCGGCGGGCTCCTCGACGCGCGGCCGGCCCGCTAGGGCCTGTCGTTTGGATCACGCCCGCGTCGCGGGGCGGCCGGCTAGACACCGTCAGCCAAGGCCGGCCTGATCCGAACGACGGGCCCTAGTCCGCCGTGCACCCCCAGTAGCCGATGGCCGTCGGCTCACCGTCCGTGTAGAGCACCGTGCATCTGCCCTGCGCCCGGTCGGGGAAGTCCAGCCGCTCGTCGTCCAGAGCCGCGTCCCACTCGGCGAAGGTGGGACGGCCGCCGGGGGCGAAGGCGCGGATCTCGGCCTCCGTCAGCGGGCGCAGGAAGGGGCCGTCGTCCGGGTCCGTCGCATCGATCATCAGGGGGAAGTCCAGGACCGAGCCGGTGCCGCCGGTGAGGATGTACTCCTGCCAGTCCGGGTCGCACCACAGCTCCTCCGCCGTCCGGCCGGCGCCGAAGCCGTGGTCGTCCGCGGCCAGTTCCTCCGCCTGTGCCCGGCGGAAGGCCGCCGCCAGGTCCTCCTGGTAGGGGCCCGTGTCCGTCCAGCAGTTGCCGCCCATGCCGATGCCTTCCCTCGTGCTTCCTCGTCGGTGCGCGAGCAGCGTAGGGAAGGGCACTGACAACCGCGGATACCGTCCGGTCCGGCCGGGGACTGTGACATTTCTGTGAGGCCCGGCGCTGATGATCCTGGAAGGCGGAGACACGGCCGGAGCGTGTCGCACCGTGAGGGACGCGCCCCGCGGTGGCCATGAACTCGGCACGAACGAGGACGGTCTTGGGCCACGGAGGGGAACGCCGCCGCCTGCAGCCGCAGGACGGGGAACTGGGAGCCGCCGTCGCACGGGCCCAGGACGGCGACGAGACCGCGTTCGCCGTGGCCTACCGGATCGTGCAGCCGAGCCTGCTGGGCTATCTGCGGGGCATCGTCGGCGACGACGCGGAGGACGTGGCCTCCGACGCCTGGCTGGAGATAGCCCGCGACCTCGGCCGGTTCAAGGGCGACGGCGCCGGATTCCGCGGCTGGACCGCGACCATCGCCCGGCACCGCGCCCTGGACCACCTGCGCCGCCAGCGGGTACGGCCCCGGGCGGCCGCGCTCGACCAGAGCGTGCTGGACCTTCCCGGCGGGCACAGCACGCACGACCAGGCGCTGGAGTCCCTGTCCACCGAGCGGGCGCTGGAGATGGTGCGGGCGCTGCCGCGGGACCAGGCCGAGGCCGTGCTGCTGCGCGTCGTCGTGGGTCTCGACGGCCCCGCCGCCGCCAGGGTCCTCGGCAAGCGCCCCGGCGCGGTCCGCACGGCCGCCTACCGCGGGCTGAAACGGCTCGCCCGGCACCTGGGCGTGCCGGACGCGGCGGACGCGGGTGTGACGGATGCGAACCCCCGCACGCTGGGGGAGTCGACATGAACGGCGCAGGCCGTGAGATGAACGGCGACGGCCACGGGCCGTATGGATACGGGAGAACCATCGGTTCCGGCCCCCGCGACGGGGTCGGAGGGCCGCCCGTGTCCGGTGGACCGGGCGGACCGCAGAGGGACGGGAACGGACATGGGTGAACGGCACAGCGGCGGCGGGCTGCCCGGCCGCCGGCGGGCACACCCTGGCGGCACCGTCTCCCCATCGGCCCACGCCGGGACCCCCGGACCCGCCGATCCGGCCGGCCGTCCGGACGGCGCCTCCGGGCGCCAGGACGCACCCGAGCGCCGCCACCGCGCGCACCGGAGCCTCCCCGGACTCACCCGGTCCCCCGGACTTCCGGACTCCGCCGAGTTCGCCCGGTTCGAGGCGGGCTTCGGCGCCGCCCTCCGTGCGGACGGTGCCGTGTCCGGTGCCGAACCCGAGGGCGAGCACCGGGCGCTGGCCGCCTTCCGAGCCGCCCGCGAGTCCGGGGTGCACGGCGCACGGACGCGGATGCGGGACGACTGGCGTCCCAAGGCGGCCCGGCGGGTCCGGTTCTCGCTGAAGGGCACGCTCTCGGTGGCGCTCGCGAGCCTCGCCCTGGGCGGGGTCGCCGTCGCCGCGATCGGCTCGGCCGGGTCCGGTACGGCGGACGGCCGGGACACCTCGCGGTCGGCGCACCCGTCGGTGCGCGCGAACCAGCAGGCCCCCGACGCCGCGCCCGGTTCCGCCGGCGCGTCCCCGTCCGCTCCCGGCGCCCGGCCGGGGCACCCGGACACCGCGAAGGACACCCTGGCCCACTGCCGTACCTACGTGCGGGCCGGCGCCCGGGGCAACGCCCTGGAGTCGACGGCCTGGCAGCGGCTGGCGGCGGCGGCGGGCGGACCCGACCGGGTCGCCTCCTACTGCGCCGACCAGATCGCGCGGGCAGCCCGGCCGTCGGGCTCGCCGGGGCGGAACGCCGAGGCCTCGCCCGGCGCGAACGCCAACAAGGGGAACAACTCCGGCAACAGCGACCGGAGCGGCAATGCCGACAACCGTGAGAACAACGGCAGGAACGGCGATTCCCCCACCGCGAACAGCAGGTCCGACGCCAAGAAGTGAGTCCGGCCGCCCGGCCCTGCCCCGCAAAGGCAACGGCCGGGGCCGCCACCCCCCACAGGAGAGGCCCCGGCCGTCGCGCGGACGGGCCGCGCGGGCCCGTACTTCCTACAGCGCCATGAGTGCGTTTTCTGTCACACCCCGCCGCGGCCGGTCCTCACCCTGCGCACATCCGTACCCGGTCACGAGTTAGTTGCATCTTCTACAGACATGGACGAGGAGCGGTTTCACGCCGTAACGTGCCTTTTCGCGCCGACCGAAGACGGGCGTAGAGGGAGTGCGGTGCTGGGGGACGACGCGGAGCTGACCGCCGCAGTACGTGCAGCACAGAACGGTGATGAGACCGCGTTCCGTACGGTGTACCGCGCGGTGCATCCCCGGCTGCTCGGATACGTGCGCACGCTGGTCGGCGATCCGGATGCCGAGGACGTCGCGTCCGAGGCCTGGTTGCAGATCGCCCGGGACCTCGACCGGTTCAGCGGCGACGCCGACCGGTTCCGCGGCTGGGCCGCCCGCATCGCCCGCAACCGCGCCCTGGACCACATACGCATGCGCGGCCGCCGCCCCGCCATAGGCGGCGACGAGACCGAACTGACCGGCCGGGCAGCCGAGTCCGACACGGCGGGCGAGGCCATCGAGGCCCTGGCGACCGGCAGCGCCCTCTCCCTCATCGCGCGCCTCCCGCAGGACCAGGCCGAAGCGGTCGTCCTGCGGGTGGTGGTCGGCCTGGACGCCAAGACCGCTGCCGAGACGCTCGGCAAACGCGCGGGCGCCGTACGGACCGCCGCGCACCGGGGCCTGAAGCGGCTGGCGGAGCTGCTCGGCGACGATCCGGAATCGGCGGGCGTGCTCGACGCGCTGCCACCCCAGCGAGAACCGCGCGGTCGCGCGGTGACGTCCGCCACTGTGACGCATCCGCGTGCGCGGACGCAGAAGGACATGTGATGGCCGACGAGCAGGACACGTGGCTGGACCGTGAGACGGCGGAACGCCTGCTGCGCGGTGAGCCGCTGGAAGCCGTCGACCCCTGCGCGCGTGACCAGGCCGAACGCCTCTCCCGGGCACTCGGCGCACTGGCCGCGGAAGCCGCCCCCGCCGCGGGTGAACTCCCCGGTGAAGAGGGCGCCCTGGCCGCGTTCCGCAAAGCCCGTGAGGCCGCGGACGCCGAGCGCACCGCCGCGGATCTCGCCACCCGTGCCCCCGGCCGGCGCTCCGGCACACCCGCGGACGGCGCCGGCGCGGGCCTGATCCGCATCGGCGGCGCGGGCCGTACCGGAACCACCGCGCGGCGCCCCCGCTGGGCCCGCCCGGCACGTTTCGCGCTCGCCGCCTCGCTGGCCGTCGGCACGCTCGGCGGGGTCGCGGTCGCGGCCGGGAGCGGGGTGCTGCCCACGCCGTTCGACGACGAACCCCCCGGCCCCGCCGTCACCGTCAGCGCCGGGACCTCCGGGGAACCGCTCGCCTCGCCCTCCCCGCGCACCCCGTCCGGCACGGCGCCGGGCACGCCGGGCGGCAGCGCCGACGGCACCCCCGACAGCGCCTCCGACGAGGCCGCCGCCCCGGACGAGCACCCGGGGGCGAGCGACGCTCCCGGCCCCGGCGTCCCGCCCTCCGCGAGCGCCGGCACCGGGTGGGACGTCGTCGCCGCGGCCTGCCGCGACATCCGGGACGGCAGGGAACCGGCCACCGACCGCAAGCGTGCGCTGGAGCATCTGGCGGGCGGATCCGGGCGGGTGAGCCGGTACTGCAAGGTCGTCCTGGCGGCCGGTCACATCGGCGGCGCGACCGGCGGCAAGGACGACACGGACGCCGGCGGCCAGGACGAGGGCGACCAGGGCAAGGGCGGCGACAAGGGCCGCGACAAGGGCAAGGGCGGCGAGGACCGGGACGGCCAGGGCGGGGACGACGACAGCCACCCCGGCAGGCGCGGCGGCGAGCACGGTGACGGCGGCAGGGGCGGGCACCGCCGGGGTGCCGTACCCGCTCCCTCCGCCTTCGCCCCGACGGCCCCCGGCCACCCGGGCAGGACCTCGCCGACCCCGGAACCGAGCCCGACCTACACCGCTCTCTGAGCTCGGCTCACCCCTGTGACCTGCGCTTTTAGACACCGCGAAAATTTCTCCGCGAGAGGTGTGACGTTTTTGGACCTCGCCACGCAGTAATGAGTGAGCCGACTGGTCATCGGCCGTCGCACTGAGCCGGGGTTCCCCCCGTACCTACGGCTCGTGCACCTGGCGCGGGCGGGACACGTTCCCCCGGTCCCGCCCGCGCCCCGAATCCCTCCCTCACCAGTACACGACGACCTTGTCGCCGCCCCGCACCTGTGCGAAGAGCGCGGCGACCGCCGTCTCGTCCCGGACGTTCACGCAGCCGTGCGAGCCGCCCGCGTACCCGCGCGCCGCGAAGTCGTAGGAGTAGTGCACCGCCTGGCCGCCGCTGAAGAACATCGCGTAGGGCATCGACGAGTGGTAGAGGGTCGACACATGGTGCCGTGACTTCCAGTAGACGCGGAAGACACCCTCGCGGGTCGGGGTGTACTGGGAGCCGAAGCGCACGGACATCGTCGACACGGTCCGCCCGTCCACCATCCAGCGCAGCGTGCGGCTGGTCTTGCTGATGCACAGCACCCGTCCCGTCATGCAGCGCGGATCGGGCGCGGCGGCCGGCTGACCGCCCATCAGGTACAGCTCCCACTTCCCCGGCGGACGCGTCATCGCCAGCAGCCGCCGCCAGGTCACGGAGTCCGCCGCGCCGGTCCGGGGCAGTCCGCGCTTGCCCTGGAAGCCGCTGACGGCCCGTTCGGTCAGGTCGTCGTACGTGCCCGTCGGCCCGTCGAACAGCCAGTCCACCTGGCGCAGCCGCGCCTGCAGCTCCCGTACGCCCGGCCCGCTGTCGCCGCGCGAGAACAGCACCCGCGACGGCGACGCGGGGGGCGTGCCGGCGGCCGAACGGGTGGGATCGGGAGCCCGGCTCGACGGCAGTTCGACGTGCACCGGCAAGGAGCGTTTGCCGTCCGGGCCCACGGGCTGCACGGTGCAGCCGCAGAGGGCCGCGAGGGCGGCGGCCGAGGCGAGTACGGCGGCGGATCTGACCGTGTTCCTCATGCGGGGGATGCTTCCCCGCGTGACCGCCGCCGAACTACGGGGCATGGTGAGGGGGGAGCACGACGTACCGCGGAGGCATCCATGACGCACGAGTCGGAGTCGGGACTGCCGGTCGAGCCGGTGTACGGGCCGGCCGGTCTGGCCGGCTGGGACCCGGCCGCGAAGCTGGGCGAGCCGGGCGCGTACCCGTTCACCCGCGGGGTCTACCCGACCATGTACACCGGCCGCCCCTGGACCATGCGGCAGTACGCCGGCTTCGGCACGGCCGCCGAGTCCAACGCCCGCTACCGGCAGCTGATCGCCCACGGCACCACCGGTCTCTCGGTCGCCTTCGACCTGCCCACCCAGATGGGCCACGACTCGGACGCGCCCCTCGCCCACGGCGAGGTGGGCAAGGTCGGCGTGGCGATCGACTCGATCGAGGACATGCGGGTGCTGTTCGACGGCATCCCGCTGGGCGAGGTGTCCACGTCGATGACGATCAACGCGCCGGCGGCGCTGCTGCTCCTGCTGTACCAGCTGGTCGCGGAGGAACAGGGCGTCCCGGCGGCCCGGCTGACCGGCACGATCCAGAACGACGTGCTCAAGGAGTACATCGCGCGGGGCACGTACATCTTCCCGCCGGGCCCCTCCCTGCGGCTGACCGCGGACATCTTCCGGTACTGCAGCGCGGAGATCCCGAAGTGGAACACGATCTCGATCTCCGGCTACCACATGGCCGAGGCGGGTGCCTCGCCCGTGCAGGAGATCGCGTTCACGCTGGCCGACGGCATCGAGTACGTCCGTACGGCGGTGGCGGCGGGCATGGACGTCGACGACTTCGCCCCGCGGCTGTCCTTCTTCTTCGTGGCCCGTACGACGCTGCTGGAGGAGGTCGCGAAGTTCCGCGCGGCGCGCAGGATCTGGGCGCGGGTGATGCGGGAGGAGTTCGGCGCGAAGAACCCCAAGTCGCTGATGCTGCGCTTCCACACCCAGACGGCGGGCGTGCAGCTGACGGCCCAGCAGCCGGAGGTGAACCTGGTCCGGGTCGCCGTGCAGGCCCTGGGCGCGGTGCTCGGCGGCACCCAGTCCCTGCACACCAACTCCTTCGACGAGGCGATCGCGCTGCCGACCGACAAGAGCGCCCGTCTGGCGCTGCGGACGCAGCAGGTGCTGGCGTACGAGACGGACGTGCCGGCGACCGTCGACCCGTTCGCGGGCTCCTACGCGGTGGAGCGCATGACGGACGACGTGGAGGAGGCCGCCGTCGGCCTGATGCGCAGGGTCGAGGACCTGGGCGGCGCCGTCGCGGCGATCGAGCAGGGCTTCCAGAAGGGCGAGATCGAGCGCAACGCCTACCGCATCGCGCAGGAGACCGACGCGGGCGAACGGGTGGTGGTCGGTGTCAACCGCTTCCAGCTCGACGAGGAGGAGCCGTACGAGCCCCTGCGGGTGGACCCCGCCATCGAGGCCCGGCAGACGGCACGGCTTGCCGAGCTGCGGGCCGCCCGGGACTCGGCGGCGGTGGACTCGGCCCTGGACGCGCTGAAGAAGGCGGCCGAGGGTGAGGACAACGTGCTGTATCCGATGAAGGAGGCCCTGCGGGCCCGGGCGACCGTGGGGGAGGTGTGCGGGGCGCTGCGCGGGGTGTGGGGGAGCCACGTGCCGAGCGACGCGTTCTGAGACCGGCGCCGCAGACGCCGTCGTACCGCCGTGCGACACTCCTTCTCATGTTCGGCGTCATCGATCTCCCCACCTATCTGGCCGGTCTCGTGCTGATCGTCCTGCTGCCCGGTCCCAACTCCCTCTACGTCCTGTCCGTGGCCGCCCGTCGCGGTGTGCGGGCCGGCTACACGGCCGCCGCCGGTGTGTGGTGCGGTGACACCGTGCTGATGACGTTGTCCGCCGCCGGGGTCGCCTCGCTCCTCCAGGCCAACGCCGTGCTGTTCGGGATCGTGAAGTACGCCGGCGCCGGCTACTTGACCTGGCTCGCGATCGGCATGATGCGGACCGCGTGGAGCATGTGGCGGACCCGGCGGGAGAAGACCGTGGAGGACGCCGTCTCCGCCGCCGGCGCCGTGGAGCGGCCCTTCCGCCGTGCTTTCGTCGTCAGCCTGTTCAACCCCAAGGCGATCCTGTTCTTCGTCGCCTTCTTCGTGCAGTTCGTCGACCCCGGCTACGCCTATCCGGCGCTGTCCTTCGTGGTGCTCGGCGCCTTCGCCCAGGTGGCCAGCTTCCTGTACCTCAGCGCGCTGATCCTCGGCGGCACGCGCCTGGCCGCCGCCTTCCGCCGCCGCAAGCGGCTGTCGGCGACGGCGACCTCGGCGGCCGGCGCGCTGTTGCTCGGGTTCGCGGTGAAGCTGTCGCTCGCGAGTTCGTGACGCCTCACGGCGCGACGAGGGCTCCGGTGCGCGCCGCGTACGCGCGCAGGCCCTCCGTGCCGGTGCCCGCCCAGCCGACGTAGCCGTCCGGGCGGACCAGGAAGACACCCGGGCCGTAGGAGTCCGGGGCGGCCGGCAGCGTCCGCACGCCGGGGAGCGCGCCGGCGGCCCCGAGCAGGGTCCAGTGCGGTCCGCGGAAGGCGTCGAAGAGCCGTACTCCGTCCACCGTGCCGTCGGGTGCCCGGTCGCCCGCGCGCACGTCGGTGGTCTCCCCGCCGGCGCCCCGGGTGTCGACGCTCAGCGAGGACTCCGGGTACCCGAGCCCGAGCTGGACCGTCGCCCTCCCGCGCCGCACCTCGCCGCGGTGGACCCCCGTCGACAGGTCGAGCACGGCGGCGGCGTTCGCGCGCCGCTCCTCCTCGTAGGTGTCCAGCAGGGCCTCGGTCGTCACGCCCCGCAGTACGGCGCCCAGCTTCCAGCCCAGGTTGTAGGCGTCCTGCACGCTGGTGTTCAGGCCCTGCCCGCCGGCCGGCGAGTGGACGTGGGCCGCGTCGCCCGCCAGGAGGACGCGGCCGACGCGGAACCGGTCCGCGAGGGCGGCGCGCGGCCGGAAGCCGGAGGCCCAGCGCAGCTCCGTCACGTCCTCGGCGGCCAGGTGCGTGGCCGCGCCGACCAGTTCACGGACGCCGTCCAGGACCGGTTCGGGCGCGGAGCCCTCCGCGCAGCGCGCGCTCAGCTGGAAGACGTCCGTCCCGGCGAGCGGGCAGAGGGTGACGGCGGTGCCGTCGCCCGTCGGGAACACGTGCCAGTGGTTCCGGTCCAGGCCCCGGACCGTCACGTCCGCCACCAGGAACGGCGCCGGGTCGACCGTCTCCCCGGTCATGCCGACGCCCAGCGCCCGGCGCACGGCGGACCGGCCGCCGTCGGCCGCGACGACGTACCGCGCGCCGAGTGCCGTGCCGTCGGCGAACTCCACGGTGACGCCCTCCGCGTCCTGGGTCAGGCCGGTCACCTCGTGCCCGAAGGCGACCCGGCCGCCCAGTTCCGTCAGCCGCGCGTACAGGACCTCCTGCGTCCGCCACTGCGCGACCATCAGCGGCTCGGTGTACGGGTTCTCCCCGTCCGCCGGCACGGCGTCGAACATCCGCTGCTCGCCCTGCCGTTCGCCGTCCTTCCAGATCATCATCGCCGGGTACGGGCCGCCCGCCGCGCGGATCGCGCCGAGAACGCCGAGGTCGTCGAAGACCTCCTGGGTGCGCGGCTGGATCCCCTTGCCGCGCGAGCCCGGGAACAGTCCCTCGGCCCGTTCCACCACCAGCGCGTCCACCCCGCGCCGGACGAGGTCGATGGCGAGGGTGAGACCCGTCGGCCCCGCGCCCACGATCAGGACATCCATCAGCTGTCTCCTTAACAACGTTAAGTGCCGTCGCCGACGAGCGTGCCCTTAACGCTGTTAAGCTGTCAAGTGTGAGTACGGAACGACGCACGCCCCTGGACCGCGAACGGGTCGCCCGGACCGCGCTGCGCCTGCTGAACGACGTCGGCCTGGACGGGCTGACGCTGCGCGCCATCGCCAAGGAACTCGACGTCAAGGCGCCCGCCCTCTACTGGCACTTCAAGGACAAGCAGGCGCTGCTCGACGAGATGGCGACGGAGATGTACCGGCGGATGGTCGCCGGCACGGTGTTCGACCCGGCCGACACCTGGCGGGACCGGCTGCTCAAGGCCAACCGCGGACTGCGGGCCGCGCTGCTCGGCTACCGGGACGGCGCCAAGGTCTTCAGCGGCTCACGCTTCACGGGCACCGAGCACGCGCGCGAGATGGAGGAGCACCTGAGGGTGCTGACCGCCGCCGGGCTCAGCCTCGCGCAGGCGGTGAGCGCGGCCCGGACCGCGAGCATGTTCACCATCGGCTTCGTCACCGAGGAACAGGGCGTCGTACCCCTGCCCGGCGAGCGCCGGGAGGGGTACGACGTGGCGGAGCGGGCCCGGCGCATGGCCGCCCACCCGCTGGCGGCCGAGGCCGGGCAGCTGCTCTTCGACGACTACGACGAGCAGTTCGAGGAGGGGCTGGCCCTGGTGGTCGCGGGTGTCGGGGCGCGGTACGGGATCGGCTGAGGGGGCGGTCAGCGCCTGGCCGCGCGGGCGTTGCGGATGGCCCGGGTGACGACCGGCGGCAGCAGGTCGACGGCGACCCGGCGGACCCGCCGGCCGTACCGGGGCGCGGGCCGGGCGGCCGGCGCCGGTGCGGGCGCCGCCGCCGGCAGGGGCACCCCGGGTGCCGGTTCCGTGGCTTCCTCCGCGTGCCGGGAGAGCGGGAACGCCGGCGCCGGCATGCCCTTGGACTTCAGCCGGACGATCCGGTGCCCGGCGGCCTCCTGGACGCTCAGACGGCAGTCCGACCGCTCGCCGACCATGGCCAGCAGCTCCCGCTGGACCGGCGCCGGATCGCCCCAGGTGCCGTAGAGCTTCTGCGTGCTCAGGCAGACGGGACGCAGGCCGCGGTTGAGCACGGCCTCCCACGTGGCCATGGACACCCCGGGCGTGTGCTCGGAGCGGAAGTCGTCGAGCACGACGATGCCCTCGGGCCCCAGCAGATCGTGCGCCGCCCCTATGTCGTCGCGCACGTGCTCGTACAGGTGCGAGCCGTCGACGTGCACGAACCGGCAGGACCGCGGCTCGACCTCGGCGGGCACCAGCGAGCTGGGCCCCTGCAGGACCCGGGGCAGCTCGTCGTGGAAGGCCCGGTAGTTGTCCTCGAAGCGCCTGCGGGTCAGTGCGCTGTAGGACTTGGCGGACTCCGCCCGGTTGGCGTCGTCCGGGGCCTCGCCCTCGAAGAGGTCGCAGACGGTGTACTTCTCGCCCGGCCGGCGGTGCCGGCCGGTGAAGATCGCGCTCTTGCCCAGGTAGACCCCTATCTCCAGCAGGTCGCCGCGGATTCCGGCGGCCTCCTGCCGGTTCAGGAGCCAGTCGAAGAGCAGTTGGTCGAGGACCGGGAACCACCCCGGGACGTCGTCGAGACGATGGGGCGGTCGGGTCGCTTCCTGGATGGTGGCCATGCGGCGGAGGCACTCCCTCGGTACGGCAGTTGGTGAGTTCCCTGCGGAAAGCCTGTGGGGGGTGGGCGGCAAGGGCACTACGGTGCCTGCCCCGAAGGCGGGTTCGAAACCCAAGGCGAGGTGAACGACTGCCCAATTCCCGGCTCTCACACGGAACCGGCCGATTCCTTTCCGTCTTTCGCCGAGGTGAACTGCGAGGAGATTTCCGGTGTACGGACCCTCTTCAACGCCCTTTTCAGTCGCGGGCCGAAAGGATTCTCCACAAAGCGGTGGATGAGCCATGCCAGCGAAAGCATGCCCATGACGGTCAGCAGGAGCGTCGGCCACGGCGGCAGGCCCAGACCCCGGTGCAGCACCCGGATGACGAACCAGCCCAGGTGCTCGTGGACCAGGTAGAACGGGTAGGTCAGCGCGCCGGCCGTGACCAGCCAGGACCAGCCCGCCCACCGCGTCCAGCCCAGGGCCACCGCGGCGACCGCGGTGAAGGCCAGGGTGACGATCGCCAGGATGACCCACGGGTCGCGGTGGAAGTCGCCCTGGGCACCGGCGTGCCACAGCCCACGCGTGGCGTCGGCCTGCCCGAGCAGCCAGGACACGGCGACGATGCCCCACAGCAGCAGGTCGCCGCCGAACCGGTGGATCAGGTAGAGGGCGAGTCCGCCGACGAAGAAGGGCGCGTAGTCGGGCATGACGATCTGGTCCGTGAGCGCGTTGCCCGAGGTGCGGCACACCACCGCGGCCAGGGTCCACCCGCAGGCGAACAGCACCACTCGGCGGTAGGTGACGCCGCGCACCACCACGAGCAGGCCGAACAGCGCGTAGAAGCGCACCTCGACCCAGAGCGTCCAGCACACGCCGAGGATCCGGTCGGCGCCCATGGGCTGCTGCATCATCGTCAGGTTGACCAGGAACTCGTCCGGGCGGACCGGGTGCACGACGGCCGGGAGGACCACGGCGGCCGCGGTGACCAGCACCAGGGCGACCCAGTAGGCGGGGTAGAGCCGGGCGACCCGGGAGCGGAAGAAGTCGCCGAGGGTGCGGCCCCAACTGCTCATGCAGATGACGAAACCGCTGATGACGAAGAAGAACTGCACGCCGAGACAGCCGTAGGTGGCCGCCCGGGACAGGGTCGGGAAGACGTGGGCCGGGGTCTGGTGCCAGGACTCGGACACCGTGCCGCCGCGTCCGGCGTAGTGGTAGAGGCAGACCATCAGGGCGGCCACCAGACGCAGGCCGTCCAGGGCGAGCAGACGGTTGCGGCGGCCGCCGGAGGCGGAGGGGGTGAAGGGGGCGGAGGCCGTCCCCGGAGCGGGGGATGCGGGAACGGCGGCGAGGGTGGGGGATGAGGCAGGCATGGTGCTCGGCGCCTACCCGGACAATCATTGATCATCTCGGTTTCTTTTGTGAAGGTCCCCGGCACGGGGGAGCCGTACCTGCGGCACCTGGGCGAATCACAGAAACGACTTGGTTGACAGCCCAACCATTCGTCCGGGCGCCCCGGTCAGTTCACCTGAACGTCGTTTTAGCTTCCTAGTTTCTCCATCCACCCCCACGTTTTGGCAAACGCATGGCATTCAGCCGTAAAGGCTGTATTTGCTTGGCAAAAATCAGGAGAGCTATGACAAGGGTCCAGAACCGGCGGACGCCTGTGCGTGCAGGGGAGCTGGACGACTGCCTGCGCGCGTGCGCCGTGCACAGCGGCAAAGTCGTCGGCAGTCTCGACCGCCGCCGCACGGAACTGGCGGAGCAGCTGCGCAAGTTGCTCGTGGTCTTCAGCACCGACGCGGCCGGCGCCGCCGCACCGGCCCCGGCCTCGGGCGCGACCGCCCTGCTCAAGCGGGCCGTGAAGGGCGCCGCAGTGCCCGCCGGCGGCATCACCAACGACCTCCTTGACGCCCTGCTGGCCGTCGCCAACAAGGCACTGGAATGCGGTTACTCCGACGAGCTGGACCTCGCCCTCCGGATCAGCGAGACCGTCCTCGCCGAGCGCCGGAACTCCCGCGCCGGCTGGCGGCTGCGCGCCCGCGTCCTGGAGGCCGTCGGCGAGGAACTCGAAGCCGTCCGGGCCTACGAGCGCTACCTGGAGCTGACCACGGAGGACGGGTTCGGCGTCGCAGCCCGGATCGCCGGACTGCGCCGGGCCGCCGAACGCGAGCGCGAACTGCTGGACCTGCTGCGCGAGCAGTGCCCCGGAGCGGCCGAGTTCGCCGCCGGACCCGCCACCGACGTCTGGGCCGACGGCCTCGCCCTGCACGCCGCCGGCGACTGGACGGCGGCCGAGCCCCGGCTGGTCGGCGCCCTGCTCGCGCTCGCCGCCGACGAGGCCCCCGTCGCCGACCGGCAGGAACTGCTCAGCCAGTACCTGGACCTGCGCACCGGCGTCCACGCGCCGGACCCCGCCGCCCTCACCGAGGCCGTCGCGCTCTACGCCGAGCAGCGCCGGCTGCGGATGCGCGGCCCGGTCGCCGACCCGACCGTCGGCGGGGTGCGCTGGATCGGCCTCGGCGAGTTCCGCCACCTGGTCGCCGGCAAGTCGATCTGCCTGATCGCCAACTCCGGGCGCGTGGGCGAGAGCGGGATGGGTGCCGAGATCGACGGCTACGACCTGGTCGTGCGCTTCAACTCGTACAAGATCGACCCCAGGTACACCGGCAGTCGTACCGACATCCACGCCACCATCCACAAGCACGGCTTCAACTGGGACAAGCCGGTGACCACCCGGCTCGTCTTCGGCGGCGTGACCGGCGACTGGAAGCACTCGCTGCGCAACCGCCTGGTGCCCGGCGCCCAGCAGTACCTCGGCGACGAGTCGCTGCGCTGGCCCGTGCGCAACATCGGCCGGCTCGGCAACGACGTCTGGTCCGGCATCCCGACCACCGGCTTCAACATGCTCTGGCTGCTGGACTTCCTGGACGTCAGCCCGAAGCTCGACCTGATCGGCTTCGACTTCTACGAGAGCGGCGCCTACCGCGTGCCCGAGGCCATGAAGCTCGCCATCACCTCCGTGCACGAATACACCAGCGAGAAGGCATGGGTCATGGAGCGGGCCCAGAGCGTGACCGACATGAGGATATCCCTGCGATGACCACCACACTCAGCCCCGCCGTCCCGGACACCTCGGCGCAGGCCCTGACCGGCAAGCGGCGCATCGCCTTCGCGAGCTTCGTCGACGAGAACTACCTGCCCGGCTTCCTCGTCCTGCTGCGCAGCCTCGCCCTGTCCAACCCCGGCGTCTGCGAGGACTTCATCGTCCTGCACGACGACCTCAAGCCCTCCTCGATCGCCCGCATCCGCGCCCTGCACCCGAGGATCGTGCTGCGCCGCGTCGACGCCGGCCACTACGACTCCTACGTCAAGGGCGACCAGGACAACTACCTGGTCCGCAAGGCGTACTTCATCCTCGACGTCTTCAGGACCCGCGACTACGACACGGTCATCACCCTGGACACCGACATGGTCGTCCTCGGCGACCTGAGCGAGCTGCTGGAGCTGCGCGAGGGACTCGCGGCCGTCCCGCAGTTCTTCTACGGCCAGCACAAGCTGAACTCCGGGCTGCTGGTCATCCAGCGCGAGTACCTGTCGGACGAGTTCTGCGCGAAGATCGACCAGGCCGGGCGCACCGGCGCCTACGAGCTGGACAAGCACGACCAGGGCATCCTCAACGCCGTCCTCGACGGGGACTTCGTCCGCCTCGACACCCGCTACAACTTCGTCAAGCGGCGGCTCTCCGGCGACCTGCCGGTCCCCGACGACACCGCGATCCTGCACTTCACCGGCCGGCACAAGCCCTGGCAGGGCGGCGAGGCCGGGTACGCGCAGGCAGAGGAGCGCTGGCGCGAGTTCGTCCTGGGCGACGCCGAGTTCCACGCGGCCTACCTGGCCAAGGGCGGCCTCCACCACGACCTGCTGGTGCACTTCGGCACCCCGCACGTCAGACGCACCAAAGACGTCGAGGCCGCGCGCAGGCTGGCCGCCGCGCACATCGCGGCCGGCGAGTACCAGGACGCCGTCGACATCCTGAGCGGTGTCCGCATCCCGCTGGACGAGGCCTGGCCGCACGAGATCCTCGGCCACGCCCTGCTGAGCGTCTCCCGCTACGAGGAGGCCAGGACCCAGCTGCTGCTGGCCACCGCCGCCCCCAACCGGGCCGCCACCGCCTACTCCCGCCTCGCCCAGCTGGCATGGGTGCACGGCGACAACACCGAGGCCCTGAAGTACGCCACGGCCGGTCTCACCGTCGACCCCACCCACCGCTCCAGCCGCCTGTGGGCCCAGCGGTCCGCCGCCGTGCCCGCCCAGGAGCAGGGCGCCGCCGAGGACCAGCTCGCGCACGTCGCCTTCTACATGGACCGGCAGGGCAACGCCGGCGACAAGCTGCTGCCCGAGACCGTCCGGCTGGCCTTCGGCGCCGACACCACCTCCCGGCGCTGGCACTCCGTCCACGCCCACCGCCTCTTCGACAAGGCGGCCCTGGAACGCGTCAACGCCCGGCGGGGCCTGGTGATCGGCGGCGGCGGACTGTTCATCCCGGACACCATGCCCAACGGCAACAGCGCCTGGCAGTGGAACGTCCCGGACGAGCACCTGAACGCCGTCGACGTGCCGATCATGGTGTTCGCGGTCGGCTTCAACGCCTTCGACGGACAGTCGTACCGGGCCCGGCGGTTCAACGAGAGCCTGCGCCTGCTGGTGGAGAAGTCCTCCTTCTTCGGGCTGCGCAACCACGGCTCCATCGCCAAGGTCCGCTCGCTGCTGCCGCCGGAGCTGCACGACAAGGTCGTCTTCCAGCCCTGCCCGACCACGGTCATGCGCCGGCTGCTGCCCGGCTGGACCGACCCGGCGCACCGCGAGGACACCGTCCTGCTGAACGCCGCCTACGACCGCGCCGGGCTGCGGTTCGGCCACGACTACGCGCACTTCCTCGGCGAGATCGCCAAGGCGGTCCGGGCGATCGGGGCCCACACCGAGGTCCGTTGCGTCGCCCACTCCCTGGACGACGAGCGGATCGCGTTCGACCTGCGCCGCGAGCACGGGATCTCGCTGCCCGTGATCCCGATGTACGACTTCGACAACGACGCGATCCGCGAGACGTACGCCAGGACCCGTCTGGTCATCGGCATGCGCGGGCACGCCGGAATGATCCCCTTCGGCGTCGGCACGCCCGTCATCAGCCTGATCTCGCACCCGAAGATGGCGTACTTCCTCCGTGACATCGAGCGTCCCGAGTGGGGTGTCTCCGTCCACGAGCGGAACCTCGGCGCCGTGCTCACCGAGCGGGCGCTGGACATCCTCGACCACCACGACCGGACCGTCGCCGACGTGCACGACCGGCAGGAACGGCTGTGGAAGGTCACGCAGGACAACGCGGCCCGGATCCGGACGATCCTCGGCCGCTGAGCAGGCCGGACGAACGGAAAGGGCGGGCCCGGAGTCCCGGGCCCGCCCTCGCGAAGGGACGGACTCAGCGGCGCACGACCCGGCGCAGACTGCGCGCCTTGCGGGCCACCCGGCGCACCGTCGCGTTGCGCGGGATGAACGACAGCTGGGCCGGCACCCCGCCGGGCAGCGCCAGCGAGGTCAGGCGCTTGCGCTTGAAGTAGCGGACGGTCCGTTCGTCCAGGTTCTTCGTCAGGTAGGCCTCGGTCTCCGCGCGCAGCCGCGGCAGGATCTTCGGCTGCATCGCGAAGCCCACCGCGCGCACCAGCGCGCCCAGCGACTCCACGTCCATGCCCATGCGCTGCTCGGTGACGGCGGCACCGTCGCCCAGTTCGGGCAGCAGGGCGTCCACGACGGTGACCGGGACCCGGTTGCTGTTCTCGAACGGCGTCAGCCGCTCCAGCAGCAGGTCGGTGCCGACCCGGGCGACCGGGAGGCCGTACAGCGCCGAGGCGGTGAGCAGGGCCGTGGAGAAGCAGCCGACGACCAGCGCGGGACGCATCCGCTGGTACAGCACCTCGGCGAGCACCGGCGTGTCCAGCACGGTCAGCTCCACACCGAGCTTCTGCGCCGTCTCCTCCAGGGAGCGCGCCCAGCGGGCCGGGGCGGACGGGTGCGGCTTGAACACCACCTTGGTGTGGCCGAGTCCGGCCGCGCCCCTGAGCATCCGCACATGCAGGTCCTCCTCCTGCTCGGCGGAGAGGATGTCCAGCGCGGACAGGTACTGGCCGAGCAGCAGCGCGGGTTCCTCGATCGCCGGCAGGTCGTCGCCGGCCGGGGCGAGCGCGGCGAGCACCTTGGTGAAGGCGGCCGTCGGCACGACCTCGCCCGGCACGCCGAACTCGGTGAGCAGCAGCGGCTCCAGGCCCGGCACGAGGTCCAGGTGGAGGACCCGGTCCACGCGGGTGCCGACCAGCGGGTCGATCTTGTTGCGGGTGGGGCCGTAGCTCATCAGGCCGTCGGCGTAGACGGTGACCGGGGCGCCGGTGAAGATCTGCGCGAGGCTCAGCGACGGGTTGACCTGGATGGACTCCACGGCCAGCTCGACGTCGTCGTCGGCGAGCCGCCACTCGTGGCGCAGATAGCGTTCCCACAGCGGCAGGTCCTCGGCGCGCGGCGCCCAGCCGCCCGGGTGGAACGGGAAGATCGCCTCGTTGTACGACACCACGTCGTCGAACCGGTCGCGCAGCCGCTCGAAGCCGGGCATCGCGTCCGGCCCGGGCGTCGTCTCGGGGGTGGCCGCGTTGTTGCAGACCAGCAGGATCCGCCGGTCGGCCGGGCGGAAGCAGCCGGAGTCGAGGGCGGCGGCCAGCGTGGCCGTGCCGTACAGCGTCGACGCCTGGAAGATCTGGGTGGTCACGCGGCGACCCCCGTGGCGGCGGGACGGCGGCGCAGCCGGCGCAGCTTGGTCGCGCGCTGGAGGTCCATGGAGTCCAGCGCCTCGTCCAGCACGTCCTGCGGCATGCGCCGCAGAGCCGCGGCGCTCAGGGATTTCAGTTTCTTCGCCACCGCCGGCTCGAACCTTTCGATGGATCCCAGGTGATGGGAAATGATGGCGCAATACGTGCGGACGGCCTTCGGCAGCAACGCGTCGGCCTCCCGGTCCGCGGCGGTCTCCGCGACGACCTGATCGAACGCGCGAATGAAATCGAGCTGCCGTACGTCACCGATCTGAGTGAGTGACGAAGCGACCCCGCGCCGGTAGAACACACCGAGCAGACTCACCGCGGCGAAGGATTCCGCCTCCCGGTGCAGCTTCCAGATCCACGGCCGGTCCTCGGCCGTGCGCAGCCCGTCGGTGAAGTGCAGCAGCCCCTTGTCCACCAGCCGGCGGTGGTAGATCCCCGCCCAGGCGTAGGCGTAGTCCACGGAGGTGGACCGGTCGGCGGGCAGGATCGCCGCACGCGGGTCCAGCACCGTGTTCCGCCGGCCCACGGGCACCCGGTGGACGCTGCGGGCCCGCGCCGTGCACTGCACGTGGTCGGTGCGCAGGAAGTCGCACCCCAGGCCCTCGATGGCCGCGACCAGCCGCTGGTAGTAGCCGGGGGCGAGCCAGTCGTCGCCGTCCAGGAAGGTCACGTACTCGCCGCGCGCCCGGTCGATCCCGGTGTTGCGCGCGGTGGCCAGCCCTCCGTTCTGTTCGTGCCGGACCAGGACCGCGCCCGGCAGCTCGCGCTCCGCGCGCGCGAGAATGTCTGGTGTCCCGTCGCGGGAACAGTCGTCGACGAGAATGAATTCGAAGTCCTCACGCGCGTTCGCCTTCAGGCTTCTGAGCGTGTCGGGCGCGTATTGCTGCACGTTGAAGAACGGCACGATGACGGAGAGCTTGACCACGTCAGGGACGTTAGGGCGAAGGCCGTCATTCGTCTTGACGGCTTGCTTGATGCTGGGTGAACGACACGTGGCGAAGCTGTGAACCAGGCTTTTTCCAGCCCCGACCGCGGCCCGATTCGCCATTCGGCGATGTGCTGTTAACCGTTTGTTGCATTCGGGTTGGGCGGATCCTCGGAATGGCTTCCTAGCGTCTTCGACGTGCCAGCAAGTGCAACGAAGTCTCTGCGGGTCGCCGTCCTCGCGGACTCCGACACCCGATGGAAGTGGGGCGCGCTCACCGCGCAGCGTCTCACTCCCTCGGCTGCCGGTGTCCGGCTCGACGGCTACCTCCTGCGGGGCCGCGCCACTCCGACGCCCCGTCAGCTCGAGGAGGTCGGCGTCCGGGCGGACTCGCTCCGCGAGGTCACCGGAGCCGAGTTCCTGCGTGCGATGACCGAGGAGCCCTACGACGTCCTCGTCCTCGCCCTGGTCGGCGGCGGTGTGCAGGCCATGCTGCACGGGCTGCGCAACGCCTGGGGATCCGGCCGGCGCCCCGCGGTCGTCACCGGCTACGTCGGTGTCGTCTACGAGAAGCTCACTGACGGGCTGCTGCTGCGGCACGGCGCGGACCTGGTCCTCGCCAACTCCCGCCACGACGCGGACCGGTTCCGGGCCGTGTACGAGGGGGTGGGCGCCGACGCCTCCTCGGTCACCGAGGTCGCGCTGCCCTTCCTCGGCGGGGAGCCGTACACCGGCGAACACGACCCCTTCACGGTGGTGTTCGCCGCCCAGCCGTCCGTCCCGGACAACCGCAAGGACCGTACGTACCTGCTCGACCGGCTGATCCGGCACGCCCGCCGGCACCCCGAGCGCGAGGTGCTGCTGAAGCTGCGGTCCAAGCCCGGCGAGCACACCACGCACATCGAGGAACTGCCGTACCAGAAGCTGGTCCAGGGCAAGGACCTGCCGGCCAACTTCCGCCTGGTGTACGGCCACATGGGCGAGGTGCTCGACCGCACCGACCTGCTGGTCACGGTCAGCTCCACGGCCGCCCTGGAGGCCCTGCACCGGCGCGTCCCGACGGTCGTCCTGACCGACCTCGGGGTGCGCGAGACGCTCGGCAACCACCACTTCACCGGCTCCGGGTGCCTCGCCTCCTGGGACCAGCTCGACGCCGGGCACCGCCCGGTGCCGGACGAGGAGTGGGTGGCCCGCCAGGGTGTCGCCGCCGACGGCGGCTACGCCACCGCGTTCGACACCGCCCGCGAGCGCATCGCCAGGCTGCTGGACCGCCCCGGCGGCCTGCCGCCCCTGACCCCCTACTACACACCCGAGACCGCGCCCGGCTACCTGCCCGGCATCCTCGCCCGCCACCACCTCGGCCCCGACGGCGCCCCGCTGCCCGGTGCGCCCGCCGCCGACAAGGCACCCGGCCCCGTACGCCAGATCGTGCGCCGCGCCGCGCGCGGCGCCTACCGGCACGGCGTCCAGCGGGTGGCCCCCGTGATCCGGCGGATGGGGGAGCTGTGAGCGAGCCGATCCCGCGCCAGGTGTGCGAAGAGCCCGAAGCGCCGCAAGGAGTAGAGCCCATGTCCAACCCCGAAGCGGGACCCGCCGCCACCGTGTGCCGCGTGCTCGCGGTGATCCCGGCGCGCGGCGGCTCCAAGGGCGTCCCCGCCAAGAACCTCGCCCCTGTCGGCGGCGTGCCGCTGGTGGCCCGCGCCGTGCGCGAGTGCCGCGCCGCCCGTCTGGTGACCGACGTCGTCGTCTCCACCGACGACCAGGCCATCGCCGCCGCCGCGCGGCAGGCCGGCGCCGAGGTCGTGCTGCGGCCCGCCGCCATCGCCGGCGACACCGCCACCTCCGAGGCCGCCGTCCTGCACGCCATGGACGCCCACGAGGCCCTGCACGGCTCGGCCGTCGACGCCGTCCTGCTCGTGCAGTGCACCAGCCCCTTCCTGGCCCGCGAGGACGTCGACGGGGTCGCGGCGGCCGTCGTCGAGAACGGCGCCGACACCGCGGTGACCGTCGCCCCCTTCCACGGGTTCATCTGGCGCGACGCGGCCGACGAGGCCGTCGCCGTCGAGCCCGCCCGCACCGGGAGCGCCGCGGGCGGCGTCGGCGTCGCCGAGGCCACCGCCACAGCCGGCGGCTACGGCGTCAACCACGACAAGTCCTTCCGCCCGCGCCGCCAGGACCGCCCGCAGGACCTGCTGGAGACCGGCGCCGCCTACGCGATGGACGCGGCCGGCTTCCGCGAGCACCGGCACCGCTTCTTCGGCCACACCGAGCTGGTCCGCACCGACCCGGCCCGGGTGCTGGAGATCGACGACCCGCACGACCTGGCCCGCGCCCGGGCCCTCGCGCCCCTCTTCGACGCGGACCGCCCCGGTTCGCTCCCCACCTACGACGACATCGACGCCGTAGTCCTCGACTTCGACGGCACCCAGACCGACGACCGGGTGCTGATCGACTCCGACGGACGGGAGTTCGTCTCCGTGCACCGCGGCGACGGACTGGGCATCGCGGCCCTCCGCAGGAGCGGCCTGAAGATGCTGATCCTGTCCACGGAACAGAACCCGGTGGTCGCCGCCCGCGCCCGGAAGCTCAAGCTCCCGGTGCTGCACGGCATCGACCGCAAGGACCTCGCCCTCAAGCAGTGGTGCGAGGAGCAGGGCATCGCGCCGGAGCGCGTGCTCTACGTCGGCAACGACGTCAACGACCTGCCGTGCTTCGCCCTCGTGGGCTGGCCCGTGGCGGTCGGAAGCGCCCACGACGTCGTACGCGGCGCCGCACGCGCGGTCACCACCGTCCCCGGCGGCGACGGCGCGATCCGAGAGATCGCCAGCTGGATCCTCGGCCCCTCTCTCGATTCCCTCCCCAAGTAAGGACATCCCCTGATGAGCACCAACTCCCGTCTGCGTACGTTCGGTTCGCGCGAGGTCGGCCCCGGCCGCCCCGTCTACATCTGCGGCGAGATCGGCATCAACCACAACGGTGAGCTGGAGAACGCGTTCAAGCTGATCGACGTGGCCGCCGAGGCCGGCTGCGACGCCGTCAAGTTCCAGAAGCGCACCCCGGAGATCTGCACCCCGCGCGACCAGTGGGACATCGAGCGCGACACCCCCTGGGGCCGGATGACCTACATCGACTACCGCCACCGGGTGGAGTTCGGCGAGGACGAGTACCGCCAGATCGACGAGTACTGCAAGGAGAAGGGGATCGCCTGGTTCGCCTCCCCGTGGGACACCGAGGCCGTCGCCTTCCTGGAGAAGTTCGACGTCCCCGCCCACAAGGTGGCCTCCGCCTCCCTGACCGACGACGAGCTGCTGCGCGCCCTGCGCTCCACCGGCCGCTCGGTCATCCTCTCCACCGGCATGTCCACCCCGAAGCAGATCCGCCACGCGGTCGAGGTCCTGGGCAGCGACAACATCCTCATGTGCCACGCCACCTCCACCTACCCGGCCAAGGCCGAGGAGCTGAACCTCCGCGTGATCAACACGCTGGAGAAGGAGTACCCGAACGTCCCGATCGGCTACTCCGGCCACGAGACCGGTCTGCAGACCACCCTCGCCGCGGTCGCCCTCGGCGCCACCTTCGTCGAGCGCCACATCACCCTCGACCGTGCCATGTGGGGCTCCGACCAGGCCGCCTCCGTGGAGCCGCAGGGCCTCGTCCGCCTCGTCCGCGACATCCGCACCATCGAGGCCTCCCTCGGTGACGGCGTCAAGAAGGTCTACGAGTCCGAGCAGGGCCCCATGAAGAAGCTGCGCCGCGTCGCCGGCGTCGTCGCCGAGGCCGAGATCGCCGCGGCCGCGGGCGAGCCGGTCGCGGTCTGAGCGCCCCGGTCGCCTGACGGATTGCCCTACGACGGGACGGTCGTACGCCGATGAGCCCCCGCGCCGGTCACGCCGGCCACCCTCCCCGCACGCTCGCCTTCGTGGAGAGCCCGGTCCAGCTGCTGAACGTACTGGAGTGGGCGCATCTGCACGGCCTGCACGGCGCGGAACAGGACGCCCTGCCGTCCCTGCCCGCGCAGATACGGCGGACGGTGGCCGGCGGGCCGCCGCCGACCGAGCCGGAACTCACGGTGGTCGTGCTGTCCCCGACGGACCCCATGACCCGGGGCCAGCTGCGCCGCATGGCCGACCTGGCCCGGGACGAGGGGTACCGGGTGCGCTGGGAGGAGGCGCGGGGCGGTACGACCGCGCCCTTCCACACCATCGGCGGTCTGGCCGGCCCGCTGCGGCGGGCCGACCGGATCGTCATGGGGGACCCGTTCTCCCGCTACGTACAGCTGCTGCTGACCATCACCCGCGCCCGTGACCTGGTGGTGGTCGACGACGGCACGGCGACGATGGAGTTCGTCGCCCAACTGGCCCGCGGTGAGCGGCTGGTCCGCTGGCACCGCAAGGGCGGCCGGCCCGGCGCCCGCGACCTGCTCTTCGCGCCGGTGTCCTCCTCCGCCCGCCGCCGGCTGACCCCCAGCGCGCGCCGCCGGGTCGAGGTCTTCTCCTCCATGCCGGTGACGGAGACCCCGGAGGGCGTCACCGTCACGGCCAACGACTTCTCCTGGACCCGGTCCCGCTTCGGGCCGCCGCGGATCACCAAGGGGTCGGACATGGTCGGCACCTCCCTGGTGGAGACCGGGGTGGTCGACGGCGACCGCTACCTGGTCGCCGTCCGCAACCTGGCCAAGGCGCACGGCGCGACCCGCTACTTCGCCCACCGGCGCGAGAGCGTCGACAAACTCCACCGGCTGGCCGCCGAGACCGGGCTGGAGATCGTCCGCCCGGACCTGCCCCTGGAGCTGATCGCCCGTCGCGGCCCCATCGGCCGTACGATCCTCAGCTTCCCGTCGACGGTCGTCCACACCCTGCCGCTGGCGCTGGTGGGCACGGGCGTGCGGGTGGCGGTCTGCGACATCGACCCGAGCTGGCTGACCGAGAACGCCTCGCCCCGCGCCCAGGGCTTCCTGTCCGGCGTCACGGGCACCGCCAAGGACGTCCACCGCCTGACGGCGGTGGCGGCCCTGGCCTGAGGCACGACCCCGGCGGAGGGCGGGCGGCATCGGCACCGGTCTGCTCCGGCCGGGGGATCGGCCACCTGCACTACCGCTCGTACCGCCAACGGGGGAATCCCGTCGGAGCCGGGCGGCTGCGCCGGGGGAGTGAACCCCCGGCGGGCCGGCGTCAGGGCTTGCGGGCGAGCAGGAAGGCCCGTGGACGCTTCTCCTCGTCGGACGGTTCACGGCGCACCGTCGCCACCGGCTCCAGGCCCGCCTCCGTCAGCAGCGCCGTGACCTGCTCGGGCGTACGCCAGTAGTAGTCGAGGGCGATCTCGTGGCCGAAGCGTTCCGTCAGACGGAGCCGGCCGGCTTCCGTACCGCTCTGGAAGGCGAGGAGGACCGGCGCGCCCGGGACCAGGGTGCGGTGGAACTCCGCGAAGGCCGTCGGCAGGCGGTCGTCGGGCACGTGGATCGTGGAGTACAGGGCGAGGATGCCCCCGAGCGTGGCGTCGGGCAGGTCCAGCGAGGTCATCGAGCCCACGTGGAAGCGCAGTTGGGGATGGGCCTCGCGGGCCAGTGACACCATGGCGGGGGAGACGTCCACGCCGAAGGCGGGGACCCCCCTCTCCTGGAGCAGCGCGGTGACGAAGCCGGGGCCGCTGCCGAGGTCGGCCACCGGAGCGGTGCCGTTCGCCGTGACCAGCTCGGCGAAGACGGTGATCAGACCGCGGTCCAGCGGGTGGGGAAGGCCCTGCGGGAACTGGCTCGCGTACTCCTTCGCGATCGCGTCGTAGGACGTGCGGGTGGTCTGCAGGAAATCGGCGGTCGAGTCGCTCACGGCCGCGGACCCTACCCGGGGGAGGGCCGTCAGGGGGTCCGGTTCTTGGACATGACGCGCGTGACCCCCGCGAGGCGTGGTATCCGTGGAAGGAGGAAACAGAGGTTTTACCCACCAGAGTCCGCCGTCATGCGTCCGCCGGTCAGATTTTCTTCCCCTAACGGGCTGAACTTTTGTTGATCGAGGGGTAGTTGACCATCCGGGCGTCCTACCCTTCAGAGGGTGAAGCAATTGATGTCCCTAGAGTCCGAGGCCGGCCTCGCGGGGGATGTGCTCCCCGGTGTGCTGAGCGAGTCCCTGCACGCCGAACTCGTCGCCTTCCGACGCGACTTGCACATGCACCCCGAGCTGGGCAATCAGGAGTTCCGTACGACCGCCGCGATCAAGGAGCGGCTCGAGTCGGCGGGGCTGCGGCCACGTGTCCTCGCCACCGGAACCGGACTCGTCTGTGACATCGGGCTCGCGGAGGGTGAGCGGCCGGTCGTACCGATGCTGGCCCTGCGGGCGGACATCGACGCCCTGCCCATCCCGGACACCAAGACGGACTGCCCGTACCGGTCCACGGTCCCGGACCGCGCCCACGCCTGCGGCCACGACGTGCACACCACCGTCGTGCTCGGTGCCGGGCTGGTCCTCGCCGATCTGCACGCCAAGGGGCTGCTGTCCCGTCCGGTGCGGCTGGTCTTCCAGCCGGCCGAGGAGGTGCTGCCCGGCGGCGCGCTCGGGGCCATCGGGGACGGGGCGCTCGACGACGTCGGCCGGATCCTCGCCGTGCACTGCGACCCCCGGGTGGACGCGGGCCGGGTCGGCCTGCGCCACGGGCCGATCACCAGCGCCTGCGACCGGCTGGAGATCGCCCTGGACGGCCCCGGCGGGCACACCGCCCGGCCCCACCTGACCACCGACCTGGTCACCGCCGCCGCCCGTATCGCCATCGACGTGCCCGCGATCGTCGCCCGGCGCGTCGACACCCGTGCCGGTCTCGCCGTGACATGGGGCCGGATCGAGTCCGGCCACGCCCCGAACGTCGTCCCGCAGCACGCCGAGCTGTCCGGCACCGTCCGCTGCCTGGACCTGAACGCCTGGCGGGACGCACCGGACATCGTGCACGCGGCGATCGACGAGGTCGCGACCCTGCACCGGGCCAAGTCGGAGATCAACTACATGCGCGGCGTGCCGCCCGTCGTCAACGACCGGGAGTCCACCGACCTGCTGCGCAGGGCCATGGTCGCCCGGCGCGGGATGGGCTCCGTGGAGAGCACGGAGCAGAGCCTCGGCGGTGAGGACTTCTCCTGGTACCTGGAGGAGGTGCCCGGCGCGATGGCCCGCCTCGGCGTGCGCCGCCCGGGCGAGCGCACGGTGCGCGACCTGCACCAGGGCGACTTCGACGCGGACGAGCACGCGATCACGGTCGGAGTGGAGATGTTCACGGCGGCGGCCTTCCTGGAAGCGGACACGACGAACCCCTGACGATGCCTCGGCCCCGGCGGGCCGGGTGGGGGCGCTGTCCTGGCCCGGTCGGACGGGTGCGGGTGCGGGTGCGGGTGCGGCGGGTGCCGTGCCGACGCCGCCCGCCGGGCAGGGTGCCGGCCTGGTCCGACCGGACGGCTGGGGTGCTGGCTGCGTCCCGGCTCGACCCGACGGGCGGGGGTGCGGTTCGGCCTTGCCCGGCGGGTGGTGTGTCGTCCCGGCCCGAAGGATGCTGTGCCGTCCGGATCTGCCCGCGCGGGGGTGGCGTCCGACCCGGCCTGACGGCTGGGGCATCGGCCCGAGCTCACCCCACCGGGGAGTCCCGGCTCGACTCGGGACTGCCCGGCCCGCGCCCGGACCGCCCGAACCGTGGTCACGCGGCCCGGCGGCCACGCGGTCCCGCGGTCCCGTGGCCCGTCGCGGCCGCGGTCCGGCCCCGGCCCGGCGAGCTCCGGCCCGAGAGGCCGCACGGGGCGGCCTGGCCGGTCCAGCGCCCATCCGGGCGACGGTCAGGGGTCCAGTCACCCGGCTCGGGCCTCCCCGGCGGGAGCGGTCCGGCCGGGGCGGCGGATCCGACGGTCCCCCTGAGCGGTCGTCTCCATGCCGGGGGCGACGGCGGTCACACGGTCCCGGTGACCGGTTGGTGCGGTGATTCCCGGCCCCGGCCCCGGCCCCGGCCCCGGCAGCCGTCGGGCGGTGATCGCCGGCCTCGGCGGCCTCCCCCCGTGACCACCCCCTCCGGGCGCCGCCTCTCGTGCGCCCGTCCGACGGCCGCCCCGCGCCGAAGGCGCTCCGCCCCGCCCCCACGGTCATCGCGTTCCGGGCCCCTACGGCAGCCGCCCCCTCCCGCGGCCCCGCCGGCCGACCCTCCCCGAGGGCACTGCCCCCGGCGCCCCGTGGCCGCCCCCGTCCAGCCCCGTGTTTTCGGCCATCGGTAGGGTTCCGGCTGGAGTGCCGCCGACAGGGCGTGGCCCGGTTTCCCCGGTGGCGCAACACGTTCGCAAGCCATTCGTTCACGCTGCGCAACGCTGCCCGGACAGCATCAGGATTCCGAGTTCAGATGCTGTTTGCCTCGAATCGATAACGGCTTCGCGAGAGGGTTTTTTGCGACATCTACGCGCGTTACGATGCCGCGAAGCCGACGCCGAAGGGGCGTCTCGGCCGGGGCATCGTCATGGTGCTCCCATCAAGCGCCTACATGGCGCTCAGGTCAGGTGAAGGAGCCTTCCCGTGCGCCGGGTAGCCAAGCTTTCTGCTGCGTGTATCGCCACCGCAGCTCTCGCCGTGACTGCCACAGCCTGTGGCAGCACCTCCTCCGACAACGACACCAACTCGTCCTCCTCGGGCGACGGCAAGGGCGTCAAGATCGGTCTCGCCTTCGACGTCGGCGGCCGTGGTGACCGTTCCTTCAACGACTCCGCCGCGCGCGGTGCCGACAAGGCCAAGACCGAGTTCGGCGGTGACATCAAGGAGCTGACCGCGAAGACCTCGGACACCGAGGCCGACCGCGAGCAGCGTCTGTCCGACCTCGCCCAGGCCGGCTACAACCCCGTCATCGGTGTCGGCTACGCGTACGCCGCCTCCATGACCAAGGTCGCCGCGAAGTTCCCGAAGACCAGCTTCGGCATCGTCGACTCGGTCGTGGACGCCAAGAACGTCGACAGCATCACCTTCACCGAGGAGCAGGGCTCCTACCTGGCCGGTGTCGCCGCCGCGCTGAAGTCCAAGTCGAAGCACGTCGGCTTCATCGGCGGTGTCGACGTCCCGCTGATCAAGAAGTTCGAGGCGGGCTACGTCCAGGGCGTCAAGGACACGAACCCGAAGATCAAGGTCGACACCCAGTACCTGTCGCACGGTTCGGACACCTCCGGCTTCGCCAGCCCCGACAAGGGCAAGGAGGCCGCGCAGGGCATGCTCGACAACGGCGCGGACGTCGTCTACTCGGCGGCCGGCTCCTCCGGCAACGGCGCGATCGAGGCCGTCGCCGGCAAGAAGGGCGCCTGGGCGATCGGCGTGGACTCGGACCAGTACAACGTCCCGGGTCTGTCGAAGTACAAGAACTCCATCCTGACCTCGATGGTCAAGAACGTCGACGTCGGTGTCTACGACTTCGTCAAGTCCGTCCACGGCGGCAAGCCGCTGACCGGCACCAACACCTACTCGCTCGAGAAGAACGGTGTCTCGCTGGCCACCAGCGGCGGCTTCATCGACGACATCAAGGCCAAGCTGGACGCGGCGAAGAAGAAGATCGTCGACGGCTCGGTCAAGGTCAAGACCACCCCGTGATCTGACGGTTCCCGTCGGACCTGAGGCTCGGCGCGGGGGCGCCTTCCGGAGCTCCCCGCCGAGCCATAACAATGTGTCAACTCTACGCGTGTAGCATGGAGTTGCCGCGCTAGCGTCGCCGACGCCTGCCCTCCCCTACGCAGCCCCTTTTCCCCGAGGAGAGTGCGCCATCAACGCGTCCAGCCCTCCCGCTGCCGTCGAACTGCGCGGCATCACCAAGCGTTTCCCCGGCGTCGTCGCCAACCGCGACATCGACATCACGGTCCGCACGGGCACCGTCCACGCCCTGTGCGGTGAGAACGGCGCCGGCAAGTCCACCCTGATGAAGATCCTCTACGGCATGCAGCAGCCGGACGAGGGCACCATCACGGTCGGCGGCCAGCAGGTCACCTTCAACAACCCGGGTGACGCCATCGCCCGCGGCATCGGCATGGTGCACCAGCACTTCATGCTCGCCGACAATCTCACCGTCCTCGAGAACGTCGTCCTCGGCGCGGAGAAGCTGCACGGCATCGGGGGCAAGGCCCGCGCCAGGATCAGGGAGATCTCGGACGCGTACCACCTGAACGTCCGCCCCGACGTCCTCGTCGAGGAGCTGGGCGTCGCCGACCGCCAGCGCGTGGAGATCCTCAAGGTCCTCTACCGGGGCGCCAAGACCCTCATCCTGGACGAGCCCACCGCCGTCCTGGTACCGCAGGAGGTCGACGCGCTCTTCGACAACCTGCGCGAGCTCAAGGCCGAGGGCCTCACCGTCATCTTCATCTCGCACAAGCTGGGCGAGGTGCTCTCCGTCGCCGACGAGATCACCGTCATCCGGCGCGGCACCACCGTCGGCACCGTCGAGCCGCGGGGCACCACCCCCAAGCAGCTCGCCGAGCTGATGGTCGGCAGCGAGCTGCCCACCCCGGAGACGGAGGAATCCACCGTCACGGACGTCCCGATGCTCAAGCTGGACGGTGTGCACCTGTCGCAGACCGACCTCGACGGCGTCGAGCGGATCATCCTGGACGAGATCTCCTTCACCATCCACAAGGGCGAGGTCCTCGGCATCGCCGGTGTGGAGGGCAACGGCCAGTCCGAGCTGGTCGAGGCGATCATGGGCATGCGCCACCCGGACGCCGGCGTCGTCACGCTCGACGACACCGACATCTCGCACGCCGCCACCCGCGACCGCCGCCAGGCCGGCATCGGCTACATCCCCGAGGACCGCCACCGCCACGGCCTGCTCCTGGAAGCACCGCTGTGGGAGAACCGCATCCTCGGCCATGTCACCGAGCGCCCCAACTCGCGCGGCGGACTGCTCGACATCAAGGCGGCCCGCGCCGACACCGAGCGGATCGTCCAGGCCTACGACGTCCGCACCCCCGGCATCGACGTCACCGCCGCCTCGCTGTCCGGCGGCAACCAGCAGAAGCTGATCGTCGGCCGCGAGATGAGCCACAACCCCAAGCTGCTCATCGCCGCCCACCCCACCCGCGGTGTGGACGTCGGCGCCCAGGCGGCCATCTGGGACTACATCCGCGAGGCCCGCCGCGAGGGCCTGGCCGTGCTGCTGATCTCCGCCGACCTCGACGAGCTGATCGGCCTCTCCGACACCCTGCGGGTGATGTACCGCGGCCGCCTGGTCGCCGACGCCGACCCCGCCACCATCACCCCCGAAGAGCTGGGCTCCGCCATGACGGGTGCGGCCACCGGCCACCTGGAGCACACAGAGGACGACGAGCGATGAAGAAGCTGACCTCACGGATCGACAAGGAGCGGCTGCTCCTCGGCATCGCCGCGCCGCTGCTCGCGGTCGTCGCCGCGCTCGTCGTCACCGCCCTGGTGATCCTCGCGACCGGCAAGAACCCCGGCGACGCCTTCAGCGACATGATGACCTACGGCTTCGCCAGCGACAGCCAGGTCTACGTCCTGAACAAGGCGACGACGTACTACCTCGCGGGTATCGCGGTGGCCATCGGCTTCCGGATGAACCTGTTCAACATCGGTGTCGACGGCCAGTACCGGCTCGCCGCGTTCATCGCCGCCGTCCTCGGCGGCGCGCTGACCGTGCCGGGCTGGATCGCCATCCCGCTGATCATCGTCTCCGCCATGGCCACCGGTGCCCTGTGGGCGGCCATCGCCGGTGTCCTGAAGGTGACCCGCGGCGTCAGCGAGGTCATCTCGACGATCATGCTGAACTCGATCGCCACCGCGGTCATCGCCTACCTGCTCCAGCCCGGACGCCTGGGCGAGCTCCAGCAGGGCGGCACCCTGGTCTCCACCAAGCCGCTGCCGTCGGCCTCGCACTTCTTCAACATCGACACCGGCCCGGCCGGCGTCCTGGACGGCTTCGTCGTCGTCGCCGTCCTCGTCGGTCTCGCGTACTGGTTCGTGCTCGGCCGCACCCGGTTCGGCTTCGACCTGCGCACGGTCGGCCAGTCCGAGAGCGCCGCCTCCGCGAGCGGTGTGTCGGTGAAGAAGATGATCGCCACCAGCATGATCATCTCCGGTGCCGTGGCCGGTCTGATCGGTATGCCCACGCTGCTCAACGAGAGCCACCAGTACGACAACAGCTTCCCCACCGGGATCGGCTTCACCGGCATCGCGATCGCGCTGCTCGGCCGCAACAACCCGGTCGGTATCGCGCTCGGCGCCCTGCTCTGGGGCTTCCTGGAGCGCACCACCAACCACCTGGAATTCCAGGGCTACGACAAGGAAATCCTCGGCGTCATCCAGGGCGTCATCGTCCTGTGCGTCGTCATTGCCTACGAGGTCGTGGGCCGCTACGGGCTGAAGCGCCAGCAGCAGAAGGTCGGCGCCGAACTCGCCGCACAGGCCGCCGCCGCGACGAAGAAGCAGGAGGTGGCGTGATGACTGCCACGATGACCGACGCGCCGCCGCCCGCGGCGCCCAAGGCCGGCAACGCGCCCCGGCGCCCGGGCCGCTCCTTCGGCCAGACCCTCGTGATCGTCGCCGGCGCCCTGCTGCTCGTGGCCGCCGTCCGCATGATCACCGGCTCCAACTCGCTCGACTCCTCCGGACAGGTCGCCGCCGCGCTCGGCCTCGCCGTGCCGATCGGCCTCGCCGGTCTCGCCGGCCTGTGGTCGGAGCGGGCCGGTGTGGTCAACATCGGCCTCGAAGGCATGATGATCCTCGGTACCTTCGGCGCCGGCTGGATCGGCTGGCAGACCAGCCCCTGGCTCGGCCTGCTGTGCGGCATCGGCTTCGGTGTCCTCGGCGGTCTCGTGCACGCCGTCGCCACCATCACCTTCGGCGTCGACCACATCGTCTCCGGTGTCGCCGTCAACCTGCTCGCGCTCGGTGCCACCCAGTACCTGGCCAAGCTGTTCTTCGCCGACGGCAACGCCTCGGAGGCGGGCGGCAACCCCAAGCAGTCCCCGCCCGCCGACTCGCTGCCGAACGTCACGGTCCCCGGCCTCTCGGACGGCCTGTCGTCGATCGAGAAGCACCACTGGTTCCTGGTCTCCGACCTCGCCGGCATCCTCGGCGGACTGGTCACCAACCTGTCCGTCGTGACGATCCTGGCCGTGGTGCTGTTCGTCGGCAGCTGGTGGCTGCTGTGGCGCACCCCGTTCGGTCTGCGGCTGCGCTCCTGCGGTGAGAACCCGATCGCCGCCGAGTCGCTGGGCGTCAACGTCTACACGTACAAGTACGCGGCCGTGGCCGTCTCCGGCGGCCTCGCCGGCCTCGGTGGCGCCTTCCTCGCGCTGGTCACCTCGCACACCTACCTGGAGGGCCAGACCGGAGGCCGCGGCTACATCGGTCTCGCCGCCATGATCTTCGGCAACTGGCGCCCCGGCGGTCTCGCCATGGGCGCGGGCCTGTTCGGCTACTCCGACGCGCTCCAGCTGCGCAACGGCGGTACGACCGTGCACGCGCTGCTGCTCCTGCTGGTCGTCCTGCTCGTGGTCCTCGCCGGCTGGAAGCTGTACCGCACCTCGGTGTGGCAGGGCGCGATCAGCCTCATCGTGGGCGGCCTGGTGCTGGCCTGGTACCTGCTCACCGACGAGGTCCCGAGCGACTTCGTGGGCGCCACCCCGTACGTCGTCACGCTGCTCGTGCTGTCGCTGTCCGCGCAGCGTCTGCGGATGCCCAAGGCGGACGGCATGCGCTACCGGAAGGGCCAGGGCAAGTGACGGCCGCTCCGGACGCCGGGTTCGACTGGGAGGCGCTGCGCGCCCAGGCGCGGGAGGCCATGACCCACGCCTACGCCCCGTACTCGGGGTACCCGGTGGGCGCCGCGGCCCTGGTCGACGACGGCCGCACGGTCACCGGCTGCAACGTCGAGAACGCCAGCTACGGCCTCGGCCTGTGCGCCGAGTGCGGTCTCGTCTCGCAGCTCCAGCGCACGGGCGGCGGCCGGCTGACGCACTTCACCTGCGTCGACGGCGCGGGCACCCTGCTCGTGCCGTGCGGCCGGTGCCGCCAGCTGCTGTACGAGTTCGGCGGGCCGGACCTGGTCATGGACACCCCCGCGGGCGTCCTGCCGCTCTCCGAGATGCTGCCCCAGGCCTTCGGCCCGGACCATCTCACCAAGTAACTCCCGTACGGCCCCCCTGACCCGCTCAGGGGGGCCGTGCACTTCGCACCTCCCGGAAGGAAGCCAGCAGCCATGGCCATGGACGCCATCTCCGTCATCCGCACCAAGCGGGACCGCGCGGAGCTGACCGACGAGCAGATCGACTGGGTCATCGACGCGTACACCCGCGGCGAGGTCGCCGACTACCAGATGGCCGCGCTCAACATGGCGATCCTGCTCAACGGCATGAACCGCCGCGAGATCGCCCGCTGGACGGCGGCCATGATCGCCTCCGGCGAGCGCATGGAGTTCTCGGCGCTGTCCCGCCCGACGGCCGACAAGCACTCCACCGGCGGCGTCGGCGACAAGATCACGCTGCCCCTGGCCCCGCTCGTGGCGGCCTGCGGCGCGGCCGTCCCGCAGCTGTCCGGCCGCGGCCTCGGCCACACCGGCGGCACCCTGGACAAGCTGGAGTCGATCCCCGGCTGGCGCGCCCTGCTCTCCAACGAGGAGATGCTGCACGTCCTCGACACCACCGGCGCGGTGATCTGCGCGGCGGGCGACGGTCTGGCCCCGGCCGACAAGAAGCTGTACGCCCTGCGCGACGTCACCGGCACCGTCGAGGCGATCCCGCTGATCGCCTCCTCGATCATGTCGAAGAAGATCGCCGAGGGCACCGGCTCGCTGGTCCTGGACGTGAAGGTCGGCACGGGCGCCTTCATGAAGACCATCGAGGACGCCCGCGAGCTGGCCTCCACGATGGTCGGCCTCGGCACCGACCACGGCGTGAAGACGGTCGCGCTCCTGACGGACATGTCGACCCCGCTCGGCCTGACCGCGGGCAACGCCCTGGAGGTCCGCGAGTCGGTGGAGGTCCTGGCGGGCGGCGGTCCGGCGGACGTCGTCGAGCTGACGGTCGCCCTGGCCCGCGAGATGCTCGACGCGGCCGGCATCAAGGACGCCGACCCGGCGAAGGCGCTGGCCGACGGCTCGGCGATGGACGTCTGGCGCCGGATGATCGCGGCCCAGGGCGGAGACCCGGACGCGGAGCTGCCCACGTCGAAGGAGCAGCACGTCGTCAAGGCGCCGTCCTCCGGTGTGCTGACCCGCCTCGACGCCTACGACATCGGCGTGGCCGCCTGGCGCCTCGGCGCGGGCCGTGCCCGCAAGGAGGACCCGGTGCAGGCGGGCGCGGGCGTGGAGATGCACGCCAAGCCCGGCGACACGGTGACGGAGGGCCAGCCCCTGCTGACCCTGCACACGGACACCCCCGAGCGCTTCGCGTACGCGCTGGAGTCGGTGGCGGGCTCGTACGACATCGCGGCGGCGGGTACGGACTTCAAGGCGAACCCGGTGGTGCTGGAGCGCATCGCCTGACCTGCGTATTAACCGTTCGGGTGAACGGGACCGGTGGACCTCCACCGGTCCCGTTCGTCATGCTGGGATCGGTGACGCACCGATCGACACCGGCGAGTTCCCCGTCGACTGACTCCGCGTCACCCCAGGGCCGTGGCGACCCCCACCAGCACCGGTACCGAGACCACCGTCGACAGCAGGACGGACTCGCGGGCCAGGGACTCGGCCACGCGGTAGCGGCTCGCGTAGGTGAAGAGGTTCTGCGCGGCCGGGAGGGCCGAGGTGACCACCACGTCCAGCAGGGGGGCGCCGTGCAGACCGAAGAGGGTCGTGGCCAGCACCCAGGCGACCAGCGGCTGGCCCAGTGACTTCAGCGCGACCGACAGCAGGAGCAGCGGGCGGTCCCGCCCCCGGCCGGGCGCCGCGCCGCCGTGCAGGGACATGCCGAACACCAGCAGGGCGGCGGGCACGGACATGTTGCCGATCAGGGTGAGGGGGTTCATGAGCGGCCCGGGCAGGTGCCACCCCGCCGCCGACACCGCCACCCCGGACAGGGAGCCCACCGCGATCGGGTTCCGCAACGGCGTCAGCAGCCGGCGCCACACCGTGCCCTGCTCGCCCGTGCCGGCCAGGTCCAGGATCGTCAGCGCGACCGGCGTGACCAGGACGACCTGGAAGAGCAGCACCGGTGCCACCAGTGACGCGTCGCCCAGCACGTACGCGGCGATCGGGATGCCCAGGTTGCCCGAGTTGACGTAGCCGGAGCACAGCGCGCCGATCGTCGTACGGCCCACCCCCCAGCCGCGCAGCGTGCCGGCCGCCACGAAGACCCCGCACACCGCCGCCGTGCTCAGCGCCGTCACCAGCAGGCGGCCCGAGAAGAGCACGGAGAGGTCCGCCTCGGCGAGGGTCGTGAACAGCAGCGCCGGACCGGCCACCGTGAAGGCCAGCCGCGTCAGCACCTCGGCGCCCTGGGCACCGAGCGTCCCGCGCCGCCCGAGCACATAGCCCACCCCGATGACGACCGCGATCACCGCGAACCCGCTCAGCACCCCCGCCACGGCACCCACCCTCGACGGGAGCGGGCGGCCCGGTCAATGTGATCTTCGACGGCCGTTCCCGCGCGCCCCTCCGATGAGTTCGGCCCGTCCGCCCGGTCTATCCGACGTGAATGCCAGGACACCTGCCGTGCTCGTGCTGCCGGGCCCCGTCACCCGTGACGCGGTGCCGGGGCTGTGCGACGACGTGCGGGCATTGATGGAGCTCGGCGGTACCGGGGTCGTCGTCTGTGACGTCGGCGGGCTGGGGCCACCCGGGCTCGGGATCGTGGACCTGCTGGCCCGGCTGGAGCTGGCCGCCCGCCGGGCCGGCGGGCGGATACGGCTGCGGGACCCCGACCCCGCGCTACCCGCTCTTCTCGACCTCGTCGGCCTCCGCTTCCAGGTGGAGGGGCAGGTCGAAGAGGGGGAACCAGCGCTTGGTGTCGAGGAAGCAGTGGAAACCGGTGATCCGGCCGTCTGACAGCTCCAGCACCTGCACCGCCCACGGGCTGAACCCGCCGTTGTCCGGGTCGGGCTTGTAGTGCGCGAAGCCCGGCAGCCCGTTGGCCGTGACCGGCAGCAGACGGGAACCGGCGCAGGACGCACCGAGGGTGGTCATGAAACCGGTGATGTCGGCCGGGCCGCGCAGCCACAGGTCGAACGGCGGCATCGTCATGACGGCGTCCTCGTGGAGCAGGGCCGTCAGGGCCGTCATGTCATAGCCCTCGAAGGCCTTGACGTACCGCTCCAGGAGTTTCTGCTGCTCCTCGTCCAGCGGATCGGAGACCGCGCCCCGGTCGCCCGCCGCCTCGCGCTCGGCGAGCGTGGCCCGCGCCCGCTGCAGGGCGCTGTTGACCGAGGCGACGGTGGTGTCCAGCAGCTCGGCGACCTCGCTCGCCTTCCAGGCCAGCACCTCGCGCAGGATCAGGACCGCCCGCTGCTTGGGCGGCAGCTGCTGGAGGGCCGCCATGAAGGCCAGCCGGATCGACTCCTTGGCGACCGCGGCCTCCGCCGGGTCGCCCACCGCCGGCAGCACCCGGGCGTCCGGCACCGGCTCCAGCCACGTGTTGTCGGGGCGGGGGGAGAGCGCCGCCTGGGCGAGCGGCGTGGACTCCGTCAGGTCCATGGGGCGGGCCCGCTTGTTGCCCGCCGTCAGCATGTCCAGGCACACGTTCGTCGCGATCCGGTACAGCCACGAGCGCAGCGAGGACCGGCCCTCGAACTTGTCGTAGCTCCGCCAGGCCCGCACCAGGGTGTCCTGCACCGCGTCCTCGGCCTCGAAGGAGGAGCCCAGCATCCGGTAGCAGTACCCGGTCAGCTCGGTGCGGTGCTTCTCCAGCGCGATGTCCAGATCCGCGGTCGCCGTGCCGTCGCCCATCGTCCACCCACCCCTGTGGCCGTCCTGTTCGCGCCTCTGCGCGCCAGCACTTGGGAAGCTACCGCAGCCCACTGACAATGGCCCCCGGAGCGCGAAAAAGCCCAGCCCGGACCGGTTGCCGTACGGACATGAACGGACGGCGCGGGGCCCGCGGCCGTACGGCCGCGTGGCTCAGTGCGCGGCCACCGGCTCCCGCCGGGCCGCCACCCGGGCCGCCCGCGAGCCGAGGACGGTGATCGTCACGACACCGAGGACCGCGAGGAGGCCGACACCGACCGTGCCGGACCAGCCGTCCGCGTGGAAGGCCATGGCGCCGACCGTGCTGCCCGCGCTGGAGCCGATGTAGTACGCGGACTGGTAGAGCGCCGAGGCCTGGGCGCGGCCGTGCACGGCCGTCTTGCTCACCGCCGAGGAGGCGACCGCGTGCCCGGCGAAGAAGCCCGCCGTGATCAGCACCAGACCCAGCAGGACCAGCGGCAGCGAGTCGGCGACCGACAGGAGCAGGCCCGCCGCCGTCGTACCGCCGGCCAGGTACAGCGCGCCCCGGCGGCCGAGGCGGCCCACCAGCCGGCCCGCCGTCGACGCCGACACCGTGCCCACCAGGTAGACCAGGAAGATCGAGCCCACGATGCCCTGCGGCAGGCCGAAGGGCGCCTCGGTCAGCCGGTAGCCGATCACCGTGTACACGCCGCCGAAGACCGTCATGAACAGCGCGCCGATCGCGTACAGGCGGCGCAGCAGCGGGTCGGAGAGGTGGTCGCGGACCGTGCCGAGCAGGACGCGGGGGCGCAGCGAGCCCGTCCGGAAGTGCCGGGGCGCCGGCAGCAGCGCCCGGAAGGCCATCGCGCACGCCACGGCGATCGCCCCGATCACCCCGACCGAGACCCGCCAGCCCCACTCCTGGGCGACCCAGCCGGTGATCACCCGGCCGCTCATGCCGCCGACGCTGTTGCCCGCGACGAACAGGCCGATCGCCGTGACCAGTGCCTTCGGCCGGACCTCCTCGGCCAGGTAGGCCGTCGCCGAGGCGGGCAGGCCGGCGAGCGCCGCGCCCTGGACCGCGCGCAGCACCACCAGCACGCCGATCGACGGCGCGAAGGGCACCAGCATCCCGACCGTGACCGCGACGGCCAGCGAGGCGGTCATCACGGTGCGGCGGCCGAAGCGCTCCGACAGGGCGCTCATGGGCAGGACGAACAGGGCCAGTCCGCCGGTCGCGGCCGCCACGGTCCAGCTGGCCTCGCTCGCGGCCACCCCGAACTCGCCGGAGATCAGCGGCAGCAGGGCCTGGGTGGAGTAGAGGAGGGCGAAGGTCGCGACTCCGGCGAGGAAGAGGGCGAAACTCATCCGGCGGTAGCCGGGGCCGCCCGGCGTCATGCGGGTGTCGGTCGCGGAGTCGGCGGAGGTGACGGACGTGACGGCGTCCACGGCGGTGGACGCCCCGGTACTGGCGGGAGACATGCCTCGACCGTAGGGACGGCCCCACTCATCCGTCCAATGCATGGAATCGCCATAATCGTTCCCATGGTGCATCAGCAGAGGTCACAGGCGTGGCTGTCACCGTCCGGTGACACGGAAGACATTCACGGGATGTCGAGGCTGCTCGCGCCCCGCCTCGCGTACTTCGCCGGCGTGGCCCGCACCGAGCACGTCACCCGGGCCGCCCAGGAGATGAACGTTCCCCAGTCGACCCTGTCCCGTGCCATGGCCCGCCTGGAGCAGGAGCTGGGTGTCGACCTGTTCGCCCGCCACGGCCGCACGGTCTCCCTGACGCCCGCCGGCCGCACCTTCCTCGCCTCCGTCGAACGCGCCCTCGCGGAGATCGAGCGCGCCGTGGAGGAGGTCCGCGCGGACGCCGACCCGGCCACCGGCAAGGTCGCCTTCGGCTTCCTGCACACCATGGGGGCGGAGACCGTGCCGGGCCTGCTGCACGCCTTCCGCGCCGACCACCCGCGCATCCGGTTCAGCCTGGTCCAGAACTACGGCGAGGCCATGCTGGAACGGCTGCGGGCGGGCGAGCTGGACCTCTGCCTGACCTCGCCGGTCCCGGACGCGCCCGACCTGGTCGCCCGGCGGCTGGACGAGCAGAAGCTCCGTCTGGTGGTCCCGGCGGACCACGCGCTGGCCGGCCGCCGCCGCATCCGCCTCGCCGAGGCCGCCGAGGAAACCTTCGTCACCCTCGAACCGGGTTACGGCCTGCGCCGCATCACCGACGACCTGTGCCGTGAGGCCGGCTTCAAGCCGCGCATCGCCTTCGAGGGCGAGGAGGCGGAGACGCTGCGGGGCCTGGTCGCCGCCGGGCTCGGGGTCGCTCTGCTGCCCCCGCCGACGGTCCCGCGCCCCGGGGTCGTGGAGCTGACGGTGACGGCCCCGAGGGCGGCCCGCGAGATCGGCGTCGCCTGGCTTGCCGACCGCCCGGACACCCCGCCGGTGGCCGCCTTCAAGAGGTTCCTGCTCTCGCGCCGGGGCAATCTGCTTCCGTAGCGCCTAGGCGTTCTGCCGCCGCAGCGACTTGCCGAACCCCGCCGCGAGCGGCATCCGCAGACCGATCGGCGGCGGAGCGGCGAGCGCGTCCTCCACCGGCCGCGACAGCGGGTTGCCGAACAGCGCCCCCATCGTGAAGTCGGCCGACAGCCAGAGGACTTCGTCCCGGTGCCCGTGCAACCCGTGGCCGTCGGAGTGCACTTCGAACCGGCACACCTCCCGGTTCACCTTCTTCGCCCGCGCCGCGAACCGGAACGACAGCTCGGGGTCGGTCCGTTCGTCGTTCGTCCCGTGCACGATCAGCACCCGGCGTCCGACCAGCTGCTTCACCGGCTCGGCGGGAGCGGCGACGTCGTCCTCCGGCAGCCAGGGGGCGAGGGCGACGACCGAGTTCACCGCCTCGTGCCCGCCGGCCCGCAGCGCCGCCCGGCCGCCCATGTCCACGCCGACCAGGCACACGGGAACGTCCCCGTACCGTCGTACGATCTCGCCGGCGGCCCACTCGGCGTCCGCGGCGAGATGGGCCTCGGTGCCGTTCCAGCCCCGGTAGCGGTACTGGACGGTGTGGACGGCCAGACCCTCCCCGCGGCCCGCGCGGGCGATGCGGCGGCTCAGGGAGCGGACGAAGGCCGTCGCCCATACGGGGGACGGCCTGCGGGCGGAGACCTCCTCGCCGCCGGGGAGCAGCAGCACCGCTCCGCTGACCGCCGTCGGCTCCGGGCCGACTGCCTTTCCCAGCCTGGCCGTTCGCACCGGCGTCGCTTGCTGTCCCATGACAGAACAGTGTCAGAAGGCGCGGTGTACGAAACCCGTACTCGCGGTCACCTTTGCGTATCGACGGAAAACCACCGCCGGAGGAACCGGTGACGAGCTGACGCGTATACCGGGCTCTCTACGCGCGTAGGCGTTAGAGTGCGGAAATGACGAGCCAGACTGCACCGGCTGGGACCGTCCCGGCGAACATCCCGGCACACGTACCGACGGCGGACCAGATCCGCCGGGCCCCCAAGGTTCTGCTGCACGATCATCTCGACGGCGGGCTCCGCCCGGGCACCGTCGTCGACCTCGCCCGGGAGACGGGCTACCCGGATCTTCCCGAGACCGACCCGGACAAGCTCGGCATCTGGTTCCACGAGGCCGCCGACTCCGGCTCGCTGGAACGGTACCTGGAGACCTTCCGGCACACCGTCGGCGTGATGCAGACCCGGGAGGCGCTCGTCCGGGTCGCCCGGGAGTGCGCCGAGGACCTCGCCGAGGACGGGGTCGTCTACGCCGAGGTGCGGTACGCGCCCGAACAGCACCTCGACCAGGGTCTGACCCTGGAGCAGGTGGTCGAGGCCGTCAACGAGGGGTTCCGGCAGGGGGAGCGGATCGCCCGCGAGAACGGGCACCGCATCCGGGTCGGCGCCCTGCTGACCGCCATGCGGCACGCGGCCCGCTCCCTGGAGATCGCCGAACTGGCCAACCGTCACCGGGACTCCGGCGTGGTCGGCTTCGACATCGCCGGCGCCGAGGCCGGCCATCCGCCCACCCGGCACCTCGACGCCTTCGAGTACCTGAAGCGGGAGAACAACCACTTCACCATCCACGCCGGCGAGGCCTTCGGACTGCCGTCGATCTGGCAGGCCCTGCAGTGGTGCGGCGCCGACCGGCTCGGGCACGGGGTGCGGATCATCGACGACATCGAGGTCGCCGAGGACGGTGCGGTGACCCTCGGCCGGCTGGCGTCCTACGTCCGGGACAAGCGGATCCCGCTGGAGCTGTGCCCCAGCTCCAACCTGCAGACGGGGGCGGCGCGCTCGTACGCCGAGCACCCCATCGGGCTGCTGCGCAGGCTGCACTTCCGCGCGACCGTGAACACCGACAACCGGCTGATGTCGCACACCACCATGAGCCGGGAATTCGAGCACCTCGTCGAGGCGTTCGGCTACACGCTCGACGACCTCCAGTGGTTCTCCGTCAATGCGATGAAATCAGCGTTCATTCCTTTCGATGAACGACTCGCGATGATCAATGACGTCGTCAAGCCCGGATATGCGGAACTGAAATCCGAATGGCTGTTCCAGCAGACGGCTTCGACCAGCGGTTCCGGTCATCCGGAGGGCTAGTCGCCGACCGGAACCCGGCCGGGAATGCGGACGCGCTTTCACAAGCCGTCCGCATTTCGGTGTTTGCGGCGGACGGTACCGCGTGTTTACGGTCGTGGACCGCTCGGATCGTTCGTGATCTCCGCCTCCGCATTCAAGGAACGCATTCACCATGAAGCAGTCTGCTGCCAAGACCCTCGGTGTCGCCGCCCTCGGTGCCGCCTTCGCCGCCGCCGGTGCGGGCGCGGCCGGTGCGGCCCCGGCCGTCCCGGACTCCGCGCAGACCCTCGACTCCGTCACCAGGACCCTGCCTCCCCAGCAGGTCGTCCAGGCGCTGCCCGACAGCGGCGCGCTGAAGCAGGTCAAGCCGGTGGCCGAGCGGGGTGTCGCCGCCGCGATGCCGGCCGTCGGCAAGGGCCTCAGCACCGCGCAGCCGGTTGCCGAGAGCGTCATCGCCGAGGGGCCGACCAAGCCGGTCGCGGGCCTGCTGGGCGGTCTGCCGCTGAAGGGCCTGCCCACGCACGGCCTGCCGGTGAACGGCGTCCCGGTCGGCTGACGCCGGCTTCGGTACGACGCGTCGGGGCGCCCCGGAACCGGGGCGCCCCGACGGCTTTCAGGGTGCGGGCACTCACCAGGCGGTGCGGGCCTTGTCCTCCGAGGGCAACAGGATCCACAGGGCCATGTAGAGCAGGAACTGCGGGCCCGGCAGCAGGCAGGACAGCAGGAAGATCACCCGCATCGTCGTCGCCGAGGTGCCGAAGCGCCGTGCCAGCGCGGCGCACACGCCGCCGATCACGCGGCCGTGGGTGGGGCGGGCAAGGGCGGTCATGTCGGCTCCTCCGTGGTCGTCGGCCCGCTCGGGGCCGGTGGTCGGGGCCGCCCCAACGGCGTCCCCAGCTGTCTTCCACGGTACGGAGACGAAGCGGACGAAGCGTCGCTCTACGGGGCGATCCCGACCCTGGGAATCGTCGGGGTCCGACCCTGAGACAACTCCTCCTGCACGGTGACGGGCTCCGCCGCGCCCTGCCCGTGCGCCTCCCGCCGCCGCAGCCGGGCACGGCCCGCGGGCACCACGGCGAGGTGCGCCATGATCACCCCGAGGGTGTTCAGCAGCAGCGAGTCGACGTCCACGACCCGGCCCGGCACGCCGGTCTGCAACAGGGCGATGCCGAGGGAGACCAGGGCGCCCGCCGCCGCCGTACGGAGCAGGGAGGCGACCGGGGACACGGCGAGCCTGCCGTGCGCCATCGGCAGCAGCACGCCCAGCGGGGCGAGCAGTGCGAGGCCCTCGCCGAGGGGTTTCGCCGCGGCCGGCCAGCCCAGCGCCAGATCGGCCCGGATGCCGGCCAGCGGACGCAGGTTGGGCGGCATCACCCAGGGCACGTCCAGGGGTCGCAGCATCAGCCAGGCGACGAGAGCGAGATGCGCGACGAGGAGGACACCCCCGGTCGCACGGATGCGGATCTCGGCGCTGTCGCCGATGGAGCCTTGACGCTGCACGCCCCCCAAGACGCAGGGCGGGGCAGGATCGGTTCCGCACCGGAACCTTCCGGTGCTAGCCGCCCGTGACGTCGCTCGACGGGGGCGGCGTGGAGCCCGGGTCGGTGCGGACGTCGTCGGTGCACTCGTAGCGCCGCGGCGACACGGCACCGGGGCCGCCCAGGACCACCGCGCCGTCGCCCTCGGCGGCCGCCGAGTCGGACAGGGTGCACACGATCTGCGCGAGCGCGTACGACGACAGGCGGCCCGGCACGGCGCTCAGCCGCAGGGTGTCCTCGGGGTCCTTGGGGCCGGGCCCGGACACGTGCAGACCGCCCGGCACATGCGTCGCGTAACCCGCCGCCCGCTCCGCGGCCGACGGGGACGCGGCGAGCTGGTCCAGCAGGCCCTGCGCCACGATCACCCGGCGCCGGACGTCCGGGGTGCCGTCCGGGACCCGCACGGTCCGGTCGACGGTCGCCAGGGACGCCCGGCACAGGAGGAAGACCTGCACCGGCACCCCGTGCGCGGACTGCGCGGACACGTCGGGCCCGGCCAGCGAGCACGGCACCCGGGAGGGCGCGGCCCCGAAGTCCGTCGGCACCTCCGTGGCCCGGATGCCGCAGCCGGCGAGCAGCAGACCCAGGAGGGGCAGCGCCAGCAGGCGTCTTACGGTCATGACCCCTCCTTCCCCGCACCGTCGTGTCCGTCGTTCCCGTTCCCGGCCCGGCCGGTCTCCCCGTCGTGCCGCTCCGCCTTGGCGTCCTCGGCCAGCCCCGAGACGTCCCGGGGCAGCCGCAGGGTGAAGACCGCACCGCCCTCGGGCGAGTTGGCGGCGATGATCTCACCGCCGTGGATGTGGGCGTTCTCCAGGGCGATCGACAGGCCGAGGCCGCTGCCCTCGGAGCGCGGCCGGGACGCGCTCGCCTTGTAGAAGCGGTCGAAGACGTGCGGCAGGACGTCCTCCGGGATGCCGGGGCCGTGGTCGCGCACCCGGATCACCACCTCGTCCTCCGCCTCCCGCACCGACACCCGCACCGGCGAACCGCCGTGCTTGAGCGCGTTGCCGATCAGGTTGGCGAGGATGACGTCCAGCCGGCGCGGGTCCAGCTGGGCGTGGATGCCGCGCTCGGCGTCCAGCTCCACCGCGTCCAGCCAGGCCCGGGCGTCGATGCACGCGGTGATCTGGTCGGCGACGTCCACGTCGTCGAGGACCAGCCGGGCGGTGCCCGCGTCGAAGCGGGTGACCTCCATCAGGTTCTCGACCAGGTCGTTCAGCCGCCGGGTCTCGCTGACGACCAGCCGCACGGCCGGCTCGATCATCGGATCCATGCTCCCGGTCTCGGCCTCCAGCTCCTCCTCCAGCACCTCCGTCACGGCGGTGATGGCGGTCAGCGGAGTCCGCAGCTCGTGCGACATGTCGGCCACGAACCGGCGGGAGGCGTCGTCCCGGGCCGCCATCTCGGCCACCCGTTTCTCCAGCGCCTCGGCCGCGTTGTTGAACGTCCGCGACAGATCGGCCAGTTCGTCCGTGCCGGACACCCGCAGCCGGGTGTCCAGCCGGCCCTCGCCCAGCCGCCTCGCGGCCACGCCCAGCCGGTGCACCGGCTTCAGCACGGTCGTCGCGGCGGCCTGCGCGAGCAGCGCGGCACCGATCAGCGCGAGCCCGGTGGCGATGCCCAGCGACCAGGCCAGCGAGTTGAGGTCCTTGGCCTCGGGCTCCAGCGACTTCGCCATGTAGCCCGTCGGACCGCCGCCGATCACCCGCGTACCGGCCACCAGGTAGGGCGTGCCGTGCTCCGTGACCCGCTGCCAGTACAGGTGGTACGGCTCCTTGTTGGAGTCGGTCACCTTCTGCCGCTTGTTCACGGCCGTGCGCAGCGACTCGGGCACGTCCTCCAGCGAGAAGCCGTTGATGCCGTCCGAGTTGCCGTACACCGTCTTGCCGCTCGCGTCCTGGCCGACCAGCAGCACGCTGAAGTGCTGGCTCCCGGCGGCCATCTGGCCGGCGGCGCGCTGCAGCTCGTCCTGCGTGGGGTGTTCCGGCAGTGCCCCGGCGCGGTTCTGCATCTCCTGCCGGAAGTCGCGCAGCACCGCGTCCTGGGCGCGGGTGAGCACGGCCTCCCGGTTGAGCCAGTAGGCGATGCCCGACGCCGACACCGCGGCGGTGAGCGCGACCAGCGCGAAGACCACCACCAGTCGCAGCCTCAGGCTGGTGAAGCGCAGCCGCGACAGACTTCCCCTGCGCCCCGCGGTCCAGCCGCGGAGCCCCCCTTGCGTATCGGTCACTGAGGCGTGTCCAGGCGGTAGCCGACACCACGGACGGTGCGGATCAGCGTCGGGGACGAGGGCACGTCCTCCACCTTGGCGCGCAGCCGCTGCACACACGCGTCCACGAGGCGGGAGTCGCCCAGGTAGTCGTGCTCCCACACCAGCCGCAGCAACTGCTGCCGGGACAGCGCCTGGCCGGGCCGCCGGCTCAGCTCCAGCAGCAGCCTCAGCTCGGTCGGGGTCAGCTGGAGATCCACGCCGTTCTTCGTCACGGTCATCGCCGAGCGGTCGATGACGAGACTGCCGAACGTCGCCGAGTCGCTGGACTCCCGCTCCCCGCGCCGCAGCACGGCCCGGATCCGGGCGTCCAGCACCCGGCCCTGCACCGGCTTGACCACATAGTCGTCGGCGCCGGACTCCAGTCCGACTACCACGTCGATGTCGTCGCTGCGCGCGGTCAGCAGGATGATCGGAAGCTGGTCGGTGCGCCGGATGCGCCGGCACACCTCGAACCCGTCGATGCCGGGCAGCATCACGTCCAGCACGATCAGGTCCGGCCGCTGCTCACGCAACAGCTTCAGACCGTCCTCGCCGCTGGCAGCGGTGGCCACCCGGTGGCCCTGGCGCGTCAGGGAGAGCTCCAGGGCCGTGCGGATGGCGTCGTCGTCCTCGATCAGCAACAGGGAAGGCACGGGGCTCATTCTGGCCCATGGAGGGGGTCGCGGACGACCTGCCGACACCGGCCCTTCCCTACCGCCACCGTATGTGCACGTGCTGTGACGGAGCCGGGAAGGACCCCTGTGACAGGTCTGTGACAGTCGACGGACACGGCGATGAAGTCACCCCGGCAGTCTTTTGGTCACGGGCACGGCGGGGAGCCGGCACCAGCCCGGAGCAGGGCCGAGTCACCGGAAGTCCACGACGGGGAGCGCGAGATGAACACGCTGCACAGCATCAGCACCAGCGCAGTGGTCACGCGTCTGCACGACGTGCACCGGGGTTCCGAGAAGTCCGGTGCCGTGAGCGGGCGGGGGTGCGCTCGCGGTACCGGGCGTCAGCACACCGCGTACATGACGGTGGTTGACGCGCACACGGGGGAAACGCACGGGGGAACCGCGTACAGGGAGGACTCGGGGGAGCGCCGTTCGCTGACGGAGGCGGAGTTCACCGCCTACGTCCAGGAGCGCCGCGCCTCCCTGTACGCCACCGCCTACCACCTGACCGGTGACCGCTTCGAGGCCGAGGACCTGCTGCAGAGCGCGCTGTTCTCGACGTACAAGGCGTGGGACCGGATCAGCGACAAGGCGGCCGTCGGCGGATACCTCCGCCGCACGATGACGAACCTGCACATCAGCGCCTGGCGGCGCCGCAAGCTCAACGAGTACCCGACCGAGGAACTGCCGGAGACGCCCGGCGAGACGGACGCGATGCGCGGCACGGAGCTGCGCGCGGTCCTGTGGCAGGCGCTCGCCCGGCTGCCCGAACTCCAGCGCACCATGCTGGTCCTGCGCTACTACGAGGGCCGCACGGACCCGGAGATCGCGGGCATCCTCGGCATCAGTGTCGGCACGGTGAAGTCGAGCATCTGGCGGTCGCTCCGCCGGCTGCGCGAGGACGAGGTCCTCAGCTTCGGCCGTGACGAGGAGAACGCCTTCGGCGAACTGGTCGCCTGAGGTCACGGGGGAGGAACACGGGGGAAAACGGGGGACCACTGGGGGGTGGGACCCACGGGGGAGCACAGAGGAGCGGGACTGGTGGGCCGGGGGGTCCAACCAGTCCCGTTTCGCGTTTTTGTGACGACGGCCCGCGTGGGCGAACGGCCCGCGCGGGCGACGGCCGGCGGGCCACCGGGACGGTCAGGCCACCGTCCGCTGCCGCGTCTGCCGCCCCACCGCCGCCGACGCCAGCCGGCCCAGTGCCTCGTCGCGGTCGCACGGATGCGCGCCCAGGGCCACCTGGCGGGCGACGATCGAGCGTTCCGTGCGCATCAGCCGCCAGCCGCGGCGCACCAGGAACGGCACCGACTTGCGGCCCTCCTTGAGGTCCCGCAGGAACCGCCGTCGGAAGGTGGTGAACGGACCGCGGTTCAGGCATAGCGCGTCCGCGAGGACGCCCCGTTCCCGGCAGCGCTCGACTATCTCCGCCGCGAAGATGCCCTCCGCGATGAACAGCGGGGTCCGGCCGATGCTCAGCGTCTCCTCGCCGGTCCGGGCGCTCAGCGAGAGGTCGTACACCGGCACCGGCGTCGACCCCGTGGCGCACAGCCGGACGATGGCCTCGACCGCGACCTCGGCGTCCCACGACTCCGGGTGGTCCCAGTCGATGTCCGAACTCCCCTCCACCAGGGGCAGCGTCGGGTCGCCGGCTTCCTTGTAGAAGTCGTCCAGGCGCAGGACGGGCAGCCCGGAACGGGCGGCGACGAGGGACTTGCCCGAGCCCGAGGGGCCGCACAGCAGCACGACACGGGCGGGAGACGGAGGATGAAGGCTCACGGAACACCAGTTTGACGTACGGCGGCCCGCCTGCCGACCCCGCGGGTCGGCTTTTGAGCGTGAGACGCACCTCAACTACCCTACGTGGCGACAGTATTACCCTGCGCACCAGAAGGTGGCACCAGCGATGGCCCGACACACCTCTTCCCAGCACTCCACCGCGCGGCGCGCCCTGATCGTCCTGGCGGCGGCCGGAGCGGCACTCGGAGCCGGGGCGGCCTCGGCGTCGGCGGACTCGGTTCCGGTCGCCGGTCTCAACTACCGGCCGCTCGGGCTCGGCAACGTCGACCCCCAGGCGGGCGTGGGCGCCGCGACCGGCATCGTCGGCTACGTCACCGGACCGGTGGCCGGCCTCAAGCCCAACCCGCTCGCGGGCACGGGCGTGGACCCGCTGGACAACGGGGTGGGCACCCAGCTGGCGGACTTCCAGCCGCTCTCGTCCCAGATGGTGACGCGCCCGCTGGCCCAGGCGGAGTCGCTCGGCAGTGTGCCGGTGGTCGGGCAGGTCCTGGGCTCACTGGGCCGCTGAACCGCCCGGGAAAACGAGACGGGGAACCGCGTGACCGGCCGGAGGCGACCCGCACCCGGCCGGACCCGCGGTTCCCCGCACGGATCCCGTGGATCCCCGTGTCGCGTGGTCCGCGTCAGTAGGCGGACCCCGAGGCGCCCAGCGACCCCGTCGGGTGCCAGACCGTCTTGGTCTCCAGGAACGCCGTCATCCGGTCGGTGCCCGGCGTCGCGAAGTGATCCACAGGCTGTGGACGCAGGACGCGCTTCAGGTTGTCCGCGGCCGCGATCTCCAGCTCCTTCGCCAGTACCTCGTCGGCGCCCGCGAGGTCGATCGCGTTGACGTCCTGGTGCGCGGCCAGCGGCGCCGCGATCTCCGCCGTACGGCCGGACAGGACGTTGACGACACCGCCCGGGACGTCGGAGGTGGCCAGCACCTCGCCCAGGGACAGGGCGGGCAGCGGCGCCTTCTCGGACGCCACGACGACCGCCGTGTTGCCGGTGGCGATCACCGGGGCCACCACCGAGACCAGGCCCAGGAAGGACGACTCCTGCGGCGCGAGAACGGCGACCACGCCGGTCGGCTCGGGAGAGGACAGGTTGAAGTACGGGCCGGCGACCGGGTTGGCCCCGCCGATCACCTGGGCGATCTTGTCGGTCCAGCCCGCGTACCAGACCCAGCGGTCGATCGCGGCGTCCACGACCCCGGCCGCCTTCGACTTGGACAGCCCCTCCGCGTCGGCCACTTCGCGCACGAACTGCTCGCGGCGGCCCTCCAGCATCTCCGCGACGCGGTAGAGGACCTGGCCGCGGTTGTAGGCGGTCGCGCCGGCCCAGCCGCCGAACGCCTTGCGCGCGGCGACCACCGCGTCACGTGCGTCCTTGCGGGAGGACTGGGGAGCGTTGGCCAGCCACTTGCCCTTGGGGTCGGTCACCTCGTACACCCGGCCGCTCTCGGAACGCGGGAACTTCCCGCCGACGTACAGCTTGTAGGTCTTGAAGACAGTGAGCCGATCAGACATCGAGGTACGCCTCCAGGCCGTGGCGGCCGCCCTCGCGGCCGAAGCCCGACTCCTTGTAGCCGCCGAACGGCGACGTCGGGTCGAACTTGTTGAACGTGTTGGACCAGACGACACCGGCGCGCAGCTTGTTCGCGACGGCCAGGATCCGGGAGCCCTTCTCGGTCCAGATGCCCGCCGACAGGCCGTACTGCGTGTTGTTCGCCTTGGCGACCGCCTCGTCGGGCGTGCGGAAGGTGAGCACCGACAGCACCGGGCCGAAGATCTCGTCACGGGCGATGGTGTGGGCCTGGGTGACGTTCGTGAACAGCGTCGGCGCGAACCAGTAACCCGCCGACGGCAGTTCGCAGGCCGGGGACCAGCGCTCGGCGCCCTCCGCCTCGCCCTGTTCGGTGAGCGCGGTGATACGGGCCAGCTGCTCGGCGGAGTTGATCGCGCCGATGTCGGTGTTCTTGTCCAGCGGGTCGCCGAGGCGCAGGGTGGACAGCCGGCGCTTGAGGGAGTCCAGCAGCTCGTCCTGGATCGACTCCTGGACCAGGAGGCGGGAGCCCGCGCAGCAGACCTGGCCCTGGTTGAAGAAGATGCCGGTCACGATGCCCTCGACGGCCTGGTCGATCGGGGCGTCGTCGAAGACGATGTTGGCGCCCTTGCCGCCCAGCTCCAGGGTGAGCTTCTTCCTCGTGCCCGCGACCGTGCGGGCGATCTCCTTGCCGACGGCCGTGGAGCCGGTGAAGGCGACCTTGTTCACGTCCGGGTGCGCGACGAGCGCGGCACCCGCGTCGCCGTAGCCCGGGAGGATGTTGACGACGCCCTTGGGCAGGCCCGCCTGGCGGCAGATGCCCGCGAAGAAGAGCGCGGACAGGGGGGTGGTCTCCGCCGGCTTCAGCACGACCGTGTTGCCGGTCGCGAGGGCCGGGGCGATCTTCCACGCCAGCATCAGCAGCGGGAAGTTCCACGGGATGACCTGGCCGGCCACGCCCAGCGGCCTCGGGGCCGCGCCGAAACCGGCGTGGTCGAGCTTGTCGGCCCAGCCCGCGTAGTAGAAGAAGTGCGCGGCGACCAGCGGGAGGTCCGCGTCGCGGGTCTCCTTGATCGGCTTGCCGTTGTCCAGGGTCTCCAGGACGGCCAGCTCGCGGCTGCGCTCCTGGATGATCCGGGCGATGCGGAAGAGGTACTTGGCCCGCTCGGAACCGGGCAGCGCCGACCACTTCTCGAACGCCTTGCGGGCGGCCCTGACCGCCCGGTCGACGTCCTCGGGACCGGCCTGCGCGACCTCGGAGAGGACCTCCTCGGTCGACGGGCTGACCGTCTTGAAGACCTTGCCGTCGGCCGCCTCGGCGAACTCGCCGTCGATGAACAGGCCGTAGGAAGGGGCGATGTCGACGACCGAACGGGACTCGGGCGCCGGTGCGTAGTCGAATACGGAAGCCATCGTGATCAGTCCACCGTCACGTAGTCGGGGCCGGAGTAGCGGCCGGTGGCCAGCTTCTGGCGCTGCATCAGCAGGTCGTTCAGGAGCGAGGAGGCGCCGAAGCGGAACCAGTGGTTGTCCAGCCAGTCCGCGCCCGCGGTCTCGTTGACCAGGACCAGGAACTTGATGGCGTCCTTGCTGGTGCGGATGCCGCCGGCGGGCTTCACGCCGATCTGGACGCCGGTCTGGGCGCGGAAGTCGCGCACCGCCTCCAGCATCAGCAGCGTGTTCGCCGGGGTCGCGTTGACGGCGACCTTGCCGGTGGAGGTCTTGATGAAGTCCGCGCCGGCCAGCATGCCCAGCCAGGACGCGCGGCGGATGTTGTCGTACGTCGACAGCTCGCCGGTCTCGAAGATGACCTTCAGGCGGGCGCTGCTGCCGCAGGCCTCCTTCACGGCGACGATCTCGTCGTACACCTTCAGGTACTTGCCGGCGAGGAAAGCGCCCCGGTCGATGACCATGTCGATCTCGTCGGCGCCGGCGGCGACCGCGTCACGGACGTCGGCCAGCTTCACGTCGAGGGCGGCGCGGCCGGCCGGGAACGCGGTGGCCACCGAGGCGACCTTCACGCCGGAACCGGCGACGGCCTCCTTGGCGGTGGCCACCATGTCGGGGTAGACGCAGACCGCGGCCGTGGCCGGGGCCGTACGGTCCGTGGGGTCGGGATGGACGGCCTTGGCGCCGAGCGCCCGGACCTTGCCCGGGGTGTCCGCGCCTTCCAGCGTCGTCAGGTCGACCATCGAGATGGCGAGGTCGATGGCGTACGCCTTCGCGGTGGTCTTGATGGAACGGGTGCCGAGGGACGCGGCGCGCGCCTCCAGGCCGACCGCGTCGACGCCGGGCAGCCCGTGCAGGAAGCGGCGCAGCGTGCTGTCGGACGCGGTGACGTCGGCGAGAGCGTGAGCTGTGGGTGCGGTAGTGGGCATGGTCACCAGACGAGCATATCTACGCGCGTAGCAGCTGTACAGTCCCGGTGCTCATCACGCGCCCGAAGATCACGGATGAGCGCCGGTCCCGGGCCGTGTGGGAGCAGCCGCGGCGGTGTCGTGCAGAATCGGGGCCATGACCCCGGACCACCCGTCACCCGCGTCACAGCCTCCGGCCCCCGCCGCCAAGGACCGGATCTACCGCTCGCCCATGGCGCTCGTGGGCGGGGTGCTGCTGCTCGTCGTCGTCTGCTGGCTGGGCTTCGACGCGCTGTTCAAGGGCCACGGCCGCGTCCCGTGGCTGGCGCTCGCCGGCCTGATCCTCGTCGTGCCGCTGGTCGCGGCCTTCACGCTGCGCCCCGCCGTCTTCGTGAACGACGACCGGCTGCGCATCCGCAACCCGCTGCGGGTGATCTCCCTGCCCTGGGGCCAGGTCTCCGGCCTGCGCTCCGGCTTCTCCAACGAGGTCGTCACCGAGTCCGGCGCGAAGTACCAGTTGTGGGCGATCCCCGTCTCGCTGCGGGCCCGCAAGAAGGCGGCGCGCCGTCAGCAGCGGGCGGCGGCGGACGCGGCCCGGGGTACGACGCCGGGCCGGGTCGGCGGCGGCCTCTCGCCGAGCGGTCTCGGCTTCGGCGGCTTCGGCCTGCGCGGCGCGGAGACCGGCCCGACCCGGTCCGAGACCGACCAGGTCATGGACGACCTGCGCGAGACGCTCGAACGCCGCGCGCAGGAGGAGACGGCCCAGGGCGAGACGACGGTCCGCTGGGCGTACGAGGTGCTCGCCCCGGCGCTGGCCGGCGCCATCCTGCTGATCATCCTGCTGACGACGGGCTGACGACGGGCTGACACGGCGGCCGGCGCCGGACCGGCGAGGTCGTGGGCCCGGGTCGGGCGACGGGATGCCCGGGCGGTGAGCCGGGCGCGGGTGTCCGGGGGAGCCGACGGGGGCTGGGCGGCTGCCCAAAAGCGGCGTCCACGGCCGTGTGAGCCGCTCGGGCTCCGGCGCGTGAGCATGGGCCGGGGCGGGCCGGGGCGGCCGCGCCAGGTGCGTCCGGCGGCCGAGCCGACTCCGGAAGGCGGGCACACGGGCCGCCCGTCTCCCCGTCCTGCACCGCGCGCCTTAGGGGTGCCAGGCTCGCCGCGGCAGTGATGTACCGATCCCGCCCCTGGGCCCGCGGGTGACTCGCGCGCGGACGTCCCGTGGACGTGCCTTAGGGGTGTCGGGCTCGCCGGCGGCAGTGATGTACCGGTTCCGCCGCTGGGTCCGTGGGTGACTCGCTCTCGGCTGTCCCGTGGGCGTGTCCTCGGGGTGCCGGGCTCGTCGGCGGCGGTGATGTGCCGGTCTCGCCCCTGGGTCCGTGGGTGACTCGCTCTCGGCCGTCCCGTGGACGTGCCCTCAGGGTGCCCCGTGCGGGACAGGGCACCCCGGTGGGTGTCAGATGCCGGCCGCGGCCGACAGGTCGCGCTTGACGGCGGCCAGCAGCTCGGTGGCGCGGGCGCGGGCGGCCGGGAGGTCGGCACGGGCCGCGACCGGCACGACGACCTCCAGGTAGCACTTCAGCTTCGGCTCGGTGCCGCTCGGCCGGACGATGACCCGGGCGCCGTCGAGCGTGTAGCGCAGTCCGTCCGTCGGCGGCAGCGTCTCCGTGCCCCGGGTCAGGTCCTCGGCACGGGTGACGGCAAGGCCGGCCAGCCCGGTCGGCGGCTGCTCCCGCAGACGGCTCATCGCGTCGGCGATGACCGAGAGGTCCTGGACGCGGACCGACAGCTGGTCGGTGGCGTGCAGACCGTGCTCCACGGCGAGGTCGTCGAGCAGGTCGAGGAGGGTGCGGCCCTCCTCCTTCAGCCCGGACGCCAGCTCCGTGATCAGCAGCGCGGCGGTGATGCCGTCCTTGTCGCGCACGCCCTCCGGGTCCACGCAGTAGCCGAGGGCCTCCTCGTAGCCGTAGCGCAGACCGTCCACGCGGGCGATCCACTTGAAGCCGGTCAGGGTCTCCTCGTACGGCAGCCCCGCCTTCCCGGCGATCCGGCCGAGCAGCGAGGAGGAGACGATCGACTCCGCGAAGGTGCCGCTCACCCCACGGCGGACCAGGTGCGCGGCGAGCAGCGCGCCGACCTCGTCGCCGCGCAGCATCCGCCAGTCGCCGCCGTCCTTCACGGCCACCGCGCAGCGGTCCGCGTCGGGGTCGTTGGCGATGATCAGGTCCGGGTCGGTGGCACGGGCCCGCGCGAACGCGAGGTCCATCGCGCCCGGCTCCTCCGGGTTGGGGAAGGCCACCGTCGGGAAGTCGGGGTCCGGGTCGGCCTGCTCGGCCACCAGCACCGGCTCGGGGAAACCGGCGCGGGCGAAGGCGGCCAGCAGGACGTCCCTGCCGACGCCGTGCATCGCCGTGTAGACCGTGCGGGCGGTACGCGGGGAGCCCGCCGCCAGGACGGCGTCCGTACGGGCCAGATAGGCGTCCAGGACCGAGTCGTCCAGGATCTCCCAGCCGGCCTCCGGGCGCGGTACGTCGTTCAGGGAGACGATCGCGTCGATCTCGGCGGCGATCCCCGCGTCGGCGGGCGGCACGATCTGGGAGCCGTCGCCGAGGTACACCTTGTAGCCGTTGTCCCGGGGCGGGTTGTGGCTGGCGGTGACCTCCACGCCGGCCACCGCGCCCAGGTGCCTGATCGCGAACGCCAGCACCGGCGTCGGGAGGGGCCGCGGGAGTACGGCCGCACGCAGCCCGGCGCCGGTCATCACGGCGGCGGTGTCGCGGGCGAAGTCGGCGGACTTGTGGCGGGCGTCGTAGCCGATGACGACGAGGCCGGCGGTGCCGTCCCCGTGCGGGGTCCCGTTCTTCTTCAGGTACGCGGCGAGGCCGGCGGCGGCGCGGATGACGACGCCGCGGTTCATGCGCATCGGGCCGGCGCCGAGCTCCCCGCGCAGGCCGGCGGTGCCGAACTGGAGCGTGCCGGAGAAGCGGGCCGACAGTTCGGTCACGTCCCCGGCGTCGATCAGCTTGGCGAGCTCGTCACGGGTCTCCGTGTCGGGGTCCTCGGCGAGCCATGTCCTGGCCCGGGCGATCAGATCGTCGTGCACCTTGGGATCAACCTCTCCTGTGTCTGCCTGGTCCGGCCGGGGACTCGGCCCCCGAACCCCCGTCCAACGCCGATGGCGTTACGTGTGCCCGCCCCGGCACGTTCCGCGCCGCCGCGTCCGGCCCGCGGAGGCTCGCGCGTCCGGCCGGCGGAGGCTCGCGCGTCCGGCCGGGCACCGCGGTCCGGGACATCCGGTGAACGCCGACCGCGGTCCGGGCCCGTTCCGCACGGGTACCGGCACCGCACCGGACCCTGCCGGCGGGCGGCGGCACCACGCCCCCGAACCGACCGCGGCACCGCACCCGGCTCGTCGGGACGCGCGTACCGCGTCCCGTTCGCCACCGTGCCCGTCCCGCGCCCGGTCCGGCGCGCCGTGCGTGCCGCGAGCGTGTGCCGCCTAGATCCTGCCGAGCACCTGGGTCAGCAGCTGGCCCATGCGCGCCGCCGAGTCGCGGCCCGCCTGGAGGACCTCCTCGTGGTTGAGGGGCTCGCCCGTCATGCCCGCGGCCAGGTTGGTGACCAGCGAGATGCCCAGGACCTCGGCGCCGGCCTCGCGGGCGGCGATGGCCTCCAGGACCGTCGACATGCCCACCAGGTCCGCGCCGATGACACGGGCCATGCGGATCTCGGCCGGGGTCTCGTAGTGCGGGCCGGGGAACTGCGCGTAGACGCCCTCCTCCAGGGAGGGGTCGATCTCCTTGCACAGGGCGCGCAGGCGCGGCGAGTACAGGTCCGTCAGGTCGACGAAGTTCGCGCCGACGATCGGCGACGTCGCCGTCAGGTTGATGTGGTCGCTGATCAGCACCGGCTGGCCGGGGCGCATGCCCTCGCGCAGGCCGCCGCAGCCGTTGGTGAGGACCACGGTCTTGCAGCCGGCCGCCACGGCGGTGCGCACACCGTGGGAGACGGCGGCGACGCCACGGCCCTCGTAGTAGTGCGTGCGGCCCAGGAAGACCAGCGCGCGCTTGTCACCGAAGGAGTACGAGCGGATCTTGCCGCCGTGCCCCTCGACGGCCGGCGGCGGGAAGCCGGGCAGCTCGGTGACCTGGAACTCGGCGTCGGGGGCGCCCAGTGCGTCGACGGCCGGGGCCCAGCCGGAGCCCATCACGAGGGCGACGTCGTGGGTCTCGGCGCCGGTCAGTTCGCGCAGGCGCGCGGCGGCGGCGTCGGCGGCGGCGTGGGGGTCGCCCTGGATGTCGTCCGGAAGAAGAGATGCGTTCACGCCGACGAGGGTAGCCGGTCTGCGCCTACGCGCGTAGATGACAAGGCCCACGTATTGGAGATCGTTGTCTTGTCGTTTTCCACAAGGGGCGGGCAAAAGTGCAGCAAAACCGCGCTTTGGCCGTTCAGCAGGGACGCTTGCGGAGCTCCATCACATAGTCGTGCGGTGCCCCGGCGGACTCCGCGGCGTCGGCGACCTCACCGAGGTACCGCGCCGAGGGCAGACCGCCCTCGTAGCCGTTGAGCACGTACGTCCAGGCCGACTCCTCGCCGTCCAGGGTGTGCACGCGCACGCGGGTGCGCCGGTAGATGCCGAGGCCCACGCCCTCCCACCGGTCCAGCGACTCCTCGTCCATGGGCGCGAGGTCGTAGAGGCCGACGAAGACCTGGGCCAGCGGGTCCTCCACGATCGTCGCCAGCGCGCCCTCCCAGCCCAGCTGCTCGCCGCCGAAGGTCAGCCGCCACTCGCTCAGCCAGCCGGTGGCGCGCAGCGGCGAGTGCGGGGCGCGGCGGGACATCAGCCGGGCGTCGAGGTTGCCGGCGTACGCGGCATAGAGCGACATGGGGAGAGCGTACGTCAGGGGAAACGCGGGCCACTCGTGTCCCTCGGGAACCCCGGGGACGCCCCCGGGCAGTAGCACCTTGAAGCGTGCGGGACAATGGAGTACGTGACTCGGATCGTGATCATCGGTGGCGGACCCGGCGGATACGAGGCGGCCCTGGTGGCCGCCCAGCTCGGCGCGGAGGTGACCGTCGTCGACTGCGACGGTCTGGGCGGAGCGTCGGTGCTGACCGACTGCGTACCGTCGAAGACCCTTATCGCTACGGCCGAGGTGATGACCACCTTCGACTCCTCGTACGAAGAGCTGGGCATCATCGTCGCCGACGACACCCCGCCGCTGGAGCAGGCGGCCCGGGTGGTCGGCGTGGACCTCGGGAAGGTCAACCGCCGGGTGAAGCGGCTGGCCCTCGCGCAGTCGCACGACATCACCGCCTCCGTCACCCGCGCCGGCGCCCGGGTCATGCGCGGCCGCGGCCGGCTGGACGGCATGCAGGGTCTCGACGGCTCGCGCAAGGTCGTCGTCACCGCCGCCGACGGCAACGAGGAGACCCTCACCGCCGACGCCGTCCTCATCGCCACCGGCGGTCATCCGCGCGAGCTGCCCGACGCGCAGCCCGACGGCGAGCGCATCCTCAACTGGACCCAGGTCTACGACCTCGACGAGCTGCCGGAAGAGCTGATCGTGGTCGGCTCCGGCGTGACCGGTGCCGAGTTCGCCGGCGCCTACCAGGCCCTCGGTTCGAAGGTCACGCTCGTCTCCTCCCGGGACCGGGTGCTGCCGGGTGAGGACCCGGACGCCGCCGCCGTCCTGGAGGACGTCTTCCGCCGCCGCGGCATGAACGTCATGGCCCGCTCCCGAGCGCAGTCCGCCAAGCGCGTCGGCGACCGGGTCGAGGTGACGCTGGCCGACGGCCGGGTCATCAGCGGCTCCCACTGCCTCATGGCCGTCGGTGCCATCCCCAACAGCGCGGGGCTCGGTCTGGAGGAGGCCGGCGTCAAGCTGCGCGAGTCCGGTCACATCTGGACCGACAAGGTGTCCAGGACGACCGCTCCCGGCGTGTACGCGGCCGGTGACGTGACCGGTGTCTTCGCCCTCGCGTCCGTCGCCGCGATGCAGGGACGTATCGCCATGTACCACTTCCTCGGCGACGCGGTGGCACCGCTGAACCTGAAGACGGTCTCCTCCAACGTCTTCACCGACCCCGAGATCGCCACGGTCGGCTACACGCAGGCGGACGTGGACGCGGGCAAGATCGACGCGCGGGTCGTCAAACTGCCCCTGCTGCGCAACCCGCGGGCCAAGATGCAGGGCATCCGGGACGGCTTCGTGAAGATCTTCTGCCGGCCGGGCACGGGCATCGTCGTCGGCGGTGTGGTCGTGGCGCCCCGCGCGTCGGAACTCATCCACCCGATCTCGATCGCCGTCGACAACAATCTGACGGTCGAACAGATCGCGAACGCGTTCACGGTGTACCCCTCCCTTTCGGGGTCGATCGCGGAGGTCGCCCGGCAGCTGCACACGCGCAAGGCGAGCGCGGAGGCCTGACCGTCACGCAACTTCCCGCTGGTCACGGGGAGTTGCGGCGTGTGCGTACGGCATAGTCGGGGCGGCTAGGTGCTATACCACTTCCCGCCCCACCATGCGAACAACTTCTGTTATTCGGCGCAAACTGCTGAAACCAGACGGTCGCTGGGGTTACTGTCAGTTTCGTGTTCGCTGCTGAACGTCGCCAATTGATCCTCGAAATGGTGCGAGCGAACGGTGCCGTGTCGCTCCGTGAACTCGCCCGCGTCGTCCAGACCTCCGAAGTGACCGTACGGCGGGACGTGCGCGCACTGGAGGCCGAAGGACTCCTCGACCGCCGGCACGGCGGTGCGGTACTGCCGGGCGGGTTCACGCGGGAGTCCGGCTTTCCGCAGAAGTCCCATCTCGCGACCGCCGAGAAGACGGCCATCGCCGATCTCGCCGCGGGCCTCGTCGAAGAGGGCGAGGCCATCGTCGTCGGAGCCGGGACGACCACGCAGGAGCTGGCCCGCCGCCTGGCGCGCGTGCCGGGTCTGACGGTCGTCACCAACTCCCTCCTGGTGGCCCAGGCGTTGGCCCATGCCAACCGGGTGGAGGTCGTGATGACCGGGGGCACCCTGCGCGGCTCCAACTACGCCCTCGTGGGCTCCGGAGCCGAGCAGTCCCTGCAGGGGCTGCGCGTGTCCAAGGCATTCCTGTCCGGGAGCGGCCTGACGGCCGAGCGTGGTCTGTCCACGTCCAACATGCTCTCGGCGTCGGTGGACCGGGCCCTCGTCCAGGCCGCGGCGGAGGTCGTGGTCCTCGCCGACCACACCAAGCTCGGTACGGACACGATGTTCCAGACCGTGCCGACGGACCTCATCACCCGCCTGGTCACCGACGAGCCGCCGGCCCACGACGACCGCGGCGCCACCGAGTTGCAGGCCCTGGCCGACCAGGGGGTGCAGATCGCCGTGGCCGGGGCGACCGGAGCCCCGGGGGGTGAGCAAGGGCCTGCCGCACGCCAGCAGCGGGCCCTGCCCGGCCCCCGCCGGGGCCACGTCCCCCTCCGCTCCACCGCGGGCCTCGCGGACCCGGCCACCACCGACCGAGCCCGAGTCGCAGACCTCCGCCGCCGCTGACCCCTCCGGGGGTCGGCAGCGACACGGGTATCGCGGATCCGCCTCCGCGGCGGGGCCGCGACCGCCGTCGGCCGGCCCTGCGAGCCTCCTGGCGCCCCGGCGGCCGCCTTACGGCCTGTCCGAGATCGCGCCGGTACACGCAGCAATGCGAGAAGCCCGGAGGCTCCTGGGTAGGGGCTCCGGGCTTCTCGGGGTGTGGGGTGGGTCAGTCCTTGATCTCGCAGATGGGGGCGCCGGAGGTGACCGAGGCGCCGACCTCGGCGGTCAGGCCCTTGATGGTGCCCGCCCGGTGGGCGTTGAGGGGCTGCTCCATCTTCATGGCCTCCAGGACGACGATCAGGTCGCCCTCCTTGACCTCCTGGCCCTCCTCGACCGCGATCTTCACGATCGTGCCCTGCATCGGCGAGGCGAGGGTGTCACCCGAGGCGACCGGGCCGGACTTCTTGGCGGCGCGGCGCTTGGGCTTGGCCCCGGCGGCCAGGCCGGTGCGGGCCAGGCTCATGCCGAGCGAGGAGGGCAGCGAGACCTCCAGGCGCTTGCCGCCGACCTCGACGACGACCGTCTCGCGGCCGGTGTCCTCGTCCGTCTCGGTGTCGGCGGGGGCCGCGAAGGGCTTGATCTCGTTGACGAACTCGGTCTCGATCCAGCGGGTGTGGACCGTGAACGGATCGGTGGAGCCGGTCAGCTCGGGGGCGAAGGCGGGGTCGGTGACGACCGCGCGGTGGAAGGGGATGGCGGTGGCCATGCCCTCGACCCGGAACTCCTCCAGGGCGCGGGCGGCGCGCTGGAGGGCCTCGGCGCGGGTGCGGCCGGTGACGATCAGCTTGGCCAGCAGGGAGTCCCAGGCCGGGCCGATCACACTGCCCGCCTCCACGCCCGCGTCCAGCCGGACACCGGGACCGGAGGGCGCGTCGAAGGCGGTGACGGTGCCCGGAGCGGGCAGGAAGTTGCGGCCCGGGTCCTCGCCGTTGATGCGGAACTCGAAGGAGTGTCCGCGCAGGGCGGGGTCGTCGTAGCCGAGTTCCTCGCCGTCGGCGATGCGGAACATCTCGCGGACCAGGTCGATGCCGGCGACCTCCTCGGTCACCGGGTGCTCGACCTGCAGCCGGGTGTTGACCTCCAGGAAGGAGATCGTGCCGTCCTGCCCGACCAGGAACTCGCACGTGCCCGCGCCCTCGTAGTGGGCCTCCTTCAGGATGGCCTTCGAGGCGCGGTACAGCTCGGCGACCTGCTCCTCGGACAGGAACGGCGCCGGGGCCTCCTCGACCAGCTTCTGGTGGCGGCGCTGCAGCGAGCAGTCACGGGTGGAGACCACGACCACGTTGCCGTGCTTGTCGGCCAGGCACTGCGTCTCCACGTGCCGGGGACGGTCCAGGTAGCGCTCGACGAAGCACTCGCCCCGGCCGAACGCGGCGACCGCCTCACGGACCGCGGAGTCGTACAGCTCCGGCACCTCCTCGAGGGTCCGGGCGACCTTCAGACCACGGCCACCGCCACCGAACGCGGCCTTGATCGCGATCGGCAGGCCGTGCTCCTCGGCGAACGCCACGACCTCGTCCGCCCCGGAGACCGGGTCGGGAGTACCGGCGACCAGCGGGGCGCCGGCCCGCTGCGCGATGTGCCGCGCGGCGACCTTGTCACCGAGGTCCCGGATGGCCTGCGGCGGCGGACCGATCCAGATCAGACCCGCGTCCAGCACGGCCTGGGCGAACTCGGCGTTCTCCGACAGAAAGCCGTAGCCGGGGTGGATCGCGTCCGCACCGGATTCGCGGGCCGCGTTCAGCACCTTCTGGATGTCCAGATAGCTGGTCGCCGGAGTGTCACCGCCCAGGGCGAACGCCTCATCCGCGGCGCGGACATGCAGAGCGTCCCGGTCCGGCTCCGCGTAGACGGCCACGCTCGCGATCCCGGAGTCCCGACAGGCCCGGGCCACGCGGACAGCGATTTCGCCACGGTTGGCGATGAGCACCTTGCGCACGATTGAGGCTCCCTCCTTGAAACAAGCCGAGTTTAGGGACTGCCGACACGGCACTACGACCCGTCCCCAATGGTGAGCTTGCCCACACGGAGCGTGATGCGAGGCTCGCCCGACCCGCGAAAGTCCTTGTCGCACCTCGGTACGCAGGACTCCTCCGGAAAACCCTAGCCCTGTCATGTGGTCAAGGTCTCTGTGGTGGGGTGCTGCGGCCCACTCCGATTCTTTGTCGAGTCCCTACGAATGGCCCAATGATTCTTTGCTGCCGCACGGACCCTTGTCCCACGGTTTACCCGTTAGTAGCGTTCGCGATGGCTCGAACGTACCTGCAGTAACAGATGGCTGGCTGGGAAGTGGGTGGGGACCGGTGGTGCGCAGACCGGTGGCATGGGTCGTGGCGTTGGTCCTGCTGGCGGAGGGTTTCCTCGTCGCCGCGCTGAACTGGTTCCTCGGGGTGGTCGTCGACCGGCAGGACATGTCCCTGGCCGGCCTCGACCCGTCGACGATGGCCACGTCCTCGAAGGTCGGCGGCATCGTCTTCGGCCTCTACTTCGCCCTGTGCGCCCTGGTGGCGCTGCTGGTCGCGATCCGCAACCGCGCCCCGGCCGGGCTCGGGCGTGTCCTGCTGATCAGCGCGGCCGTGGTGCACGCCCTGCTGGGCGCGTTCGCCTGGGGGCTGGTGGGCTGGACGGCCTTCCTGACGATGGTCGTGGTGCTCGGACTCATCGTCCTGCTCCTGATGACATACGACCGCGCCGAAGGCCCGGAACAGGCGGCCCCCGGCGACGGTGCAGGCGCCGACGGCGACCCGCAGGCCCGGGCCGAGCCGGCACCCCCGGCCGGCGCGCCGCAGCAGGTCCCGGAGCAGCGCGGCGCACCGCGGGACGGGGACGAGGAGCCGCGGGACTCCGTCCCCACCGAGGTCATCCCGCCGGCTCCCACAACTCCGTGATCCCGACACCCAGTTCGGCGAGGAGCTTGCGCACCAGGGGCAGGCTGATGCCGATCACGTTGCCGTGGTCGCCGTCGATGCCCTCGATGAACGGGGCCGAACGGCCGTCCAGGGTGAACGCGCCGGCGACGTAGAGCGGCTCGCCGGAGGCCACGTACGCGGCGATCTCCGCGTCGGTCGGTTCGCCGAAGTGCACAACGGTGGAGGCGGTCGCGGAGACGTACCGCTTCGCCTCCGTGTCCCACACACAATGACCCGTCTGGAGTACTCCGGTGCGTCCGCGCATCGCCTTCCAGCGGGCGGTGGCCTCCTCGGCGTCGGCGGGCTTGCCGAGCGCCCGCCCGTCCAGCTCCAGCACCGAGTCGCAGCCGATCACCAGGGCGCCCTGCACCTCCGGCTTCGCCGCCACGACCGAGGCCTTCGCCTCGGACAGCGCGAGCGCCAGCTCGGCCGGGGTGGGAGCGGTGACGGCGTCCTCGTCGACCCCGCTCACGATCACCTCGGGCGCGAGGCCGGCCTGCCGGAGCAGGCCGAGCCGGGCGGGGGACTGGGAGGCGAGCACGAGTCGCCTGCGGCGCTTTGCAGTCATGCCGTCAGATTAGTCAGGGTGAGCCGCCCGGCTCACCTCAGACCGATGACGATCATGGCCAGGATCATGGCCAGCGCCATGAAGAGGCCGAGCCGCCGCAGCATCTCCTGCATGTCGCGCAGTTCTTTCGGCGGCTCGTCCTCGGGGTCTGACCACAGCATGCTCCCAGCGTGCGGCCCGGGCGGGCCGCGGCGCCTGAGTACGGCTACTCAGATCGGCCGGGCGGTCTGCCTAGCCCGGCCAGTACGTGCGGGTCCAGGACGCCGGGCCCGGGTTCGGGACGCGCCGGACCGCGATCCGCGACGGGTCGGACCACGCGTCCCTCGGGCCCTCCGCGCCGGACGGCTGGACCGCTGCCGCCGCGGCGCGGGCGCGGACCACCGCCAGAGCGGCGGCCAGCTCCTCCGGGGTCGGATTGCCTCGTACGACCTTGATCGTCATGACGGCTTCCTCTCGGTCGGACCGGGCTACAGCGGGATGTTGCCGTGCTTCTTCGGAGGCAGGGATTCCCGCTTCGTACGCAGCTGACGCAGACCGCGGACGATGTGGGCCCGCGTGTCGGACGGCATGATCACCGCGTCGACGTAGCCGCGCTCGGCCGCGATGTACGGGTTGAGCAGGTGGTCCTCGTACTCCTGGATCAGCCGGGCCCGCACCGCCTCGACGTCCTCGCCGTTCGCCTCCGCCTCGGCGATGGTGCGGCGGTGCAGGATGTTGACCGCGCCCTGGGCGCCCATGACCGCGATCTGCGCGGTGGGCCAGGCCAGGTTGATGTCGGCACCCAGGTGCTTGGAGCCCATGACGTCGTAGGCGCCGCCGAAGGCCTTGCGGGTGATGACGGTGATCAGCGGGACGGTGGCCTCGGCGTAGGCGTAGATCAGCTTGGCGCCGCGCCGGATGATGCCGTCGTGCTCCTGGTCGACGCCCGGGAGGAAGCCGGGGACGTCCACGAAGGTCAGCACCGGCACGTTGAAGGCGTCGCAGGTGCGCACGAAGCGGGCCGCCTTCTCGGACGCCTCGATGTCGAGGCAGCCGGCGAACTGCATCGGCTGGTTGGCGACCACGCCGACCGGGTGGCCCTCGACCCGCCCGAAGCCGGTGACGATGTTCGGCGCGAACAGTGCCTGCGTCTCGAAGAACTCGGCGTCGTCCAGGACGTGTTCGACCACCGTGCGGATGTCGTACGGCTGGTTCGCGCTGTCCGGGACGAGAGTGTCCAGCTCGCGGTCCTCGTCGGTGACGCCGAGGTCGGCCTCCTCCGGGAAGACCGGGGCCTCGGAGAGGTTGTTGGACGGCAGGTACGACAGCAGCTGCTTGACGTACTCGATGGCGTCCTTCTCGTCGCCCGCCATGTGGTGGGCCACGCCGGAGGTGGCGTTGTGCGTGCGCGCGCCGCCCAGCTCCTCGAAGCCGACGTCCTCACCGGTGACGGTCTTGATGACGTCCGGGCCGGTGATGAACATGTGCGAGGTCTGGTCGACCATGACCGTGAAGTCGGTGATGGCCGGGGAGTAGACCGCGCCGCCGGCGCAGGGGCCCACGACCAGGCTGATCTGCGGGATCACGCCGGAGGCATGGGTGTTGCGGCGGAAGATCTCGCCGTAGGCCCCGAGGGAGGCGACGCCTTCCTGGATGCGGGCGCCACCGGAGTCGTTGATCCCGACGACCGGGCAGCCGGTCTTCAGCGCGAAGTCCATCACCTTGACGATCTTCTGGCCGTAGACCTCGCCGAGCGCGCCGCCGAAGACCGTGAAGTCCTGGGAGAACACGGCGACGGGCCGGCCGTCGACGGTGCCGTACCCGGTGACGACACCGTCGCCGTAGGGACGGTTGCTCTCCAGCCCGAAGTTGGTGGAGCGGTGCCGGGCGAACTCGTCCAGCTCGACGAAGGACCCCTCGTCCAGGAGGAGTTCGATCCGCTCACGGGCCGTCAGCTTGCCCTTCGCGTGCTGCTTCTCGACGGCACGTTCCGAGCCGGCGTGCGTCGCTTCATGGATGCGGCGCTGGAGATCCGCGAGCTTTCCCGCGGTCGTGTGGATGTCGATCCCTTGGATCTCTTGACGCTCTTCCGGCTCGGACATCGGGATACGGCTCCCTGCCTGCTCAAAAGGGGGGACGGTTACTCATTCGTAGAGTAGTGGCGGCGCTACCGATCAGCAGTGCGTCGTTTGCCACACCTAGGGTGGCTTGCATGACGCCGCACAATGCATCAGACGACAGCCGCTGGTCCGATCTGGACCGCCCGCCCCTGAACGCCACGGCACTGCGGCGCGGGCTGATCAGGGAGGGCGGCCTGTACCGCGACATCGAGGTGGTGCAGCGGACCGGTTCCACCAACTCCGACCTCGCCGGACGGGCCGCCGGGGGCGACGCCGACGAGGGCGCGGTGCTGGTGGCGGAGGAGCAGACGGCCGGCCGGGGCCGGCTGGACCGCCGCTGGACGGCGCCGCCGCGCTCCGGCCTCTTCTTCTCGGTGCTGCTGAAGCCCACCGAGGTGCCGGTGGCCCGCTGGGGCTGGCTGCCGCTGCTGACCGGGGTGGCGGTGGCGACCGGGCTGTCCCGGGCCGCGGGCGTGGACACGGCACTCAAATGGCCGAACGACCTGCTGGTGACGGTGGGTGAGGAGGAGCGCAAGGCGGGCGGCATCCTCGCGGAGCGGGCCGGCACGGACGGCATCGTGGTGGGCGTGGGTATCAACGTCTCCCTGCGGGCGGACGAGCTGCCGGTCCCGCAGGCGGGGTCGCTGGTGCTGGCCGGTGCGCAGGGCACGGACCGGGACCCGCTGCTGCGGGCGGTGCTGCGCTCCCTGGAGGACTGGTACGGGCGCTGGCGGCGGGCCGGCGGCGATCCGGCGGCCAGCGGGCTGCAGGACACGTACGCGGCGGGCTGCGCGACGCTCGGGCGGGCGGTGCGGGCGGAGCTGCCGGGGGACCGGTCGATCGTCGGCGAGGCGGTCGCGGTGGACGGCGACGGGCGCCTGGTCATCGCCACGGAGAACGGCGTCCAGGAACCGGTCGGCGCGGGCGACATCGTGCACCTGCGCCCGGCGTAGCCGCGGCGCTGCGCTTCGGCGGGGCCGACCGGGCGGTGGTGCGGCTCCTCAGGGGCGCGGGGAACCGCGCGAGCGGCCACGATGGAGCTGCAGGTGCGCACGGCGCTCGGCCACGGCCGGCACCTACCCCCGCCGAACCCGACGGAGTGAGCTGGCGCACACCTGCCGTAGAGTTGAGGCCGGTCGAAACCTGACCGCGGCAGATCGGAAGGGCAGCAGGCGTGACCGTCGACGACACGGGCTCCGGCGCGGGCGCGGACGGCCGGGTGGACCCTCCCCTCGATCGGGGGGACGACGCCCACGCCGCCGACACCGGCGAGGACCCGCTGGCCCTGCGTCTGGAACAGCTCATCCTGGGCGCCGAGCGCCGCTACACCCCCTTCCAGGCCGCCCGCAGCGCCGGCGTCTCCATGGAACTGGCCTCGCGCTTCTGGCGGGCCATGGGCTTCGCCGACATAGGCCAGGCCAGGGCCCTCACCGAGGCCGACGTACTCGCCCTGCGCCGCCTCGCCGGCCTTGTCGAGGCGGGACTGCTCAGCGAGGCCATGGCGGTGCAGGTGGCCCGGTCCACGGGACAGACCACCGCCCGGTTGGCGGAGTGGCAGATGGATTCCTTCCTGGAGGGCCTGACCGAGCCGCCCGAGCCGGGCATGACCCGCACCGAGGTGACGTACCCGATCGTCGAGCTGCTCCTGCCCGAGCTGGAGGAGTTCCTCGTCTACGTCTGGCGCCGCCAGCTCGCCGCCTCGGCCGGCCGGGTCGTGCAGTCGGCCGACGACGAGGAGATGGTCGACCGGCGGCTCGCCGTCGGCTTCGCCGACCTCGTCGGGTTCACCCGGCTGACCCGCCGCATGGAGGAGGAGGAACTCGGCGAACTCGTCGAGGCCTTCGAGACGACCGCCGCGGACCTGGTGGCCGCGCGCGGCGGCCGCCTCATCAAGACCCTCGGCGACGAGGTGCTGTACGCGGCGGACGACGCCGGTGTCGCCGCCGACATCGCGCTGCGCCTGGTCGAGACGCTGTCGAACGACGAGACGATGCCCGAGCTCCGGGTCGGCATGGCGTTCGGCACGGTGACCACGCGCATGGGCGACGTGTTCGGTACGACCGTGAACCTGGCCTCCCGGCTCACCTCGATAGCTCCGCGTGACGCCGTGCTGGTGGACAGCGCCTTCGCGGAGGAGCTGATCCGTTCCGGCGAGGCGCCCGCCTCGGAGGCGGACGCGGCCGAGGCGGCGGCCGCCGCCGAGAAGGAGGGCGAGGAGCCGCCGGTGTACCGCTACGCGCTCCAGCCGATGTGGCAGCGCCCGGTGCGTGGCCTCGGCGTGGTCGAGCCGTGGCTGCTCAGCCGCCGCGACGAGCGGCCGTAGCCGCTCCGTCCGTCTCCGCCGGTTCGTTTCCCTGGTCGTCCCCTAGTCGTTCCCCTGGTCCCGGTCGAGGACATCCACGCACAGGCTGATCACCGGGAGGCACAGCCCGCCCGGATCGGGGTCCGCCGTGCTGCGGCTCGGCGTCGGGGTGGGGGTCGGCGTGGGCGTCGTCGGAGCGGGGCGCGGGGCGGACGTCGTCGCCGAGGGCCGCGGTGTGCCGCCCGGGGCGGACGGGGCCCCGGTCGGGACGGTGGTCGGCGCGGCGGTCTCTCCGTGCGGTGCCGCGGCGGTGGCGGAGGCGACGGCGGTGGGAGTTCCGGAGTCCGCGGGGGTGAGGCTCCTGCCGCCCATGGCGGAGGTCGCCGAGGGCAGTGCGGTGGGGTCGGCGGCGACGGCGGCGGCGGTTCGCGCCGCACCCTCCGTGGCACCTCCGCCGTGGTCGGGCCGGGGCTCGGCCTCCGCCGTGCCCGGGACGCCGACCCCCGACTCCGGGGCGACCCGCACCAGGCTCAGCACCCCCGCGGCCAGTGCCAGGCCGCCGGCGGCGAGGAGGACCTTCCGGGGGCGGGGCTTGCGATGACGGCCGCGGTGCGCGCCGGACTCGGCGTCGGTGCCGGGCGCGCCCGGCTCGCTCTCCTGTGCTGCACGGGACAGTGCACGAATCGGTGTCATGGGGTTCCCTCCCGGCCGCGCGCCCCGGGGCGCGCCGTGGCGGACGCACGCTATGCGCTCCTGTGGGCGGTGTGGGGTGGAAAGCACGCATGTCACTCGAACGGGCGTAGCCCCCTGGACTTCACGGGAGGGGGCGTGGCTGCGATGATCGGGCAGGCAGTCAGTTAACCCGCGTTAACCGGAGGGTGTCATGAGCGAGGAGCGGTTCGGGGAGTTCGTGCTGGTACGGCGGCACGGGCACGTCGCTGAGCTGGTACTGGACCGGCCCAAGGCGATGAACGCCGTCTCGACGGAGATGGCCCGCTCGATCGCGGCCGCGTGCACCGCGCTGGCGGCCGACCGGGACGCCCGCGTGGTCGTCCTGGCCTCCTCCCACGAGCGGGCGTTCTGCGTCGGCGCCGACCTGAAGGAGCGGAACTCCTTCACCGACGCCGACCTCGTCCGGCAGCGGCCGGTCGCCCGCGGTGCGTACACCGGAGTGCTGGAGCTGCCGATGCCGACGATCGCGGCGGTCCACGGCTTCGCGCTGGGCGGTGGTTTCGAACTCGCGCTGTCCTGCGATCTGATCGTGGCCGACCGTACGGCCGTCGTGGGGCTGCCGGAGGTGTCGGTGGGCGTGATCCCCGGCGGTGGCGGTACGCAGCTCCTGCCGCGCCGGGTGGGTGCGGCGCGGGCGGCCGAGCTGATCTTCTCGGCGCGGCGGCTGGAGGCGGCGGAGGCGGCCGGGCTGGGCCTGGTCGACCAGTTGGTGGACGAGGGCCGGGACCGCGAGGAGGCGCTGGCGCTGGGTGCCCGGATCGCCGCGAACTCGCCGGTGGGCCTGCGGGCCGCCAAGCGGGCGCTGCGCCTGGGCCAGGGGCTGGACCTGCGGGCCGGGCTCGAGGTGGAGGACGCGGCGTGGCGCTCGGTGGCGTTCTCGGGCGACCGCGCGGAGGGCGTGGCGGCCTTCAACGAGAAGCGCACACCCCAGTGGCCGGGGGAGTGAGGAACGTGGTCGTGGTCGGCGCTTGCGGATACCCCCGCTCGGTCGTCCTCATGCGGCTGCCCGGGGAAAACGGCCGTCGGTCCACCTGATCGCCGCACCAGCATCCCGAATCGGCCCATTCCTCCCTAACCTGGAGTAATGGGTGAGGACAAGCGGCTCGCCGCCGTCGTGGCGCTGGCCCAGGGGATGGCGGCGGCGCACACCCCGAGGGAGTCGTGGCAGGCCGCCGCCCTCGGCGCCTGCCGGGCGCTGGACGGCAGCTTCGCCGCACTGTCGGTGTGGGAGCGGCAGCTCGGACGGCTGCGGGTCCTCGTCAACGTGGGGGTGCGCCGCCCGGACGAGGAGGAGTTCCCGGAGGTCGAGGCCTACCCGGTGCACCAGTTCCCGGAGATCACCGAGTTCCTGCACGAGCGGTGGGCCGGCGGCGGGGGCCCCAACGCCTGGGTGGAGACGGCCGAGGGGACGGCCGCCGGCACCCCCGGCTACTTCCACCAGCGGGTCGCCGCCCTGCGCCGCAGGGGCCGCGGCTGCTGCGTGGTCGCCCCCGTCGTGCTGCACGGCAGGGCCTGGGGCGAGCTGTACGTGGCCCGCCCGGTCGGCGCGCCCGTGTTCGCGCCCGCCGACGCCGAGTTCGCGACCGTACTGGCCGCGGTCGTCGCCGCCGGGCTCGCGCAGACCGAGCGGCTCGAGGAGGCCCGCCGGCTCGCGTTCACCGACTCCCTCACCGGGCTCGCCAACCGCCGTGCCGTGGACGTGCACCTGGAGGAGGCCGTGGAGCAGCACCGGACGGAGGGGGTGACCGTCAGCCTCGTCGTCTGCGACCTCAACGGGCTGAAGCGGGTCAACGACACCCTCGGGCACGCCGTCGGCGACCGTCTGCTGGAGCGCTTCGGCTCGATCCTCTCGCTGTGCGGTGCGATGGTGCCGGGCGCGCTGGCCGCGCGGCTCGGCGGGGACGAGTTCTGCCTGCTCGCGGTCGGCCCGCCCGCCGACGACATGGTGAAGGCGGCGGACGAGCTGTGCCGCCGGGCCGGGGACCTGGAGCCGGGCGAGGGGGTCGCGTGCGGTGTCGCCTCGACCGAGGACCCGATCGGGCCGGTGCACGACGCCCGGCGGCTGTTCCGGCTCGCGGACGCGGCGCAGTACCGGGCGAAGGCCGAGCGCGCGGACCGGCCGGTGGTGGCCGGCCGCGAGGGCCCGGACGATCCCGTGGTACGACTGGCCGACGAACCCCCGCCCTCGCACGCCGAGCGGCGCCGGTTCCGCGGGCGCCTGCCGTGAGGCGAAGCCCACACCGAACGGTAAGGGTCACCCCCGTACTCCACTAGTGACATCGCCGCATTCAATGCGTACGCTCCTGAATATGGATATGCACACTGTGGTGGTGGGGACGTCCGGTGTCACGGCGTCCGACGTTCTCGCCGTGGCGCGCGGCGGTGCCCGCATCGAGCTGTCGGCGGAGGCGGTGGCGGCCCTCGCGGCGGCCCGGGAGATCGTGGACGCCCTGGCGGCCAAGCCGGAGCCGGTCTACGGCGTCTCCACCGGCTTCGGAGCCCTGGCGACCCGGCACATCAGCCAGGAACTGCGCGCCCAGCTGCAGCGCAACATCGTCCGCTCGCACGCCGCCGGCATGGGGCCGCGGGTGGAGCGCGAGGTCGTACGCGCCCTGATGTTCCTCCGGCTCAAGACGGTCTGCTCCGGCCACACCGGCGTCCGGCCCGAGGTCGCGCAGACCATGGCCGACGTGCTGAACGCCGGGATCACCCCGGTCGTCCACGAGTACGGCTCCCTCGGCTGCTCCGGCGACCTGGCCCCGCTGTCCCACTGCGCCCTCACGCTCATGGGCGAGGGTGACGCCGAGGGCCCCGACGGCGTCGTACGGCCCGCCGGCGAGCTGCTCGCCGAGCACGGCATCCAGCCCGTCGAGCTGCGCGAGAAGGAGGGCCTGGCCCTCCTCAACGGCACCGACGGCATGCTCGGCATGCTGATCATGGCCCTCGCCGACCTGGACATGCTGTACAAGTCCGCCGACGTCACCGCCGCCCTCAGCATGGAGGCGCTGCTCGGCACGGACAGGGTGCTCGCCCCCGAGCTGCACGCCATCCGCCCGCACCCCGGGCAGGGCGCCTCCGCCGCCAACATGCTGGCCGTGCTCAAGGGCTCCGGCCTCACCGGGCACCACCAGGACGACGCGCCGCGCGTCCAGGACGCCTACTCGGTGCGCTGCGCCCCGCAGGTCGCCGGCGCCGGACGGGACACCCTGGCGTACGCCCGGCTGGTCGCCGAGCGCGAGCTCGCCTCCGCCGTCGACAACCCCGTGGTGCTGCCCGACGGACGGGTGGAGTCCAACGGCAACTTCCACGGCGCCCCCGTGGCCTACGTCCTGGACTTCGTCGCCATCGCCGCCGCCGACCTCGGCTCCATCGCCGAGCGCCGCACCGACCGGCTCCTCGACAAGAACCGCAGCCACGGCCTGCCGCCGTTCCTCGCGGACGACGCCGGCGTCGACTCCGGCCTGATGATCGCCCAGTACACGCAGGCCGCGCTGGTCAGCGAGATGAAGCGGCTCGCCGTACCGGCCTCCGCGGACTCCATCCCGTCCTCCGCCATGCAGGAGGACCACGTGTCCATGGGCTGGTCGGCCGCGCGCAAGCTGCGCACCGCCGTCGGCAACCTGGCCCGGATCATCGCCGTCGAGCTGTACGCGGCCACCCGCGCCGTCGAGCTGCGCGAGGGCCTCACCCCGGCGCCCGCCTCGCAGGCCGCCATCGCGGCCGTCCGGGCCGCCGGTGTCGAGGGCCCCGGCCCCGACCGCTTCCTGGCGCCCGACCTGGCCGCGGCCGACGCGTTCGTGCGCGGCGGCGGGCTCGTGGCGGCCGTGGAGACGGTCACCGGACCGCTTCAGTAGGACCGCGGAACGCGTGAGGGGCCCGCCGTCCGGCGGGGCCCCTCTGCTGTCAAAGCGTCACTTCCGCGTCAGGGCGTCACTTCAGCTTGGCCGACTGCGCCTTGACGACCTCGGGCGACACCGAGTACGCCTTCTTGGCCATCATCGCGCCGATGTTCACCGTGTAGTACGACGCCAGGGTGTTCCCGTGCCGGACGACCTCGCCGTAGACCGGCGCCGAGTCCCCGTCCATCTCGCTGATCGCCTCGAACGCCACCGACTCGTCGCCCGCGGCGGCGGCCTTGGACTCCGCGACCTTGGTGAACTTCATCCCGGTGCCCGACTGCTTGCCGTCGAAGCCGCCCGCGCAGGCCCGCACCGCGGCGGAGACCGACGCGAGGGCCTTCGCGGCGCCGTCCCCGTCGTACGAGGACAGGTTGACCGTGGTGACGTCCAGGTCCATGGACTTCTTGATGGCGTCCTCGAACTTGCCGTCGGCCATGTCGTCCAGGGACGTCGCGTCGTCCGTGGGGTCCTTCTTCAGGTCCTGCGTGGCGAGACGGTCCGTCTGCGCCGCCGCCTCGGCCGGCGGGAGCCCGGACAGCACGCGCGCCAGCGGACGGCACTCGACGCTGTCCGTGGTGATCGGCTTCGCGCGGGTGGCCGGAACGGCCCCGACCTTGTAGCCGGGAACCTCGCCCCCGGCGACGATCAGCTTCTTCAACTCCGCGGTGCCCAAGGCCCTCGCGGCCGGTTTGCCGTCCGTACCGCCGGCATCCTTCGACCCCTCGTCGGAACAGCCCGTGACAAGGGCGAGCGACAGTGCCCCCACAGCCGCCGTGGCGCACAGTCGCACGCCCGATGATCTCTTCATGCGCGCACTATGTGTGCACTGTCAAAGGTTCGTCAAGGGAGATTAAAAGCCCAGGCGTTCGCGGCGCACCGAATAGACGACGAATCCGGCGCCCACGGAGAGGAAGAGGGTCCCGCCGACGACGTACGGCGTGGTGTCCGGGCTTCCCGTGTCGGCGAGTTCGGTGCCGTCCGCCGTCTCCTGGGTCTCCTGCCCGCTGCCGGTACTCGCGGCGGAGACCGCCCTGGCCTGCTGGGTGACCGGGATCGCGGCATAGTCCGTGACGGACTGCGTCGTCGCCCCTCTCGCCGAGGAGTCCTGCGACGCGTTCGCGGACGGGACGAACCACAGCGCGCAGAGCAGGGTGCCCGCGGCGGTGGCGGTCAGCAGCGGACGGCGAGCGGATGACACGGAATATCGATCCCCTTGTGACGCTGGTGAATTGGCCGGGTGGGGCGATGTTAGTGAAAGTCGCGGGTCACGGGAAAGTCACAGGAGGTTTCGGTCGTACGCTCGCGGCATGAGCGCTGAAGAGACATCACGTTTTGTACGGCTTCGTGTGGATCTGGTCCTCGAGGTGCAGGACGAGGACGAGATCTCCAAGGCCGCACTGCGCAGGCTGGCCGCCGATCCGGAACTGCCGCCCGGGGAACGGGCCCAGGCCGAGAGCGCTGTGACGGAAGACACCGCGGAGGCCCTCGCCTACCTCGTGGACCCGTTCGACCTGGTCAGTGAAGTGCCCGGAGTGGAACTCCAGCAGGCCTCGTGGTCCAGCGAACGGATCGAGTTCGACCCTGACTCGTCGGACTGGGACCTGGACGGGGATGATGGGGAGGACGACGACGAGGACGGCATCGGCTGAACGTCCCGGGGCACCCGTGACCCCGGACGGCAACCGCCGTCCGGGGTTCTGTCGTCTCAGGGGGCGCACGGACGACTTCCGCACCACCCCGCCGCGGCGGACGTGGTACGTCACACACGCGCGATCTGTGTGAAACGGGACGAAGCGTCCGTAGCCTTGAGGGTTCTCACGGGGGCTCGGGGTTTTTGCGGTTTCGGCAACGATGGAGAAGCGTGTGATGACGGACAGTAAGCGGCGCAAGGGCCTGACGGTCGCGTCCGCACTGCTCGGTGGTGTGCTCGTGCTGACGGGCTGTTCCGGCGGCGGTGATGCCAAGGCGTCCGACGGCGGTGACACCTCGCAGGCGAAGGCCGACGAGGCGGCGGCCAAGAAGTCGTCCGAGGCCCAGATCACCATCACGCCCAAGGACGGCTCGAACAACGCCTCCATCAACAACTCGGCCGGCGTCAAGGTCGCCAAGGGCACCCTCACCGATGTGTCCATGACCACCGAGGACGGCAAGCCCGTCTCCGGCGCGCTGTCCGCCGACAAGAAGAGCTGGAAGCCGAGCGTCCAGCTGCAGCGCTCGACCACCTACAAGCTGGCCGCGGAGGCCAAGGACTCCGAGGGCCGGGTCGCGCACGAGAACGCGTCCTTCACCACGGTCTCGCCCGCCAACAGCTTCATAGGCAACTTCACGCCGGACAACGGGACCACCGTCGGCGTGGGCATGCCGGTGTCGATCAACTTCGACAAGGCCATCACCAACAAGGCCGCCGTCCAGAAGGGTGTCACGGTCTCCTCCAGCAGCGGTCAGGAGGTCGTGGGGCACTGGTTCAACGCCAACCGCCTCGACTTCCGTCCGGAGACGTACTGGAAGGAGAACTCCACCGTCACGCTGAAGCTCGACCTCGACGGCGTCCAGGGCGCGAACGGCGTCTACGGCGTGCAGCAGAAGACGGTCACCTTCCACATAGGCCGCAACCAGGTGTCCTACGTCGACGCGCAGACCAAGCAGATGAAGGTCACGCAGGACGGAAAGGTCGTCAAGACCATCCCGATCTCCGCCGGTTCGCCGGAGAACAAGACGTACGCGGGCATCATGGTGATGTCCGAGAAGTTCAAGCAGACGCGCATGAACGGCGCGACCGTGGGCTTCACCGACGACGACGGCAAGGGCGAGTACGACATCAAGGACGTGCCGCACGCCATCCGGCTGACCAACTCCGGCACCTTCCTGCACGGCAACTACTGGGGCGCGAAGTCCATCTTCGGCAGCGTCAACACCAGCCACGGCTGCGTCGGCCTGTCCGACACCAAGGGCGCGAAGGACTCCAGCACGCCCGCCGCGTGGGTCTACGACCACTCCCTGATCGGTGACGTGGTGGTCATCCGGCACACCGGCGACAAGACCGTCTCCCCGGACAACGGCCTCAACGGCTGGAACATGGACTGGGCGCAGTGGAAGGCCGGTTCGGCGGTCTGACACCGCCCCCCCCACATCCGCCGATGCCGCCCCCCGGGGCGGCATCGGTGTTTTCCGGGCCCGGGCACAGCCCCGCCGGGGCGCGGGCACCGCCTTCTCATGCTTCTTTTATGCGGGCCTTATGGTGTCATCACGGGCCGTCCCTAGCTTTCGGCCATGTTCTTCACCTACCTGAGGCGCGAACTGCGCCGCCGCAGAAAGGCGGCCCTCGTCGTCGCCTCCGGGCTCGCGCTGGGCATCGCCCTGGTCATCGTGGTCAACTCCGTGTCCAACGGCATGGGGAAGGCCCAGGACAAGGTCCTCCAGTCGCTGTACGGCCTGGGTACGGACATGACGGTCACCAAGGCGGCGACGCCGACGGCCGGCAGCTCGCAGCGCCCGCGGTTCCAGTTCGACGCGCGGAACGACGGCGACGACGACTCGAAGCAGAGCAGCGACCGGGTCGTGGTCCAGGGCTTCACCACGCTGGCCTCCTCGACGGTCACCGAAGTGGCCGGGCAGAAGGGCGTGTCGAGCGCGGTGGGCGGGCTGAGCCTCAACGTCGTGAAGGTCAGCGGCCAGTTCACCCGCGGCCAGTTCCAGCAGAACGGCGACGGCGGTGACCGGCAGGGCGGTCCCGGGGGCGGGGGCGGCCAGCCGCAGGGTGAAGTGCGCGGCGGCGGGGCCGACTTCGACATCAACCAGTACACGGTCTTCGGCACGGACGTCACCAGGACCGCCCTCGGCCCGCTGACCTCCTCGAAGATCAGCAGCGGCCGTACCTTCACGTCCGACGAGACGAACGCCAAGGTGGCCGTGGCCGACTCGGCGTACGCCAAGGAGAAGAAGTACAAGGTCGGTTCCACGGTCACCGTCAAGGGCACCGAGTTCAAGGTGATCGGCATCGCCACCGCGACGAGCGGCGACTCGGCGGCCAACCTCTACATACCGCTCCAGCGGGCGCAGACCCTCGCGGGCCAGAAGAACAAGGTCACCACGATCTACGTCAAGGCGGCCGACTCGCAGCAGATCGACACGGTCAAGGGCGCCATCCGGAAGAACGTCTCGGGCACGACGGTCACCACCTCCTCCGACCTCGCCAAGACCGTCTCGGGCTCCCTCTCCACCGCCTCGTCCCTGGCCACCAAGGTCGGCACGTGGCTGTCCATCGCGGTGCTCGTGGCCGCGTTCCTGGTCGCGGGCCTGCTCACCTCCTCGGCGGTCTCCCGCCGGGTGCGCGAGTTCGGCACCCTCAAGGCCCTCGGCTGGAAGTCGGGCCGGGTGACCCGGCAGGTGGTCGGCGAGGCCGTCGTCAACGGCCTGGTCGGCGGCGCCCTCGGCATCGCGCTCGGCCTCGCGGGCGCCTACGCCGTCACGGCCGTCAGCCCCACGCTCCAGGCCCAGCTGGCCGGCGGCACGGGCGGCGGGAGTGGTGGCGGCCTCGGCGGCCCCGGTGGCGGCGGCTTCGGCGGGCCGGGCCGTCAGGCGGCGAAGACCCTGGAGGTGGCTCTCACCGCACCGGTGAGCCTGACGACGATCGTCCTCGCGGTGGGCCTCGCGGTGGCGGGCGGACTCGTCGCCGGCGCGTTCGGCGGGTGGCGGGCCTCCCGGCTCCGTCCGGCGGACGCGCTGCGGCGGGTCGAGTAACCGGCGAGACGCCCCACCCCCGAACCCTCACCAGGAGCCACCATGTACGAACTCAAGAACGTGACCAAGCGCTACGCGCGCGGCAAGGCCACCGTCCACGCCCTCGACGGCATCGACCTCACCATCGGCGACGGCGACCGGCTCGTCATCCAGGGCCCCACCGGCGGCGGCAAGTCCACCCTGCTGCAGATGCTCGGCGGCCTGGACCGCCCCACCTCCGGTGAGGTCGTGCTGGACGGGACGGACCTGTCCAGGCTCTCCGAGGCCCGTCTGACGAGGGTCCGCAGCGAGAACATCGGCTTCGTCTTCCAGTCCTTCAACCTCATCCCGACGCTGACCGCCCAGGAGAACGTCGAGACGGCCCTCGTTCCCCTCGGCATCAAGGTCAGGGAACGCCGCGAACTCGCCGCCGAGGCACTGCAGTCCGTCGGCCTCGGCGAACGCCTCTCCCATCTCCCCGGCGAGATGTCCGGCGGCCAGCAGCAACGGGTCGCCATCGCCCGGGCCGTGGTCAAGAAGCCCAAGGTGCTGCTCGCCGACGAGCCGACCGGCAACCTCGACGAGGGCATGCGGGACGAGATCATGGACGTCCTCGAACGCCTGTGGAAGGAGCACGGGTTGACCTTCGTCATGGTCACCCACGACTCCGCGATCGCGAAGAAGGCCCCGCGCCTGGTCACCCTGCGCAAGGGAAGGATCACGGTGCAGGAGAACGCCGGCGCGTGACGGCGTACGACACGGTTCCTCTATAACACCAAGCACCCGTCCGGGACTTCGCGGTTGTGTAACGGAGTCCTGGCCACCGCGTAACAGTTTCCGGTCGCGCTTTCTCACCGTCCTCTCATCTATTGAGCGGCGTGATCACCCCCCGGCATACTTCGGTCACCGGGGGGTGACGTGCATACGTACGAAACTTCCCCCGGCCGGGTGAACGGGGAATTCGCCCGGAACCACCTCTCCAGGGGGAGAACTTGCGCAGACAAGTGAAAAGAGCTGCTGCTGCCACCGTGGCCACGGCCGCAGCCGTCGCCCTCGCAGCGGGAATGACCAGCCCGGCGTCGGCGAAGCCCGCACACGTCCCGGCCGCTGCCTCCGCACTCACCGCCAAGCACCACGTCACCCTCATCACCGGTGACCGCATCGCCCTCGACGCCAAGGGCCGTGTCGTCGGCCTGGAGCGGGCCGCGGGACGCGAGCACATACCCTTCCAGGTCCGCAGGGCCGACGGACACACCCTCGTCATCCCCGCCGACGCGGCCCGTCTGGTCGCCTCCGGCAAGCTGGACCAGCGCCTGTTCGACGTCACCGAACTGAACAAGGCCGCCACCCGCAAGGCCCAGAAGAACGGCCTGAAGGTCATCGTCGGCTACAGCGGCGCCGCCGCGGCCGCCAAGGCCGACGTCCGGGACGCCGGCCACGTGCGCCGCAGCCTGAAGGCGCTCAACGCGGACGCCGTGCAGGCCCCGGTCAAGGACACCGCCGACCTCTGGGACGCGGTCACCAACGGCAACAGGACCGCCTCCGGCATCGCGCACGTGTGGCTCGACGGCGTCCGCAAGGCGTCCCTCGACAAGTCCGTGCCGCAGATCGGCGCACCGACCGCCTGGAAGGCCGGCTACACCGGCAAGGGCGTGAAGGTCGCCGTCCTCGACACGGGCGTGGACACCCGTCACCCGGACCTCAAGGACCAGGTGATCGAGTCCAAGAACTTCACCCCGGCCGCCGACGCCACCGACCACTTCGGGCACGGCACGCACGTCGCCTCCATCGTGGCGGGCACCGGCGCCAAGTCGGGCGGCAAGTACAAGGGTGTCGCCCCCGACGCCAAGATCCTCAACGGCAAGGTCCTGGACGACACCGGCTCCGGTGACGACTCCGGCATCCTCGCCGGCATGGAGTGGGCCGTCTCGCAGGGCGCCTCCGTCATCAACCTGAGCCTCGGCGGCTACGACACCCCCGAGATCGACCCGCTCGAGGCGGAGGTCAACAAGCTCTCCGCCGAGAAGGGCGTCCTGTTCGCGATCGCCGCGGGCAACGACGGCCCCCAGTCGATCGGTTCGCCGGGCAGCGCGGACGCCGCGCTCACCGTCGGCGCCGTCGACAAGAAGGACAAGCTGGCGGACTTCTCCTCCACCGGCCCGCGCACCGGCGACGGCGCCATCAAGCCGGACGTCACCGCGCCCGGCGTGGACATCACCGCCGCCGCGGCCAAGGGCAGCGTCATCGACGAGGAGGTCGGTGAGAAGCCCGAGGGCTACCTGACCATCTCCGGCACCTCGATGGCCACCCCGCACGTCGCGGGCGCCGCCGCGATCCTGAAGCAGCAGCACCCCGACTGGAGCTACGCCGAGCTGAAGGGCGCTCTGACCGGCTCCGCCAAGGGCGGCAAGTACACGCCGTTCCAGCAGGGTTCGGGCCGCATCGCCGTCGACAAGGCCATCAAGCAGTCGGTCGTCGCCGACCCGGTCTCGGTCGGCTTCGGTGTGCAGCAGTGGCCGCACACCGACGACAAGCCGGTCACCAGGAAGCTGACCTACCGCAACCTCGGCGCCAAGGACGTCACGCTCAAGCTGACCTCCACCGCCACCAACCCCAAGGGCGCCACCGCCCCGTCGGGCTTCTTCAAGCTGGCCGCCACCAGTGTGACCGTCCCGGCGCACGGCAAGGCCTCGGTCGGCTTCACGGCCAACACCAAGCTCGGCGGTACCGTCGACGGCGCCTACTCCGCGTACGTCACGGCGACCGGCGGCGGCCAGACCGTCCGCACCGCGGCCGCGGTCCAGCGCGAGGTGGAGTCCTACGACGTCACGCTGAAGTTCATCGGCCGTGACGGCAAGCCCGCCCCGTACTACGACGCCGACCTCAGCGGCGTGGCCGGTCTGGCGAACGGCCAGTGGCTGAACCCGTACGACCCGTCCGGCACGGTGAAGGTGCGCGCGCCGAAGGGCACGTACATCCTCAACACCGCCACCTATGTGGATCCGCAGGACGGAACCAAGGGCATCGACTGGATCGCCCAGCCCAAGCTGACCGTCTCCAAGAAGCAGACGATCACGATCGACGCGCGCAAGGCCAAGCCGGTGGACATCACCGTTCCCGCCTCGGGCGCCAAGTCCGTGTTCGCCTCGCCCGCCTACGACGTCACCATCGGCAACGGCTCCTACGGCTACGGCTGGTTCCTCGACTCGTACAAGAACTTCCGCACCGCCCACCTCGGCGGCTCGCTGCCCGCCGGTTCGCTCTCCCAGCAGTGGGACGGCCACTGGACGAAGGGCGCGAGCGAGGAGTACGACGTCACCTCCGGCGGACAGGTCAAGCAGCTCGCCACCGGCTTCACCAAGCACTACAAGGCGAGCGAGCTCGCCACGGTCAAGGCCCGGCTCGGTGCCGCCGCGAGCGGCAAGACCGGCTCGATCAGCGCCGTCGGCTGGCTGCCCGACAGCTCCGGTGCGTCCTCCGTCGGCATCGCCCAGAAGCTGCCCGGCACCCGCACCCTGCACCTGTCCGCCAAGGGCGGCGTGACCTGGCAGCTGGAGTTCGAGCAGGACGGCGGCATCGACCCGGACGGCTTCCCGCTCTCCGACTCCTCCTACACGCTCGGCCAGTTCACCTTCAAGGCCGGTCAGACCTACACGAAGACGGTCAACACCGCGGTCTTCGGCCCGCACGTCTCGAAGAACTTCGGTCTGTACCGCGACGGCAACGACATCTTCGGATCGCTGCCGCTGTTCGCCGACTCGGGCAAGCACGCCGGCGCCTCGGCGTTCACCTCGGTGAACACCACCCTGTACCGCAACGGCACCAAGGTCGGCTCCAACGACGACCCGCTGTTCGGCGACAAGACCTTCAAGGTCCCCGCCGGTGACGCGGCCTACAAGCTGACCACCACGGTCAAGCGCTCGGCCAAGGTCTCGGAGGCGTCCTCCCGGATCGACGCGACCTGGACCTTCCGCTCCAAGAAGCCGTCGTCCGACTTCGTCCAGCTCCCCGCCTCCGCCCTGCACTTCGGCGCGAGCACCGGACTGGACAGTCGGGTCGCCGCGGGCAAGAAGGTCACCTTCCCGGTCACCGTCGAGGGTTCGGCCGCGGGCGGCAACCTGAAGTCCCTCGCCGTCTACGTCTCCTACGACGGCAGAAACTGGACGAAGACCGACGTCCGCAGCGGCAAGATCACCGTCAAGAACCCCGCGAAGGGCAAGTCCGTCTCCTTCCGCGCCAAGATCACCGACAAGAAGGGCAACACGTCGCTGATCACGATCCACGACGCCTACTTCGGCAAGTAGGCGGGCCGCGGCGGCCGGAAGGCCGTAGCGCCTCATGACGAGGGGCACACCCGGGAGCGATCCCGCGGTGTGCCCCTCCTCGCGTGTCAGCCCGCCGCCGCCCGGGCCGCGTCCGCACCCCAGCTCGCCAGCAGACGCAGGGACTCGGCGGAGCCGGAGCCCGGTTCCGCGTGGTACGTCACCAGGGACTGGTCCGTGTCGTCCGGCAGCCGGAACGACTCGAAGTTCAGGGAGAGCTCGCCCACCAGCGGATGGCGCAGCCGCTTGACCCCGTGGCTCTTCTCCTTGACGTCATGGGTGGCCCACAGCAGGCGGAACTCCTCGCTCTTCACCGAGAGCTCGCCGACCAGCGCCGACAGCCGCGGATCGTCCGGGTAGCAGCCCGCGTTCATCCGCAGCCCGCACACGACGTCGATCGCCTTCTGCTCCCAGTCGACGAACAGCTCCCGGTACTCGGGACGCAGGAACACCAGACGCGCCCAGTTGCGCTCGGCCGCCGGGAGCTCCGCCCAGTCACCGAACAGGGCCGCCGCCATCCGGGTCCAGGCGAGTATCTCCGAGCGGCGGCCCACGATGTACGCCGGTACGCCGTCCATCGTGTCCAGCAGCCGGCACAGCGCCGCACGCACCTGCTGCTGCCGCGCTGCCGGCTTCTTCTTGTGCGACTTCGGCCTGGCCAGGTGGGTGAGGTGGGCGTGCTCGGCGTCCGTCAGCCGCAGGGCGCGCGCGATGGAGTCCAGCACCTCCGCCGAGACGTTCCGTCCGTTGCCCTGCTCCAGGCGCGTGTAGTACGCCACCGACACCCCGGCCAGCTGCGCCAGCTCCTCGCGACGCAGCCCCGGCACCCGGCGGTGCCGTCCGAAGTCGGGCAGTCCCACGTCCTCCGGCTTGAGCCGGGCCCGCCTGCTGCGCAGGAACTCGCTCAGCTCGGCCCGCCGGTCCAGGGGCCGGCCGACGGCGGCCGCCGTCCGCGGCTGTTCGTCCCTGCGTTCCATACGTCCAGTATTCACGGTCGTACGCACAGGAACCTGACCCCGCCAGTGGTAGGCACAGCGGTCGTACGCAAAGGTGTGGACTGGGTGGGCCCGGGGACCTGAGGCAGGCTGGAGCGGTGCCGGTGGCAGCCGGCCCGGTACGAAACCCCTGCTAGGAGAGTTCCGGCATGACCACTGTTGCTGCGTACGCCGCGCCCGCCCCGAAGGCCCCGCTGGAGCGCACCACCATCGAACGGCGCGCGGTCGGCGACCACGACGTCCTGATCGACATCAAGTTCTCCGGCATCTGCCACTCCGACATCCACCAGGCCCAGGACGGCTGGCGTCCCGGCACCTTCCCGATGGTCCCCGGCCACGAGATCGCCGGTGTGGTCCGCGAGGTCGGCCCCGGTGTCACGCGGTACGCCGTCGGTGACCGGGTGGGCGTCGGCTGCATGGTCGACTCCTGCCGCGAGTGCGACAACTGCCGCGCCGGCCTGGAGCAGTACTGCCTGGGCGGCGGCCCCACCTGGACGTACAACGACACCGGCAAGGACGGCGAGCCCACCTACGGCGGCTACTCGCAGAAGATCGTCGTCGACGAGAACTACGTCGTCCGCATCCCCGAAGGACTGTCGCTGGACGTGGCCGCGCCGCTGCTGTGCGCGGGCATCACCACGTACTCCCCGCTGAAGCACTGGAACGCCGGCCCCGGCAAGAAGGTTGCCGTCGTCGGCCTGGGCGGTCTCGGGCACATGGGCGTCAAGATCGCGCACGCGCTGGGCGCCGAGGTCACCGTGCTCTCGCAGTCCCTGCGCAAGCAGGACGACGGCCTCCGGCTGGGCGCCGACCACTACTACGCCACCGGCGACCCGGACACCTTCGAGAAGCTGGCGGGCACCTTCGACATCATCCTCAACACCGTCTCGGCCCCGCTCGACTTCGCCGCGTACCTGTCCCTGCTGCGCACGGACGGCACCATGGTGAACGTCGGCCTCCCGGAGGAGCCGGTGCAGATCGTCCTGCAGTCCCTGCTCGGCCACCGCCGCAGCATCAGCACCTCCGGCATCGGCGGCATCGCCGAGACCCAGGAGATGCTGGACTTCTGCGCCGAGCACGGCCTGGGCGCGGAGATCGAGCTGATCGGCGCCGGGGAGATCAACGAGGCGTACGAGCGGGTGGCGGCGAGCGACGTCCGGTACCGGTTCGTGATCGACACCGCGACGATCTGACTCCGTCGGTCGGGCGGAGGTTACGGTGCGGATCCGTTCCGTGGGGCGCGGGGGCGTGGGGGTTTCTCGCGCAGTTCCCCGCGCCCCTTCCGGGCGCTTCGGTGCCGCCTAGGCGACGGGGAAGCCGTCCCCGGCGCGGTGGGACCGGACCAGGGCGTCGCCGTCGGCGGTGGGGCGGACGACGTGGACGCGGCCGGTGCCCGAGACACGGGCCTCGCCGGCCGTCACCGTGAGCAGGGTGTTCTCGTCCACGGCGACGCCGTACGGCACCTCGCCCCGCCCGACCGCGGCGACCAGCCGCGCGAGCGTCCCCCACTGGGCCGCGTGGACGTCCACCGCGAACGGCACCAGCCCGAGCCCCGCGCGCACCTCGACCTCCGCCAGGTCCTCCCCGGTCTCCTCCGGGCACACCGGCACCCCGTCCACCAGCCATCCGCCGACCACGGCCCGCCGGGCGGCGAGTGCGGCGCCCGCGGAGAACCCGGCGTACGGCACACCCCGCGCGGCGAGCAGTTCCGGCAGCCGCTCCAGACAGCCCGCCAGGGCGTCCTGATAAGCGGGCGTGAGTCCCCCGCACACCAGCAGCCCGTCGATCCCGGCGAGGGCGGCCTCCGGTTCGAAGCGCCCGCCGAGTGGCACGAGCAGCGGCACGGGCGTGCACGGCCCCGCCTCGCGCAGCGCCGTCGCCCAGCGCTCGAACTGCGCGGCCCCGTCCCCCTCGTCGAGGACCAGGCAGCCGACCCGCGGCGGCCCGTCACCCCCGGCGGCCCGCAGGAACGGCGCGTACACCTCGGCGCGGTCCCAGCCACCGCCGATCAGAAACGCAACGCTGCTCACCTCGTGTCCTCCCCTTCCGCATGACGCGAGGGGCGAATGTACGGGATCAGGACGATCCCGTCGCCCGAATTGAACGCGGGTTGTTTGCCGCTCCCTTTCCTGCTCTTCACGTGATAGAGCGTCAGGCGTCGTGGCCGTTGTCTCCACTGGGGCGTGTACGCGGCCGTGAGGCTCCGCCCCGCCGGCCGTCACCGTTCCGAGCCGTGAGGAAGCCATGAGCCACAGTGCCCTCGGCAGACGCCCGCGAGCCACCACCCGTGCGCGTGCGGGCCTCGGCGTCGCTGCCGTTCTCTCCGTCGTCGGTCCCTTCCTGGCCCCGGCCACGGCGCAGGCCGGGGCCGGCGAGTCCGCCGCACCCCGGGCCGTCACCCACTGGTCCGCCCGGACGGCCGCGCCCGGTGTGCAGGTGCGCACGGCGACCGTCCGGCACGCCGAGGCGGTGCACACCTGGACGGTCGCCGTCCAGTCCCCGGCCGTCAGCCGGCTGACGGGCGCCGCGACCTGGGCCGAGGTCGGCACCGGCGGCTGGGCCGACGCCACGGCACGGAAGCTGCGCGCGGCGGGATTCGAGCCGCGGGTGGAGAACGTCCAGTGGCCCCGCTACGCGGACACACCGCGCGGGACGATGGGCTACCGGGTGCGCGTCGGGTCGTACGGCACCCAGGCCGCCGCGCGGACCGCGGCGACGGCGGTCACCTCGGCCGGCTTCCACACCTCCGTCACCTGGACCGGGTACGACGTCCAGGAACCGGCCGACCGGGAGAACGTCCACGTCGCGGTGATCGACCCGCGTGTCTTCGAGGGCACCGTCGTGGGCACCCACGACGGCAGGGTCGCGCGGCGCGAGACGACGTCGTCGGTCGCCGCCCGGCTGAACTCGCTGGTCGCGGTCAACGGCGGCTTCTTCGTGATCTCGGACGCCGACGGCGTGCCCGGCACCATCTCCGGACTGGGCGCCTACGACGGCCGGCTGGAGTCGCTGGCGGCCGGTTCCCGTGCCGCGCTGATCCTCGGCGACGGCGGCCGGCAGGCCCGGGTGGCCGATCTGACGACCACCGTCACCGCCCGGGCGGGGAAGTCCTCGTACCGCGTCCAGGGCGTCAACCGGCTGCCGGGAACCCTGCGGGACTGCGGCCGTCCGGGCGCCGCACCCAGCCATCTGCCCTGGCAGGACGTCACCTGCCGGATGACCGACGACCTGGTCGGGTTCACCCCCGCGTTCGGCACCGACCTGCCCACCGGGCCCGGTGCCCAGGCCGTGCTGGACGGGTCCGGCCGGGTGGTGTCGACCGGTGCGCGCGGCGGCCGGGTACCGGCGGGCGGGCGGGTCCTGCAAGGCATCGGGGACGCCGGCGACTGGCTGGCAGCCGAGGCCCGGCCCGGCACCCGTGTCCGCGTCGAGGAGGTCGTCCGCGACACCGACGGCCGGCGCGTCCGGCTCGACGGCGGCGACTCGATCGTCAGCGCCGCCCCCACCCTGGTGCGGGACGGCCGCATCGACATCGACGCGGCCGCCGAGGGCGTCGTCGACCCGCGCGACCTGTCCTTCGGCTACGCCTGGGCCAACGTCCGCCAGCCGCGCACCATGGCGGGCGTCGACGGGAAGGGCCGGCTGATCCTGGCCACGGTCGACGGCCGGCAGACCGACGGCAGCGAGGGCTTCACGCTGTACGAGGCCGCCGCCTTCATGCGCTCGCTCGGCGCCGTGCAGGCACTGAACCTGGACGGCGGCGGCTCCACCACGATGGCCGTGGACGGCACCCTCGCCAACCACCCCTCGGACGCGGCCGGCGAACGCGCCGTCGGCGACACGATCCAGGTCCTTCCCGCCCCGGGCGACTGACGGGCACACCGCTCACCGGCCGGTGCCCGTGCCGTGCCCCTGCGCCACCACCACGTTGGCCAGGGGCTCTCCGGCCGTGTACCGGGCGAGCTGGGCGCGGACCAGGGCCAGCGCACGGGGCCGGTACGCGGAGGTGGTGGCGGCCGCGTGCGGGCTGATCAGGGTGTGCGGAGTCGTCCACAGGGGATGCTCCGGCGGCAGCGGCTCGGGGTCCGTCACATCGAGTGCCGCGCTCAACCGCCCCGTGCGCAGGGCGCCGACCAGCGCGGTGGTGTCCACCACCGCGCCACGGGCCACGTTGACCAGGAGGGCACCGTCCTTCATGCGCGCCAGGAACCGGGCGTCGACCAGCCCCCGGGTCGTGTCTGTGAGCGGCACGGTCAGCACCACCACGTCGGCCCGCGGGAGGAGGGACGGCAGCGCGTCCATGGAGTGCACCGGCCCCTGGGGCAGCTCCCGGGCGGTGCCGGCCACGCGCAGCACGTCGCACTCGAACGCCGTCAGACGGGCCTCGACGGCGGAGCCGATGGAGCCGTGGCCGATGAGCAGAACCGTGCGGTCGGCCAGCGCGGGGCGGAAGCCGGAGGTCCAGCGGCCCGCGTCCTGGGAGCGGACGAAGGCGGGGATCCCCCGCAGCGAGGCGAGCGTCAGCGTCACCGCGTGCTCGGCCGTGCTCGCCGAGTGGACACCCGCGGCGTTGCACAGCGTGACCCCGGCGGGCAGGTGGGGCAGCACGTCGTCGACGCCCGCGCTCAGGGACTGCAGGACGCGCAGGTGCGGCAGGGCCGGCAGCAGGGGGAGCGCGGCGCCGGTGAACGTGTACGGCATGACGAAGAACTCGACCGCGGTCAGGTCCCGGCCGCCTGGGGCCCCGCCGGTGCCGTCCCACACCAGCGTGGGCCAGGCCGGGGGGAGACCGCCCAGGTCGGCGGGCGTGAACGGCAGCAGGAGCCGCGCCTGGTCCGGCGTTCCGGCGGAGGTCATCGGTGGTGCTTCCGGTCCCGCGTCCGGCCGCGCTCCCGTTCGTGCTCCCGTTCGTGCTCCCGGCAGGACTTCCGGCCGGCAGGAGTGACCGGTGCGACCGGGAGGCTCCCCGGGAAGGGTCGGCTCATACGGCACGTCCTGCGGCGACGGGCGATAGTGGACATGGACCAGTCTTCCACCGTCCCTTCAGGGAGGCCCGTTGACCAGGGCCGACGGTTCACGCGTGGTGATCGTGATGGGCGTGTCGGCGTCCGGCAAGTCCACGGTCGGAGCGTGGCTCGCGCAACGGCTCGCCGTGCCGTACGTGGACGGTGACGACCTGCACCCAGCGGCGAACCGCGCCAAGATGGCGGCCGGGCACCCGCTCGACGAAGCCGATCGTGAGCCCTGGCTGGCCGCCTTCACCGAGTGGATCCGGACGACGGCCGCCCGGGGGCGCGGGGGTGTCGCCACGTGTTCCGCGCTCAGACGCGCGTACCGGGACCGGTTCCGGCGTACGGGGGCGGACCTGTGGTTCATCCACCTCGCGCTGGACCGGGCGGTCGCCGGGGAACGGATCGCCCGCCGCCGGGGACACTTCATGCCACCGCAGTTGCTCGACTCGCAGTACGCGATCCTCGATCCACTCCAGGCCGACGAGCCGGGCGTTACCGTCGACGCGTCCGGGGGCCGCGAGGAGGTCCTGGCGGAGGTGCTGCGTGCGGTGCCACCGCCCGGCGGGTAGCCCCGCTCACCGCGCCGTCGCGCGCGTTCGTCCAGGAGGTGACAGGCATGCGTGCTTCGCTGATCCAGCTGTCCGTGGACGCGTCGGACTCCGCCGGGGAACGCCGGCTCAGGGCGGCTTCGCTGGTGCGCGGCCGGGCGGGCGACGACCTCGTGGTCCTGCCGGAGCTGTGGGCGGCCGGCGCCTGGTCGTACGACCGCTGGGAGCACGACGCCGAAGGGGTCGACGGCCCCACGGCCGAGGCCATGTCGGCCGCGGCGCGTCGGGCCGGGGTGTGGCTCCACGCCGGATCGATCGTCGAACGGGACGGCGAGGGGACCCTGTACAACACCGCGCTGCTCTTCGACCGGGCCGGCGAACTGCATGGCCGCTATCGCAAGATCCACCGGTACGGCTTCGACACCGGCGAGGCGACTCTGATGGGCGGCGGCGACGACATCGTCACCGTCCCCACCGAGTTCGGCGTGACCGGCCTCGCCATCTGCTACGACCTCCGCTTCCCCGAACTCTTCCGCGGGCTGCTCGACGCGGGCGCCGAGCTGGTCGTGGTGCCCGCCGCCTGGCCCGCCGCCCGCCTCGGCCACTGGCAACTCCTGACCCGCACCAGGGCCCTGGAGGAACAGGTCTTCCTCCTGGCCTGCTGCGCGACGGGCACCCACGGCGACATGCGGCAGGCCGGACACAGCATGGTCATCGACCCGTGGGGGACCGTCCTGGGCGAGGCCGGCACCGCCGAGCAGACGGTGACCGTGGACCTCGACATGGCGGAAGTCTCCCGAATCCGCTCCGAACTCCCCGTCCTGCGCGACCGCCTCCTCGCCATCGAGGCACCCGTGCGCCGCTGAACCCGCGCCGGCGGACCGTACGGGCCGTCAGACGGCCGGCAGCGGCTGCTCCGTCCAGACCGTCTTGCCGTCGTGCGTGTAGCGGGTGCCCCAGCGCTCCGTGAGCTGGGCGACCAGGAAGAGGCCGCGCCCGCCCTCGTCCGTGCTGAGGGCCCGGCGCAGGTGCGGGGACGTGTGGCTGGTGTCGGACACCTCGCAGATCAGGGTGTCCGTGCGGATGAGGCGCAGGGTGACCGGGCCGGCCGCGTACCGGTAGGTGTTGGTGACCAGTTCGCTCGCGACCAGCTCGGTGGTGAAGGCCAGTTCGGCCAGCCCCCATTCGTCGAGCTGCGCCGTGGTCAGCTCCCTGGCGCGGGCGGCCGAGGTGGCCTCGAGCGGCAGCTCCCACGAGGCGACGTTCTGCGGCGGCAGCACCCGGGTACGGGCGATGAGCAACGCGACGTCGTCGGTCGGGAGATGGCCCTTGGGCAGCAGCGCCTCGACCACGGCGTGGCAGGTGTGCTCCAGGGATTCCGTGGTCGCGGCGAGACAGGTGCGCAGGTGGTCCAGCGCGGTGTCCACGTCGCCGACGCCCGCCTCCAGGAGGCCGTTGGTGTAGAGGGTGAGCAGGCTGCCCTCGGGCAGGTCCAGGTCGTACGTCTCGAAGGGCAGGCCGCCCAGGCCCAGCGGCGGCCCCGCGGGCAGGTCCAGCACGGTCACCTCGCCGGCCGGGGTGGACACGACCGGCGCCGGATGACCGGCCCGCGCCAGGGAACAGCGCTGGGAGACGGGATCGTAGACGGCGTAGAGGCAGGTGGCCCCGAGCACCTGCTCGATCGCCGACGGGTTGTCGTCGGCGTTTGCCTCCAGTTCGCCGGCCAGCAGACTGACCAGATCGTCCAGCCGCGCCACCACCTCGTCCGGTTCCAGGTCGAGGCTGGCCAGGGTGCGCGCGGCGGCGCGCAGCCGGCCCATCGAGGCCGCGGCGTGGATTCCGTGACCGACGACGTCTCCGACGACCAGGGCCACGCGGGCCCCCGACAACGGGATCACGTCGAACCAGTCGCCCCCCAGGCCCGGTTCACCGCTCGCCGGGAGGTAGCGGCAGGCCACCTCCACGGCCGGCAGGTCGGACAGGGCGCTCGGCAGCAGACTGCGCTGGAGCGTCAGGGCGGTGTTCTGCTGCTGGGTGAAGCGGCGCGCGTTGTCGATGCAGACGGCAGCGCGCGAGGTGAGCTCCTGGGCCACCGCCGCGTCGCCGTCCTCGAACGGTTCCGAATTGCGCGACCGCCACAGGCTCACCACCCCCAGGACGATGCCGCGCGCGATCAGGGGCACCGCGATCAGCGAATGGACACCGAGCCCCAGGGCGAGTTCGATCCGCCGCCGGTCCATGGCGTACCACTCGGGACGGAGGGACAGCAGCTTTTCGAGGATCGGGCGACGCTCGGCCAGGCAGCGTGCCTGCGCGGATTCCGGCAGCAGCGGCACCACGTCGCCCTCCCGGTACGGGATGCGGTGTTCCGTCGGTGAGAGGGCGGTCCGCAGCAGGGGTCCCGTCGCGTCGGGACTGGGTTCGTCCCCCAGCGTCACGGGTTTGAGCAGGTCCACCGAGCAGTAGTCGGCCAGACCCTGGACGGCCACGTCGGCCAGTTCCCGGGCGGTCTGCCGCACGTCCAGGGAGGTGCCGATCCGGGCGCTCGCCTCGTTCAGCATGGCGAGCCTGCGCTGGGCCCGGTGGCGGTCGGTGACGTCCTCGATGGTCTCGGCGACGCCGAGCACCCGGCCCGAGGGGTCCTCCATCCGGAACGCCGAGACGGACACGATCCGTTCCCGGCCCGGCTCGTGGCGTGCCCGGGCGGACTGCTCCGTGAAGATCAGCGGTTCGCCGGTCTCCAGGACGTGCCGGACCCGTTCGTCCGCCGGACCCGCGTCCTCGTCGACCATGAACTCGCGGGGCCGGTGGCCCACCGGCAACTCGGCCGGGACCCCGCTCGCCTTCTCGACCGCCCGGTTGACCCGGATGACCCGCCTGTCCGGGTCGTAGGTGACCAGTCCGATCGGGGACCGGCGGTACAGCCCGTCCAGCAGTGCGCGGTCCCGCTGCCAGGCGATGACCTCCGCGGCGGGAGCACCGACGAGGAGCCATTCCTGACCGCCGCCCTCCCGGGTGACCGTACGGGCCCGGAAACCCATCTCCAGCCGGCGTCCGTCACGGTGCCGTACGGGCACGACACCGAACCATCCCCCCGCCTTCACGGCGTCCACGACGGCGGACCGCGCGACCGGCAGATCACGGCTGTCGACCAGGAGGTCCCGCCACGGCCGGCCGATCACTTCCTTGGCCGGGTAGCCGAGCAGGTCCTGGGCACGGGCGCTCCAGCCGACCACGGTGCCCCGATCGTCGAGCACGGCCGACGCGCCACGCCCCAGGGCGAACGGATCCTCGGGACTCTCGCTGAAATGGATCGACGGCGTCCCCATAGCCACCACCTTGCCTCCGCCTCCGATGTTCCTCCCCGTGGGCCACGTCCGCGACTCTCCCTGACGTGACCCGCGGGCCGGAGCCGGCCGCCGGCGGGACCGGCCGTCACTCGCGCAGGTGGGCGAGAAGCTCCTCCCCGGCCGGGTAGGGGCGCTCACGGGGCAGCAGCCGCGCGGCGGAGTCCGGGTCGCCCGCGCCCACGAGGGCGTGGATCTCGCGGGCGAGCGGGGTCACGTCGCGTATGGCGACCGTCCACTCGTCCGCGTAGCGCCGTGCGGCCTCACCGGAGAGGCCGAGTTGCAGGGACCGGTACGGCAGCGGGCGCAGACGCAGGTCCCGCTCGGGGTCCCACTGCACGCGGGCGGGCGAACGCTTCAACTGGCGCTGCCAGGCGGCTCGGTCCGGGTGCACACCGCTTGCGTAGCCGGCCAGACACGCGTGGCGCAGCGCCCACTCGAAACCGTCCCGGCGGATCTCGACGGCGAGGACGGTCTCCTGCCCCTCCTTGGCACCCCAGCCGCAGCGGTACATCATCCACAGGAACGACGGCTTGATCCACGTCATCCGGTCGCGCTTCCACGTGGCCGGAAAGCGGCCCTCGCGGACGGCGGGCAGACCGATCGCCGGGGAGTACGCCTGGTAGACGGTGATCGTGGAGTCCGCGTAGGCCGCACGGATCTCGCGCTGGGGGTGTTCCATGGCGTACAGCGTGGAGCCCGGCCGGTTCGGGCGGCCACTGATTTTCGACCGCCCCCGGGACACCCCGCGCGACGGCGAGCACCGGCCGCGCGGCCGTCGGTCAGCCCGGCAGGGTCGCCGGGCTGCCGCCGTTGGCCTCGTAACCGGCGACGGCCAGCGCACGGTAGACGGCGAACTCGGCGGCCGGGTCGGCGGACAGGGTCCAGGGCAGCGCGCCGACGTGACCGTCGACGTGTATCAGCTGGTGCATGGCCTCCGCCCAGCGCTCGCCGCGGACCAGGAAGAAGATCAGCAGGTGCCGGACGTGCGCCAGCGTCGGGTCGTCCGGCCGGGCGGCGTGCACCGCGTGCAGCGCGCCGTGCACCGCCCTGGTGACGACCTCGCTCTGGTAGAAGCCCGCGACCAGGTTCACCTCGGGGAGGTGCTCGAAGACCGCGAACAGCGGCAGCGCGGCGAGCATCGAGCCCTGCGGGGCGCGGGCCGCCGCGGCCTCCGCGAAGGAGTACGCCTGCTCGCGCGAGCCGTGCCACTTCTCGCACCAGTAGTGCAGCGCCGCGAGATGCGCGCCCATGTGATGCGGCGCGCGGTCCAGGATCTTCAGCCACAGCTGCTCGAACTCGGGCTGCGCGTAGGCGAGTCCGCGCGCGATGGACAGCTCGACGAGGTACGGCACCGGGTCGCCCGGGGCCAGCAGGGCCGCCTGTGCGCAGGCGTCCCGGGCCTCCTCCATGATGATCCGGAAGTCGTCCGTACCCGGTGTCGACGTGCGCCAGGCCTGCTGCACCAGGAACTCCGCGTGGACGGCCGCGCCGCCCGCGTCCTTGGGCTGCTCGGTCCGCCACACCCGCAGCCACTGGCCGCCCGGCGTCTCGTGCACCCCGCCGGGCCGCTGCTGCAGCTCCAGCGCGGCGGCGCCCGCGAACGCCTGGACCCGCTGCCAGCGCCGCTCGCCCGCGGCCTCGGTGCCGGCCAGCAGCTGGGCGGCCGCCCGGTAGTCGCGGGTGCGCTGCACCAGCTCCAGGACGTCCAGCAGGTCCTGGTCCGGGCCGGGCATGCGCACGTCCAGCTCCTCCTGGCGCGCGAAGCCGTAGTTCGCCGGGTCGGCGGCGTCCGGGTGCCCCGCGGGGACCAGACCGATCGCCCCGCGCCTGCGCCGCATGACCGGGAGCAGGACGAAGCCCAGCATGAGCAGCGCCATCAGCAGCCAGAGAATCGCCATGCCCCAAGCGAACCAGACGCCGTCGGCAAATGGCCAACCCCACCCCCGACCTGTGGAAAACTCCGGCTCTGGCCATGACAGGGGCGGCGGGGCCGGTGACGGCAGGGGCGACCGGGACGGGGGACGCCGGACGCGGCGGGCGTGGCGGCCGCACCGACCCCGCGCCACCGCCGTACACGCAGGGAAAACCCTCCGACCGTGCCCGGCGGAGCCGGGTGTCCGTCAGCATCCGGCCAAGCGCACTACGCTCGGTGCACATGAGCGACAGGCACATCAGTCAGCACTTCGAGACCCTCGCGATCCACGCGGGCAACACCGCGGATCCCCTCACCGGCGCGGTCGTCCCGCCGATCTACCAGGTCTCGACCTACAAGCAGGACGGCGTCGGCGGGCTGCGCGGCGGCTACGAGTACAGCCGCAGCGCCAACCCGACCCGCACCGCCCTCGAAGAGAACCTCGCCGCGCTGGAGGGCGGCCGCCGCGGCCTCGCCTTCGCGTCCGGCCTCGCGGCCGAGGACACCCTGCTGCGCACGCTGCTCACCCCCGGCGACCACGTGGTCATCCCGAACGACGCCTACGGCGGCACCTTCCGCCTGTTCGCCAAGGTCGCCACCCGCTGGGGCGTGGAGTGGTCGGTCGCCGACACCAGCGACCCGGCCGCCGTCCGGGCCGCGCTCACCCCGCGGACCAAGGCCGTCTGGGTGGAGACCCCCTCCAACCCGCTGCTCGGCATCACCGACATCGCCGCCGTCGCTCAGGTCGCGCACGCCGCCGGCGCGAAGCTCGTCGTCGACAACACCTTCGCCACGCCCTACCTCCAGCAGCCGCTGGCGCTCGGCGCGGACGTCGTCGTGCACTCCCTGACCAAGTACATGGGCGGCCACTCGGACGTCGTCGGCGGTGCGCTGATCGTCTCCGACCAGGCGCTCGGCGACGAACTGGCCTACCACCAGAACGCGATGGGCGCCGTCGCCGGCCCCTTCGACTCCTGGCTGGTGCTGCGCGGCACCAAGACCCTCGCCGTGCGCATGGACCGGCACAGCGAGAACGCCACGAAGATCGCCGACATGCTGACCCGGCACGCGCGCGTGACCAGCGTGCTCTACCCGGGCCTGCCCGAGCACCCCGGCCACGAGGTCGCCGCCAAGCAGATGAAGGCCTTCGGCGGCATGGTGTCCTTCCGCGTGGAGGGCGGCGAGGAGGCCGCGGTCGAGGTGTGCAACCGGGCGAAGGTGTTCACCCTCGGCGAGTCGCTCGGCGGGGTCGAGTCCCTGATCGAGCACCCCGGCCGGATGACGCACGCCTCCGTGGCCGGCTCCCTGCTCGAGGTCCCCGGCGACCTGGTGCGCCTGTCCGTGGGCATCGAGAACGCCGACGACCTGCTGGAGGACCTCCAGCAGGCCCTCGGCTAGCGAGAACCCGGATCACCAGCCGGTGATCGGTGGAGTCGTCTCGGACGGCGGCTCCACCCACGGGTGCGCGTCCACCGCCCACACGGTGAAGGCCACGACCGCGGCGCACGCCAGCAGCCACAGCACCCGGCGCGCGAGCCGTCTGCGCCGCAGCAGGCGCTCGCCGCGGCGCACCGCGTCCGCGTGCACGTCCGGCGGCACCGGTGCCGGCAGCCGCTCCATGATCCGACGCGCGGTGCTCTCCCGCTCGGCCCGGTTCACCGGCCTCTCCCGCCGGTGCGCCCGCGCCTCACGACGCCGCCGCCTTCGTCCCCACCGCGCGCGCGGCGGACCGTCCGACCGGATGCAGCACGGCGGACGTCGCGCGGTCGCAGATGGTGTGCACCCGTTCCATGGGCAGTCCGAGCAGGGCCGCCACCTGTTCCTCGGCGACCCCCTCGTAGAGCCGCAGCACCAGGATCAGCCGCTCCTGCGGTGCGAGGGCGGCGAGCGGGTTGCCCGGATCCGGCCGCCGGGCGCGGGCGGGGGCGACGTACTGGTGCCAGGTTGCGCGCGCGAAGCGCGTGGCCAGGTACTGGCGGGCGCAGTCGTACGGATCCTCGCCGCGCAGTCGGTCCCAGCGGGCGTAGACGTGGGCGAGGGCCAGGGTCAGCAGCCGCCGCGCGCGCGGGTTGGTGTCCGGGGCCTCCGCGGTGAGCAGCGTGGCGGTGTGCAGCAGACGCCCCGCAGCGCCCGCGACGAACGCCTCGAACTCGCGGGCCCGCCGCGCATCGCGGGACACCTGCCGATCACGCACCGCGCCTCCCCCTGCAGGGGCCCTGTCCGGTACGGGACACGCGAAGCGCGTACGACGCAGGACCCGGTCTCATATGAGGCCAGCGGCGGCCGGAGGTCAAGGGTCCGGACCCCACCGGTACCGGAGGGGGCCCTTCGCGGGCTCAGGAGGCCGGCGGCTGATCCGCCGAGGGGACTCCCTGCACCGCCATCCGCGCGGAGAGGGCGGTGTTGAAGCGGGTGAGGAGCGTGCAGAACTGCTCGCGCTCCTCCGGCGCCCAGTCGTGTGTCAACTCGGCCATGAGCTGACGCCTGGACGAGCGCACCTCCTCCAGCCGGGTCGCGCCGCGCGGGGACAGCTGGAGCACCACCGCGCGCCCGTCCTCCGGGTGCGAGGTGCGCTTGACGAGTCCGGTGTCGACCAGCGGAGCCACCTGACGGGTGACCGTGGAGGAGTCGATGCCCATGCTCGCGGCGAGCGCCTTGACGCCCATCGGGCCTTCTTTGTCGAGGCGGTTGAGCAGCAGGTAGGCGGCGCGGTCCATGGAGTTGCGCACCTGCCCGACGCCGCCGAGCCGGGTCTGTTCGGCACGGCGGGCGAACACCGCCACCTCGTGCTGGAGGGTGTCGAGAAGACCGGTGTCACCGACGGTCGTCATGTCCATCGACATTTCAGGTGTTGTGGGCATGGCCGGAGGCTCGCTTCATGAAGGCTGCTGGGATGGGGGACAGGGTACGCGGCCCGGCGCCGGACCGTACCGGCGCTGCGCAAACCGGTCTCGGAGCTTGGTCACACCCGTCGTGCGCGACTGTGAACTGCGATGCTGGAGTCATGAGCTACGGCACGGCCGGATCCTTGCGCTGCGTGACCCTCGACGACGTGCGGGGAGCCCAGAAGATGCTCTCGGGCGTGGCCCGGGCGACCGCGATGGAGGGCAGCCGGCATCTGTCCCAGCTGGTCGGGGCGCCGGTGCACCTCAAGTGCGAGAACCTCCAGCGGACCGGTTCGTTCAAGCTGCGCGGCGCCTACGTGCGCATCGCCGGGCTGCTGCCCGAGGAGCGGGCGGCCGGAGTGGTGGCGGCGAGCGCCGGCAACCACGCGCAGGGCGTGGCCCTGGCCTCCTCGCTGCTGGGCGTGCACGCCACCGTGTTCATGCCGCAGGGCGCCCCACTGCCGAAGGTGAGCGCGACCCGGGAGTACGGCGCCGAGGTGCGCCTGCACGGCCAGGTGGTCGACGAGACCCTGGCAGCCGCCGAGGAGTACGCGGCCGAGACCGGCGCGGTGTTCATCCACCCCTTCGACCACCCGGACATCATCGCCGGTCAGGGCACGGTCGGCCTGGAGATCCTGGAGCAGTGCCCGGAGGTGCGCACGGTCGTCGTGGGCGTCGGCGGCGGCGGGCTCGCGGCCGGCATCGCGGTGGCCGTGAAGGCCCTGCGGCCCGACGTCCGGATCGTCGGCGTGCAGGCCGAGGGGGCCGCCTGCTACCCGCCCTCGCTCGCCGCCGGCCGCCCGGTCTCGCTCGACAGCCCGGCGACGATGGCCGACGGCATCAAGGTGGGCCGCCCCGGCGAGGTGCCGTTCGGGATCGTCGGCGAGCTCGTGGACGAGGTGCGCACGGTCAGCGAGGACCAGCTGTCGGCCGCGCTGCTGCTGTGCCTGGAGCGGGCCAAGCTGGTCGTGGAACCGGCCGGGGCCGCCCCCGTCGCGGCGCTGCTGGCGGCGCCGGACGGCTTCGAGGGCCCGGTCGTCGCGGTGCTCTCCGGCGGCAACGTCGATCCGCTGCTGATGCAGCGCGTGCTGCGGCACGGCATGTCCGCGCAGGGCCGCTACCTGGCCGTTCGGCTCCGTCTGACGGACCGGCCGGGCGCTCTCGCGACGCTTCTCGGGGCGTTGTCAGTGGTCGACGCTAATGTCCTCGACGTGAGCCACGTACGGACCGATCCCCGGCTCGGGCTCACGGAGGCGGAGGTGGAGCTGCACCTCGAGACGAAGGGCCCGGCGCACTGCGTCGAGGTCGGCCAGGCCCTGCGGGACGCGGGTTACACGGTCATCGACTGAGGCCGGGCCGGTCCGGCACGCGGGGCTTCACTCGTCCGAGTCGCACTCGGCCGGACACTCTTGAGAGACGCGATACATCGCGTTACGGTGTGTCGCGTGACCGTCCGGCCGACCGCCCGCAGCGGAAAAAGGCGGGCGGTACCGAGCGCGCAGATCTAGCCTTCCTGAACGATCCCCGACGACGTGGAGACAGACATGCCAGGCGCCATCTATGCCGAAGGCCTGGTGAAGACCTTCGGCGACGTAAAGGCACTGGACGGCGTAGACCTCGATGTGCCAGAAGGAACCGTCCTCGGCCTGCTCGGGCCGAACGGCGCCGGCAAGACGACCGCCGTCCGCTGCCTCACGACCCTGCTGCGCCCCGACAGCGGCCGGGCCGTCGTCGCGGGTGTGGACGTGCTGCGACATCCCGACGCCGTACGCCGGTCCATCGGCCTGTCCGGCCAGTTCGCGGCGGTCGACGAGTACCTGACCGGCCGGGAGAACCTGCAGATGGTCGGGCAGCTCTACCAGATGAGGGCCAAGGCGGCGAAGGCGCGCGCGGCGGAGCTGCTGGAGCAGTTCAACCTCGCCGACGCGGCCGACCGCCCCGCCAAGACCTACTCGGGCGGCATGCGCCGCCGCCTCGACCTCGCCGCGGCCCTGGTGGTCTCGCCGCCGGTGATGTTCATGGACGAGCCGACCACCGGTCTCGACCCGCGCAACCGCCAGCAGCTGTGGGAGGTCATCAAGCAGCTCGTCTCCGGTGGCACGACGCTGCTGCTGACCACCCAGTACCTGGAGGAGGCCGACCACCTCGCGCACGACATCGCGGTGGTCGACCACGGCCGGGTCATCGCCACCGGCACCTCCGACCAGCTCAAGGCGCGCACCGGCGGCGAGCGCGTCGAGGTCGTCGTGCACGAGCGCGACCACATCGCGACCGCCGAGGAGGTGCTGCGCGGCTTCGGCAAGGGCGACACCACCGTCGAGGAGCACACCCGCAGGCTCACCGTCCCCGTCACCGGCGGCGCCAAGCTGCTCGCCGAGGTCATCCGGGAGCTGGACACCCGCGGGATCGAGATAGACGACATCGGGCTGCGCCGCCCGACCCTCGACGACGTCTTCCTGTCCCTGACGGGGCATGTCGCCGAGGCCGGCGAGCGGGACGCGGACAACGGCAAGGAGGCCGTGAAATGAGTGCCCTGACCGACGCCGTGCCCGCGGCGGCGCCCGGCAACCCCATCGGCCGGTCCGTCCGGGACTCGTTGATCGTCGCCAAGCGCAACCTGATCCGGATGTCCCGCATCCCCGAGATGGTCATCTTCGGGCTGATCCAGCCGATCATGTTCGTGGTGCTGTTCACCTATGTGTTCGGCGGCTCCATGAAGATCGGCACCAGCACCAGCGCGAACGACTACACCAACTTCCTGATGGCCGGCATCTTCGCGCAGACCGTCACCTTCGCCACCGCGAGCTCCGGCGCCGGCATCGCCGACGACATGCACAAGGGCCTCATCGACCGCTTCCGCTCCCTGCCCATGGCGCGCGGTGCGGTGCTGACCGGCCGTACCCTCGCCGACCTGGTGCAGACGGCGCTCACCCTGCTCGTCCTCGCGGTCGTGGCGCTGCTGGTCGGCTGGCGTGTGGGATCCAACGGCGAGACCAACGCGGGCAAGGTCCTCGGCGCCTTCGGTCTGCTGCTCCTGCTCGGATACGCCTTCACCTGGATCGGCGCCCTGATCGGCCTGTCCGTGCGCACCCCGGAGGCGGCCACCTCCGGCGGGCTGATCTGGCTGTTCCCGGTGACCTTCATCTCCAATGCGTTCGTGGACACCTCGAACATGACCCCGTGGCTGCGCCACATCGCCGAGTGGAACCCGTTCAGTGCCACGGTGCAGGCCTGCCGTGTGCTCTTCGCCAACCCGGGCCAGTCCACCTCCGGCGCCTGGCCCATGCAGCACCCGGTCTGGGCGTCGCTGCTCTACTCGATACTGATCATCGTGGCCTTCCGCACCCTGGCGGTCCGCAAGTACCGCTCCGCCACCGCGTGAGGGCATGAGGAAGCCCCCGGCGTCGTCCGGACGCCGGGGGCCTCGAAGTCGGTAGGGGGCCTGGTCAGCCGGAGTACGGCTCGGCCTTCAGGATGCGCACCGAGGCCTTCTTGCCGTTCGGCAGCTCGTACTCCGCGTCCTCGCCCACCTTGTGGCCGATCACGCCCGCGCCGAGCGGGGACTGCGGGGAGTACGTCTCGATGTCGGCGCTCGCGTACTCGCGGGAGGCGAGCAGGAACGTCGTGGTGTCGTCCTCGTCGCCGTCGAAGGCGATCGTGACGAGCATGCCGGGTGCGACCGCACCGTCCGTGGACGCGGGGGCCTCGCCGACCTGGGCATTCTCGAGAAGCTGGGTGAGCTGGCGCACGCGCAGCTCCTGCTTGCCCTGCTCCTCCTTGGCCGCGTGGTACCCACCGTTCTCGCGCAGGTCGCCCTCCTCGCGCGCGGCCGCGATCTTGGCGGCGATCTCCGTGCGCGCAGGACCAGTAAGGTACGCAAGCTCGTCCTTGAGCTTGTTGTACGCCTCCTGGGTCAGCCAGGTGACGTTCTCGCTGGTCTGGGTCACAGGGTGCTCCTCGTCGGTACAGGGAATACAAAGCATCGCCCTACCCAGAAGAATGTTCCCTCTTGGATGGGCGAAACCACGAGCCTAACAATTCAACGCCGGAAGGGGGAGGACATAAGCCATCAGAATCACAACAACGCAGGTCAGCGTGTTCGTATTCCGGGTGATGCGGGGAGTGTCCGGGCCTCAGCCGGCGTGACAGCCGAGCAACTCGGCCGTCATCCCCTTCGCGGTCGTACGGAGCGTGACGACCTTGTCGATCCGCGTGGCCGAGCCCGTGAACCGGAAGTCCGCCCGTCCCACCTCGGCGCCGTCGGCACCCTGTGAGCGCAGGGTGCAGTAGCCCGCGCTCCCCGCGTCCTTGTGCACCTCCAGATGCACCTTGACGGCGTCGTCCGAGGCCTGGAAGGTGATCACCTGGGCGCTGATGTCGCTCTGCGCCACGTAGTGGTACGCGAAGTAGCCGATCAGGGCGAGCAGGGCCGCGCCGAGCGCCGTCCCCGCGACCTTGAGCCTGCGGTCGGCGCGCGCGTCCGAGGAGCGGCCGTAGCGTCCCTCGGGCAGCCGCGTGCTCGCCGTGCTCATGATCGTCCTCTCGGCAGGAGCGGGACGTACGTCCCGAAAGGGGCTCCAGGGCGGACCCCGGAATTTTTCGCCCCCCGATTCGGTCACTATAGAAGCCGCCGATCGCACCCCAGGACGCGGGGGCGCCGACTTACCGAGGATTGAGTCTTGACTGACCAGTTGCGACTGATGGCCGTTCACGCGCACCCCGACGACGAGTCGAGCAAGGGTGCGGCCACCATGGCGAAGTACGTGTACGAGGGGGTGGACGTGCTGGTGGTGACCTGCACCGGCGGAGAGCGCGGGTCCATCCTCAATCCCAAGCTGCAGGGGGACAAGTACATCGAGGAGCACATCCACGAGGTACGCAAGAAGGAGATGGGCGAGGCCCGGGAGATCCTCGGCGTCAAGCAGGAGTGGCTCGGCTTCGTCGACTCGGGTCTGCCCGAGGGTGACCCGCTGCCGCCGCTGCCCGAGGGCTGCTTCGCCCTGGAGGACGTCGACAAGGCGGCCGGCGAGCTGGTCAGGAAGATCCGTTCCTTCCGTCCGCAGGTGATCACCACCTACGACGAGAACGGCGGTTACCCGCACCCCGACCACATCATGACCCACAAGATCTCCATGGTGGCGTTCGAGGGCGCGGCGGACACCGAGAAGTACCCGGAGGCCGAGTACGGCCCCGCCTACCAGCCGCTCAAGCTCTACTACAACCAGGGCTTCAACCGTCCCCGCACCGAGGCCCTCCACCAGGCGATGCTCGACCGCGGACTGGAGTCGCCGTACGGGGACTGGCTCAAGCGCTGGAGCGAGTTCGAGCGCAAGGAGCGGACCCTGACCACGCACGTCCCGTGCGCCGACTTCTACGAGATCCGCGACAAGGCGCTGATCGCCCACGCCACGCAGATCGACCCCGACGGCGGCTGGTTCAGGGTGCCACTGGAGCTCCAGAAGGAGGTCTGGCCCACCGAGGAGTACGAGCTGGCTAAATCCCTCGTGGACACCTCCCTCCCCGAGGACGACCTCTTCGCGGGCATCCGGGACAATGCCTGACATGAGCGCAAGCGTGAGCCTGGCAGTGACGCACCTCGTCCCCCTCGCCAAGGAGGTCGACGAGAACAAGGTCACCCCCGGCGTCCTCGGTTTCATCGTGTTCGCGGTGATGGCCCTGGCCGTGTGGGGCCTGATGAAGTCGATGAGCAAGCACATGCGGAAGGTCGACTTCAAGGAGGCGGACCCCTCCGGCGAGGAGACCGCGGAGGCCGCCGAGGCCGAGGCCGTCGGCGGGGCGAAGCCGCGCCAGAACTGAGGCGTCGCACACGACCGGTCCGGCACCACCGGACCGGTACGTCGCCGTTCGCCTAGAGCCGGGCAGCCGCCCGCGCCGGCGCCGCCCGGTCACCGGGGCGCCGGTACCGGGACCCCCATCACCTCCCGGGCGTGCCGGTTCGGGGTCATGCCCAGGCGCCAGGCCTGCCAGCCCGCCTCCAGCTGGACGCCCCGCTCCAGCGGCAGGGCGTACGCCGAGACGTACTCGGCCAGTTTCTCGTCGCGCAGCGGATGCGTGGCGCGGGCCAGCTCGGCCAGCTCCTCCTGGGCGACCGCCGTGCCCACCTCCACCCCGCCCGGCGCCGCGTACGGCAGCAGGGTGCAGCGCAGGAAACGGGCCCAGTCCTCGCCGCGCCGGTCCCCGTAGGACGCGAACAGGGCGAGGGCCTCGTCGCACAGGTCCAGCGCCTGCCGGGTACGTGCGTTGCCCGCGTCCACCACCGCCAGCTCCAGGCAGGTCCAGGCCTCGCCGTGGGCGACCTGGATGCGCTGGAAGTCGGCCCGTGCGTCCACGAGCAGCTGCCGGGCGAAGCCGGAGTTGCGCAGCGAACCGGTCTGCACCGCCCGCTGGTCCCGGGTGACCCGGGCCGAGTGGTGCCGGGCGCACGCCAGGCCGTAGACGTCCCGCATCCGGGAGAACATCGTGCGGGACCGCTCCAGCTCGCGCACCGCCTGGTCCAGGTCCCCGGTCTCCTCCAGCGCCTGCCCCAGGTAGTACAGCGTCCATGCCTCGCCGCGCGCGTCCTCGTTCTCCCGGTGCCGGGCGGCGGCCTGCCGGAGGTCGTCCACGGCGGGCGAGGCGTCGCCGTCCACGAGCCGGGCCCGCGCCAGCTGGGTGAGCGCCCAGGCCTCCCCGCGGGCGTCCTGGGTGCGGCCGTACCGCTCCAGGGCGGCCCGCAGCTCCGTCTCCGCGCGCGGCACGTCGCCCATCCGCAGCGCCAGCTGGCCGAGCTGGAAGTGCGCCCAGGCCTCGCCGTGCACCGAGCCGCCGTCGTGGTGCAGGACCAGGGAACCGGTGAGCAGGTCCAGCGCCTCCGCCAGCCGGGCACGGTCCCGCTCGACCGCGGCGAGCGCGTGCATCGTCCACGCCCGGTCCGTCGCCAGCTCCGGCGCCGCCTGAAGAGCCAGCGACTCCCGCAGCCTGGCCGCCGCCTCGGTCAGGTTGCCCTGGTGGTGCAGGGTGATCCCGAGGGACGTCAGGGCGCGGGCGGCACCCGCGTCGTGGTGCGCCTCCCGGTACAGGTCCACGACCGAGGCCAGCGTCGTGCGCGCCTTGTCCAGTTCGCCCAGCTGCCGGGCAGCGATGCCCGTGCGCCACTGCACCGACCGCACCAGCAGCCCCTCGTCCACGGCCTGCGTCAGCTCGCTGATCTCGCCCAGCCGGTACAGGTCGCCGCGCAGCAGGCAGTAGTCGCACAGCGCGCCGAGCAGGTTCAGCACGGCCGCCTGGTTCACGCCCTCCGCGTGGCGCAGGGCCGCCGTGATGAAACTGGACTCGTCGTCCAGCCAGCGCAGCGCCTCGTCGAGCGAGGGGAAGCCGTGCGAGCCGAACTGGTTGGAGCGCGTCGACATGTTGCCGTCGACGAGACGCAGCACCGAGTCGGCCAGCTCCGCGTAGTTCACGATCAGCCGCTCCTGCGCCGCCGCGCGCTCGGCCGGGTCCTCCTCGTCCGCCAGCCGGGCGAGCGCGAAGGCGCGTACCAGGTCGTGCAGCCGGTAGCGGCTGCCGCGCACATGGTCGATCAGCCCGGCCCGCGCGAGCGCCGCCAGATGCCGGGTGGCCTCCGCCTCGTCCGTGGCGAGCAGGGAGGCGGCGGCCGCCGCGCCGAGCGAGGCCCGCCCCGCGAGAGCGAGCCGGCGCAGCAGCCGGCGCGCCGGCTCCGGCTGGTCGGTGTAGCGCAGCCACAGGGCACGCTCCACCGGCGCCACCGGCCCGTACGCGCCCAGGTCCGTGGCCAGTTGCCGGGGCGAGCGCGGGCCGAGCGCCGATCCGGCGATCCGCAGCGCCAGCGGCAGGCCCCCGCACAGCGCGCGCACCTCGTCGGCGGACTCCGCGTCGTACGGGCCCGACGCGTCCTCGGCGGCGGTGCTCAGCAGGTCCTCGGCGCCCGCCGCGTCCAGCGGCGCCACCGCGAGCCGGTGCACCCAGGCCGGCAGGTCCGCCGGGAGGTCCAGGGCCGTCCGCGCGGTGACGAGCACCAGGCTGTCGGACCGCTCCGGCACCAGTGCCCGCACCTGCTCCGGATCGGAGGCGTCGTCCAGCACGATCGTCACCGGCAGGCCCGCCAGATGCTGGTGGTACAGCTCGCCGAGTCGCTTGACCTGCTGGTCGAGGGAGGAACGCTCCCGGAACAGCAACTGCTCGCGGGGCGCGCCCAGCCGGTTGAGCAGGTGCAGCAGGGCGTCCCGGGTGGACAGCGGCGCCTCCCGCCCGCCGCCGCGCAGGTCGACGACCACCGCGCCCCGGAAGTGGTCCCGCAGATCGTGCGCCGCGCGCACGGCGAGCGTCGTCCGGCCCGAACCGGGCTCGCCGTGCAGCACGACCACCGTCGGCCGGGTCTCGGTGGCCGCCCGGGCCGCCTGCGCCCACTGCCTGATCCGGCCCAGTTCCGGCCGGCGTCCCGCGAACGGGCCGTCCGGCTGCGGCAGATGACCGAACGACTGCTCCAGGACCGTACGCCTGCGGGCCGCCGCGCTCTTGTCCGCGCCGCGCAGCGCGGGGCCGGCCGTCTTCTTCGGGCCGGTGGAGGCGCTGATCACCCGCTGCTGGTCGAGGAACGGGCGGATGCCCCGCACCTCCAGCGCGGTCAGCCACTGCAACCGCAGCTGCTCCGGCCCGCCGGGCTGGCCGGCCGCGCCCGCTCGGTGATGGGCGGCCGGTACATGGGAGCCGGCCACCTTCACCACCGTGGCCGCGGCGCCCACCACTGCGGCGATCGCACCGGCGCCGACGGCCGTCCCGGTGCCGGTGCCGAGGGTCAGGTCGGCCACCGCGGCGGCGACCGCGGCAACGGCCGCCACCATGAGGGCGGTTCCGGCGCCCGCGCGGGCGTACCGCTGGCCGAAGGTCAGCCGGCCCGCCTCCGCCTCGTCCAGCGCCCGGGTGTAGGCCTCGTACTCCTCGCCGGCCGTCCCCGCCATCGCGTCGAGTCCGCCGCGGGCCCGCGACAGCAGCAGCTGACCGTCGATCCGGCCGCCCGAGCGCCGTACTTCCTCCTCCACGGCCCGCGCCAGCAGCCGTTCGGCTTCCGCCCGATGGTCGTCCCGCATGTCCCGTCCCCCTCCGGCGGCAACTCCTTCGCGTACGAGTGTCCTTCGGGCGGAGCGGGAACGCGAGGGGGCGGTGATCAGGGGGAGGGTGAGGGTTTGGTGCCAACTCCCTCACGGGCGGGCGGCTTTCGCGGCTCCGACAGCGCCAGCGCCACGCACGCCGCCGCCAGGCTCGCCTCCGCCACGGCGCACGCGAGGGCCTGCGCGAGGTCGCCGCCGGACGGGGCCGTCGTGATGTCGAACCAGGCGTCCAGCACCGCGACGGCCGCCGTGGCCGAGGCGGTGAGGCGGGCGCGGGGGTCGGTGCGGAGGCCGAGCAGGGCCGTCGTGGCGCAGCCCGCCGTCATGAGGGCGTCGAGCCCGATCCAGGCCAGCGACCAGTGGCGGACCTCCGTGCTCGCCGGGAGAGTCAGGGCGAGCACCACCGTCCAGGGCACGAGCAGGGCGGCGCCCACCGCGAGCAGGATCAGTGTCCACCGTTTGAGCGGCACCTCGAACGTCTTCACCACGGCCCCCGTCATGTCGTCTTCCGTCTTCGCGCACTCCGCTTTCGCACGTTGCGTCTCCCACACTAGACCGCAGAGAAAATTCTGCAAAGAAATCTCGGCAGACGGCGGGGACGACTCAGGGTCCTCAGGGTTACCGTGGCCGCATGACCGACGGCCTGCCCGAGATGACCAGCCTGGAGCGCACCGCTCTCTACAAGTCGCTCGGCAACCCGCTGCGCCGCCGCATCCTCGAATACCTGGGCCGGCACGGCGAGGCGAACTCCACCGTGCTCGCCCGCGAACTCGGCGAGAGCTCCGGCACCACCAGCTACCACCTGCGCAAACTCGCCGAGCAGCGGCTCATCGAGGAGATCCCGGAGAAGTCCGCCGGCCGCGAGCGCTGGTGGCGGGCGCTGCCGTTCAGCCACACCACGCCCGACCCCGCCGGGATGTCCCCGGAGGAGTACGCGGCCGCCGCCCGTCTCGCCCACCTCAAGATCGAGTTCGACACGGCCCTGTACCGCCGTGCGCACGAGGAGTACCGCGGCCCCGAGGGCTGGGCCCAGGTGCAGCGCCACGGCACCTGGATGACCAGGGAGGACCTGCTCGCCTTCATGCGGGACTACCGCGCCCTGCTCGACCGGTACGGCCACCCGCGCGAGGAGGCGCCGCAGGAGGCGCGCCCGGTGCTGGTGCGTTTCTACGCGGTGCCGGAGCCCGTGGGAGAGTGGAACGGTGAACCGACTGGCCCATGAGACGTCCCCGTATCTGCTCCAGCACGCCGACAACCCCGTCGACTGGTGGCCCTGGTCGGCCGAGGCCTTCGACGAGGCCCGCAGGACCGGCAAACCCGTACTGCTGAGCGTCGGTTACAGCAGCTGCCACTGGTGTCACGTCATGGCGCACGAGTCCTTCGAGGACCGGGCCACCGCCGACTACCTCAACGAGCACTTCGTCAGCGTCAAGGTGGACCGCGAGGAGCGCCCCGACGTCGACGCCGTCTACATGGAGGCCGTCCAGGCGGCCACCGGGCAGGGCGGCTGGCCGATGACCGTGTTCCTCACCCCGGACGCCGAGCCGTTCTACTTCGGCACCTACTTCCCGCCCGCCCCCCGCCACGGGATGCCCTCGTTCCGGCAGGTGCTGGAGGGCGTCCAGCAGGCGTGGACCACCCGGCACGACGAGGTCAGCGAGGTCGCCGGGAAGATCGTGCGCGACCTCACCCAGCGCGAGCTCAGCCACCAGGGCACCCGGCCGCCCGGCGAGCAGGAACTCGCGCAGGCGCTGCTCGGCCTCACCCGCGAGTACGACCCGCAGCGCGGCGGATTCGCCGGCGCGCCCAAGTTCCCGCCGTCCATGGTCCTGGAGTTCCTGCTGCGCCACCACGCGCGCACCGGCGCCGAGGGAGCCCTGCAGATGGCGGCGGACACCTGCGAGCGCATGGCCCGCGGCGGCCTCTACGACCAGCTCGGCGGCGGCTTCGCCCGCTACTCCGTCGACCGGGACTGGGTGGTGCCGCACTTCGAGAAGATGCTGTACGACAACGCCCTCCTGTGCCGGGTGTACGCGCACCTGTGGCGGGCCACCGGCTCCGACCTCGCCCGGCGGGTCGCGGTGGAGACCGCCGACTTCCTGGTGCGCGAACTGCGGACGGACGAGGGCGGTTTCGCCTCCGCGCTCGACGCCGACAGCGACGACGGCACGGGCCGGCACGTCGAGGGCGCCTACTACGTCTGGACGCCCGAGCAGCTGCGCGCCACCCTCGGGGACACCGACGGCGACCTCGCCGCCCAGTACTTCGGGGTGACCGACGAAGGCACCTTCGAGCACGGCCTGTCCGTCCTGCAACTCCCGCAGACCGAAGGCGTCTTCGACGCCGAGAAGGTCACCTCCGTCAGGAGCCGGCTGCTGGCGGTGCGGGCCGAACGGCCGGCACCGGGCCGGGACGACAAGGTCGTCGCCGCCTGGAACGGCCTCGCGATCGCCGCGCTCGCCGAGACCGGCGCCTACTTCGACCGGCCCGACCTGGTCGAGGCCGCCCTCGGCGCCGCCGACCTGCTCGTCCGCGTCCACCTGGACGAACACGCCCGCCTCGCCCGGACCAGCAAGGACGGCCGCGTCGGCCCCAACGCCGGTGTCCTGGAGGACTACGCCGACGTCGCCGAGGGCTTCCTCGCGCTCGCCTCCGTCACCGGCGAGGGCGTCTGGCTCGACTTCGCCGGACTGCTCCTCGACCATGTGCTCGCCCGCTTCACCGACCCCGAGGACGGCGCCCTCTACGACACGGCCTCCGACGCCGAGCGGCTCATCCGCCGGCCCCAGGACCCCACCGACAACGCCGCCCCCTCCGGCTGGACCGCCGCGGCCGCCGCCCTGCTGGGCTACGCGGCGCACACCGGCTCCGAGTCCCACCGGACCGCCGCCGAGAGGGCGTTGGGCGTCGTCAAGACCCTCGGGCCGCGCGTTCCCCGCTTCATCGGCTGGGGTCTGGCCGCCGCGGAGGCGCTGCTCGACGGGCCCCGCGAGGTGGCGATCGTCGGCCCGGCGCTGGACGACGAACGGACGGCCGCCCTGCACATGACCGCCCTGCTGGGCACCGCGCCCGGTGCCGTCGTCGCCGTCGGCACCCCGGACAGCGACGAGTTCCCGCTGCTCGCGGACCGTCCGCTGATGTCCGGTGAACCGGCGGCGTACGTCTGCCGTAATTTCACGTGTGACGCCCCCACCACCGACCGGGGGCGGCTGCGCACGGCACTGGGTCACTGACCTGCGGAGCGAGCGGGGCCTGTGGGATGCCTGATTTGAGCGGGTGTTCGGATAGGCCCCGTTAATCGCACCACCGTTCCGAAACACGCTATTTATCGGAACAGTGCCCGCATTTCACAGAACCCCCCTAGTCTCTCCACAGCGGCACGGCGGGTGAAGCGAACCGCCGTGCGCTCAGGGGGTTTTGGGGATCTGGGGGGATCTTTTTGCTGACGTCTGTCTTCATCGCTGCCGTCTCGCTGGCCTTGTTCTGGATGGCGGCCTTCACCCTGTGGTGGCAGATGCACGCGTGGCGCACGCCCGAAGTGCTCGCGTCCACCCGGTTCGGCAGACCGGACGGGGACGAACACCTGTCGTTCTCCCTGCTCCTGCCGGCCCGGCACGAGCAGGCCGTGCTCGACCACACCATCCAGCGGCTGCTGGAGTCCACGCACACCGACTTCGAGATCATCGTGATCGTCGGGCACGACGACCCCGAGACCGCCGCCGTCGCCGAGCGGGCCGCCGCCCGCGACCCGCGCGTCCGCGTCGTCGTCGACACCCACGAGAAGAAGAACAAGCCGAAGGCCATGAACACGGCGCTGCCGCACTGCCGCGGCGACGTCGTCGGGGTCTTCGACGCCGAGGACCAGGTCCACCCGGAACTGCTCGCCCACGTCGACCACGCGTTCCGCACGACGCGGGCGGACGTCGTCCAGGGCGGCGTGCAGCTCATCAACTTCCACTCCAGCTGGTACAGCCTGCGCAACTGCCTGGAGTACTTCTTCTGGTTCCGCTCCCGGCTGCACCTGCACGCGCAGAAGGGGTTCATCCCGCTCGGCGGGAACACCGTCTTCGTGAGGACCGACGTCCTCAGGGAAGCGGACGGCTGGGACCCCGACTGCCTCGCCGAGGACTGCGACCTGGGCGTGCGCCTGTCCAGCGTCGGCAAGAAGGTCGTCGTCGCCTACGACTCCGACATGGTCACCCGCGAGGAGACGCCCGGCTCGCTGATGTCGCTGCTGAAGCAGCGCACCCGCTGGAACCAGGGCTTCCTCCAGGTGTACCGGAAGAAGGACTGGAAGCAACTGCCCGCCCTGCGGCAGCGGCTGCTCGCCCGGTACACCCTGATGACACCGTTCCTGCAGGCCTTCTCCGGCGTGATCATCCCGCTCAACGCGGCCGTCGCGCTCTTCCTCGACGTGCCCGTCGGCGTCGCCTTCCTCACCTTCCTGCCGCTGGTCACCGCCGCCGTCACCTTCGTCTTCGAGGTGGTCGGACTGCACGACTTCGGCAAGCAGTACGGCCTGCGCGTCCGCCTCGTCCACTACGTGAAGCTCATCGTGGGCGGCCCGTTCTACCAGGTCCTCCTCGCCGGAGCCGCGATCCGCGCCGTATGGCGCGAGCAACGCGGACGCAACGACTGGGAGTTGACCACGCACGTCGGCGCGCACCTCACCGCGGCCGAACCGATCCGAGAGGACGTTCCCGCGTGACCTCCACCCTCCCCGCGGTGACCGCCTCGAAGGTCCCCGCGCAGCACCCACCTGTGCCGGAAACGGGCCCGGCCGGCCGCACCGGCCCACCGCGGCGGCTCCGCTCCTCGCGCCCCGACCTCCTCCTGTGCGGTGTGCTGCTCCTGGCGATCCTCGTCGTCCAGGGCTGGAACATCGCCGACTACCCGACCCTCAGCGACGACGAGGGCACCTACCTCGCCCAAGCCTGGGCCGTCCAGCAGGGCAAGGGCCTCGCCCACTACACCTACTGGTACGACCACCCGCCGCTCGGCTGGGTCCAGATAGCCCTGCTCGGCTGGATCCCGTCGGCGATCAGCCCCGGCTCGATGAACGTCGGCACCATGCGGATCACCATGCTCGTGATCAGCGCCGTCAGCGCGGTCCTCGTCTACGTCCTCGGCCGCCGGCTCGCCCTGCCCCGCTGGGCCGCCGGACTCGCCATGGCCCTCTTCGGCCTCTCCCCGCTCGCGGTCGTGCTCCAGCGGGAGATCTTCCTCGACAACATCGCCGTGATGTGGCTGCTGCTGGCGTTCTGCCTCGCCGCCTCGCCCAGCCGCCACCTGTGGCACCACTTCGGCGCGGGTCTCGCCGCGGCGGCGGGCGTGCTCACCAAGGAGACGATGCTCGTCGTCCTGCCCGCCCTGTTCGTCACCATGTGGCGGCACAGCCACCGTGACACCCGCAAGTTCGCCCTCACCGGCGCCGTCACCGCCTGCGTCCTGATCGGCCTCTCCTATCCGCTGTTCGCCCTGCTCAAGGGCGAACTGTTCCCCGGCGCCGGGCACGTGTCGCTGTGGGACGGCATCAAGTACCAGATGTCCCGGCCCGGTTCCGGCTTCATCCTCGACCCGGACTCCGGCTCGTACGGCGTCCTGCACTCCTGGCTGTACTACGACCGCGTCCTGCCGATCGGCGGCCTCGCGGGCGCGCTCCTGCTGATCGTCACCTGGCGCTGGTCGGTCACCGCCCGCGCCCTGGCCGGCCCGGCCCTGACGGTCGTCGTGCTGGCCGCCGTGGCCATGCGGCCGGGCGGCTACCTGCCCGCCATGTACGTCATCGGGGCACTGCCCTTCCTCGCTCTGGTCCTCGCGGGCGGCACCGCCTCCGTCGCCCACGCGGTGCTGCGCCGTCGCCGCTCCGCCGCCGAGGGGCGCCACGTCACCGGCGGCCGGTACGCGCTCGCCGCCGCCCTCGCGCTCGCCGCCGGCGCCTACGTCGTACCCCACTGGTACGACGGCGACCGCACCGCCGTCACCGCCGACGCCAACAAGCCCTACCGCCAGGCGTCCCACTGGCTCTCCACCCGGGTCGCGGACCCCGAGGACACCCGGGTCCTCGTCGACGACGCCCTGTGGCTGGACCTGGTCCACGCCGGGTACCGGCCCGGGCTCGGCGCGATCTGGTTCTACAAGGCGGACCTCGACCCGGCGGTCACCAGGACCATGCCGCACGGCTGGCGGGACCTCGACTACGTCGTCGCCTCGCCGACGGTCCGCCGGGACGCCCAGGACCTGCCCAACGTCCGCGCCGCCATCCGGCATTCGACACCGGTCGCCACCTTCGGCACCGGACCCGACCGCATCGAGATCCGGCGGATCGGGACGGCCGCCGCGGGAGGCGCACGATGAGCAGCAGCCACGAGTACACCGCACCCGTCCCCGGGATCGACGCCGCCGAGGTCCCCGAGCCCGGCGCCGTCACCATCGTCGTACCGACCTACAACGAGTCGGCGAACGTCCGGCAGTTGCTCCGCCTGATCACCGAGTCGGTGCCCGCCCGGCTGCCCTGTGAGGTGCTCTTCGTGGACGACTCCACCGACGACACCCCCGAGGTGATCCGCCAGGCCGCCCAGGACTGCCCGTTCCCGGTGGCCGTGCTGCACCGCGACGAACCCGTCGGCGGGCTCGGCGGAGCGGTCGTCGAGGGGCTGAAGGCGGCGACCTCGGAGTGGATCGTCGTCATGGACGGCGACTGCCAGCACCCGCCGTCCCTGGTACCGGAACTGGTCGCCACCGGCGAACGGGCGAACGCCGGACTCGTCGTCGCCTCCCGGTACATCGACGGCGGCAGCCGGGCCGGACTCGCCGGCAGCTACCGGGTGGCCGTCTCGCGCGGCGCGACCTGGCTGACGAAGGCGCTCTTCCCACGCCGGCTGCACGGCATCAGCGACCCGATGAGCGGCTTCTTCGCCATCCGGCGCAGCGCCGTCACCGCCGACGTCCTCAGACCCCTCGGCTACAAGATCCTCCTCGAACTGGCCGTGCGCAGCCGCCCCCGCCAGGTGGCCGAGGTGCCCTTCGTCTTCGAGGACCGGTTCGCGGGCGAGTCCAAGTCCTCCGCCAAGGAGGGCCTGCGCTTCCTGCGCCACCTGGCCGGGCTGCGCACCGCCTCGCCCCTCGCGCGCATGGTCGGCTTCGGGCTGATCGGCGCGAGCGGCTTCGTGCCGAACCTGGCCGGCCTGTGGGCTCTGACCGCCCTCCACATGCACTACGTGCCCGCCGAGATCCTCGCCAACCAGCTCGGCGTCGCCTGGAACTTCCTGCTCATCGAGCACCTGCTGTTCCGCGACCGGCGTGCGCACCGACGCTGGTGGGACCGGCTCGGCCGGTTCGCGCTGCTCGCCAACGCCGACCTGGTGCTGCGCATCCCGCTGATCACGCTGCTCGTCCACCGGTTCCACCTGGGCGCGCTCCCCGCCACCGCGCTCGCGCTGGTCCTGACCTTCGTTCTGCGCTTCGTGGGGACCGAAGCGCTGGTGTACATCCCGCGCCGCCGCGGGGCCCGTACGACCGCTGGGAGAGCCGTGTGAACACCCGCCGCAGACGGACCGCGCTGGCCGGGGTAGGTGCCCTGACCGCCGGCCTGATCCTCACCTCGCCGCAGCACGCCGAGGCCGCCAACCTCGTCCAGAACCCCGGCTTCGAGACCGCCGGCACCGACGACATGCCGGCCTGCTGGGAGAAGTCGGGGTGGGGCGACAACGACTTCACCTTCCAGACCGTCGCCGACGCGCACTTGGGCACCAAGGCGATGAAGGTGACGCTGACCCGGCGTACCGAGGGCGACCGCAAGGCGCTGATCACCGAGTCCGCCGCCTGCGCGCCCGCGGTGAGCGTCGGCAAGCAGTACGACCTGGGGCTCTGGTACAGGACGACCACCCCGGACGCCAACATCACCGTCTTCCGGCACGACGCCACCGCCGGCTGGCAGTACTGGACCGACCTCAAGACCCTGGACATGGCATCGGCCTGGACGAAGGCCACGGTGCGCACGCCCGAGGTCCCGGCCGGCACCGACCGCATCACCTGGGGTGTCTCCGTCTACGGCACCGGTTCGGCGACCACCGACGACTACACCATGGACCAGGTTCCGGACGTGGTCCCGCCCGCCCAGTGCACCGGCACGAGCACCCAGTGCGCCGACGGCAGCTGGTCGGTCCTGCCGACGCAGAACCCGGTCCGCTCCATGCACTCCGTCGTCCTGAACAACGGCAAGGTGCTGCTGATCGCCGGCTCCGGGAACAGCGAGGCCAACTTCAACGCGGGCACGTTCACCTCCGCGGTGTACGACCCGGCGAAGGGCACCTACAAGGTCGTCCCGACGCCGAAGGACATGTTCTGCGCCGGGCACGTGCAGCTCCAGGACGGGCGGGTCCTCGTCATGAGCGGCAACAAGGCCTATCCGGTCGCGGGCGGCCACGGCTACGAGGGGTTCAAGGACTCGTACGTCTTCGACCCGAAGACGGAGACCTACAGCAGGACGAACGACCTGAACGACGGGCACTGGTACCCGTCGGCCACCGAGCTCGGCAACGGTGACGTCATCTCCTTCGGCGGGCTCCGCGAGGACTCCACCGGTTCGGTGACCGCCGAGCTGTGGTCCGACAAGGACAAGCAGTGGCAGCCGCTGTGGAAGGTGAACCAGACCTGGTCGTACTGGGGTCTGTACCCGGCGATGATCCTGATGCAGGACGGGCGCCTCTTCTACACGGGCAGCCACGTCTTCGGCAACAACATCCCCGGCACCGGGTCGGCGGTCTACGACTACGGCGCCAACACCGTCACGCAGATCCCGGGCCTGCAGAACAAGGACGAGCGGGACCAGTCGGCGAGCGTGCTGCTGCCCCCGGCGCAGGACCAGAAGGTCCTCACCCTCGGCGGCGGCAACATCGACTCCAACCCGGACGCGAACCGGCTGACCGACGTGATCGACCTCAAGCAGGCCAACCCGGCGTACGTGGCCGGCCCGCAGCTCCCGCAGGGCACGGTGGACCTCGGCAACGGCAAGATCGCGGAGACCGGCAAGCAGGGCAAGATGTACGTCTCCGCCGTGCTGCTGCCCGACGGCAAGGTACTGGAGACCGGCGGTGCCCTGCACAACCGGGCCGACCCGGTGTACGAGTCCTCGATCTACGACCCGGGCGGCAACACCTTCGACCCCGTGGCCGCGGACCCGCAGGCGCGTGGCTACCACTCCTCGGCGTTCCTGCTGCCCGACGGCCGGGTGATGGCCACCGGCGACAACCCGGGCAACGGCACCTGGAACCACAACGTGTCGATCTACACCCCGCCGTACCTCTACAAGGGCACCCGCCCGACGATCACCTCGGTGATCAACCAGGAGTGGAAGTACGGCGACACCCAGCGGATCACGGTCGACCGGCCCGTCGCCAAGGCGGAGCTGATCCGGCCGGCCGCGGTCACCCACTCCTCCGACCCGAACCAGCGCTTCGTCGACCTCCCGCTCTCGGTGAGCGGCAACAACGTCGACCTGAACGTGACGAACAACCCCAACCTGGCGCCGCCCGGCTGGTACATGCTCTTCGCCGTCGATGCCAACGGGGTGCCGTCGGTGGCCAAATGGGTCCACCTGACGGGTCCGGCGGCGCTGAGCGCCAAGGCGGCCTCCCCGCACGTCCACTCCTTCGCCGACTCGCTGTCCGGCAAGGTCACCGGGCCCGGCAAGAAGAAGACGTCGCAGAAGGTCGGCCCGGCCGTCTCCGGCTGCGACCGCCACTACGGCTCGGTCAACGTGTGCGTGCCGACCGTCTTCCCGCCGCAGGTGAGGAGGACGGCCGCGGCCCGCTGCGGCTGGCTCCGGCAGAACCACTACGGACGGCTGAAGGTCAACGGCGGCGACGACCCGCTGGGCCTGGACCGCGACCGCGACGGCACCGCGTGCGGGAAGGGAGACGTGAGGCGCTAGCGGGCGGGTCAGGCGCCGGAGGGCGTCAGGTTCCGCCGCCGAACCGGGTCAGGGCGCGTTCCACGATGGCTTCGAGCTGCTCGTGGTGCGCGCCCTTCCAGTAGGCGCGACCGCACGCGGTGCACTGGGCGAAGACGTCGTACGAGCGTTGCGTGCCGCCCTTGAGCTGGTCGGCGACCTCTTCCTTGGTGGCCTGCCGCAGCGTGCCGTTGCAGGCGGTGCAGCGGGTCCACGGGCGCAGGTCGGGTGCGAAGCGGTCGAGGACGTCCTGGAGCTGGTCGTCGGGGCGGGTGCTGTAGACGAAGGCGCCGGCCCACAGCTCGCGGCGGCGCAGCAGGCCCCGGTCGCGGCTGAGCATGACCCGCCGCTCGGATGCCGAGCGGGCGGCGAGCGCGGGGTCGCCGATGTCGGTGGACTCGTAGGCCGTGTCGACGCCGAGCAGGCGCAGACGGCGGGCCAGGGTGCCGAGGTGCACGTCGAGCAGGAAGCGGAGCGGGGCTCCGGGGACCTGTTGCGGGCGTGCCACCGGGCGGACCGCGATCCGCTCGCCGGCCTTCGGGATGTGCGAGGTCGGCACCTCGCGCCCGTCGACGAGGAGCGTGCCGACCTCGGTGAGCGGAACCCCGAGGGACTCGACGACATGGCCGAGGGTCGAGACGCCGTCCGTGGCCAGGGGCGTGGCACCGGCACGGCGGGCCTGCGGGACGAACAGGTGGAGTTCGGAGGCGACTTCGACGTGGATCTCGGTTCCGTTCACCTCGTCAGGATGGCACGCGGGACCGCCCGGACCTCAGCGGTTTTCCCCGGGCAGGCCGTGCTCCAGGACGTCCAGGGCGCGGTCGACCAGGTCCGTGAAGTCGTCCCGGTGGCCGCGCTCGGCCCAGTACAGGGAGGTCTCCACCAGGGCGCCGACCAGCGCCATGGCGTGGACGCGCACCTCCAGGCCGTCCGGGTCGTGGCCGGTGCGCTCGCCGATGGCCCGGCACAGGGTGCGGCCGGTGACCGACATGCTCTGCGTCATGCGGGAGCGCACGGCGGGGACCTGGGCCATCAGCCGGGTGCGCAGCCGGGTCGTGCGCGGGTCCTCCCCGACGCCGAGCCGGGCGGCCCGCCGCAGCACGTGGCGGACGGTGTCGGGCCAGGGTTCCCCGGCGGGCCGCCGCCGGATCTCCTCCGCCAGCCGCGCGTCGCATTCGTCCGTGAGGACGATGTCCTCCTTGGTCGGGAAGTAGCGGAACACGGTGGACGGCGACACCTCGGCCCGCTCGGCGATCCGGTCGATCGTCGTGGCGTCGTAGCCCTGCTCCTCGACCAGTGCGTACGTCGCCGCGCGGATCGCCTCCCGGGTCTTGATCTTCTTGCGTTCGCGCAGGCCGGGGCGGGGACCGTCGGCGGGGGAGGCGGCGGGGGCAGTGGCGCGGGGAGTGGGGGTGTGTGCGGCCGTCATGGCGCCCATTTTCCGGCATCCGCCGTGGTGGCGGCCATGGCCGGGGTGCGGGAAGCAGTCCGGCCACGGCTGGTGGGCCGTGGCCGGAGAAGGGGAGCGGGGGAGGTCACGCGTGCTGGTAGGCCACCAGCGAGATGCCGACGTAGTGGACGACGAATGCCGCGAGGGTGAGGGTGTGGAAGACCTCGTGGAAGCCGAACCAGCGCGGTGACGGGTTCGGCCGCTTGATGCCGTAGACGACGCCGCCGGCGCTGTAGAGCAGGCCGCCGACGATCACCAGGACCAGGACGGCGATGCCGCCGGTTCGGAGGAAGTCGGGCAGGAAGAAGACGGCCGCCCAGCCCATGGCGATGTAGCAGGGCGTGTAGAGCCAGCGCGGGGCGCCGACCCAGAAGACCCGGAACACGATGCCGGCCGCCGCCGCGGCCCAGATCCCCCACAGCAGCCACTGGCCCTTGCTGTCGGGCAGGAGCAGCAGTGTCAGCGGGGTGTAGGTGCCCGCGATGATCAGGAAGATGTTGGCGTGGTCCAGGCGCCGCAGCACGCCGTCCATCCGCGGGCTCCAGTTGCCCCGGTGGTACAGCGCGCTGACGCCGAAGAGGAGACAGGCCGTCAGGACGTAGATGCCGCAGGCGATGCGGCCTCTGGAGGAGTCGGCGAGTGCGGTGAGTACGAGGCCCGCGATGAGCACGGCCGGGAACATGCCGAGGTGCAGCCAGCCGCGCAGGCGGGGCTTGACCGGATGCGGCAAGGAGAGCGCGACGGGACCGCGGCCGGCGGCCGGCGAGTCCATGGGCGCGTCGGAGGCGGACGCAGTCATGGGCGCATGGTACCTACGCCGCCGTAAGTCGTCGGTCAATGCCGCTCGGTCGAAGGCCGCAAGGCAAAAAGTCCTTCAGTCGAACCCAACGTGGACGCAAAGAATCGCGGAAACCGTGGGATTCCTCACGTCGCTCACCTGTGATGCCCTCTGGACAGATGGGCACTAGAATCGGATGATCAAATGAGTGCGGTCGGCACCGGATGAGCAGCTACGAAGCGTCCGGGTCGCGGCCCCCACGGGGCGAACAAGACAAAAATCCCTCTTTTAGGAGCAATCGTGGCGCGCGACATCGCGGCTCCCACCGTCGTCCCCACCAACCACCAGGAACTGATCTCGTGGGTCAACGAGATCGCCGAACTGACCCAGCCGGACAGCGTGGTCTGGTGCGACGGCTCCGAGGCCGAGTACGAGCGACTGGCCGAGGAGCTGGTGGCGAAGGGCACCTTCAAGAAGCTCGACCCGGTCAAGCGCCCGCACTCCTACTACGCCGCCTCCGACCCGACCGACGTCGCGCGCGTCGAGGACCGGACCTTCATCTGCTCCGAGAAGGAGGCGGACGCGGGCCCCACCAACCACTGGAAGGACCCCGCCGAGATGCGGGAGATCTTCGCCGGTGAGAAGGGCCTGTTCCGGGGGTCGATGCGGGGCCGCACGATGTACGTCGTCCCGTTCTGCATGGGCCCGCTCGGCTCCCCGCTGTCCGCGATCGGCGTGGAGATCACCGACTCCGCCTACGTCGCCGTGTCCATGCGCACGATGACGCGCATGGGCCAGGCCGTCCTCGACGAGCTGGGCGACGAGGGCTTCTTCGTCAAGGCCGTCCACACCCTCGGCGCCCCGCTGGAGCCGGGCCAGGAGGACGTGCCGTGGCCCTGCAACCGGACCAAGTACATCTCCCACTTCCCCGAGTCGCGCGAGATCTGGTCCTACGGCTCCGGCTACGGCGGCAACGCCCTGCTCGGCAAGAAGTGCTACGCGCTGCGTATCGCCTCGGTCATGGCGCGTGACGAGGGCTGGCTCGCCGAGCACATGCTGATCCTCAAGCTCACCCCGCCGCAGGGCGAGTCCAAGTACGTCGCCGCCGCGTTCCCGAGCGCCTGCGGCAAGACCAACCTCGCCATGCTGGAGCCCACGATCTCCGGCTGGACCGTGGAGACCATCGGCGACGACATCGCCTGGATGCGCTTCGGCGAGGACGGCCGCCTCTACGCGATCAACCCCGAGGCCGGCTTCTTCGGCGTCGCGCCCGGCACCGGCGAGCACACCAACGCCAACGCGATGAAGACCCTGTGGGGCAACGCTGTCTTCACCAACGTCGCGCTCACCGACGACGGCGACGTGTGGTGGGAGGGCATGACCGAGGAGGCCCCGGCCCACCTCACCGACTGGAAGGGCAACGACTGGACGCCGGCCTCCGACGTTCCGGCCGCCCACCCCAACGCCCGCTTCACGGTCCCCGCCTCCCAGTGCCCGATCATCGCGCCCGAGTGGGAGGACCCCAAGGGCGTGCCGATCTCCGCGATCCTCTTCGGCGGCCGCCGCGCCAGCGCCGTGCCGCTGGTGACCGAGTCCTTCGACTGGAACCACGGCGTCTTCCTCGGTGCCAACGTGGCCTCCGAGAAGACCGCCGCGGCCGAGGGCAAGGTCGGCGAGCTGCGCCGCGACCCGTTCGCCATGCTGCCGTTCTGCGGCTACAACATGGGCGACTACATGGCCCACTGGGTCGACGTGGCCAAGGACAAGGACCAGTCCAAGCTGCCGAAGATCTACTACGTCAACTGGTTCCGCAAGAACGACGAGGGCAAGTTCGTCTGGCCCGGCTTCGGCGAGAACTCCCGTGTCCTGAAGTGGATCGTGGAGCGCCTCGACGGCAAGGCCGAGGGCGTCGAGACCCCGATCGGCGTGCTGCCCACGCGGGACGCGCTCGACACGAACGGCCTCGAACTGGCCGACACCGACCTGGACTTCCTGCTCACGGTCGACAAGGAGGTCTGGCGCGAGGAGGCGGCCCTCGTCCCCGAGCACCTCAACACCTTCGGCGACCACACGCCGAAGGAGCTGTGGGACCAGTACCGCGCGCTGGTGGAGCGCCTGGGCTGAGCCCGCACATGAACTCCGCGGCCGGTTTGGATGTGCCCTGACCAGCGATCGTCACGACCGGCCGCGGTGACAGCACCGCACAAGGGCCCGGGGCCCGTCCCGTACAAAGGCGTACGGGACGGGCCCCGGGCTTCTTCCCGCGCACCGGCGGCGCGGCTCACTTCCGCCGCTGCAGCAGCACGTAGCCCTCCTGCACGTCGACCATCGCGTACCCGTTGCGCAGGTCGGCGGCCAGGCGCTGCTGCTCCTCCTCGGCGCCGAGCGGCTGCCCCGGCCACCAGCGCTGCCCGGCCGGCACCCAGGTGTCCACCATGACCCACTGGGGCTCGGGACGGGCGTCGGCGGAGCCGTACAGGCCGACGCTCGTACGGTCGGCGAGCTGGGGCACCAGGTGGTCGGACGCCTGGACCGTGGCCCCGTCGGGGATCATGGCGAGCAGCCGGCGGGCGACGGCGACGCGCGGGCCGTCCCGCCAGGTGTCGGGCTGTACCAGCTCGAACAGCGGGAAGCTCGGCAGGATCATGAGGGTGATCGCGGCGGAGCCCGCGAGATGGCGGCGCAGGCCGCGCCCGCTCGTCCCGCGCCGCACGAGGGCGTCGACGTAGGCCGCGAAGACGACCGGCATCAGCACGAGCGAGTAGTGGAAGCCCGTGCCCCAGTGCAGTTGGTTGCTCGACGCGAAGCGCCACACCAGGGTGGGCAGGGCGACCCACAGCAGCGGCGACCGCAGCGCCAGGAACAGGGTCGGCGCCAGCAGCAGGGCGAACGTCGTCACCTTGGCCTGGGGCGTCACCAGGCCGATGGTGCCCTGATGGAGCAGGTCCAGCAGCCCGCCCCCGCCGCTCGCGGCAGCCCCGTGCCCCCCGCCGGCGCCGGGATCCTGCACCAGGGACCAGTAGGCGAAGGAACCGCCCGGGTTGAAGGCCGGCAGCACCACGAACAACGCCACCGCGGTGCCGACGAGACCGGCCACGGCGGTGCACACGCCGAGCCTGCGGTTCCCCCGCCGGACGACGACGAGGCCGAGGGCGCAGACCGTCAGCCCCAGGTCCTCCTTGACGAGCAGCAGGGGCAGGGCCCAGCAGCACGCGGCGGTCAGCCGGCCGCTCCCGAGGGCGGTCAGGGAGAGCACCAGGAGCGGAGCGGCGAAGGCCACCTCGTGGAAGTCGTAGCCGACCGCACTCGCGATTCCCCAGGACAGCCCGTAGCAGGCACCGATCACCGCGCCGGCGAGGGTGCCGAGGGTCCGGCGCGCCCAGAGAGCCAGCGGGACGACGCTCACGGCGATGAGCGCGGCCTGGACGACGAGAAGGGTTTCCGCTCCCCGCCACACCAGGTAGAAGGGCGCCACGAGTGCCAGGACCGGGGAGAAGTGGTCCCCCAGGACGGGAAAGCCCTGTCCTTTCACCTCGGAGACGGGCAGATGCCCCTCCGCGTAGGAGCGGACGACCTGCTGGAAGATCCCCAGGTCGTAACTGCTCGAGAACATCCGCTGGTGGAGCCGCAGGGACACCAGCGTGTACAGCACGAACAGCGTTCCCGCCATGGCCCAGATCCACCATGTGCCGGCGAAGCGGCCCGGACTCGACGATTCGGCCGCCTCCACTTTTCCGGAAGTCTGTTGCTGAGTCGGGACCGTTGATCCGATGGCGTGCGTGGCTTGCATCGAGAGTCCCTCCGGGAATCCGAAACTGGCGGCCAACAAGATGCCAGTTGAGAGGGGTATTTGATATCCAATCAACTCCGGTGCGCCGAGAATCCACCGAATGGCTGTCCCGTCGGGCTCCCTGTCTTTCACCGCACACGCCACATCCCGTACGAAAGAGCGGCACCGGAACTCCGTCCGCCTATGGTGCTGTCATGCGCGGAATCCTGTTGGCCGGGGGAACCGGTTCACGCCTGTGGCCGCTGACCCGTTCGGTGTCCAAGCAACTCCTGCCGGTCTTCGACAAACCGATGGTCTATTACCCGCTTTCCACACTGGTGATGGCCGGAGTCAGTGAAATTCTGATCATCACCACACCCGAAGACCAGTACCAGTTCCGCCGCTTGCTCGGCGACGGCCGTCAACTGGGCCTGCGTCTCGACTACATGGCCCAGGAGGCGCCACGGGGCATCGCCGAGGCATTCCTCCTCGGGGCCGACTTCATCGCCGGTGAGCCGGTCGCCCTGATCCTCGGGGACAACATCTTCCACGGCAGCGGTCTCGGCACCAGGCTTGCCCGGCAGAGCGAGCTCCAGGGCGGCCGGGTGTTCGCCTACCAGGTCGCCAACCCCTCGGCCTACGGGGTCGTGGAGTTCGACGAGTCCGGCCGGGCCCTGTCCATCGAGGAGAAGCCGGACCGCCCACGGTCCCGGTACGCCGTGCCCGGCCTCTACTTCTACGACCGCCGGGCCGTCGACATCGCCCGCGGCCTCGCGCCCAGTGCCCGGGGGGAGTTGGAGATCACCGACCTCAACCGCGTCTACCTGGAGGCCGGTGAGCTGCACGTCACCCGGCTCGACCGGGGCACCGCCTGGCTGGACACCGGGACCTTCACCTCCATGGTGCAGGCGGCGGAGTTCGTCCGGGTGATCGAGGAACGCCAGGGCCTGAAGGTCGGCTGCGTCGAGGAGGCCGCCTGGCGCGCCGGCCTGATCGACGACGACCGGCTCAGGGACCTGGCCCGGCCGCTGCTCAAGAGCGGGTACGGCGACTACCTGCTGGGCCTGCTGGAGGACGCCGGGCAGCTCGCCGCCCTCCAGGGGGGCGCGGACGTCCCGAAGGCGCGGGACGCGGTGACGGACACGACGGCCATCGGGCGCAAGGGGGAGAACGGATGAGACCGCTGGGTGTTGAAGGGGCGTGGGTGGACACGCCCAGGGTATTCACGGACGACCGTGGCAGGTTCCACGAGTGGTTCAAGGAGGGGGAATTCCGGAATTCCGCCGGGCATGGATTCTCGCTCGCCCAGGCCAATTGCTCCCGCTCCGCGCGCGGCACCCTCCGCGGTATCCACTACGCGACGGTTCCGCCGGGCCAGGCCAAGTACGTCACCTGCGTCAGCGGGGCGGTGCTCGACGTGGTGGTCGACATCCGTGTCGGCTCACCGGGGTTCGGGACCTGGGAGGCGGTCCGGCTCGACGACAGGACGCACACGTCCGTCTATCTGTCGGAAGGTCTGGGCCACGCGTTCATGGCACTGGAGGACGACTCCACCGTCGTCTATCTGTGCTCCGAGGGATACGCGCCGGAACGCGAATACGGAATCGACCCGCTCGATCCCGCGCTGGGCATCACGTGGCCGAAGGATCTCGTACCGCTGCTTTCCGCCAAGGATGCGGCCGCGCCCACCCTGGAGGAAGCCGGACGGAAGGGCCTCCTGCCCGCCCATGCGGACTGTGTCGCATATCGAAATGTCCTCGAATAAAGCCGACACGCCGGTCTTTGGGTTTTCTGGGCTAGGAATTGGCGCCGCTCGGGTGATCCTCACCGGGCGGCGCGTGCCGAATTCTATTCGTCGTTACGCGGACCATGCAAATTGATGTCGTACGCGGCTGAGGCCGCGAGACGCGTTATGCGAATAGCGCACCGAGTGCGCCCAGTCCAAGGAAGGTTCTCTTGAGCCGTAGAACGATCCGAAACTCGCGCCTGAAGTCCGCCATGATGGTGGGCACCGGCGCGCTTGCCGTCGCGCTCAACGTCGTCCCGAGCACGGTGGCCGCCGCCGACGGAATGCAGCACCGTCACGGTGCCGAGCGTGCCGCGGACCGGTACCAGCCGGAAGACGACCTGAACGCGGCCATCAACCACGCGATCGCGAGGGCTGCCCGTGACAGCCTGTCCACGCTGTACGAGTCGGAGGACTCGCACAGCGTCAAGGACTCGCACAGCGTCAAGGACGCGGACGAGTCGGAGGACTCGTACGGCTCCACGGACTCGTACGGTTCGGAAGACCCGGACCCCGGTTACGACGACAGCTACGGCGACGGGCACAACAAGCCCGGCAACCAGGGCCCGCAGGGTCCCCAGGGCCCGCAGGGTCCCCGGGGTCCGCAGGGCGGCGGCGAGGGTGCGCAGGGTGCCCAGGGCGCCCAGGGCAACCAGGGCGCGCAGGGTGCCCAGGGCCCGCAGGGCGGCGGCGAGGGCTCCCAGGGCGCGCAGGGTGCCCAGGGCCCGCAGGGTCCCCAGGGCCCGCAGGGCGCCCAGGGTGCGCAGGGCAACCAGGGTGCTCAGGGTTCCGTGGGACGGCTGTACGTGAAGCAGGTCACGGGTACGCGCGTCGCGACCGTCACCTGTGACACCGGCGACGTCGCCACCGGTGGCGGTGCCAACCTCACGAACGGCAACCTCCAGTCGTCCTTCCCGATCGACGGTTCGACGACGACGCCTCCCACCGGGTGGCAGGGCATCAACACCGCGAACAACGAGGACAACATCACCGTCTACGTGGTCTGCGCCGACGTGACCCCGTAGCCAGGCGTCACGTCCCGGAATGACGACAGGTGCCCCCGAGGCCTCGGCCTCGTGGGCACCGTCCGTCTGTCCGGCCCGTGCAGGAGAGCTCGCACAGCAGGACGCCCGGCGGAACCTCACGGTCCGCCGGGCGTCCTGCGAGTGCGCCCGCGATCAACGGCTCACGGCGTCCCTGAACTCCTCGGGCACCTGGGTGAGGAGCCTGTGGTCCGCCGACACCGCGTGCCGGAACGCGTCCTCGGCCTCGTCCTTGCGGTTCGTCTCCGACAGAAGCTGACCCAGCTGCAGATGGATGGCCGCCGCCTTGGGATCGGCGGTGGCGCCACGCTTGAGGAGTTGGATGGCCCGGTCGGGGTCGCTCGCCCTCACCATGAACGCCTCGCTGTAGAGCGCGGACATGAAGTGGGGATCGATGGCGAGGGCCCTGTCGAAGTTCGCCTGGGCGTTCGCGGTCCTGCCCTGCTGCTGCTCGATGACCCCGAGCCCGTACCAGGCGTTCTTGTTCTTGGGGTCCAGTTCCAGAACGCGCCGGTAGTCCTCGCCGGCTCCCTGGAGATCCTGGTGGACCTGATGCTCGATGGCGGATTTCAGCAGAGCACCTGCTGACTCGGTGTTCTGGGCCTTCGATTCGGACGGCCCGGCAGACGGGGACTGAAGTGCCCAGACGGCCACCCCCGTGGCAACCGTCACGGTCGCTGCGATTCCCGCCCACAGACTCTTACGTTTCACTTGGTCACTTTTCATGGATGGTGGACGAATGGAGTCGGGTGTCTCACATGGTCGCCATCGACGTTACGAGGGCACGGGGACCGTGCCGCCGTTCGGCAGGCGTGGGGGCTGTGCAGAACACTCGAATGCACGAGTTCCGCAAGGGCATTCCGCCCCGCTTCTTTGCGTGGCCGGCGTCGGCTGGATTGGATGGCATCCGTGACGCAAACGGTCTGTCTGAACATGATCGTCAAGGACGAGGCTCCGGTGATCAGGCGCTGCCTCGAATCCGTACGGCCCCTGATCGACACCTGGGTCATCGTGGACACCGGCTCCACCGACGGCACGCAGGACATCATCCGCGAGGTCTACGGCGACCTGCCGGGCGAACTGCACGAACGGCCCTGGAAGGGGTTCGACGGCAGCCGTACCGAGGCGATCGAACTCGCCCGCCCTCGTGCGGACTACCTGCTCTTCATGGACGCCGACGACGTGATGGACGTGAAGCCCGGCTCCCGGCTGCCGGAGCTGACGCTGGACGCGTACCGGCTCACCATCAGCGGCGGGACCTACAACTACCGCCGCCGCGCGCTGGTCTCGACCCGGCTGCCGTGGCGGTACGTCGGCGTCCTGCACGAGTACCTCGACTGCGGCACGACGTACTCCCTGGGAACGCTGGAGGGCGCCACGATCGTCATCGTCGGGGGCGGAGGGCGCAGCAGGGACCGGAGCGCGCGGGACAAGTACCTGGCGGACGCCGAGATCCTCCGTCGCGGACTGGTCGCGGAACCCGGCAACGAGCGCTACGTGTTCTACCTCGGGCAGAGCCTGCGCAACGCCGGCGAGTTCGAGCAGGCGCTCGAAGCCTATGACCGCAGGGCGGCGATGGGCGGCTGGGACGAGGAGGTCTTCTGCGCCCGCCTGTTCGCCGCCCAGCTCGCCGAGGAACTGGAGCGGCCGGCGGCCGAGGTGGTGGAACGCTACCTCGGCGCACACGAGAGCCGGCCCACCCGCGCCGAGGCGCTCGGCGGACTCGCACGCTGGTGCCGGGTCAACGGCGAGCGGTGGCCGCTCGCCCACCTGTTCGCGCGGCAGGCGGCTCAGCTCCCGTACCCGGGCGACGACCACCTGTTCGTCGAGTCCGAGTGGTACGAGTGGGGCGCGCTCGACGAACTCGCGGTGTCCGCCTACTGGGTCGGGGCGCACGAGGAGGCCGAGCGCTGTGGCGAACGGCTGCTGAAGGACGGCAAGCTGCCCGCCGAGCACCGCGACCGCGTGGTCCAGAACCTGGAGCTCGTACGACGCCACCTGCGCTCGGGGCAGTTGGCGCGGGCCTGAGACGGCAGTGCCCGGCGGCCCGGGAGGGCCTGCCGGGCACTGCCCTGTCGCGGGAACTACACCAGCAGCTTCCCCCCGTGCCGCGGAGTGCCCTCCTTCATCGCGATGAGGTTGGCGACCACGTACGAGATGTTGTTCTTGGAGTGGAACTCGCTCGGGAAGTAGGTGACCAGGCGTGAGGACTGGAACCGGGCGTCCAGGTCCGGCACGAAGGCGCGGTACTGGTTGTCCGTGTAGTACCAGAACGAGTTCTCGTTGTAGTAGGCGACGTGCGTCGGGTCCTGGTACGCGCCCCGGCCGTCGGAGCTGGGCGTCATGCTGAGGAGCATCCCGCCCGGCGCCAGCAGCCGGTAGAGCTCGTTGATCAGCGGCACCTTCGCGGGCACGTACTCCAGGAAGTCCACCGCCCGCATCAGGCCGACGGACCCGTCGGGCAGGTCCAGCTTGCCGGGCAGGGTCGCGACGATGTCGACGCCCTTGCCCGGACGCTGGTCGACGCCGAGGTACCCCGGCGGCTTGCGGTGACCCGCCCCGAGGTCCAGTGCCAGCAGCCCGTGCCGGTGGCTCCAGGCGAGGGCGTTCGCCTCGATGTACTTGTCGTACAGAGCGACCGTCTCGCGCTGGATCTGCGCGTTGATCTCCGGGTCCCGCTGGGTGTTCGCGGAGTGCACCCGCTGGAGGTACAGGCAGCGGTTGATGTGGTGGAAGTCGCCGACGTGGAACAGACGGCACATCAGGTCCTGGTCGTCCAGGACCGTGAGGTCGGGGTTGTACCCGCCGGCCTTTTCGTAGGCGTCCTTGCGGAACGCACGCACGTGGTTGGGCGCGTACCAGATGTAGGCGACGTTGTGCGGCGTCGGCGCCAGGGAGACGACCTGGAGGAGCTTGCGGCCGTCGACCCGCACCTCCTCGTACTGCCAGCCGAACGTCTCGTCGAAGCGGCTGTCGTCCCGCTTGCCCTCCTCGGTGATCTGGGCGGTGTTGCTGTAGACGAAGACGGCCTCCGGGTGGGCGTCGAAGGCCTTGGCCAGCTGGGCCAGGCACGCCTTCGCCATCAGGTCGTCGTGGTCGAGTTCGACGAGGATCTCGCCGCGGGCCAGTTCACAGGCCCGGCGCTTCGCCGCTCCGACGCCCTTGAGGTTGTCCGCGATCTCCACGCGGACCCGGTCGTCGGGGTGCTCCGGCCGCCACCGCGCGCCGTTGTTGAGCAGGACGATCCACTCCCAGTCCGAGCACGTCTGCGCCTGGAGGGTCCGCAGGCACTCGTCGAGGAAACGGGGCTGGTGGCTCGGGGTGAAGACGGAGAACCTCGGTGTGGCGGTCGACCTCAACTGTCGCTCCCTGCTTCGCTCGATGGGGATGAGGGGTCGGTGGAGTGGCGGAACTCCTCCGGTACCTGGTTGCGCAGCGAGGGATCGGCCGCGACGGCGAGGCGGAACTCGTCCGCCGCCTTCCCGGCACGGTTCTTCCGCGCCCAGACGCGTCCGAGATGCAGATGCGCGGTGCCCGCCTTCGGATTGACGGCGATGGCGCGTTGCAGAAGCTCCGCCGCCCGGTCGGGCTCGCCGGCCTCCAGCAGGAGCGCCTCGTTGAACAGGGCCGGCGCGAAGGACGGATCGATCTGCAGAGCCTGTTCGTAGGCCGCGCGGGCGCCGGGCGTCTTGCCTTCCTGCTGCGCGAGGTGTCCCAGGTTGTACCAGGCGAACTTGTTCCGCGGTTGCAGTTCCAGTACGCGGAAATAGCTCTGGGCGGCGGCTCGGGAATCGTGGTGGTTCTCCTGCACGATTCCCATGTTTAGGAGCCATCGGGCGTCCTGACCGCTCGATGGAGGGGCCTTGGATTCCGAGGACGTCGCCGAATGGGACTGAACGGCCCAGATCGTGACTCCGGTGGCAATGGCAGCCGCACCAGTGAGTGTTACCAGCAAACGCCTACGTTTCACTTTGTCACATCTCGTGGAATGGTGGACTTCGGCTGGGTGTCGCTAGTCCCAGGTGGCAGGCACAGAGGTTACGAGCCGGTGCCGTTCATGCCGGAATGCGGCAGGCACGCAGGCCCGCAATCCACCCGAATGCACGAGTAGGGAAAAGAACCGCGTTTCATGGCGCCCGGTCCGCGCGTCGCTGCGGGTGCGCGCGGACCGGGGCCGTTCGTGGGACCCCGTGGGCGGGGTCAGTGGGCCGCGGTGAGCTCCTTCGGGTCGGCCAGGGCGGCCGCGTGCGCGTCCATCCGCTCGGCCGAGAGGATCGCCGCCGCCGTGTCCGCCCGTGAGGCGGCGACCACGAGGGCGCGGCCGGCGAGGGCGTGTGCGCGCCGGTGCAGGGCGGCGGGGTCGCCGGCCGCGGCCGGTGTCGCGCGCAGCGGCGCGCGTCCTCCCCGGAGCCGGGAGATCTCGCCGGTCAGGCGCTCCGCGGCCGTGTCGAGGCCGGCGGACGGTGTCAGGGTACGCAGTTCGTCGGTGACCGCGAGCAGTGCGGCGAGGTGTCCGGCGAGCTGGATGTCCAGCTCCTCCTCGCGCGACCGGTGGGGAAAGTCGGACGGGGTGCCGGCCATCGTGCTGTGGACCGACTTGGTGCGGATCGGTTCGTACATGGGTGATGGCCTCCTGTGCGCTTACAGGAAGCCATCTTAGCTTGGATTTCGTCTAAAGTTGAGCCGGGTCACGGATTGCGGTCCGTCGGTCTCCGTGTGCTACGGCTGGCTGTAGCCGTCCAGGAAGGTGCCGATGCGGGTCATTGCGTCCCGCAGGTCCCCGACCGCCGGGAGGGTCACCACGCGGAAGTGGTCCGGGTCGGGCCAGTTGAAGCCGGTGCCCTGGACGACCATGATCTTCTCCTGGCGCAGCAGGTCCAGGACCATCCGGCGGTCGTCCTTGATCTTGAAGACCTGCGGGTCCAGGCGCGGGAAGAGGTACAGCGCGCCCTTCGGCCGTACGCAGCTCACGCCCGGGATCTGCGTCAGCAGCTCGTAGGCGGTGTCCACCTGCTCCTTCAGCCGGCCGCCCGGCAGCACCAGGTCGTTGATCGACTGGCGTCCGCTGAGCGCGGCGACCACTCCGTGCTGGCCCGGCATGTTGGCGCACAGCCGCATGTTCGCCAGGATCGTCAGACCCTCGATGTAGGAGTCCGCGTGCGCGCGCGGACCGGAGATCGACATCCAGCCGACGCGGTAGCCGGCCACCCGGTACGCCTTCGACATGCCGTTGAAGGTGAGGGTGAGCAGATCCGGGGCGATCTTCGCGGTCGGGGTGTGCGTGGCGCCGTCGTAGAGGATCTTGTCGTAGATCTCGTCGGAGCAGACGAGGAGGTTGTGCCGGCGGGCGATGTCCGTCAGCCCCTTGAGCACGGCCTCGTCGTAGACCGCGCCCGTGGGGTTGTTCGGGTTGATGATGACGATCGCCTTGGTGCGGTCGGTGACCTTGCGCTCGATGTCGGCGAGGTCGGGCATCCAGTCGGACTGCTCGTCGCAGCGGTAGTGCACCGCGGTGCCGCCGGAGAGGGAGACGGCCGCCGTCCACAGGGGATAGTCCGGGGCGGGTACGAGGACCTCGTCGCCGTCGTCCAGCAGGCCCTGCATGGCCATCACGATCAGCTCGGAGACGCCGTTGCCGATGAAGACGTGCTCGACGTCCGTCTCGATGCCGAGCGTCTGGTTGTGCATCACGACCGCGCGGCGGGCGGCCAGCAGGCCCTTGGCGTCGCCGTAGCCGTGCGCGGTGGAGACGTTGCGGAGGATGTCCTCCAGGATCTCCGGCGGGCACTCGAAGCCGAACGCCGCGGGGTTGCCGGTGTTGAGCTTGAGGATGCGGTGACCCGCCGCCTCGAGCCGCATGGCCTCCTCGAGAACCGGGCCCCGGATCTCGTAACAGACGTTGGCGAGCTTGGTCGACTGGATCACCTGCATGCCCGTGAGCTTACGGCCCGGTAACGGCTCATGGGTGGTGTTATCCGCCACGTGAGACACGAAGAATTGCCCCGATATCGCCGTCGGCTGTCTCAGCGGTCACTTGCGTCCCTAGAATCCGCGTCATGTCCACCGAACGCGAGTACGGGGCGGGGGCGTCCGGCGGGCAGGTACCGGTCGGCGAGCCACAGGTTCCGCCGAACGTGTACCTCCCTCAGGAGGCCCCCGCGCCCGTGTACGACGCCTACGCCGATCCCGCCGCCGCCCATGGCTGGCAGAACGCCTACGACGCCACGCGCGAGCTGCCCGCCGTGCCCGCGCAGCGCGAGCCGGGCGGACCGGGCGAGGGGCGGGCCGGACGCCGGCGCGAGCAGCAGCGGCGCAGGGGTGGCCGGCGCCGGGTCGCGGTCGTCGCCGGAGTGCTCGGGGTGGCCGGAACCGTGGCGGCGATCGCCGGCCTGTCGGGCGGCTCGGGGTCCCCGGACGGGTCCCGTCCCGCGGGCGGCGGACGTGTCGCCGACGACGCCACCGAGAGCACCCGCACGGGCAGCGACGCTCCGTCCGCGACGCCGACGGGGGCTCCGACCGCCGTGGGCCCGTCCACCCCGGCCTCCCCGCTCCGCGCGGCGACCTCCTCGGCCGCCGGTACGTCGACGGCTGGTCCCGGCGCCGGGACGAGCGGCGCCCCGGCGGCGACGGCCTCGACCCCGCCCACCACGGCCTCCGCCACCCCCACGCTCACGTCACCGGCCCCGACGACGTCCTGGTCCGACTCCCCGGGCAGAGGTCACGGCCACGGCCGCGGCCCCCACTGACCGGTACCACGGGCTGCGGCCGGGGGCCTCGGGGTGTCCATGGCTCCCGCCCGGACGCGATGCCGGTGCCGAGGCGCCGCCTCCCGGCCGACCGCGGCCAGGTGCGCTCGCGCCCGCGGTGTGGGTGCCGCCGCCCTGTCCGGCAGGGGCCCGCGCCATCCCGCCCGGCCGTCGGTACGGCTGCGGCCCGGGGCGGCGCCGGGGGTGGTGCTCCGGCCGTCGCCTCGGCCCCGCGGGCTCCTCACGTCACCCGGCCCGGCCACCCTGGCGGATGCCGGTGTGGTCACCTCAAAGTCCGTCTTGCCATTGCCAGTTGGCCTTGGCGCCGACGCATCCGCTGCATATCGTGCGAGAGTTGGGTGCATGCCCGACTCGACGCAGCCCGAGCCGCTCGTGAAGCGCCTGCCCTCGCCCGCGGGCTTTGACCGTGATGGCTCCGGTGCCGGCGTCCTCGTCTCCGACGAGGAGCGGGAGCGGGTCGCCGAGCGGGTGCGGGCGGCGGTGGCGGACGGGCGGCTGGAGCTCGCGGAGTTGGACGAGCGGCTCGGCCGGGTCTACGGCGCGGCCGTCACCAAGCCCCGGGGAAACGTGAGTTGAGGTCTCCCTCCCGCACAGGGAAACCCCTATGACCTGACGCGGATCCTTGTCCAGGGCCCTCCATGCGTTGAGAATGCGCATGACAAAGACGTAAGGGCGGCCGGAAGAGCTCCGGCCGCCTCCGTCGTAAGAGGGGACCCCCACATGAACAAGCCTCTCCTTGCCGCGTTGTCCTCCCTGGCGATAGCCGGGCTGGGCGCGACCCCGGCGGTCGCCGCGCCGCACACCGCGGCGAAGCCCACCGCCAAGGCCGCCGCGGTGACGGTCAACTTCGCCGGCACCGTCTCCCTCAGCAACTGCTCCGGTTCCGTCATCCGCTTCCCCAACTCCGCGGACACCGACCCGGCGCTGGTCATGACCAACGGCCACTGCCTGGAGACCGGCTTCCCCGCGCCCGGCGAGGTCATCACCGGCCAGTCCTCCAGCCGTTCCTTCGGCCTGCTGAACTCCTCCGGCACCAGGGTCGCCACGCTCCGCGCCAACCAGGTCGTCTACTCGACCATGACGGACACGGACGTCACGATCTACCGGACCACCACCACCTACGCGAAGATCAAGAGCTCGTACGGCATCAGCCCGCTCACCGTGCAGGACACGCACCCGACCGCCGGCACGCCCATCAAGGTGGTGTCCGGCTACTGGAAGCGGATCTACAGCTGCAACGTCGACGGGTTCGTCTACCGGCTCAAGGAAGGCGACTGGACCTGGAAGGACTCGCTCCGCTACACCTCGTCCTGCAACACCATCGGCGGCACCTCGGGCTCGCCGGTGATCGACACGAACACCGGCAAGGTCGTCGCCGTCAACAACACCGGCAACGAGGACGGCCAGCGCTGCACGGAGAACAACCCGTGCGAGGTCGACGCCAACGGCAACGTCACCGTCCGCCAGGGCATCAACTACGCCGAGGAGACCTACCTGATCCCGGCCTGCTTCACGACCGGCAACAAACTGGACCTGAGCGCCGCCGGCTGCACCCTGCCCAAGCCGTAGACACGGCCGTAGCCATGGCCGTAGGCATGGCCGTGGCCACAGCCATGCCGTAGCACCGTGCCCGCCGGGGCCGGGCGGTCACGCCGGAGTACGGCGGACCGCCCGCCCCGCCAGGACGTCCGTCCGCTTGCCGTCCTCGACGGCGAACCGGCCGTCGATCAGGACGTGCGGGACACCGGCCGGCAGCCTCCGCGGCTCGGCGAAGGTGGCACCGGGCGCGACCGTCTCCGGGTCGAACAGCACGAGGTCGGCCCGGAAGCCCTCGCGCACCAGACCGCGGTCCGGCAGGCGCAGCCGGGCCGCGGGCCGCCCGGTGAGACGGGCGACGCACTCCTCCAGCGTGAGCACCCCCAACTCCCGTACGTAGTGGCCGAGGTAGCGAGGGAAGGTGCCGTAGGCGCGCGGGTGCGGCTTGGCGCCCTGGAGGATGCCGTCGGAGCCGCCGGTGTGGGTCCGGTGCCGCATGATCGTGCGGACGTTCTCCTCGTGGCCGACGTGCTGGAGGATCGTCGTGCCGAGCCGGTCTTCGACCAGCAGCCGGTGGGCCGTGGTCCACGGGCTCTCGCCGCGCAGCTCGGCCGACTCGCGGACCGTGCGGCCCACATGGTCGCCGAGCGCCGGATCGGTCACCCCGGCGATCTCGATCGTCTCCCACTCCACGGGCACACCGTGGCAGCCGTCCGAGCCGGTCACCTCCAATTCGTGCCGGATGCGTTCGGCCGTCGCCGGATCGGTGAGCCGGGCCAGCACCGCCTCCGGGCCGCCCTCGCTCACCCAGCCGGGCAGCAGCGCGGCGAGCGTGGTGCAGCCGGGGGTGTAGGGGTAGGTGTCCAGCGTGATGTCCGCGCCCGTGTCCAGGGCCCGGTCGAGCAGCGCCAGCAGCTCGGGCGCCCGGCCCTCGTTCACGCCGAAGTTCATCGTCGCGTGCGCCAGGTGCAGCGGGCAGCCGGCCTCCCGGGTCAGGGCCACCATCTCGGCGTAGGCCTCCAGGGCGCCTGCGCCGTAGGAACGGTGGTGCGGGCAGTAGTAGCCGCCGTATCCGGCCACCACCCGGCACAGTTCGGTCAGTTCGGCGTCCTCGGCATACATCCCGGGTGTGTAGGTGAGCCCGGAGGACAGGCCGACCGCTCCCTGCTCCAGCCCCTCCGCGACCAGCCGCCGCATCCGGTCCAGCTCCCCGGGTGTGGCCGGGCGGTCCTCCCAGCCGACGACGAGCGCCCGGACCGTGCCCTGGGGGACCAGGTAGGCCGCGTTCACGGCGATCCCGCGGCCGTCGAACCCGCGGTCCAGCCGGTCCAGGTACTCGCCGACCGAGCGCCAGTCGAAGTCGACGTCGTCGCCGTACCCGTTCCAGCCGGTGATCGCCCGCCGCACCTCCGCCAGCGTGCGGTCGTCCACCGGCGCGTACGACAGCCCGTCCTGGCCGAGCACCTCCAGCGTGACCCCCTGCGCGACCTTGGCGCTGTGGTCGGGGTCGCGCAGCAGGGCGAGGTCGGAGTGGGCGTGCATGTCGATGAAGCCCGGCGAGAGGACCAGGCCCTCCGCGTCCATCTCCCTCACGGCGCGCGGGCGTTGGCAGCCGGCCGCGGCCGCCTCCTTGACGATCGAGACGATCCGGCCGCCGTCGATCAGCACGTCGGCGCGGTAGGAGTCAGCGCCGCTGCCGTCGACGACGTCCGCGTCGCGGATGACCAGGTCCTCCATGGGGCCTCCTAGAAGAACGTGCGGATGTAGTCGACGACCGTGCCGTCCGCCTCCGCCACCGGGATCAGCTGCCACTTGTCGAAGGACGTGCACGGGTGGGAGAGGCCGAAGCCGATCCAGTCCCCGACCTCGACGTCCGCCTCCGGGCCGGTGCGCAGCCAGGTGTGCTGGTCGGACAGACCGGTCACCGTGACACCGGTGGCCGGGCGCTCGGCGCCGTCCCGGCGGAGCACCTGCGCGGTGGGCAGGTCCAGGTCGTAGGCCGCGTCCCGCTTGCCCGCGTTGGCGAAGGCCTGCCCGGGGGCCGGCCGGGAGACGACCTCGGCCCACAGCCGGAAGGCGGGCTCCAGGGCGCCCTCCTCCGGGACCCGGGCGAACGGGGTGAGTCTGCGGTAGTGCCCGTCGTCGTGCGAGACGTAGGCGCCCGAGCGGAGCAGCTTCAGTACCGGCAGGGAGAGCGCGGGCACCTCGCCGAAGACCTCGGCCACGGTGTCGAACCAGGCGCTGCCGCCCGCGCTCACCACGATCTCCTCCGCGTCCGCGAACCGGCCCGCCTTGTCGAGTTCGGCGGCGAGCGCCGTCAGCCGCCGCAGGTAGGCCGCCACCCGCTGCGGGTCGGCCTCGGGTACCTCGCCCTCGTAGCCCGCCACCCCGACCAGGCGCAGGGCCGGTGCGCCGGCCACGGCCGCGGCGACGGCCAGGCACTCCGCCTCCGTGCGGACGCCGGTCCGGGCGCCGTCGCCCGCGCCCAGCTCCACGACCACGTCCACCGGGCGGCCGGAGCCCCGCAGGGCCGCGTCCATCAGCTCCACCCCGCGCACCGAGTCGACGTAGCAGACGAAGCGGAACTCCGGGTCGGTGGCCAGTTCGGCGGCGATCCAGCGCAGGGCGGAGGCGTCCACCAGCTCGTTGGCCAGGAAGATCCGCCGTACGCCGAACGCCCGCGCGACGCGCACCTGGTGGGGGACGGCCAGCGTGATGCCCCACGCGCCGTGCTCGATCTGGCGCTGCAAGAGCTGCGGCGCCATGGAGGTCTTGCCGTGCGGGGCGAAGGCGAGGCCGTGCCGGACGGTGTACGTCTCCATCAGCGCCAGGTTGTGCTCCAGGCGCTCCGCGGACAGGGCGAGGACGGGGGTGGTGAAGCCGTCCGCCGCGCGGAAGAGGTTGCGGCGCTGGGCGGCCAGCTCGGCGACGGTGAGGCCGTCGGCGTCCGGGGGGAGGCCCTTGAAGCGGTGGTCGACGCGTTCCTCTGCGAGGGCGGCGAGCGCTTCGGTGCCGGTCTGACGGCCCATGAACCCCTCCTGATCAGGTGCGTTGCACTATATGCAACATCCATTGCGTATGTCGCTCACTGCTGTCTAACATCTCGCGAACACCGGGTCAACGAAACCGCCGCCCCGGGACACGGACAAGGAGCCCCACCATCGTGACCGCCGACGGACCCTCCCGCGCCACCCCCGACGCCGTCGATGTGGTGGATGTCGTGGCGCTCGGCGAGTCCATGGTCACCTTCCTGCCGTCCGGGCCGGGGCGCCTCGCCGACGTGGCCTCCTTCGAGCGGGGCATCGGCGGAGCCGAGTCCAACGTGGCCTGCGTGCTGGCCGCCGCCGGGCACCCGGCCCGCTGGGTGAGCCGCGTGGGCGCCGACGGCTTCGGAGAGCACCTGGTGGAGCGGATCGCCGGATACGGCGTCGACGTCGGCGCCGTCCGCCGCGACGCCCACCGGCCCACGGGCGTCTACTTCCGCACGGCGGCCGACCGGGCCACCGACGCGCACGAGGTGGCGTACTACCGGGCCGGCTCGGCGGCCTCCGCCATGGCCGTGGGCAACGTCGACCCGGCCGCCGTACGGGCCGCACGGGTGCTGCACCTGTCCGGGATCACCGCCGCCCTCTCCCACGACTGCCTGGAGCTGACGCGGGAACTGACGGCACGCCGGCCCGGCCGCCCGCTGGTCTCCTTCGACGTCAACCACCGGCCGGCGCTGTGGCCGGACGCGGACGGCCCGCGGGTGCTGCTGGAACTGGCGCGCGGCGCCGACCTCGTCTTCGTCGGCGACGACGAGGCCGAGCACGCCTGGGGGATCACCGGCGGCCCGGAGGCGATCCGGGAGGCCCTGCCGGAACCGGCCGTGCTGGTGGTCAAACAGGGGGCGCACGGCGCGACGGCTTTCGCCCGCGAGGAGGGGGGCGCGGAGCCAGGGCCGCCGCCGTCCGGGTTCGCGCGCGAGGACCGCGACGCCGGACCCCGGCCCCCGCTGCCCGCCCCACCCGGCCTGGAACCCGTCTTCGAGCCCGCCCTCCACGTCGACGTCGTGGCGACCACCGGCGCCGGGGACGCCTTCGCCGCCGGATTCCTCTCGGGCACCCTCCGCGGGCTCCCCCTGCGCACCCGCCTGAGGTACGGCCACCTCTTCGCCGCCGCCGCCCTCACCACGCCCGGCGACCTCGCCGCACCCCCCTCCCGAAGGCACGCCGACCGCCTGGCGGCCGTGGACCCTGGGGCATGGGGGAGACTTCGACTCGGCCCCGGCTGGACGCACGCCGGACAGGCCGATGAGGAGGCGATCACCCCATGAGTCAGACCGTCGACCGCGCCCTGAGCATCCTGCCGCTGCTCGCCGAGGGCCCCGCCGACCTCGGGCAGGTCGCCGACCGCCTCGGCGTGCACAAGTCCACGGCGCTACGGCTGCTGCGCACGCTGCACGAGCACGGTCTGGTCTACCGCCAGTCCGACCAGCGATACCGGCTCGGCGCCCGCCTCTTCGCCCTCGCCCAGGAGGCGATGGAGAACCTCGACATCCGCGAGATCGCCCATCCCCACCTCGTGCGCCTCAACGAGCAGTGCGGACACACCGTCCACCTCGCCGTCCACGAGGAGAACGAGGTGCTCTACATCGACAAGGTGGAGAGCCGCTACCCCGTGCGGATGTACTCGCGGATCGGGAAGCCGGTGGCCATCACCGTCGCCGCCGTCGCCAAGCTCCTCCTCGCCGACCTGCCCGAACCCGAGCGCCGCGCCCTCGCGGACACGCTCGACTACCCCCTCTACACGGCCCGTTCCACCCCCAACGCACCTGCTTTCCTGCGGGAGTTGGAGCAGGTGCGCGAACAGGGCTGGGCCACCGACCTCGGTGGCCACGAGGAGTCCATCAACTGCGTCGCGGCCCCCGTCCGCGGCGCCGACGGCCGGGTGGTCGCCGCGATGTCGGTGTCCGCGCCGAACGTCGTCGTCACCGCCGAGGAACTCCTCACCCTGCTCCCGCTGGTGCGCCGTACGGCGGACGCGATCAGCGGCGAGTACTCCGGCAGAACACCAGTAAGGGACCCCGCATGACGGAAAAGACCGCGCTCACCCCGAAGACCCACACCACCCCGCCCGCGAAGTTCTCCCACGGCGTGAGGAAGGGCAACATCCTCCAGGTCGCCGGTCAGGTGGGCTTCCTGCCCGCCGAGGAGGGCAAGGCCCCCACCCCGGCCGGCCCCACCCTGCGCGAGCAGACCCTGCAGACCCTCGCCAACGTCAAGGCGATCCTCGAAGAGGGCGGCGCGAGCTGGGACGACGCGATGATGATCCGCGTCTACCTCACCGACGTGGACCACTTCGCCGAGATGAACGAGATCTACAACGCCTACTTCGAGGAGCAGGGCCTCACCCAGCCGCCCGCGGCCCGCACGACGGTCTACGTCGGTCTGCCGGCCGGGCTCCTCATCGAGATCGACGCGCTCGCCGTACTCGGCTGACGGCACCGCACCCCCCGTACGTCCCGCACGGCACGGCACCCTTCCGGGCGCCGTGCCGCGATCCGCCCTGCCCGAAAGCACGATGCACTTACCCAGAGGACCCCCTCGATGCCCCTTCCGCTCGCCGCGGCCGCCCCCGCCGCACCACCCCACACCGGCGGCCTGCTCCTCCTCCTCGACGGCACCACCGGACTGCTCACCGTCGCCGCCATCGGCATAGCCCTGCTCCTCTTCCTGATCATCAAGGTGCGACTCCAGCCCTTCGTCGCCCTCCTCGCCGTCTCCATAGCCGTCGGTCTGCTCGCCGGCCTCTCGGTCACCGAACTCTTCGGCACCGTCCAGCGCTCCGACGCCGTCTCCACCATCGAGTCCGGCATGGGCGGCATCCTCGGCCACGTCGCGATCATCATCGGCCTCGGCACCATGCTCGGCGCGATCCTCGAGGTCAGCGGCGGCGCCGAGGTGCTGGCCTCCCGCCTGCTCGGTCTCTTCGGTGAGCGGCGCGCCCCGCTCGCCATGGGCCTGACCGGCCTGATCTTCGGCATCCCGGTCTTCTTCGACGTCGGCATCTTCGTCCTGGCGCCGCTCGTGTACGCGGCCGCCAAGCGCGGCGGCAAGTCGATCCTGCTCTACTGCCTGCCGCTGCTCGCGGGCCTCTCCATGACCCACGCCTTCCTGCCGCCGCACCCCGGCCCCGTCGCCGCCGCCGGACTGCTGCACGTCCAGCTCGGCTGGGTCATCCTCATGGGCGTCGTCTGCGGCGTCCCGGCCGTCCTCGCCGCCTGGGCCTACTCCGCCTGGGTCGGCAGGCGCATCTTCGTCGCCGTACCTCAGGACATGGTCGAGGCCGCCGAGGAGGCCAGGCGGGCCGTCCTCGCCGAGCAGCGCGCGCAGGGCGTGGAACCGCGGGAGAAGCCGGTACCCCTCGGCACGGTCCTCGCCATCATCGGTACGCCCCTGATCCTGATCCTCGCCGCGACCTTCTCCTCGATCGCGCTGGACCCCTCCCCGGGCCGCTCGGTGCTGGAGTTCTTCGGCCACCCCTTCGTGGCCCTGACCATCGCCCTGCTGCTCGCCTACTACCTGCTCGGCATCCGGCGCGGCTGGTCCCGCAAGTCCCTGGAGTCGGTGTCGACGTCGTCCCTCAAGCCGGTCGGCAACATCCTGCTGGTGGTCGGCGCGGGCGGGGTCTTCGGCGCCGTGCTGAAGGCCAGCGGGGTCGCCCAGGCGCTCTCCGACACGTTCAACGGCGTGGGCCTGCCGGTGATCGTGCTGGCGTACCTGATCTCGCTCGTGCTGCGGGTCGCCCAGGGCTCGGCGACGGTCGCGATCGTCACGACGGCGGGCATCGTGGCGCCGCTCCTGACGGAGGGCCACCACTCCCAGGCCTTCGTCGCCCTCGTCATCATGGCCATCTCCGCGGGGTCCATCTTCGCCTCGCACGTCAACGACGGCGGCTTCTGGATGGTGGCCAAGTACTTCGGCATCAGCGAGCGCGACACGCTGAGGACGTGGACGGTCCTGGAGTCGGTGCTGTCGGTGGCGGGGTTCGCGGTGGCGGCATCGGTCAGCGTGTTCGTCTAGCGGCCGTACGAGCCGTTCGAGCCGTACATGTCGGCCATCGGTGACCCGTGTGAACCAAGGGATGGGCGGGCTGACTGGTTCCGGCACAGGTAAGTCGTCCATACTGCCGCCGTGGAGCAGCGCATAGGATCGAGCAGCAAGCCCCTCGAGGGCGAGCCCGTGAAGGGTGCCGGTTTCGACCCGGCCTTCATCCCCGGCATCACGGCTCCCGCCGCGGTTCCGGCGCAGGCCGGGAGCGAGGACGAGGCCGAGCCGCAGGACGCGGTCGCGGAGCCGGACCCGGCGGCGGCCGGGGAACCGGAGTCCGAGGCGCCGGCAGGCCCGGACCAGTCGTCGGACGAAGCGCCGGCGGACGAGGCGGAGAAGGCGGACGACGAGGACGTGGCCGACGGCCCCGTCTTCGAGGCCGCCGACCGCCGCGCGCGGATAGTGGCCGACCGCAAGGGCGTCCGCCTCCGTCTGGACGAGGAGTCCTGCGAGTTCCGCTGGGACGAGATCGCCGCCGTGGAGACGGAGTCGCCCCGCTTCGGCAAGCGGTTCACGATCACCGTGCACACCCCTGACCGCCGTTGGTACCCGATCGAGATCGAGGCGGCGGCCAGGGCGCGCTTCCAGGAGTGGGACGAGCAGCTGGACGCGGTGCTCGACGCCTACTTCGAGGAGGCCTGAGGAGCTAGCTGCAGTACTGGGCGGCCTTGCCGATCGCCCGGTACATGCAGTCGGCGTTCTCCAGCAGTTGCAGTACGGCGTCCTTGTTACGGGAGGTCTCCCGCTCGATCACCTCGTCGGGCGGGTAGAACCCGCCGTTCCAGGCGGACGTCGGATACATCTCGAAGGTGTAGTCGAAGATCTTCTGCGTACCCCACAGGTAGTCGTCGATCGACCCGTCCGTGATGTACAGGTCGCTCGACTGCTCCGGGGTGTACCCGTTGCTCGCGGCCATCTTCTGCCCCACGGCCTTGAAGGCGGCGGCGTCGTCGGCCGTCATGCCGGTCGCGGTGTCGTTGTACGTCCACCCGAACGGCCAGAGCACCAGCTCGCTGTAGGTGTGGAAGTCGATCCCGGCCTTGATCTGCTGCTTGCCCCCGACGACCCGGCTGCGGACGAAGTCGGCGACCACCTTGACCTCGGGCGCGGACTCGGGGGAGGCACCGCGGTACGTCTCGGACGACTTGCTGCTCGACGACCCGCCGCAGCAGCCCCACTTGTAGTCCCAGTTCCGGTTGAGGTCCGTACCAACCGCCGAGGAACCGGAGTTGGGCTGCCGGTTCTTCCGCCATGAGCGGTACGAGCCGGTGGCGATGTCGTACTCCCCGCCGTCCGGGTTCAGATCCGGCACGATCCAGATCTCCCGGCTGTCGACGAGGTTCGTGATCCGGGAGTCCTTCCCGTACCCCGCGCCCAGCTCGCGCAGCAGGTACAGCGCCATCTCCACGGTCAGGTGCTCACGCGCGTGCTGATGGGCGGTGAAGAGCACCTCGGGCTCGTCCTCGTCGGTCCCGACGTTGTCGCTGACCTTGATGGCGACGATGTCCCGCCCCTGGTACGACTTCCCGATCACGCGCTTGCTCATGATGCCCGGGTAGGCGGCCAGCCGCTGGTCGATCTCCGCGTTCGCCTCGGCGTAGTTGTGGTACTTCGAGTCGGCGCTGGGGAAGTCGTGCAGTCGCGCCCCGGACCGGGCCGGAGCGGCGCCCAACGGGCTGACCTCGTAGCCGAGTCGGCGCAGCTTCCGGATCTGGTCGGCGCGCCCGGAGACGACGACCGTCTCCTCGTCGGCCTCGTCCACGGTGACGCCGGTGGCCTGAATGGCCGTACGGGTGACGGGAGTCGAGCGCTGGTGGATCTCGTACTGCCGGATGTCCTGGCGGGCGGGTGCGGCCTTGCGGGTGCTGTCGGCGCTGGCGCTCGGGGCGGTCGCCGCCACGGGAGCGGCGAGGGCGAGGGCCAGCAGGGCGCCGAGGCCGGCGGCACGTCTGCCGCCGCGCGCGCCGGAGCCACGGGTGCGAAGTCGCATGAAAACTCCTTGGGGTGGAGGTGGGGGTGCTTCAGTGCGACGTGCGTTGGGTGCGGGCGCCTCATGGTCCGGCTATGTCATGGTCAGGTCAAGAAGTGGTAAGCGGCTCGGCTGAAAATGGGTGGGCTGGAGCAGTGTGTGCCGATGGAGAAGGAGAGTGCGGGGTGTCTGCGGTGAGTGGTGCGGGTGCGGATGCGGGTGTGGACGCGGGGACGGTTTCGGCTCCGGCTCCGGCTCCGGCGGGCACGGTGGACCTGGTCCACCTGGCGGACGAGCGGGGCAACCGCTGCGTCGTACGGGTGACGGGCCCCTCGCGCCCCGGGAGCCACAACCTCCGGGCCGACGTGCTCGTGTCGGCGAGCTGGGTCGACGCCCGTCTGGACGTCTACCTCTTCCCGGGCGACCTGGACCTCTGGCAGGCCGCGCTGCTCGAACTCGCGCCGGGCAGGGACGCGAGAATCGGCCACGACCGGGGTCTGAACCTCGTCCTCCACATGATCGAGGACCGCTCCCTGGCCGTGACGGTCCACGACCCCGACCGGCTGACGACGGCGCTGGGAATGCGGCCGGAGGAGGAGTGGATCGAGGACCACTGTCGCAGGGCGGAGGAGGTCCGCCGGGTGTGGCCGCAGATCTGCTGAGGAGGGCTTGGCCGGCGTCTAGTGGACGCCGGCCGGCCGGTGCCGCTCGATGCGGTCGAGGTCACCGGTCAGCAGATCCTGGTGGCCGATGCCGAAGTCACCGTTGGGCAGGGCCCGGCCGTCGCCGTAGTACCGTCCCACGACCCTGTCGGGCAGGAAGGCCCGCAGGCTGTGCCGCATCCGCTCGGGGTAGGTGACGGGTGCGCCCCAGTCGTCCGGGGCCTCGTCGGTGGAGAACACCACCCAGTGGTCGACGGGTACGTCCGCGTCGAGGTCGGGCGGCCCACCGGTGTGGCTGTCCAGCGCCGGCACGCTCAACCGGTCGGGGTCGAGCGGCTCGTACCGGACCAGCAGCGGCTTGGCCCGCCGCGCGTCGGCGTTGTCGAAGCAGCAGAGGGCGACGGCGTGGTCGGGGAAGTGCCCGGCGTAGAAGTCCAGCAGCTCGGGGCTGACCGCGGGTCGCCTGTTCCAGGGGACCTGGTGGAGGGCCGCGGGGATCAGGCGGGGGTCGTCGGCGAGCAGCACGGTGTACACGTCGTGGTCGAAGACCCGCACGGGGGAGCGGCTCAGGCCCATCCAGGCGATGCCGTCGTCCTGGACGTCCTTGATCCCGACGGCGTCCACCATCCGGCGCAGGATGTCGTCGGCCCGCCCGACGGACACGAACTGCTCGGGCGCGAGCCGCCGGGTGGGCAGGTGGAGCAGCATGGCGTTGGGCCCGGCGGCGAGGTTGAGCGCCGTGTTCTGGTACCCCAGGACATGGATGAGCCCATGCACGGGATGCCGCTGCCGCCCGCAGTACAGGGTGGTCCCGGAGAAGGCGGCTTCAGCGGCCGAGATGCACATGGTCGTTCTTCAGGGCGTGGAGGAAGGGTGCGAAGGCGGCGCTCGGGAAGGTGAGGGTGGCTCGGGCCGGAGCCTTGGAGTCGCGGACGGCTATGTGGGTGTGCAGGTCGGCTATCTCGACGCAGGCGTTGCCCTCCCCGCCGCCGGAGTAGGACGACTTCCGCCATGCGCAGGGTGTGGTCATGGTGCGCCTCACAGCTCCTCGGCCAGCCGGTTGATGAAGTCACGCGAACGCGCGGGTTCAAGTGACACCGCTTCTACCCTACGGAAAAGTGTTCGATAGCGGTTCAGTTGGGCCTCGGCGTCGATGAAGAGCGTGCCGTGGGGGCCGTCGCGCACCACGGTGTCCAACTGGGGCACTGGGCCTCCCGCGTACACCATGGCGCTTCCGGCCCCCGCGAAGGCGTCCAGTTCGAAGGGAATGACGCGCACGGTGACGTGAGCGGCCTCGGACAGCTCCAGGATGCGGGTCAGCTGGGCTCTGGCTTCGGCGCGGTCGCCAACCTTGATCCTCAACGCCGCTTCATGGATCACAGCCTCGTACGGGACCGGGGCGGGGCGTTCGATGACCACCCTCCGCTGCATGCGGTGTTCCACCCGGCGTTCCAGCTCGCTCTCCGGGAAATCGGGGTTCACGTAGGAGAAGAGAGCGCGCGCGTACTCCTCCGTCTGGAGAAGGCCGGGAACATGCAGGAAGTCCACGTCCCACCGGTGGCTCGCGTGGTGCTCCAGTTCGGAGAGATCCAGGAACGACTTGGGCAGCGCACCGCGGTACTCCTCCCACCAGCCAGACGTCCGGTCGCCGGCCATGGCCACGAGTGCCTCAACCAGCTCGGTGTCCGAGCAGGCATAGTGAGCGGCGAGGCGACGTACGCGATCCCCGCTCACACCAGCCGTGCCGAACTCGATCTGACTGACCTGCGCCGAGTCCACGCCGAGCAGCGCAGCGGCTTCGCGGCCCTTGAGCCCTGCGGCTTCACGCAGTTTCCGCAACTCGACGGCCAGACGCTCCTGGCGTGCGGTGGGCTCTTTCCTGCGCGCCATGGCTCTCCTCCTGCGGCCAACTGTCCTCTTTCGGGGGCAGATTATGACAACGACTTGCACGGTCCCAAATTGTGTCCCTACCGTCGGTGACGTAACCAGCACACAGCGGAAGCGCACCGCGCCGTCCTGTCATGACATCCGCGGCAATGCCACCGCGCGCAAAAACCCTGCTCACCGACGGAGTTGATGACGCATGTCTGAAACCTGGGACTACACCCTCTACATCCCCAACGACCTCAGAGCCGTGACCGTCTGCCGGCGCACCCTGCGCCTGATCCTGACCCTGCACGGTCTGATCGGCCTGGTGGACACCGCGGAGCTGCTGGCGACGGAGCTGGTGTCCAACGCGGTACGGCACACGAAGGGGCCGGCGGCGCTGAGGGTTCGCCGTACCGCGCGGGGGGTGGTGTGGATCGGGGCATGGGACACGGACCCCGGGCCTCCGCCCGCTCCACGGCCACTGGGCCAACTCGTGGAGCGTGAGGACGGGCGCGGACTCGGCCTGGTGCGGGCCTGCGCGGACCACTGGGGCTGGCAGCCGTCGGCCCGGTTCGGGGACCGGGGCAAGTACGTCTGGTGCGAACTCGGGGCGGCTTAGGTCGTTGATCACGTCGTGCGAACATCCGACGGGGGCGACGTCCGTCAGTACTGGTACAGATATCGGCGCATTCAGGCCGAACGGGAGATGCTCCTCCGGATCCTGGAGTGGCGCGGTATCCCGGTCACCAGCGTTGTCCGGTCACGTGTGGCCGCCTGCGGCAGCCAGGACTTGCTCACGCTGTGGATGAGACGGGCGGTGCACGCGGTGGACGCCGCGGAGGTGTATGTCGAGGAGTGAGCCGGTTGTCATGGGGCCGCCTGCTTCCGTGGCGGCCCCGTGCCCCCGCGAAGGAGGATCTTCGAGGGCGGAGTCGTCGACGCCCGGCTTCAGGCTTCCACCTCGTCGAGGTGGTCCTTAAGCGCGCGTGCGATCTCGTGCACGTCTCCGATCGCACGGACGCGCTCGTGCTCGGTCTCTCCACGTCTCGGTGCCTCGAAGGGCAACTCCAGACCCCAGGCGACGGCACCGTCCGCTCTGGCCCGAGCTTCTTGCCGGATTGGTGAACTGTGGTGCTCACGGACGAGGCTTCAGCCTGGATCCACCGCGTGAATTCTGGCCTTCGGTATCGGGCGGGATCGGAATGATCTTTCGGGGTGCGGGCAGCACGATGGGCCGGGTGGCCGTCCGGTGCGGGATCTCCGAGGTTCTTCCAGGTCGTGGGCGGTCAGGTTGAGCGTGTGGTTCAGGTGAGCATGCGCTGGCCGGTGGCTGTCCACAGGTCGGTGAAGTCGTCGGCCCAGCGCCAGCGTTCGGGCAGGTGGAGGGTGAGGCGGCGGGCGCCGGTGGCGATCCGGGCGGGGATGTTGATCAGGTGGCGGCGGATGGTGCCGGTCCTCGCCTTGGCGTGGAAGGCGGAGGCGAGGTGGCCGCTCGCGCGGGTGAGGTTGTAGGCGGTGGCGGCCAGGGTCAGCCAGGCGGCGTTCGCGGTGAACTTCCCCGAGGGCAGGTGGGCGAGCGCGGAGTCTTCCAGGTCGGCGAAGACCTGCTCGATGACGGCGTGTTCGCGGTGCATCGGCTCGGCCTGGGCGAGGACGAAGGGGCTGTCGGTGAAGATCACGTGGTGGCGCCAGACGCCGAACAGCTCGGCCTGGCCGTCAGGGACGCTCTTGGGGTTCAGCCGTTTCACGCGGCGCACGATCAGTCGGGCGGTGGTGTGGAATGCCTTCTTCTTGCTGGTGAACGCGGTGAACTCGATCTCGGTGATCTCGGCGTCGGAGATCCAGCGTTCCTCCTCGGGGTCCCAGACGGCGCTGGCGTACTTGATCGGCGTCCAGGCATCCTCGGGGATCTGCATGATGGCCTCGCGGATGGTCTTCTTGACCGCGACGGCCAGGGAGAAGGTGGCACCGGCCTTGCGGCACACATCGACGACCTTGTGGGAGAAGTACGCGGAGTCCGCACGGACGACGATGTGTGCGGTGATGCCCATGGCCCGGACCGTGGCCAGGGCCTCGCGCAGCAGACTGGCCGCGCCCTTGCCGGAGCCTGCCGAGCCCTTGCGTAGCCTGGTGGCCACGATCACGGGTGCGCAGGTGGAGGTCTTCACGGTGACGATCTGGAAGTGCAGGCCGCGCTGCTTGGTGTAGCCGAACGAGGCGCCCTGCTTGGCGGGGCCGTAGACCTGCTTGACCTTGGAGTCGATGTCCACGAACACCACCTCGTCCCGGCGGGGGACCAGACCGGTGTGCGCGGCCAGGCGGCAGGTGAACGCCCGTGCGGCGGACTCCAGTTGGCGCACATGCCCCCAGGTGAAGGTGCGCAGGAAACTGCCCAGCGTGGACGGCGCCCGCACCCCGCCGAACAGGCGCGGCAGCCCGCCGTGGCGCAGTATGTCCAGGTCGTCGATGCTGTCCGCCCCGGCGACCATGCCGCCCACGATCGACATGGCTTTCGCGTCGGCGGCCGTACCGGCACCGTTCTTCGCACCGGTGAGCCTCACCTTCTGGGCCACCAAGGCGGGCAACCCGCACCGCTCGGCCAGCCGGATCGTCGGGATCAGCCCGGCGTGCGCGATCAGGTCCGGGTCGTCGAACGCGGCGAAGAGCTCCGCGGGTCTGTGGGAGACTTTCACTTACGAGGTGCCTTGCTTCGTGGGACTGGTAAGGGCGTAGGAACTCCCATCATCCCAGGTCAGCAGGCACCTCTTCTCTATTCGTCGCCCACAGGCCGACTATCACGCGGTGGATCCAGGTTCAGGGAAGATTTGGCTGTCACCTTCACGGACAGTTGTGGTTCAACACCCGTGAAGTGGTCACACATCGGCAGGAGCATGCTTCCGTGCTTGAAAGCACTTCTGGGCGCGATGGTCGGCCGTGCCGCCCTATAGATGTGGAATCGGAGCTACTTTTAACTAGTGTGAGAACATTCGCATCCAGTGCAGAATGTGTTGGCCCTCGCTATCCATGAGAAATAGCTCACTCCCGCCTTCCTCCAAGGAGGCGCCAGCCATGGCGAGAGCATCCTGCTCATATTCTTCCAAGAATGACAGGAGGGCGATTGTTTCGATCTGAAGCTGTGAACCGGGAGTCGTTCTCTTGAGGCGACGTCGGTACGTGTGCAGCAAGTCTTCTCTTGAGACACTCCCCACGTCGATCGAGATAACCGCCGTGAGGCGATCGAGGACCTGCGCGTCGCAAACGCCCGACTCGACTGCGGCTTCAGTTATTCTTACGAACCTATTCTTGTCCATGGGCCACCATTGACACTCACCTCTGCTCCCCCGACGGTGCCCCTGATGAGGACCTCTCCTTCATCATAGGGGAATGATATGCCGGGCACTCTGGAATAGTTTACCCCATCGCTGTTTGGTATTCGGAGGACGATTCCGGGGCCGTTACCCCGATAGCTTTCCTCAAGTGCCATTTCTTCATAGTATGTCGTCCATGAAGTGAAGATGCTATCTGTGCGCCCACCGGCGTGAAGCTGCGGATCCGAGTGCCCGCCCCGTGGTTCAGCAATGCCACGCTTTGCGTCTTCGTACATCTTGAACCAACCTTGTGGACTTTTCTCGTTAGCGTATCCAATTCCGCGATATAGATATGGCTCCTCTTCGGGGTCCCATGTTCCCCCGTTTTCACAAGCATCCGGTGCGAGCCCCAGGTGGTCAAACCAGGTGTGCGGATTATGAACATAGGCGGCCGGGTTGGGTGCTGGTGTCAATCCGAGGGGATCAGGGCTGAGGTAGCGGGCCGTCTCGGGATCGTAATAGCGAAAACAGTTGTAATGGAGTTTCGTTTCCGGGTCGTAGTACTGGCCCGGGAATCGGAGGGGTGTGTAAGTCGTGCTGTTTGCTGCCCACGCCGTCGTTCCCCATAGCGTGCTCCGGGTCCGCCAGGCGATATCGCCGCTCCCGTCGACGAGCTCGGTGGGTGTACCGACCAAGTCTGTGACGATGGCGAAGAAGCGGGAGTCGATCTCTTCCTGTGAAGCCGCCGCGGCGGTGATGCGTTCCCTCTGGGACAGCGGGCGCAGTCCTTGGTGATCCCATGTGAGGGTCACCGGGTTGGGGAGGTCTGCGGAAGTGGTGGTCTGCTCGCAGAGAGTGGTGCCGTCCCAGGTGAAGTCGACGCGCTCCTGTACCGCTACGCCGTCTTCCGCCATGCGGAGTTTGGCTGTGCGGCGGCCCAGGGGGTCGTAGGTGTAGCGCCAGAGCGTGCCATCCGGGGTCACCGTCGAGGTCAAGCGGTCCTCGGCGTCCCATTCGTAGCGCCAGGTGTCCGGTTTCCTCGACAGGCGGGCTTTCTGGCGCAGGGTGATGCGGCCCAGGGCGTCGTGTTCGAAGCGGACGTCGCCGGCTCGGGTGATGCGGGTGCCCGTGTAGGTGCGGGGACCCGTTGCCTCGTGGCCCGGGTGGTCGGTCGGCCAGGACGCCTGGGTCTGGTTGCCGGCCTCGTCGTACGCATACCGCTCCGTCCAGCCGGCCGCGTGAACCGCTGTCACCCTGCCCGCCGCGTCCAGGTCGAAGTGGCGGGTACCGGACAGGCGGTCTTCGATGCCGATGACGTTGCCGTCGGCGCGATAGCTGTACGTCCGGTGTTGGACCTGCCGGCCTCCAGCTCCTGTCACCGCCTGGGTCGTCAGTCGGCCGGCCGCGTCGAAGGCATGCTCCAGCGTGATCGTGTCGCCGACACGGCGCGTCAGTTCGCGGCCCAGCTCGTCGTACGTGAAGTCGATTTCCCTGCCCGACGCCAGCATGCCCGTGCGGCGGCCCGCCGCGTCGTACGACCATCTCGTCGCGGCGCCGGTCGGCGTGATGCGGCCGGTGCGGCGCCCAAGCTCGTCGTAGGTGTACGTCAGCGTACGGCCGTCAACCGTCTCCGAGTGCAGGCGGCCGTAGCGGTCGCGCAGGAGGGTCAGGGTCGTGCCGTCCGGGCCTGTGGCCTGAGCGAGCTGGTCGGTCAGGTCGTAGGCGTATGTGGTGATCCGGCCCGCCGCGTTCTTGCGGATTACCTGGCCGAGTTCATTGCGGTCGAAGGACACGACCTCGCCGACCACGTTCCGCCGCGAGACCAATCGGCCGGCCGTGTCGTACGCGTACGTCAGTGTGCGGTCGTCGAAGTCCTTCTCCGCCAGCAGCCGGCCTGCGGCGTCGTACGCGTATGTCCAGTCGAGACCCTGCGGGTTCGTCACCTTCGTGAGGCGCAGCTCGGTGTCGTGGTCGAACTCGTAGCGGACACCGTCGGGCCCCGTGCGGGCAGTCAGCAGGTCGAAGTGGGTGTACTCGAAAAGGGAGATCCCACCCAGAGGATCCGTGTGGCTGGTGCAGTTGCCTTCGCCGTCGTACGTCCAGGACTCTGTTGTGGTTCCGTCGGGAGCGGTGCGGCGGGTCAGGTGGCCCTCGACCGACCATTCCAGCAGCGTCGTCGCGCCGGTTGGGTCCGTGATGGCGGTCGGGCGGCCGAACGAGTTTCGTTCGTAGCGTGTCGTCGCGCCGAGCGGGTCCGTCACCTCCACCGGCAGGCCCGCCCGATCGCAGACCATGCGCTTGGAGTTGCCCAGCGGGTCGGTCACGGACGCCAGGTGCCCGGCCTCCGTGTAGGTGAAGTGAGTAGTCCGGCCCGCCGGGTCGGTCGTCGAGGTGCGGTTGCCCCGCTCGTCGTACGCATGGCGGAGCACCGTGCCGTCCGGGTTCACCACCTTCACCGGCAGCCCGAGTGCGTTGTACTCGGCCTGCGACTCGCGACCGTCCGGACGGACGACAGAGGTCAAGTTGCCTTCGTCGTCGTAGCGGAGTGTCGTCGTGTGGCCGAGGGGATCCGTGGTGGAGAGCAGGCGGTTGTAGCGGTCGCGGACGTAACGGGTGGTTGCGCCCAGCGAGTCGGCCTCGGCCACCACCTGCCACGCGTCGTTGATCAGATAGTGACGCGTGTGGCCCTCGGCCGTCGTCGCCGTCGTGGTCCGCAGGCCCGTAGTGGGGTCCGGATCCCCGTACGTCAGGCGTAGCGCCATGTGGCCGGACGTGCCGCCCTCGGCGACGCACCGGTCCTGTGCGTCGTACTCGTACGCGTAGCCGTGGTCGTTCGTGTCTGTCCAGGACGTGATGCGGCCGGCCTCGTCGTAGGTGAAGCGGAGGGGAAGGCCGGAGGAGTTGACGACCTCGGTAAGTCGGCCGTTCGTGTAGCCGAAGCGCTTCAGCTCCTCGCCGGTCGTCGCCAGGTGGTAGGCCGTGACCCGGCCCGCTTCCGTGGTGATTCGGACGCCCTCGCCACTGCTGGTGAAGACGCCGAGGGGCGCGCCCTCTGCGTCGTATTCGAAGGTGATCCAGTTGCCGTTACGGTCGTCGATCTGTTCCAGGACCGCCAAGTCGGTGCCTCGGTCGGCGAAGTGCAAGGTGCGGTGGGTGCGCGGCTCCGTGATCGTGTAGCCGCCGTCCACCCGGTCCAGCGGAAGACGGGGACCGTGGCTCGCCAGGGTGGGCAGGCCGGGCGCCGGGTGAGGATACGAGAGGAGCAGGCCGTCCTCCGTGACGAAGACGACGCCCTCTGCGTCTATCTCCAGGCGCTGGTCCAGGGTGGAGGACCACGACGAGCCGAACCAGCGGCCGAGGTGGTACCCGGACTCCACCCGCCGTGTCAGGAGCACCGGCAGGGCGCCGGGGAGGACGACATCCGTCTGCGGCAGGTACATCTTGCCGGTGGCGAGGTCGATGGGGTCGGTGCCCTTGCTCTCGACCGCATTGCTCTCCCGGGACGACAGGTGAGGGTCCTCGGTCACGCGTCCCCGAGCCGAGGCTCTGCCCGCGTCCTCCGCCCCTGCCCGTGCTTCTCGGCGCATCGCGGCTTCCGCCGCCTGGCGGGTAAGGCCGGCTTCTGCCGCGTTGCGCGCCAGGCCCGCCTCCATGCCGATTCCATCGGTGCCCACCAACTGAGGCAGGAGTCGACCGCCGAATTCGGACGGGTCCTTCTGGAACTCGTCCCACATACCCTGCGCGGCCCGTTCGGGGTGGGCGGTGGTGGAGGCCAAGCCGGAGAGCGTCATGCTGACGTTCTGCAGGTAGGCGGCGGGATGGGTGATGTTGTAGGGGTCGACGGGGTTGAGGCCGCGGACGAAGTTGATGAGGCCGGCCGAGCCTTTGAGGACACCCCCACCGAAGTGGGTGAGTTCGGTCTTCGAGGCCTCCAGGCCGTCGCTGAGGTTGTTGCCCAGGCGTTCCAGGGGCGGGGGTTCGGCGGGTGCGTGGGCGAGTGCCGACTTCACCTTGCCCTGGGCGTCTGAGGCGGCGGTGTTGCGCTGCTTGCGAGCTTCGGCGAGTTTGTGGACTGCGGCCTTGATGTCGGCCTTGCCCGGGTCATGAAACGGCCCCGGCTTGGGGCCGGGGTCCTGGTCGGTCTTGATCTTGGCGTTGTAGGCGTCGACCTTCTTGTTGTAGGAGTCGACCGCGTCCTTGGACGCCTGCACGCCCTTCTTGTAGAGCGCGGCGGCCTCCTTGGCCTGACCCTGCGCCCACTTGACGGTGTCGGCGTACGACTCCAGGGCGCCGGCGGCGTCCTTGCAGGCCTCTGCCGCGCGTGCCCACCTGGTGGGGTGAACGCCGAACTTCTCGCGGAAGGCGTCGCCGCCCTCGCCCTTCCAACCGGAGGAATCGACCTTCTTCAAGCCCTGGCCGACCTTGTCGAAGGCGCCATGGAAGTCCCGCAGGTGCTTGGCGCTCTCACGGATCTTGCCCGGGCTGCCGTGAACGAGTTCGTCGGCTTCCTCGGTCTGGCCAAGCTGTTGCTCGCCCGGAGTGGCTCCGAGACCGGAGGCGAAGTCGTCGCCCCAGTCCTCGACGGTGTCCGCCCAGTTGTGGAGGCCGACGTAGTCCAGGCCGTCGCCGAGCTTGTCGGTGGTGTAGTCGACGCCCTGACCGAGCTTCTTCTTCCCTTCGTCGTAGAGGTGCTCGCCATAGCCGAGGGCGCTGTTGAGGCCGTCACCGATGTCACCGAAGACGCCCATCAGCCCTCGCCGCCCTGCTGTTCGGCGGCCTTGGCACGTGCCTCGGGGGACGGGCCGAAGGTGTCGTCCAGGTACTGCGCGTATTGGGAGTGCGTCATGCCGAACATCTCGGCACTCGGACTCAGCGGCCCGAGTTCTTGAGAGGTCACGAGGTCCCGCCCGGTGTCCTTCCAATTCTGTTTGCTGTTCGCCCAGGCCTCCTCGAAGGATTCCTTGCTGTAGTCCACGTCACCGCCGAACGGGCCTGACTTGACGATGTCGCCGTAGCCCATCCGCTCGACCTCCTCCTCGGAGGCGTACGGGTTGCCGACGGCCGCGTTCTCGACCACCTTCACCGACCCGGAGACGTACTGGTCGGTCTCGTAATACGTCCCCGCCGCCAGTCCGGTCTTGAGTGCGAACCCGTTGCCCTCGTTGACCAGCGACCGCACGCCCCATTCCCAGCGCTCGCAGAACGACGTGAACTCGCCCGTCAGCCCCTCGTGACCCAGCTCCATTCCGGAGAGCGCGATGTCGCTGAAGCCGCGCCCGGCCCCGGCCGAGCCGACCATGCCGAGTTCCTTCAGTTCTCCCAGCGCATCGGTCAAGCCCTTGGCGATCAGAGCCAGCCCGTCCGTCTGCAGATCCTTGTCGCCGCTCAATTCCGGTCCCCCGTCTCCGCCACGACATCGACCGCCACCCGTTCCGGCACGACCCCGCGCACCGGCGGGAACAGCGCGCCCTCGCCTTCGTCGCCGACGTCGAGAGCGACTCCGCACGGCACTCCCGCCGCCGGAACCGCTGCGTCCAGCAGGCGTGCCCCGAGCCAACGCTGGTACGACCATTCACGGTCCCCCTCGCCCCGCGCGAGAGCGAAGCGGGCCAGGGTGCGCTCGTTGGAGAATGCGTAGATCCAGCGGACGCCGCCGTAGTCCCCGGTCAGCGGGCTGCCGCTTTCGTCGTCCACCGGGACCAGTACGGCCGTGCGCCGGAATACACCCAGCAGCACGACGAACTCGCGCCGAGCCCGCTCGGCCATGTCCGGGACATCGAGGGAGGTTGCCGCGTGCTCAGGCAAAGCGATGCCCTCGGGTATCTGCGGGCGGTTCGTTCCCCGCTGGTCACCGCGAGGCAGGTCCATGTAGTCGTACAGCTTTGACCTGTGTCTTTGCGTCGCCGAGCCGGCTTCGCCCCCCTGGTCGGTCATGGCCCGATCATCACATCGACTCTTTGCCGGTTGCAACGAAGTACACGCCGGGTCACTCGGATGTGGCCGGAACCGCATCCACGCACACCACGGCGCCCGGAACCGTGAAGGCTCCGGGCGCTGTGGGTCAGGGGCAGGGCGTGCTCACGGCATCGCGTGCACGTGCGCTCCCACCGAGTTGGACCAGGCGTTGCCCGACGACGCGTCCCAGTTGGTGGACCAGGTCATCGCGCCTCGGAGGTCGGGGTAGGTCCTGGAGGGCTTGAAGGAGCCGCAGCCCGTGCCCTTGGAGAGGCAGTCCAGGGCGTTGTTGACCACCGTGGGGGAGACGTAGCCGCTGCCGGCGCCGCTGGTGGAGGCCGGGAGGCCGAGGCCCACCTGGGACGGGGAGAGGCCGCCCTCCAGCTGGATGCAGGCGAGCGCGGTGAGGAAGTCGACCGAGCCCTGGCTGTAGACCTTGCCGTCGCAGCCCAGCATGGAACCGCTGTTGTAGTACTGCATGTTGACGACCGTGAGGATGTCCTTGATGTTCAGGGCCGTCTGGAAGTAGGAGTTCGACGTCGACTGCATGTCGATCGTCTGCGGGGCCATCGTGATGATCAGGGACGCGCCCGCCTTCGACGACAGCGAGCGCAGGGCCTGGGACATGTACGTCGCGTTGAGGCCGTTCTCCAGGTCGATGTCGACGCCGTCGAAGCCGTACGTCTGCATCAGCGAGTAGACCGAGTTCGCGAAGTTCGCCGCCGACGCCGAGTCGTTGATCGACACCGTGCCGTTCTGGCCGCCGATCGAGACGACGACCTTCCTGCCGGCCGCCTGCTTGGCCTTGATGTCCGCCTTGAACTGGTCGACCGTGTAGCCGCCGAGGCCCGCCGAGTCCAGGTTGAAGGAGACCGCGCCCGGCGTCGAGGTCGCGTCGGCGAAGGCCACCGCGATGATGTCGTAGGCGGACGGGACGTCGGAGATCTTCTGGACCTTGGCGCCGTTGTTGAAGTTCTGCCAGTAGCCCGTCACGGCGTGCTTGGGCACCGAGCCGCCACCCCCGCCGCCGGTCGCGGAGGTCGTCCCCGTCACGGTTGCCGACTTCGCCGACTCGCCCGCCGCGTTGGTCGCCGTCACCTGGAAGGGGTACGACGTCGACGCCGCGAGGCCCGTCACCGTGGCCGAGGTGCCGGTCACCGCCGTCACCTTCGTACCGTTGCGGTAGACGTTGTAGCCCGTCGCGCCCGACACCGCCGACCAGGTCAGGGAGACCGACGAGGAGGTCGTGCCCGAGACGGTCAGACCGCCCGGGGCGGCCGGGACGGTCGGGGCCGGGTCGCCGCCTCCGCCGCCGTCGGGGCCGTAGACCGAGACGTCGTCCGCGAAGTAGGCGGCCTGGCCGTACCAGCCGTGGGTGTACACGGTGACGGAGTTCGTGGACGCCCCGGTGGTGAACGTCGTCGTGAGCTGCTTCCAGGACGTGGAGTCGGGGGTCCAGGTGGAGACGTCCGTGGTGCCCGTGCCCGTCACGCCCAGGTAGGAGTAGCCGCCCTGGACCCAGGCGCTCAGCGTGTACGTCGAGTTGGGCTTGACCGCCACCGACTGGGTGCACTTCGCGTTGTCCTGCCCGGCCGGCGTCGCCTTCAGGGCGGCCGTGCCCCCGTGCACCGGCGAGGAGACCGTCGCCCCGCTGCCGGCCGTGCACGTCCAGTCGGCCAGGCCCGACTCGTAGCCCGCGTTCCTGACGTTGTTGACGTCCGCCGCGGACGCGGGGGAGGCGGCGGCGAGGCCGGCGACCGAGAGGGCGAGGGCGGTGGCGGCGGACCACGCCGCGAGCCGCCCGCTGCGGGGTCTGGGTATGCCTGGTGCGCGGTCCACTGGGGCCTCCGGTGGGGGAGTTCGGCGGGGAGAGGTGAGGAACGGTGGCCACCGCTGGCGTACAAGTTGGTCCAGACCAATCCGGGTGTCAAGAGGTCCAGACCAAAACCGTTTCCTTCCACCGGCGCAACCTGTCCGGTTTTGGCGGGACTTGCGTCAAGAGAGTTCCACGCGAGCTTCACAAACGCTGTTCTCCGGTCTCACGGCCGTGGATACAGTGCTCAGGTAGTCACGCAATGAAGTCGTTCCGGCGCCTGGGAGTTACACCGGTGGGCCGGCGGCGGGTGTGAGAGCGGGGAGCTGCGCGTGCCAACTGCCATTGCCGTGACCAGCGCCGACATGGCGCTGCCGGCGCAGGACGAACGGACCATGCCCGCCGTCGTGCTGCGCGACATCGACCGGCGTCCGCTGGACCACGTCCTCACCGAGCTGTACGCCCTCATCGAACAGTACGGATACGTGGTGGTCGTCTGCTCACCGGCCACCCCGAAACCCGTCGTACGACGGCTGCACACCCTGCGCTCCCTGCTGGAGAGCGACCGCATCGCCCTGTTCCGGCCCGAGTTGCCGCCCCTCGGCATCGCCGTCCTGGCCCGGCAGCTGCGCCAGCTCGCCTCCTGCGACCTGAGCCCGGGTGTGCTCGCCTCGGCCGGGCGCCTGCTCACCCACTACATCCACGCCGGCGCCGTCCTCGGCTCCGTCGCCAAGCTGGACCGCGTCCCCGTCGGACTGAAGGCGCACGCCAAGTCCTGGGTGCCCGGGAGCCAGTTCGCGGTGCTCGCCCACCCCGAACCGCAGCTCGTGCGGATCGGCCCCGACGTCACGCTGAAGGGGCCCGAGTTCAGCACCTGGCTGCTCGTCGCCAAGGGGCAGCTGCAGAGCGACTGGGCCGCCGGCCTCGGCACGACGTGGAACGCGCACGGTGTGCGCGAGACGCCGCTGCCCGCCGAGTCCCCCGTGTGGTGGGGGACCGGCCGGATGATCGAGTTCTGCAGCTACCTCGCGGACCTCTCGGTGCTCTACCAACTGGTCACGTCCGTACGGCAGACCAGCTGCCACTGGTGCGGCCTCGACGTCATCGGCGACCGCTGCGTCTTCTGCTCGGCCACCCCGCCCGGCCACGAACCGCCCGCGCCCTGGAGCAACGCACGCCCGCCTGACCGGACCGACCCCGGGCCGCGGGCCCGGCCCGACACTCACATCCCGCTCGACCGATTCCCCCAATGAGGTTGCACGGTTCATGAACTCCCGTCAGCGCCGCGGCGTGATACTCCTGATCCTCTCGGTCCTGTGCGCTCTCGGCGCGTTCGCCGGCGTGCTCTCCGTCATCCGCGACGTGAACTCCAAGGTCGGCCCCGAAGTCACCGCCTACCGGGTGAAATCCAAGGTGGAGCCGTACACCGCCCTGAGCACCGGCCAGTTCGAGAAGATCGAGATGCCGAAGAGGTGGCTGTCCGCCAACGCCGTCACCGACCTCCGCCAGATCCAGGGCAAGATCGCCGTGACCACCCTCCAGGCGGGCTCGCTGCTTCAGACCGACATGATCGTCGACCAGCCCGCCCTCCAGCCCGGGCAGCAGGAGGTCGCCATCATGATCGACGCGGCCACCGGCGTCGCGGGCAAGATCACCCCGGGCTCGCGGGTCAACGTCTACGCCACCTTCGAGGGGAAGAAGGAGGGCGATCCCGACCAGTCGAAGATCATCGTCACCAACGCCCGGGTCCTCGACGTCGGTCACATCACCGCCCTCGACCCCGACCGCAGCAAGGACCAGCAGCAGCCCACCGAGGCCGTCCCCATCACCTTCGCGCTGTCCACCCTCGACGCCCAGCGCATCACCTACGCCGAGTCCTTCGCCCAGCGCGTCCGGCTCGCGCTGGTGGCACCCGGCGGCGAGACCAGCGTCCCGGACAAGGACCGCACCTACGAACTCGTGACGGACAAGTGAGAGGCGGCCATGCCCACCAGGATCCTCCCGGCCGGTTCGGACCCGGACGCCGTCCGCTCCCTCACCACCCTGCTCAGCCAGCTCCCCGACGCCGAACCCCAGCCGCCCGCGGCCGACTCCACCCATCTGGTCGACACCCTCGCCCGGCTCGCCGCCGAGTCCGTCGACGAACTCCCGGAAGTCGTCGTCGTCCATGAGCGCATCGGCCCCGTACCGGCGCTGGAACTGATCCGCGAGGTCGCGCTGCGCTTCCCGGCCGTCGGCGTCGTCCTCGTCACCACCGACGCGAGCCCCGGCCTGTTCGCCGCCGCCATGGACTCCGGCGCCCGCGGCCTGGTCGCGCTCCCGCTGTCGTACGAGGAACTCGCCGGCCGCGTCCAGGCCGTCGCCCAGTGGTCGACGGGCGTACGGCGCCACCTCGGCCACGGCGCCGACGTGATCGGCGGAGCCGGCGGTACGGTCGTCACGGTCAGCGGGGCCAAGGGCGGCACCGGCACCACCCTGACCGCCATCCAGCTGGCCCTCGCCGCCCAGGCCTCCGGCCGCGCCACCGCACTCGTCGACCTCGACCTCCAGACCGGCGACATCGCCTCCTACCTGGACATCCAGTTCCGCCGCTCGGTGGTCGACCTCGCCACCATCACCGACATCTCCCCGCGCGTCCTCGCCGACGCCGTCTTCCGGCACGACACCGGCCTCGCCCTGCTCCTCGCGCCCGGCGAGGGCGAACGCGGCGAGGAGGTCACCGACCGCGCGGCCCGGCAGATCGTCAGCGCCCTGCGCTCCCGCTACGAGATCGTCGTCATCGACTGCGGCTCCCAGCTCGGCGGGGCCGGCGCGGCGGCCGTCGAGATGGCCGACACCGCCCTGCTGGTCACCACCCCCGACGTCGTCGCCGTACGCGCCGCCAAGCGGACGGTACGGATGTGGGACCGGCTCCAGATCCGCAAGGCGGAGGAGACGACCGTGGTCGTCAACCGGCACACACGGAACACGGAGATCCAGCCGGCCCTCGTGCAGCGCATCACCGGCACCGCACTGGCGCGCACGGCCGTCCCCGCCAACTTCAAGGAGCTCCAGGCGGTGGTGGACGCGGGCCGGGTGCACGAACTCGACGCCAAGAGCACCGTGAAGCAGGCGTTGTGGGCGCTCGCGGGCGAACTGGGGCTGGTGAAGACCGGCGGCGAGGGCGCGCACCGCGGCACGGGCCGCGGGGCGACCGGCTTCCGACGGCGGAAGGAGTGAGCGGCCCGTGAGACGCGGTGGGGACCGAGGACAGGTCAGCATCGAGTTCCTGGGGATGACTCCCCTGATCGTGCTGACGCTGGTGCTGATGTGGCAGGCCGTGCTCGTGGGATACACCTTCACGCTCGCCGGGAATGCCGCGGACGAGGCGGTGCGGGCGGGGACGGCCGCGCCGCCGGGCGGCGCACGGGCGGCGGCCTGCTCGGCGGCGGGGATGAAGAACCTGTCGGACGCGTGGAAGAAGGGTGCCGACGTGAGCTGCACCGGCATCGGATACGTGACGGCCAAGGTCGAACTGCACGTCCCCGTCCTCTTCCCCGGTCTGATCGACTTCCCGGCCACGGTGACCGGTCACGCCGGTGCCGTCGAGGAGGTGAAGCACTGAGATGCCGTGCCGCCGACGACGTGACCGGGGTCAAGTGGCCCTCGAATACCTTGGGTTCGTGCCGATCCTGCTGCTCGTGGGCATGGCCGGCATCCAGATCGGTGCCGTCGCCTACGCCGCCGAGCAGGCCGGTACGGCGGCCCGGGCCGGAGCCCGCGCCGCGTCCCTGCACCAGGACGCGCAAGCGGCGTGCGCGCAGGCCGTGAGCGGCGGGCTCACCGTGTCGTGCGGCGAGGGCGGGGGCGGAGCCGGCTCGGTCACGGTCACCGCCGAAGTGCACATCCCGCAGATCGTCCCCGGCTGGGACCTCGGCTCCGCCACCAAGTCCGCCACCATGCCGCTCGACCACTGAACGAGGAGTCGCCGACCATGAGCCTGCGGGCACGCATCAGCACTCCGGAGGAGCACGGCAGCCGGGGCGAGGACGGGCATCTGGTCGCCTCCTACCGGGCCAAGCTGCTGGAGGAGATCGACCTCGCGGAGATGAGTTCGCTCGCCGCCGCCGAGCGCCGGGCGCGGCTGGAGCGGGTGCTCGGGCACATCATCAGCCGCGAGGGCCCGGTCCTGTCGACGGTGGAGCGTTCACAGCTGATCCGCCGGGTCGTGGACGAGGCCCTCGGCCTCGGCATCCTGGAACCCCTGCTGGAGGACGCGTCGATCACCGAGATCATGGTGAACGGACCCGACGCGATCTTCGTCGAACGTGGCGGCCGCGTCGAGCAGTTGCCGCTCCGCTTCGTCTCCGCCGACCAGCTGATGCAGACGATCGAACGGATCGTGTCGACGGTCAACCGGCGCGTCGACGAGTCGAACCCGATGGTCGACGCCCGCCTGCCCTCCGGCGAGCGGGTCAACGTGATCATCCCGCCGCTGTCGCTGACCGGCCCGATCCTCACCATCCGCCGCTTCCCGCGCTCCTTCACCCTCCAGGAGCTGATCTCCTTCGGCTCGCTCGACGAGCAGATGGTGTACCTGCTGGCGGGACTGGTGCAGGCCAAGTTCAACATCATCGTCTCCGGGGCGACCGGCACCGGGAAGACGACCCTGCTCAACGCCCTCTCCGGGCTCATCCCCGCGCACGAGCGCATCATCACCATCGAGGACTCCGCCGAACTCCAGCTCCAGCAGAGCCATGTGGTCCGGCTGGAGTCCCGGCCGCCGAACGTCGAGGGCAAGGGCCAGGTCAGCATCCGCGACCTGGTCCGCAACTCGCTGCGCATGCGCCCCGACCGCATCGTCGTAGGCGAGGTCCGCGGGGGCGAGTCCCTCGACATGCTCCAGGCCATGTCCACGGGCCACGACGGCTCCCTCGCCACCGTGCACGCCAACAGCGCCGAGGACGCCCTCACCCGGTTGCAGACCCTCGCCTCCATGTCGGACGTCGAGGTGCCCTTCGTGGCGCTGCACGACCAGATCAACAGCGCGGTCGACGTCCTCGTCCAGCTGACCCGGTTCGCCGACGGCGTCCGCCGCATCACCGAGATCGCGCTGCTGGACAGCCACGGCGGGGATCCGTACCGGCTGGCGACCGTGGCCCGCTTCGACGCGCAGCCCATGACCCCGGACGGCCGGGTGTACGGCACCTTCCAGTACTTCCCGCTGCCCCGCCGTACCGCCGACCGCCTCTACATGGCGAGCCAGCCCATCCCGCAGGCCTTCGGAGTCGCCCACTCCGCGGACCAGCTCGCCACCCGAGAAGCCAGGTAGGTAGGCCACCCCCCATGGAACTCCACACCCTCGTCCAGCTCACCACCGGAGTGGCGCTGCTGACCTGCGTCCTGGCGGTGGCCGGCGTGCACGCCTACGCCTCCGGGCGGGCCCAGCGTGCCGCCCTCGTCGACCGCCTCGCGCTCACCGGACCCCACGCGGGGACCGGCCGGACGCGCCGCTTCCGCGACCTCGACCGGCGCCTGCGCCGTACCCGTCTCGGCCGCTGGCTCGAACTGCGGCTGGCGGCGACCGGCCTGGACGTCACCCCGGGCGAGTTCTTCGTCTACATGCTCGTCGCGGTCGCCGCGCTCTGGCTGATCGGCCAGGCCACCCTGGCGCCCTTCTTCGGCCCGATCGCCGGGCTGCTCGGCATCTGGGCGGCGGTCCAGTTCCTCAACTGGCAGCGCCAGAAACGCATCGAGCGGTTCATCAACCAGCTCCCCGAACTGGCCCGCATCCTGGCCAACGCCACCCAGGCCGGTCTGGCCCTGCGCACCGCCGTCGGCATGGCCGCGGAGGAACTGGAGGCACCGGCGGGCGAGGAACTGGCCAAGGTCGACGACCAGCTCGCCATCGGACACTCCCTGGACGACGCGCTGGGGGAACTCGCCGACCGCCTCCCCTCCCGCGAACTGGTCGTCCTCGTCACCACCCTGGTCCTGTCGAACCGGGCGGGCGGCCAGGTGGTGTCCGCCCTGCGGAACCTGACCGAGACGCTGGAGGAACGCAAGGAGACCCGGCGGGAGATCCGCACCCAGCTCTCCCAGGTGACGATGACGTCGTACGCCGTCCCGGTCCTCGGCATCGGCGCCCTGTTCCTGATGAACGGTGTCAAGGACGGCGCGCTGGAACGCATGACCGGCTCCCCGGTGGGCCAGGCCTGCGTGATCATCGCGTTCGCCATGTACGCCGTCGGATTCGTCCTCATCCGGCGGCTCAGCCGGATCGACGTGTGAGGGGGCGGGCACCGTGGAACTCCTCCTCGCACTCGTGATGGGCCTCGCGGTCTGGGGCGTCTTCGCCGGCATCCGCATGTACCGCGCCGACGCCAAGCTCCCCGGCGACCTCGCCGTGGCCCTGGAGGTCGGCGCCACCCGCACCGGCGCGGTGGGCTCGGTCGTCGACCGCATGGGCATGCGCTACGCACCCGCCGTACTGCGTCTGATGGGGCCCCGGCTGGTCGCCAAGTACCGGCGCAGGATCGACCTCGCCGGCAACCCGGGCGGTCTGACCATCGACCGGTACGCGGCCCGCCGCGCGGTCTACGGCGCGCTCGGCGGCGTCGGCTTCCTGGTCTTCCTGCTGCGCGGGCAGTGGTTCGTGGCCCTGCTCCTGCTGCTGTTCGGCGCGTTCTGGACCGAGGTCGGCATCTGGTCCGCGATCCGCGTCCGCAAGGACGTCATCGAGCGCACCCTGCCCGACTTCCTGGACGTGCTGGCCGTCGTGGTCAGCGCGGGCCTCGGCTTCCGCCAGGCCCTGGACCGGGTCGCCTCCCGCTACGAGGGCCCGTGGGCCGACGAACTCCGCATCACCCTGCGCCAGATGGACCTGGGCATGAGCCGCCGACAGGCCTTCGCGGAACTGCGCCGGCGCAACGACTCCGAGCAGGTGGCCATGTTCGTCACGGCACTCCAGCAGGGCGAGGAACTGGGCGCCCCGATCGTGGACACCCTGGTCTCGCTGGCCAAGGACATGCGCCGCACCGACGCGCAGAACGCCCGTCGCAAGGCCGCCCGCGCGGTGCCCAAGGCGACGCTGATGATCACCACGTTCATGGTCCCGGCGACGATGCTCCTGCTGGGCGCCGGCCTGCTGCTCGGCTCCGGAGTGGACTTCGGTTCGCTCACGGGGAAGTGAGGCGGACGTGACGGCGACAGGGCTGACGGGACCCGGAGGACACGGGGGAGACGCGTCCCTCGGGGGCCGGCGGCGACTGCGGACGGCCACCGGCCGGCTGGCGCGGCGGGCCGGCGGGTGGCCCGGGCAGGGCCGGTGGGCCCGACGTCGGCAGGAGCGGGGACGTCCGGCGGCCGGGGCCGACCCGCTGTCCGCGGCCGACCCGCTCTCCGCGACCGGGGCGGGTCAGGGCGTGCTGCCGACCGAGCCGTCGGAGAAGATCCAGGTCCGGGCGCTGCAGGCGATGTGCCGGCAGGTCTTCGGCTTCCGGCTGGCCATGATCGCCGTGGCCGCCCCCGCCGCGCTGCTCAACGCCGCACCCGGCCTGGGCGCACGCCTGGTGGGCGCCGCGGTGGTCGTCACGTTCATGATGTCCTACGTCCTCTTCCGCGACTGGGCCCGCTTCGGTCCCCTCCTGCTGCGCCACCCCAGCCTGCTCGCCGTCGACACCCTCTTCGGCTCCTTCCTCCTCGTCTCGGCGGGCCCGGACACCACCCTCGCCTACGTGAGCGTCTGCACCCCGCTCGTGGCGGGCCTGGTCTACGGCTGGCGCGGCGCGGCCTGCTTCGCCTCGCTCCAGTCGCTGATCCTGCTGCTGGTCCACGCCACCCTGAAGGCCGACCGGCACGCGCCCGTCGCCGAGGCCCTGCTCCTGCCCGGCCTGTGCGTCATCGCCGGCGCCATGGGCTCGACCCTGCGCAACCTGATGCTCCGCTTCGGCGCCGCGACCCAGGCCCTGACCACGGTGCAGGCGCGTCTCGCGGCGGCCGAGGCGGTGAGCGCGGAACGGGCCCGGCTGGCCCGCGAGATGCACGACTCCGTGGCCAAGACCCTGTACGGCGTGGCGCTGGCCGCGGACGGACTGGCGGCGACCGCCTCCACGGACGCGCCCGATCCCGACCGCATAAGGCAGCAGGCGGAGCTGGTGTCCCGTTCGGCGCGCAGGGCGGCCGCGGAGTCGCGGGAGTTGCTGACGGACCTGCGACGCGAGCAGCCGGGCCGGGCGAAGGAGACGACGGCATGGCGGGAACTGCGTGCGCGTGCGGCCGACTTCGGTGCCCGCACCGGTCTGCCGGTCCACTGCCACGGGCTGGTCCCGGCCGGTCTCCCGCCGTTGCCCGCGACCACGGCCCGCCATGTCCTCGCCATCGTCGCGGAGGCGCTGGAGAACGCGCACCGGCACGCGTCCGCGACCCGGGTGGACGTACGGGCCGCGGTCCACGGCGACCTGCTCCGGATCACCGTGCACGACGACGGCACCGGACTCCCGCCCGGCACCACGCTCGAAGGCCTCCGCACCTCGGGCCACTTCGGCCTGCTCGGCATGGTCGAACGCGCCGCCCGGGCGGGCGCCCGCCTGCGCGTCGGCCGGGGCGGCCACGCACGGGGCACGGAGGTACGGCTGGAACTCCCGCTGGGGGACCGGCCCGCGACCGCCCCCACCGATCGTCCCGCCCACCCGTCCTCCCCGGACGCCTGAGAGGAGGCACCGATGCGGCACACCCGTCCCCGGCCGGACTTCCCGCCGTCCGCGCCCGTGGTCCCGCCCCTGCGGCTGCTGGTCGCCGACGACAACCCCGTGGTCCGCGCGGGCCTGACCGCCCTGCTGTCCGGCCGCGAGGACACCACGGTGGTGGCGGAGGCGACGGACGGTCGCGAGGCCTACGAGGCGGCGCTGCGGTGCCGGCCCGACGTGATCCTGCTCGACGTCCGCATGCCCGGGGTGGACGGAATCTCGGCGTTGCCCCACCTGGTGCGGCTGGCCCCCGTCATGATGCTGACGTACAGCCACGAGGCGGAGACCGTGCGGGAGGCGCTGCGGCTGGGAGCGGGGGGATACCTGGTGCACGGCGAGTTCACGACCGAGCAGTTGGTGCGGGCGGTGCGGGACGTGCGGGAGGGGCGGCCGCATGTGACACCGGGGGCGGCGAGGGCGTTGCTGGCCGGGCTCCAGTCGAGTGCACCTGCACACATGGAGGCCGAACCCCCGGTTAATTTGGACGAATTACCGCCCATTCCTCTTTCGCAACTGCAACGTCCTGTGGGAGAGTCGTGTCGGTCGCGGTTCCGGCTGAGTACGAGGGAGGCGGAGATCATGGACCTCATCGCGTCCGGCATGACCAATCAGCAGATCGCCGCCGCCTGCTTCATCAGCGAGAAGACGGTCAAGAACCACATCAACCGCATCTTCGCCAAGCTCGACAGCACGACGAGGTCCCAGGCGGCCGCGAAGTGGCTGGGGGTGGCTTGAGATGGGCCGGGAGAGCGGCACGTCCCACGAATGGGCCTGGGGTTGGGCCCTGGGGCCCTGGGGTGGGCAAGGGGTGTCCCCGTACGGTGCCCGGATCCGAGGCAAAGCTGGAGGGGAAGACCATGAGCAAGTGGTTCAACACCACCGTCGCGTACCTGCAGGCGCGTGCCGCCCGGAGCGACCGTGGGCAGACCGCAGTGGAGTACCTCGGCATCATCGCGGTGGTCGTGGCGATCGTGTTGGCGATCACGGGTACGAGCATCGGGCAGACGATCTTCGATGCGATCAGGACGAAAATCACCGAAGTCACCGGCGGCTGACTCCTCCGCGCCACGACGCAGGGCAGGCCTTCCCCATCTACATCACGGTGGTGGCGGGCCTGCTCTTTCTCGCGTTCGCCTACCTCGCCGTCGGCCAAGCGGCTGTGAACAGGGGTGGCGCTCAGACAGCGGCCGACGCGGCGGCGCTCGCGGCCGCGCAGAAGACACGTGACCAACTCGCGGACATGTGGCTGGATGCTCTGAGCGAACCGGACCAGTGGCAGGCAATCCTGAATGGGGACGTGGGCGACGATTTCTGCTCGCGTGCCGGTGAACTCGCCGACCAGAATGATGCTTCGGTGCTGGCCTGTACTCAGGCGACGCTCGCCTACACCGTTGAAGTCAGGACCAACAAGACGGTGGGGGACTCCGTGGTCCCGGGCACGGAGAACCGTAGATCGACGGCTCACGCCCGTGCCGTGATCGAGTCGCTCTGTTCGTTCCCGCCTCCTGGCGATGATGCAGAGAACGACGACGCGCTGCCTCGCATCACCTGCCACGGCCAGGTGTGGGACCCGAAGCCGGACGATCCTCCGTCACGGCTCCCGAAGCCCGACGACCTCTTCGACGTCCACCTGGCCGACTGAACAAGCGAACGCGATGGAAAAGGGAAGCAGAGCGATGAGCATTCGGTTCACTGCGAAGGTCCGCAGGGGGATGGTCGCACTGACCGTTGCGGTGGGCCTGGCCGTCGGCGTGGCAGGCTGTGGCGGTGGCGGCGACGACGCAAAGCCGCACGGTTCCGCCTCCGCCACCAAGGGCGGCGACCCCAACCCGAGCACCCAGGAGGGGCAGTCGGACGAGCCGCTGGCCGAGCTGAAAGGCTCGGATGGTCTGCTCCTCCAGATCACCTCGGCACAGCGAGATTCCGGCGGCTTCGTCACTGTGAATGGGACCTTGAAGAACGACGGGGCCAAGAGCCTCCTCATTCCGTCCTCCCTGAGCGGCAACGAAACCGAAATCATCAGGAATGGCACGTCACTGGGCGGAGCCACACTGGTCGATCCGAAAGGGAAGAAGCGGTACTACGTTCTGCGGGACACGGAGGGGCGGCCGCTGACGACCACTGGTCTCTCGAGTCTCAAGGCCGGGGACAGTTTGCCGGTCTTTATGCAGTTTCCGGCACCGCCCGCGAACACGGCCGAAGTGGAGTTCCAGCTGCCCACGTTCGCCTCCGCCACCATCAAGATCTCCGGGTGAGGTCGCACGTGACCACCACGCCGCGCCTCGGTCGCACCCTCTCGGCCGCCGCCCTCCTCCTCGTGGCGAGCCTTCACGGCGCTGCCTCGGCGCACGCCGACGACACCGACCCGAACAACCCCCCCGGTACCGAACCCTCCGCCACCGCCCCCGTGAAGGTCGACCCCACCGATCCCGATCTGAAGTTGCCCGAGGGGGCCACCCTGGCGGAGGCCAAGGTGCTGGACATCAAGTCGGTCGTGGAGGACCAGAGCGGGGACGAGCGCCGGGAGGACACCAACGCCGACGTCACCTTCGCGCTCCAGGCCGAGGTGCTGTTCGGCAAGGACAGCGCCAAGCTCGGCGCGGACGCGAAGGCCCGCATCGCGGCCATCGCCGAGGAGATCAGGAAGCAGAACGCGACCCAGGTCCGCGTCTTCGGCTTCACCGACAACCTCGGCAGCTCCGCCCACGGCGACATCCTGTCCAAGCAGCGCGCCAACGCCGTCCAGGCCGTCCTGGACCAGGACCTGAACGAGCCCGGCATCACCTTCGAGGTGCGCGGCTACGGCGAGCAGTACCCGATCGCCGACAACTCCACCGAGGAGGGCCGGCGCAAGAACCGCCGGGTGGAGGTCACCTTCCCGCGCCCCCAGCGGTGACGGAGCCGGCTCCCACCTCGTAGTCGAACCAGATCCGATGGGTGCCGTCCGCGTCGACCGACAGACCGCCGGCCCCCCGGATCCCGGTCAGCGCGCCCGTCCCGCTGCCCGGCACGATCACGAAGAACTCGGCCTCCCTGCCCTCCCCGAGGGTCGTGCCCGAGTGCGCGAAGTTGAAGGTGCCGCCCTGTCCGTGCAGGGTTCCCTCGAACGACTCCATCGCGACATAGGTGCCGGTCGCGGCGGCCTGGTCGTACGCGGCGGTGAACAGGGTCACCGATCTCCCGCCGACCTCGCCGTCGTACCGCTTCCGCATCGTGGCCACCCCGACGGGCACCGCCGTCTCGACCACCGGCTCCGGCGGCCGTACCGCTGCCGGAGTGAACTCCTCGACCGTGAACGTCCCTGAAGCCCTCATGCCCGGATGCTAGGCCGTCCCACCGACAACGGCCTCGACCTCCACCCGTACACCCGCCACCAGCCCCCAGCCCGCCATCGCCCCCGCCTCCGCCTCCAGCACGTGCCGGGCCCGCGGCCGGGGCAGGCCCAGGCGGCCGGGGCGCATCGTGCGGACCGCGATGACGGTCGACCGGCGGTCCAGGTAGGCGACGTCGATCGGCATCCGCATCCCGAAGGTGTGCACCCCGCTCGCGGGCGACAGCAGCATCGCCCCGTCGATCGCGTCACGGCCCAGCAGCCCCTTCGTACGGGCCCGGTACGACGCCGCGATCTCCAGGGGCACGGTGACGGCCGCCGCGTCCCCGGAGCCTCCCCCCACGATCAGCCGTCCCCGCCCGTCCCGCCAGCGTTCCCGCCGCCCCATGCCCGAACTCCCCTCTCCGCGCCGGCCGTCGGCATCAACACCCGCCGGACATAAACCCGTTGTCCTCATCCCGTCCTCCCCACTAGGAAGGGCGTCATGACTCGACTCGGTGTGGTCTTCCGCCCCCAGCTTCCTCCCGAGCGGCTGCGGGCCGTCACCCGGACGGCGGACGACGTGGGCCTCGAAGAGCTGTGGCTGTGGGAGGACTGCTTCCGGGAGGGCGGGATCTCCACGGCCGCCGCGGCGCTCGCCTGGTCGGAGCGGGTGCGGGTGGGCGTGGGGCTGCTGCCGGTCCCCCTCAGGAACGTGGCCCTCACCGCGATGGAGACCGCCTCACTGCACCGGATGTTCCCCGGCCGCGCCACCGTCGTGGTCGGACACGGGGTGCAGGACTGGATGGGCCAGGTGGGCGCCCGCCCCGCCTCCCCGCTCACCCTGCTCGGCGAACACCTCGACGCCCTGCGCGCGCTGCTCGCCGGGCAACGGCTCACCGTCCAGGGGCGGTACGTCACCCTGGACGACGTCGGACTCGACTGGCCCCCGGACGCCCCGGCGCAGGTGTTCGCCGGCGCCACGGGCCCTCGTACGCTGCGGCTGTCGGGCGCCCGGGCCGACGGCACCGTCCTCACCGCGTCCACCTCACCGGAGGGCGTACGGCGGGCCCGGCAGCTCATCGACGAGGGGCGGCGGGAGACGGGCCGCACCGATCCCCACCCGGTGGTCGTCTACCTGCTCGCCGCCACCGGAGCCGGCGCCGAGACGCGGCTGCGCGCCGAACTCGCCGCCGAGGGGCTGGAGTCGGCCCAGGGCGTCGGGGTGGCGGGGGACGCGACCGCGGTGGCCGGAGCGGTGCGCCGACTGGCCGAGGCAGGGGCGGACACCGTCGTCCTCCAGCCGACCGGGGACGAACCCGACCCGGAGGGCTTCGTGCGCTTCACCGCGGCCGAAGTGCGGCCCCTGGTGCCGTAGACCCGCGGCTGCGCGGGAAGGCCCCGGTGTCGGTGGCGGCTGCCACACTTCCCGGCATGGCGGAGGCGACGCGGGACACGGGCGGCGAACAGGGCGGGCACCCCGAGGTGCGGCTGCGCGCCGTCGTCGAGGCGGACCTGGAACTGTTCCTCGCCCACGAGCACGATCCGGAGGCGGTCCGGCGGTCGAGGTTCACCCCCCGGCCGCGGGACGCCTTCCTCGCGCACTGGCGGCAGCGCGTACTGGGAGATCCCGACTGCCTCGTGCGGACGGTCACCGTGGACGGGGAGGCCGCCGGGAGCTTCGTGTCCTGGACGCAGGACGACCGCCGGTTCCTCGGGTACTGGCTCGGCCGCCCGTACTGGGGGCGTGGCATCGGCACCCGGGCCCTGGCCCTCTTCCTCCACGAGGAGCCGGCCCGCCCGCTGTACGCCGATCCGTTCGCCGGCAACGCGGCCTCCGTGCGCCTGTTGGAGAGACACGGCTTCGAGCGCGCCGGCACGGTCCGGTACGGCGAGAACGAGCACATCCTCCTCGTCCTCCCCGGACCGGCCGGCCCGCCCGCTCGGCCGCCCGCTCGCCCGGCCCCGGCCGACCCGGGCGAAGCCCCCTAGGGGCGGTCCCCGGTCGCGCCGTCGATCAGCTCCCGCAGGATGTCCATGTGCCCGGCGTGCCGCGCGGTCTCCTCGATCATGTGGACCAGGGTCCAGCGCAGGGAGACGCCGACGTCCCGCCAGGCCGGACGGCCCTCGGCGTCCAGCGGCAGCGCGGCGATCGAACGGTCGGCGGCGGCGCGGGCACGGCCGTAGAAGGCGACGATCCGTTCCGTCGGCTCGTCGCGGGAGACCCGCATGTCGTCATGGGGATCGAACCAGAAGGGCTCGGCCTCGCCGCCGAACGTCTCCACGAACCAGCCGTACTCGACCGCGGCCAGATGCTTGACCAGTCCGAGCAGGTTGGTGCCGGTCGGTGTCATCGGGCGGCGCAGCTGCTCGTCGTCGAGGCCGTCCAGCTTCCCGAGAACGATGTCCCGGTGCCGGTCCAGGCTCGCGTGCAGGGTGTCCTTCTCCCCGGCGAAGTAAGTCGTCGTCATGCGGGCGGAAAGTAGCAGGACGCACCGACAACCGGCTGCGATCCTGGGTGTCATGACAGCGAACCCCTCCTTCGAGGACCTCGTGGCCGAGGGCGCCGCCGCGCCCACGGAAGGCTGGGACTTCTCCTGGTTCGAGGGCCGGGCGACCGAGGCGCGGCCCTCCTGGGGGTACGCCCGGTCGGCGGGGGAGCGGCTGGCCGGCGTGCGGGCCGCGCTGGACGTCCAGACCGGCGGCGGCGAGGTGCTGGACTTCGCGCTGGGCACGGCCGGCCCGGCCCGGCCGGGCGCGGTCGCCGCCACGGAGGGCTGGCCGCCGAACGTCGCCAAGGCCACGGCGCTGCTGCGGCCCCGCGGGGTGGTGGTCGTCGCGGCCCCGGACGACGCGCCGCTGCCGTTCGCCGGCGAGACGTTCGACCTGGTGCTCAGCCGGCACCCCGTCCGGCCGTACTGGGACGAGATCGCCCGGGTGCTGCGCCCCGGCGGCACCTACTTCGCGCAGCACGTCGGACCCGCGAGCGTCTTCGAGCTGGTCGAGTACTTCCTGGGCCCGCAGCCCGAGGAGGTGCGCTCCGCCCGTGACCCGGAGCGGGAGCGGGCCGGCGCCGAGGCGGCGGGCCTCGTGGTGGCCGGCCTGCGGGCGGAGCGGCTGCGGATGGAGTTCCACGACGTCGCGGCGGTCGTCCACTTCCTGCGGAAGGTCGTCTGGATGGTGCCCGGCTTCACGGTCGAGGCGTACGAGCCGCGACTGCGCGCGCTGCACGAGCGGATCGGGCAGGAGGGGCCGTTCGTCGCGCACAGCACCCGGCACCTCTTCGACGTCCGCAAGCCGCACAGCTGACCAATCAGGGCATAACGGGGTACACCCGGCAGGCTTTGCCCGCCGTTCCCCCGGGGTTTCCACATTGTTATCGGCTCCGGTTCACATCAGCCTCACCGGTCACGTAAGTTCAGACCAAGGTAATTCGCGTCAGCAAAGCTGCGCGGGCTGGCACCGCGCAGAGGAGGGGGCTGCGCGGTGCCGACAGGCCGGTGACCCCTCCCCGCTCCGCCTCCCGCGTCGAGCGGAATCGTCAAGTCCGCCGTTCACCGGCCGGGTAGCCCGTCAGGGGGACGGCAGGGCGGCGTGCCGATCTATCGCCAATATGGCGCAAACCCTCTGAATCCCGCTGTATTCAGCAGGATTTCCCTGGGATTCCGATGCAAATCGGCCACGAAACACCCCTGAATCCAACCTTCCGTACCCACCGGGGCGTCGCCGGGTGATTCCGGAGAGTAGTTGTGTCGCGCCGATGCACCCACCATCCCTCACGAAGGGTTATGGTGGAAACCCCCCCTCGGGCCGGTCCGTCTCCCCCCCACGGACCGGCCCGTTTTTTCTTGGGACGGTCCGGAACCGCCGGTCGCCGGACGGGGCCGGGGCCCGGGGCCGTGTTCCGAGGTGCGGCCCCACCGCGTGCGCGCGGCAGGCCCTTGCGGACCCGCGTCCGACGGCGAGACCGTGTCGACACCCACCCAAACCCCGGACCGGGACCGGGCCTCCGGCAGCGGTAGGCTCAACGGCTCCGGCACCCCATACCCCCGCGCCAACCCCCGGAGGGCCACGTGAACCTGCGCGACAAGCTGCGCGGCCTGCTCGTCAGGCTCTACGCACGCCGGGTGGAGGGCCACCTCGACCACGACCAGGTGCCCAAGCACATCGGCGTCATCATGGACGGCAACCGCCGCTGGGCGAAGGCGTCCGGCTCCACCACCGTCCACGGCCACCGGGCCGGTGCCGAGAAGATCGAGGAATTCCTCGGCTGGTGCTCCGAGACCGACGTCGAGGTCGTCACCCTGTGGCTGCTGTCCACGGACAACTTCGACCGCCCGGCGGACGAGCTCGTCCCCCTGCTCGGCATCATCGAGGACGTCGTGCGCACCCTCGCCGCCGACGGCCGCTGGCGCGTGCACCACGTCGGCACGCCCGACCTGCTGCCCTCGCAGATGCAGACCGCGCTGAAGGAGGCCGAGGAGGCCACCGCCCACATCGACGGAATAGTGGTCAACGTGGCCATCGGCTACGGCGGCCGGCAGGAGATCGCCGACGCCGTGCGCTCCATGCTCCTCGACGCCCGGGACAAGGGCGTGGCGATGGAGGACCTCGCCGAGTCCGTCGACGTCGACATGATCGGCCGTCACCTCTACACCCGGGCCCAGCCCGACCCGGACCTGGTCATCCGCACCAGCGGCGAGCAGAGGTTGTCCGGATTCATGCTCTGGCAGACCGCGCATTCCGAGTACTACTTCTGCGAGGTCTTCTGGCCGGCCTTCCGCAAGGTCGACTTCCTGCGCGCCCTGCGCGACTACGCCGCACGTCACCGCCGCTACGGCGGCTGACCGCACACCGCACCGCCCCGTCGCCGCCCGGCGCCGGGGCGGTTGCCGTATACCCCGGTTCGGGTGGATGTAACAAGGAGTTCACCGGTGCGCTGTTGGCTGCATTTGCATGGCGGTGCATGTTCGAGGGCATAAGCCAAACAGGTCGACACCCGAACCACGGGCGTCGTATCTCAGCGGGCGGCACGGGGCCGTCCGCCCGGGAGGCCCTTTGCACCAGCCCGACCGTGCGATCGCCGCACGGAAGCAGCCGCGGAGGGCCGGTATCCGGCCCGCCGTGTGCGGGGGCCGGAAACCGGTCCAGCTCCACTTCGTCGCTCCCCGACCTCATCCGAGGGGGTACGTCCTTCCGTGGTGACCAGCACAAAGCGCCACAAGCCAGACCGGCGCACCTATGTTCTCGACACCAGCGTCCTGCTGGCCGACCCGAACGCCCTGACCCGCTTCGACGAGCACGAGGTCGTGCTCCCCGTCGTGGTGGTCACGGAGCTGGAGGCCAAGCGGCACCATCCCGAACTCGGCTACTTCGCCCGCCAGGCACTGCGCCTGCTGGACGACTACCGGGTGAAGTACGGTCGCCTCGACGCCCCCATCCCGATCGGGGAACTCGGCGGGACCATCCGTGTCGAGCTCAACCACTCGGACCCCAGCGTGCTGCCCACCGGCTACCGCTTGGGGGACAACGACTCCCGCATCCTCGCGGTGGCCCGGAACCTGCAGGCCGAGGGGTTCGACGTCACCGTGGTGTCGAAGGACCTGCCCCTGCGGATCAAGGCCTCGTCCGTGGGCCTGCTGGCCGAGGAGTACCGGGCCGAACTCGCCATCACGGAGAACTCCGGCTGGACCGGAATGTCCGAACTGATGCTCTCCGGCGAACAGGTGGACATCCTCTTCGAGGAAGGGCACGTGTACGTTCCGGAGGTCTCCGACCTCCCCGTGCACACCGGCCTGACCATCCAGTCCGAGCGCGGCAAGGCGCTCGGCCGGGTCACCGCCGAGGGCAACGTCCGGCTGGTGCGCGGCGACCGGGAGGCGTTCGGCATCAAGGGCCGCAGCGCCGAGCAGCGCATCGCGCTCGACCTGCTGCTCGATCCGGACGTCGGCATCGTCTCGATGGGCGGCCGGGCCGGCACCGGCAAGTCGGCGCTCGCGCTGTGCGCGGGCCTGGAAGCGGTCCTGGAGCGCCGCCAGCACCAGAAGGTGATGGTCTTCCGTCCGCTGTACGCGGTCGGCGGGCAGGAGTTGGGCTATCTGCCCGGCTCCGAGGCGGAGAAGATGAGCCCGTGGGCGCAGGCCGTCTTCGACACCCTCTCCGCGGTCACCAGCCGCGAGGTCATCGAGGAGGTCACCGCGCGCGGGATGCTGGAGGTCCTCCCGCTCACCCACATCCGCGGCCGCTCGCTCCACGACGCGTTCGTGATCGTGGACGAGGCACAGTCCCTCGAACGGAACGTCCTGCTGACCGTTCTGTCCCGGATCGGCGCCAACTCGCGGGTCGTTCTGACCCATGACGTGGCACAGCGGGACAATCTGCGCGTAGGCCGCTACGACGGCGTGGTCGCCGTGGTGGAGAAGCTGAAAGGGCATCCGCTCTTCGCGCACGTCACGCTGACGCGGTCCGAGAGGTCCCAGATTGCCGCGCTTGTGACCGAAATGCTGGAGGACGGCCACATCTGACCCTGGGGAAGGCCCATTCGGCACCGTCCGGCAAAGGCACAGGAGCCTAGCCGGGCGGTGCCTTCGCGTGTGGGGGTTTCCTGAAATCACCAGGGCCAAACGGGATGTGAGCTTTCACACGCAACACAGAATTGCCACGCGGCGTCCGGTTACGGCAGAGTCTCACTCCTGTCAGGCCCCGCATACGACACACCTGTACCCCCAGCGGTACGGCACCACAGAAACACACCAACTCCACAGAGTTCGTCGTATGCCGCCCGAGCACCACGCGGCGCTCCCTTCGGGGGAGTTGCCCACCGGGCCCGCGCCTCCCGTGACCCCGCAGTTGGGAGGCCAGTGCCAAGGGGCACGATTGCGTCCGCCAGGGTCACCGAAGCGGGCGATGCTGGAAGGAAACCGTGTGAGCCGGATTTCGGTCCGGGGATTCGCAGTGGCCTCGGCCACCGCGGTCACCGCCGTCGGAAGCGTTGTCGGCGTTGCCTCGGGCAGCGTCGCGCAGAACAACAACGACGCAGAGACGACGGCAGCCGACACCACGCTCCTCGCGGACATACCCGCGGGTCAGCAGGCCCAGGTGCAGACCGCGTCCCTGACGCAGCAGGCCGACGCTCAGGCCATCGCCGCCGACGCGGGCGCCAAGAAGGACGCCGAGGCAGCAGCCCGCAAGGCCGCCGCCGAGACCGCCATCGCGAAGAAGGCGGCCGCCGAGAAGGCGGAGAAGGCGGCCAAGGAGGCCAAGGAGCGTGCCGAGACGAAGGCCGCGGCCAGCCGCGACGACGTCCGCGACTCCTCCAGCTTCCCCACCCAGAGCAGCTACACCGTGGCGCAGATCCAGGCGATGGCGCGTCAGATGGTGGGCGGCGGCCAGTTCCAGTGCTTCAGCAACATCGTGGACCACGAGTCCAGCTGGAACTACAAGGCGGTCAACGCCTCCTCCGGTGCCTACGGCCTCTTCCAGGCCCTGCCCGGCTCCAAGATGTCGTCCGTCGGCGCCGACTGGCAGACGAACCCGGCCACGCAGATCAAGTGGGGCCTCAACTACATGAACAGCCGCTACGGCAGCCCGTGCCAGGCGTGGTCGTTCTGGCAGGCCAACCACTGGTACTAGGCCGCCCGACGGTCCTTCGGTACCGAGCCGACCGGCTCCGCTCAACCCCGCGCAGCCCCTCCCCGTCCCTAGGGGAGGGGCTTTCGCACTGTACGGTCGTATCGGAACGACTCCAGGGGGGAGCGTGGCGAGCACCCGGGGACGCGGGGAAAGAGGACGGATGATGTCGCGAGTGCCAGGGTGGCTCGGCCGGCTCGGCGCCAATCTCACCGAGATGGGCGAGCGCCTGGACGAGCGTCGCGCCGAGGTGGAGAAGGAGCACGCCGAGTCCGAACCGGCCGACGCGTCTCCCGCCGCCGTCGACCCGGCGCCGGTCCGCCGGCCCGCGCCGCCGGCCGGGCCCCGGCCCGATCCCGCGCAGGCGGTGCCCTGGGGTGTCCGGGTCGCGGCCGAGGCCGGCTGGCGCCTGCTGGTGCTCGCCGGCACGGTGTGGGTGCTGATGCGGGTCATCAGCGCGGTCCAACTGGTCGTCTTCGCCTTCGTCATCGCCCTTCTGGTCACCGCCCTGCTCCAGCCGACGGTCGCCCGGCTGATGCGGCACGGGGTGCCGCGCGGCCCGGCGACGGCGCTGACCGCCATCCTCGGCTTCGTGGTCATCGGCCTGATGGGCTGGTTCGTGACCTGGCAGGTCATGGAGAACATCGACACGCTCTCCACGCAGATCCAGAACGGCATCGACGATCTGCGCAACTGGCTGCTGAAGAGCCCCTTCCACGTCACCGACAAGCAGATCAACCAGATCGCCAAGAACCTCCGGGAGGCGATCGGCGCCAACACCGACCAGATAACGTCCGCGGGTCTGGAGGGAGTTCAGGTCGTCGTCGAGGCGCTGACCGGCATCCTGCTGGTGTTCTTCTCGACGCTGTTCCTGCTCTACGACGGTGTGCGCATCTGGCAGTGGTTCCTGAAGCTGGTGCCCTCCGCCGCCCGTCCGGGTGTGGCCGGTGCCGGCCCGCGCGCCTGGCGCACCCTGACCGCGTACGTCCGCGGCACGGTCCTGGTCGCCCTCATCGACGCCATCTTCATCGGCATCGGCATCTACTTCCTCGACGTGCCGATGGCCGTGCCGCTGGCCGTCTTCATCTTCCTGTTCTCGTTCATCCCCCTGGTCGGCGCGGTCGCCTCCGGAGCGCTCGCGGTGATCGTCGCGCTCGTCACGCAGGGCGTGTTCACCGCGGTCATGACGCTCGCCGTGGTCCTCGCGGTCCAGCAGATCGAGGGGCACGTGCTGCAGCCGTTCATCCTCGGCCGCGCGGTCCGCGTCCACCCCCTGGCGGTCGTCCTGACGGTCGCGGCCGGCGGCATGGTGGCCGGCATCGGCGGCGCGGTGGTGGCCGTCCCGCTGGTGGCGGTGACGAACACGGTCGTCGGCTACCTGCGCCAGTACGCCCAGGAACAGCAACTGGGCGCCGAGGAGCGGGTGCAGGAGCCCGGGAGCGGGCTCCCGGCCACGACGGAAGCGGCGCCGACGGCCCACGTACCGGCGCCCACCGCGGACGAGCCGGCCTAGGCGGGCGTCCGCGCGCCGGTGAACGCCGACGGCCCCTGCCCGTGGAGGGCAGGGGCCGTCGGCGTTCTCGCGGCGGACTACTCGGCCGAGTCGGCCAGCACCGCCTCGGCGTCGAGGGTGACGCCGACCGCCTGGATCACGGAGGCGATCTTGAAGGCCTCCTGGACGACGTCGCGTTCGACGCCGGCCTTGCGGAGCACCTGCTCGTGCGAGTCGAGGCACATGCCGCAGCCGTTGATCGCGGAGACCGCGAAGGACCACAGCTCGAAGTCGACCTTCTCCACACCCGGGTTGCCGATGACGTTCATCCGCAGGCCCGCGCGCAGGGTGCCGTACTCGTGGTCGGACAGCAGGTGGCGGGTCCGGTAGAAGACGTTGTTCATCGCCATGACGGCGGCGGCCGCCTTGGCGGCGGTGTACGCCTCCGGCGTCAGGTTCGCCTTCGCCTCCGGCTCCAGCTCACGCAGCACGATCGGGGAACGGGAGGCGATGGCGGTCGCCAGCACCGTGCCCCACAGCTGCTGCGCGGGCAGGTCCGAGTTGCCGATGACCGAGCCCAGGTTGAGCTTCAGGTCCTTGGCGTAGTCGGGTACGCGGGACTTCAGGGAGTCGAGCGACATGGGTCACTCACCAGCCAGCAGCGCGACCGCGTCGAGGGTCTCGTCGCCCTTGCTCCAGTTGCAGGGGCACAGCTCGTCGGTCTGCAGGGCGTCCAGGACCCGCAGGACCTCCTTGGGGTTACGGCCCACGGAACCGGCGGTGACCATGGTGAACTGGATCTCGCGGTTCGGGTCGACGACGAAGACGGCGCGCTGCGCGAAGCCGTCCTCACCCTCGATGCCCAGCTCGCGCATCAGCTCGTGCTTGGAGTCGGCCATCATCGGGAACGGCAGGTCGGTCAGGTCCGGGTGGTCCTTGCGCCAGGCGTGGTGCACGAACTCGGAGTCACCGGAGAAGCCGAGGATCTGGGCGTCACGGTCGGCGAACTCGTCGTTCAGCTTCCCGAACGCGGCGATCTCGGTCGGGCACACGAACGTGAAGTCCTTGGGCCACGCGAAGACCACGAGCCACTTGCCCTCGTAGGACTTGTGGTGGATCTCCTCGAACTCCTTGCCCTTCTCCAGCGAGACGCAGGCGGTCAGTTCGAACTCGGGGAACTTGTCACCGACAGTGAGCACATGCTCTCCTTGCAGCGAGGAAGCGCCCCTTTTGAGGACGATTCCCATGGGTTGGACTGAATCGATGTTGGCACAGGCTGCATTGATTCGGGAAATAGCTACACTCGGTCATGTTGATCGGAGGTAGTTATCAGTGACCATCAGTAGCGGTAAACGGAGGCAGCCGAGCCTCGCGCAGCTGCGCGCCTTCGCGGCCGTCGCCGAGCACCTGCACTTCCGCGACGCGGCGGCCGCCATCGGGACGAGTCAGCCCGCCCTGTCCGGCGCGGTCTCGGCGCTGGAGGAGACCCTCGGGGTGACCCTCCTCGAGCGTACGACGCGCAAGGTACTGCTCTCGCCCGCCGGTGAGCGCCTCGCCGTACGGGCGAAGGCGGTGCTGGACGAGGTCGGGGCGCTGCTGGAGGAGGCCGAGGCGGTCCGGGCGCCCTTCACGGGGGTGCTGCGGCTCGGTGTCATCCCGACCGTCGCGCCGTACCTGCTGCCCACCGTGCTGCGCCTGGTGCACGAGCGGTACCCGCACCTCGACCTCCAGGTGCACGAGGAGCAGACCGCCAGCCTGATCGACGGCCTGCACTCCGGCCGGCTCGACCTGCTGCTGCTCGCCGTGCCGCTCGGCGTGCCGGGGGTCACCGAACTGCCCCTCTTCGACGAGGACTTCGTGCTCGTCACCCCGCTCGACCACTGGCTCGGGGGCCGCGAGGGCATTCCGCGCGAGGCCCTCAGGGAGCTCAACCTGCTGCTCCTGGACGAGGGCCACTGTCTGCGCGACCAGGCCCTGGACATCTGCCGGGAGGCCGGCCGGGAGGACGCGCCGGTCACCACGACGGCCGCCGGGCTGTCCACGCTGGTCCAGCTCGTCGCGGGCGGCCTCGGCTGCACCCTGCTGCCGCGCACCGCGCTGAAGCTGGAGACGACCCGCAGCAGCCAGCTCCTCACGGGCTACTTCGCCGAGCCCGCCCCCAGCCGCCGGGTCGCCCTGGCGATGCGGGCGGGTGCGGCGCGCGGCGCCGAGTACCAGGAGCTGGCGACGGCGTTGCGCGAGGCCCTGCGCGCGCTGCCGGTCCGGGTCCTCGACACGGAGGGCTGAGCACCGCCCCGCGCACCTGCGACGGCTCCGTGCCACCGGGGGTCCGGTGGCACGGAGCCGTCGTGCGTGCGGGCCGGGGCCGCCGCGCCCTACTCCGTGCGCAGCCCCTCCGGCCGCATCAGCCGCAGCAGCGGCGGCAGGCTCAGCACGGTGACCGCGAGGACCACCGCCGCGCCGGCGCCGGTCATCGACAGCACGCTCGCCCAGTCGACGGCCACGGGGGTGGCCGTCATCTTCAGCAGCACCGCGCCGAGGGTCAGCCCCACCGCCGAGGCGAGCAGCAGGCCGAGGGCGATCGGCACCGCCGTCTGCCACAGCACCGACAGGCCCAGGGTGCGGCGCCGGGTGCCGAAGGCGACCAGCGCCGACAGCAGCTTGCGGCGTTCGCGCAACTGCTCCAGCTGGGAGACGAGCAGGCTCGCCCCGATCAGCGCGAGCACACAGATCGCGCCGATGAACAGACCGGTGCGCAGCGAGGCGTACTTGTCGGACTGCTCGGTCGCCGCCCAGGTGTAGGCGTCCGCGACCGGGTCGACCTTCGCGGTCGTGGTCCGCACGTACTCCTCGGCGTCCGGCACCGACGCGTCGAGGCGGACGAAGACCCGGCCGCTCAGCGAGGGCACGGCCCTGCCGGGCAGCGCGGACGGCGTCATCAGCACCCCGGCGGTGCCCTGCTGGAGCGAGTCCTTGCGGTAGGCGGCCTTCTTCAGTCCGGCCGGCACCTTCCACGGCACTTCGAGGCCACGGTCCTGCGAGGCGGACGGGTCGATGTACAGCAGGTGGCCGGGCCGGACGATGGCGCGCAACCGCGCGACGTAGTCGCTGTCGAACTGTGGGCTGTTCAGCAGGAACGCGTCGCCGTCACGGCAGGACGGCAGGTGGGCCACCTCCCGCAGGGCGGTGCAGTCGCCGACCGTGACGTCGGCCATGTTCTCCGGCTCGCGGCGCTTGTCGGCGACGGACCCGGTGGACAGCGCCACCGAGGTGCGCACGCCCCTGGTCGCGGCGAACTCCTTGCCGGCCGCGTTCACCTGTGCGCGGTCGGGCAGGTCGATCTCCATCGACGCCCGGTTCGGGTCGCGTCCGGTGTCCTTGGTGTACTGGCTCTGCACGCCCGCGAACAGCATCTGGAGCGCGATCGCGCCGGCCACCGCCACGGCGATGCCGTTGACCATACGGGCCGCCGTACCGCTGCTCAGCTGGAGCCGTCGTACGGCCAGCTGCCAGGAGACCCCGCCCGAGCCGAGCCGGGCGACGACCGCCTCCACCAGCCAGGGCAGCAGCGCGGTCACGCCGACCAGCAGCAGGAGCACACCACCGGTGACCAGGTACTGGTTGAAGTCGCCGTGCGAACGGCCCTTGCCGAGCATCGGGTACAGCATCCCGAGGCCGGCCAGCGGCAGCAGCAACCGCCACCACAGGCGCCGCCGGGCCGGTTTGGCCGCGCGCACCACACCCAGCGGTTCGACGACCACCCCGCGCATGGCGAGCAGGGTCACCAGGACGGCGGCGGTCGGGACCGCCACCGCGACCAGCGCGACGAGCAGGGGGGAGGGGTTGAGATAGCCGGGGAAGAAGCTCTCGCCCATCACCTCCACCGACCCGGCGGCCTGCCGTCCGGCGAGGAAGAACCCGCTGCCGACGACCAGCCCGAGCAGCGCGCCGGCCAGTGCCTCGCCGGACGCGATCCGCCGGGTCATCCGGCTGTCGGAGCCCACCAGCCGCAGCGCGGCCAGTCTGCGGTCGCGCCGCTCGCCGCCGAACCGCACGGCCGCGGCGATGAACACGGCGACCGGCATCAGCAGGACGACGAACACGACGAGCATCATCAGGATGAGGACCGGGTCGGCCTTCTCGACCGTCGGATGCGGGTCGCCGAACGCGGTCAGCCGCTCCACCCGGGCCCCACCCGCCCGCGGCACCAGGCCCTCGGCGCCCGCGTAGTAGGCGAGTTCGCGCGAGCCGATCAGACCGCTGTCGCCGATGGTGCCGGTGATCCGGTACGGAATCCGTTCCCGCAGCAGCTTCGCGCCGTCCGACGACAGCAGCTCCTTCAGTGCGGGCGACACCACCATCTCGCCCTTGGCCGGCACCCGGCTCACGCCGGGCGGCAACGGCGGCCGCGAACCCTCGGGTTCGAGGAGCCGGCCCCGGACGTCCCGGGAGTGCCACGTGGTGTCGGTGGCGGCGATCAGCACCGTGTCGTCGGCCTTCTTCGGCAGCGTGGCCGAGAAGGTGTAGTCCTGGCGGGCCTCCTCGACGCGGTGCCGGGCGGTCAGCACGTTCGGCAGCGAGGTCGTCAGCAGCAGCAGCGCCACCCCCAGGCCGACCCCGACGGCCGTCAGCAGCATCCGGACCCAGCCCTCGCGCCCGCCCGTGAAGGCGAACCGGATCCCCATGCCGAGATCGCGGCCCCACTGCCGCACGTTCATATCGCGCGCTCCATGTCCCGGGACTTGCCGTCGCGTACGACGATCTCCCGGTCGGAGTAGGCGGCGACCCGGGCCTCGTGCGTGACGAGCACGACGGCCGCGTTGGTGGAGCGGGCGGCGTCGGTCAGCAGCTCCATCACGCGCTCGCCGTTCAGGGAGTCCAGCGCGCCGGTCGGTTCGTCGGCGAACAGCACCCGCGGTCCGGTGACCAGTGCCCGCGCCACGGCGACGCGCTGGCCCTGGCCGCCGGAGACCTCGCCCGGGCGCTTGCCCCGGAGGTCGTCCACCTCCAGGCGCTCCATCCAGGTGAGCGCGGCCCGTTCGGCCTCCTTGCGGGGACGGCCGTTCAGGCGGAGCGGCAGGGCCACGTTCTCCACGCAGGTCAGCTCCGGGACGAGCTGGCCGAACTGGAAGACGAACCCGAAGTCGCTGCGGCGCAGGGCGCTGCGCCGGGTGTCGCTCATGCCGGACAGTTCGCGGCCGTCGTAGGTGATGGACCCGGAGTCGGGCTGCACGATGCCGGCGAGGCAGTGCAGCAGCGTCGACTTGCCGGAGCCGGAGGGGCCCATCACGGCGACGACCTCGCCGGGGTGGATGGAGAACTCGGCGCCGTCGAGGGCGACGGTCGGGCCGTAGACCTTGCGCAGGTTCTCGGCGGTGAGCAGGGAGCCGGCGGGAGGAGTCATCGGGCCACCGCCGCACTGAGTTTGTCGAGTCGCGCCGCGGTCAGCTCCAGCCAGCGCAGGTCGGCCTCGAGGTGGAACAGCGCGTGGTCGCAGATCAGCTGGTCCGCGAGGTCGCCCTTGCGCTTGCGGTCGGTCAGGATCCGCATGCTGCGCAGGTGCTCGGAGCGCTGGGTGTCGAGGATGTCGGCCGCGTCCCGGTGGGTGAGGAGCGCCAGCACGACCTTGGTGTACAGGGTCGACTGGAGGTACTCCTCCGGCTTCTCCGGGGTGGCGAGCCAGCGCTCGACGTCGGTGATGCCGGCGTCGGTGATGGCGTAGCGCTTGCGCTCGGGGCCGCCGCCGGCCTCGATCCCGTCGACTTCCACGAAGCCGTGCTTCAGCAGCCGGGACATCGTGGAGTAGACCTGGCCGTAGTGCAGCGGCCGGTCGTGACCGAACTTCTCGTCGAAGGCCCGCTTGAGGTCGTAGCCGTGGCGCGGGCCGGACTCCAGGAGCCCTAGAAGGGTGTGACCGATGGACATGCGGAGCACTCTACACACGGTGTATACGCGGTGTGTATACGCGGAGTGTGCGGTTCGTGGCGGGCCGTACCGCCGCGCAGGTGGCGGCCGATTGTCATGGTTCGGTAACGACGGCCGGCCCCGTCCCGCGAGCGGGGACAGGGCCGGTCAGGCCGAAGGGGGTCCGGAGGCGGAGTCGCCGGGCGGCCGGCCCCGGCGGGGCAGCGGGCCCGTGTCCCGCGGCAGCCGCCCCGCCTCCGCCAGCGCCTTGCGCAGCAGGAACTCGATCTGCGCGTTGGCCGACCGCAGCTCCTCACCGGCCCACCGGGCCAGCGCCTCGTACACCGAGGGGTCCAGCCTCAGCAGCACCTGCTTGCGCTGCTGGGGCCGGCGCTTCGGGGCCTCCGGGGAGTCCGGGGTGTCCGTCACTGGTAGAGGGTCCCGGTGTTCAGGACCGGCTGCGGGGCCCGGTCACCGCACAGCACCACCATCAGGTTCGACACCATCGCCGCCTTGCGCTCCTCGTCCAGCTCCACGATGTCCCGCTCGGCGATCCGGGCGAGCGCCGCCTCGACCATGCCCACCGCGCCGTCGACGATCTGGCGCCGGGCCGCGACGACCGCCCCGGCCTGCTGCCGCTGGAGCATCGCCGAGGCGATCTCGGGAGCGTACGCGAGATGCGTGAAGCGCGACTCGATGATCCGCACTCCGGCCGCCTCCACCCGCGCCTGGAGCTCGACGGCCAGCTTCTCGGTGATCTCCTCGGCGTTGCCGCGCAGCGACAGGCCGTCCTCGTCGTGGGCGTCGTAGGGGTACTCGATGGCGATGTGCCGTACGGCCGTCTCGGTCTGGGTGGCGACGAACTCGGCGAAGTCGTCCACCTCGAACGTGGCCTGCGCGGTGTCCTGGACCTTCCACACCACGACCGCGGCCAGCTCGATCGGGTTGCCGTAGGCGTCGTTGACCTTCAGCACGGCGGTCTCGTGGTTGCGCACCCGGGTGGAGATCCGGGTCCGGGAGGTGAAGGGGTTCACCCAGCGCAGGCCGTCCTGCCGGATCGTGCCCCGGTACCGCCCGAAGAGCTGCACGACCCGGGCCTCGCCCGGGGCGACCGTGTTCAGGCCGCGCATCGCGATGACGGCGGCGAGGAGGACCAGGATGCCGGCGACGATCAGCCCGGCCCGGGCGCCGGCCGCACCGACCGCCGAGGAGGCCGCGAGCAGGGCGGCCGCCGCGCCGAGTCCGAGCAGGCCGAGCAGCAGCGCGAGCCCGCCGCCGATGCTGTGGGCGGCGAACTCCCGCACCCGGGGAGCGGGCATCTCGGGTACGTCGGCGTCGACTTGGTGGTCCGGTGTGTGCGCGGAGTCCTGCGTGGACATGGTGGTCCCCCCGTTCTGGACGGCCCCGGAGTGGGGCGCCCGGCCTGGTTCACTTAGCTTGGTTCTAGCTAAGTGATATCACTTTAGCGTGTCAAGGGATTCTCTTGGATCCGGCAGGCAACCTTGCGGCCGTCCGGGCCGTCGGTTCCCTTGGGGCGGGTGCTGATTGTCACGTCCCTAAAAGAGCGAATCAGACCCTCTTTGTCATATAGGCGGGTGTTAGCTTTCGGAGCTGATGCCGAGACGGAAGCGAGCGTAGGAACCCATGGGACGAGCGGAAGAGAGACGAGCGCGGCAGCGTGGTGGCCACCGCGCGGCGCCCAGCCGCCGCCGCTCCGCACCCACGGCCGGTACCGGGCCCGCCGGGGGCGGCGGCAAACCCGGCAAGAGCCTCATACGCAGGATGTTCACCTGGAAGAAGATCCTCGGGACGTTCTTCGGCGTGTGCCTCCTGGGCATCGCGGGCTTCATCGGCCTGTACCTGTACGTGGACGTCCCCGAGGGCAACGCCGCCGCCCAGCGGCAGAGCAACGTCTACAAGTACAGCGACGGCAAGGTCCTGGCCCGCAAGGGCGACGTCAACCGGGAGATCGTCGACCTGGCCAAGGTGCCCCGCAAGGTCCAGCTCACCTTCGTCGCCGCGGAGAACAAGAGCTTCTACCACGACTCCGGAGTCGACTTCAAAGGCACCGCCCGCGGTCTGCTCAACACCCTGTCCGGCAAGGGCAAGCAGGGTGGTTCGACGATCACCCAGCAGTACGTCAAGAACTTCTACCTGAACCAGGACCAGACGGTCTCGCGCAAGCTGAGGGAACTGGTCATCTCGCTGAAGGTGGACCGCGAGAAGTCCAAGGACGACATCCTCGCGGGCTACATCAACACCAGCTACTACGGCCGCAACGCGTACGGCATCCAGGCTGCCGCCCAGGCCTACTACCACGTCGACGCCGAGAGGCTCTCGGTCCAGCAGGGCGCCTACCTCGCCTCGCTGCTCCAGGCGCCCAGCCAGTACGACTGGGCGGTCGCCACGCCCACCGGCAAGCGGCTGGTCCAGCAGCGCTGGAACTACGTGCTGGACAACATGGTCGAGGAGGGCTGGCTGCCCAAGTCCCAGCGGGACGGCCTGAAGTTCCCCTACCCCAAGGCACCCAAGGGCGCCCCGGGCCTCGACGGGCAGAAGGGCTACCTCGTCGAGCTCGCCAACCAGCAGCTGGAGCAGCAGCTGATGGAGCAGGAGGGACTCAGCCGGGGCCAGGCGGAGAGCGCGGTCATCGACCAGGGCTGGACGATCACCCTCAACATCGACCGCAAGAAGCAGGCCGCGCTGGAGAAGGCCGTCAAGTCGGAGCTGACCGGCAAGCTGGACAAGAAGAGGCGCAAGGTCGACAACGACGTCCAGGCCGGCGCCGTCTCCGTCAACCCCAAGAACGGCAAGATCGTCGCGCTGTACGGCGGTGTGGACTACTACAAGCACTACTTCAGCAACGCCACCCGCACGGACTACCAGCCGGCGTCGACGTTCAAGCCGGTCATCCTCGCCGCCGCGCTGGAGCAGAACGCCACCACGCAGGACGGCAAGCCGATCACCGCCGGCACGCTCTACGACGGCACCAGCCGCCGCCAGGTCCTGGACCACGGCGCCAAGGTCGGCTTCGCCCCGCCGAACGAGGACAACCGCAACTACGACGACATCACCGTCCAGAAGGCGATGAACGCGTCCGTCAACTCCGTCTTCGCGCAGATGGGCGTGGACGTGGGCATGGACAAGGTCATGGGCACCGCCGACAAGCTCGGCATGGACACCAAGGGCATGCAGGCCGTGCCCGCCCAGACGCTGGGCTCCATGGGCGCGAGCCCGCTGGAGATGGCCGGGATCTACGCCACCTTCGACAACCACGGCTACAAGGTCACGCCGAACATCGTGAAGTCGGCGGAGAACCGCGGCCGCTCGGCGCACATTCCGAACGCGGTCGGCGGCTCGGTGATCAGCCGCACCGCGGCCGACACGGTCACCTCCGTGCTCACCGGCGTGGTCGACGACGGCACGGCCCAGGAGTCCGTGGCGGGCAACCCGCTGCGCCAGGGCCAGGAGGTCGCCGGCAAGACGGGTACGTCCGACTGCAACCGCTCCGCCTGGTTCACCGGTTACACGCCCGACCTGGTCACCTCGGTCGGCCTGTTCGGCGAGGCGGACAAGGCGGGCGGCACCGGCTGCGACGGCCGGCCGATCAAGAAGAACGACCACGTCTCGCTGAAGGGCGCGATGGGCGGTGGCCGCGTCAACGGCGGCGGTCCGCCCGCGAAGATCTGGGCCGCGTACACCTTCGGCGTGACCGACAGGGCCGAGTTCGACCTGAACACCACGCAGGGCGCTGCCGTCGAGCCGACCGAGACCCCGACGGTGTCCCAGTCGCCGTCCGACACCCCGTCGCAGACGCCGTCCAGCGAGCCGCCGACGTCGTCCGCGCCGCCGTCGAACTCGCCGTCCGACACCCCGTCGCAGACGCCGTCCAGCAAGCCGCCCAGCCAGTCGCCGTCCCAGTCGCCGAGCACCGGGCCGCCCACGGAACCCGTCACCGAGGACCCGCTCGACCCCGCAAGCGGGCTCCGCCAGTAGACGCGCCACGACGACGAAGGGCGCCCGGAGTGATCCTGGCGCCCTTCGTCGTCGTCATGCCGGCCGGGATCAGCCCCGGTTCAGCTCGAACCACACCACCTTGCCGGTGCTCAGCCGGGTCGCGCCCCAGCGCCGGGCCAGCTTGTTGACCAGGTACAGGCCGCGCCCGCCCTCGTCCGTGGCCCGCGCCTGCCTGAGCCGCGGCAACTGCGGCACGTCGTCACCGACCTCGCAGCGCAGCACATGCGTCCGCAGCAGCCGCAGGGTCACCGGCCGCGAGGCGTACCGGACGGCGTTCGTCACGACCTCGCTGACCAGCAGCTCCACCGAGTCCGACAGGTCCTCCAGGTCCCAGCGGGCGAGCGCGCGCCGCGCCAGCCTGCGGGCCTGGCCGGGAGCCGAGTCCTCCGGCTCCAGCGTCCAGTAGGCGACATCGCTCGGCGCGATCCCGTCGAAGCGGGCCGCGAGCAGCGCGATGTCGTCGTCCCGGTCGCCCGGACCGAGCATGTCCAGCACCTCGTCGCACAGCGCCTCCAGCGGCGGCGGATGGTCCGGCCCGGTCAGCTGCGCGGTCGCGGCCAGCTTCTCCCGCAGCTGCTCTATGCCGGTCCACACGTCCCGCAGCCGCGACTCCACCAGCCCGTCGGTGTAGAGCAGCAGGGTGGCCCCGGCGGGCGCGTCCAGCTCGACCGCCTCGAAGTCGACCCCGCCGACCCCGATCGGGGCGCCCGGCGGCACCCGCAGCACCTCGGCCCGGCCGCCCAGGTGCAGCAGCACCGGCGGCGGATGACCGGCGTTGGCGATGGTGATGCGGTGCGTGACCGGGTCGTAGACGGCGTACAGGCAGGTCGCCATGCGGTCGGTGCCCAGGCGCTGCGCCTGCTCGTCCAGGTGGTGCAGCACCTCCTGCGGGGGCAGGTCCAGCCCGGCCAGGGTCTGCGCCGTGGTGCGCAGCTGGCCCATGATCGCCGCCGAGGTCATGGAGTGGCCCATGACGTCGCCGACCACCAGCGCCACCCGGCTGCCGGGCAGCGGGATCGCGTCGTACCAGTCACCGCCGACCCGCGCGGTCTCCGCCGCCGGCAGGTACCGCGAGGCCAGCCGGACGCCGGTCGGGCGGGGCAGCGTCTCGGGCAGCATGGTGCGCTGCAACTCGTCGGCGATGTACGCCTCACGGCCGTACAGCACCGCCTTGTCGATGCCGAGCGCGCTGTGCGTGGCCAGCTGCGCGGCCACCAGCAGGTCGTCCGCCTCGAACGCCGGCCGCTCCGGGCGGCGCAGGAACAGGGCGGCGCCGATCACCCGGCGCCGCCCGCGCAGCGGGGCGAGGATCGCGTGCCGGCCGTCCGGGACGACCGCCTCGCCGTTCTCACCGAGCAGCTCGGGCAGCGCGGCCCGGGCCGCGGGCGCGTCGGCGAACACCGGCCGCACCCCGCGCAGCACCTCGTTCAGCGCACCGCCGGGCCGCACCTCGCACAGCTCCGTCGTCAGCGAGGACAGGTCGGTCAGCGCGGGCGGTTCCGGCTCCGGCTCGAAGGCGGGCGGCAGCGCCACCCCGTCGGTGTCCCGCTCCTCCGGTATCCGGTCCGTGCGGCGCAGCCGGAGCACCACCGGCCCGGTGGGCCGCTCGTCGCCGACCGGCAGCGGGTCGCGCAGGTAGACCAGGATCGCGTCGGAGAAGGTCGGCACGGTGGCCCGGCACAGCCCCATCACGATCTCGTCCAGGTCCAGCCCGCGGGCGATCCGGCGGGTGGCCGCGCCCACGAACCGCAGCCGGTCCCCGTCGCGCCGCATCGGCATGGGCCGCCCCGGTGGCAGCCCGCGCCCGGTACGGCGCTCCTGGCCGGCAGCCGGTGCCCGCTCCTGATCGGCACCGGGCTGCGGCGGGATCACCTCCGGTGCGGGGCGCGGGCGGTGTGCGCCGGGTTCCGTCGCGGCGGGCTGGGAGTGCTCGGGGCCGTTGACTGGGGGCTCCTTCCCCTTGCCGTCCTTTCCCTTGCCACAGGGCGTGGCCGTACCCGGGCCCGACGGCGTGGCGTCGGCCCGGGCCTGCACCGGTAAGGCAGGGCTGCCGGGCGGTTTCGGGGTACGCAGGAGCGCCCCGCGGGCCTCCGCGGGGTCGGCGCCCTGCTGCGGGCGCTCGAAGGAGGTGGGCTGCTCCGTCACGCGTGTCGCATCCATCCGTCCGGGGCTGCGCGCCGGGCGCGCAGTGGGTCCCGCCGAAATCCCGATACCCGCAATACGTGCCCCGGGAACGGAATTCCCGGGTGCTCAGGAGATGTCGCCGTGCCACCGGCGGGGCCTCGGCGGCCGGCCGTGGTGTCCTGGTACTCCTCGCTCACGTCGTGCCGCCCCTCGGTGACGTTCGGTCAGGCCCGGCCCGTGTGCCGGGAGTTGCATGTGCGCGCCCTTGCGGAGGACGATCCTACGTTTCTTGCCTGGGGGCGCATCAAGGGTCTCATGAGGACACATGCGCGGGCGTACGGTCCCAGTCATCGGGGAGTGACGGTACCGCCCAGGACGGATCCGGGCGCCAGTGCTGCCAGCCGTCCGGGAACGGCCGCCCCCACTGCTCGATCACCGCCACCGCGTCCCGCCCGGCCGCGCGCACCCGCTCCGCGGTCGCCGCGTCCATCAGCCCGTCCCGCTGGGCCTGCGCGAACTCGTCCTCGTCCCGCCAGTACCAACTCCGGTCGGGGTGCACGGAGATGTCCAGGAAGTAGTCCTCGGAATCCACCCCGCCGGACCAGCGGACCAGGGGCTGTTCGAGGTTGACGTACCAGTTCTTGAACCGCCAGCCCGGCTCCCAGAAGAGCCATACCGACCAGGGCCGGCCGGGCTGCGCCAGCTTGAGCACACCCGTGCCGAACCAGCGGTCCCGCTGGACCGTACGGGGCTTGGTGTAGCGGGACTCCAGCGGCTCCAGGTGCACGGGGGTGCCGTCGGCCAGGACCGGGCGTACGCACTCCGTGCCGGGCGCCAGCCACACCGCCAGCAGTTCCGCGTCGTCGCGCACGACGGTGACGGGCCGGGCGATGTGCACGTGATCGCCGGCGTTCTCGCGATAGCGCCACAGGACCTGTGTCCCGGGGCGCCAATGGCCGGCAGGTCCCGCTTCCACTCGTGTCACCGCTCCGTCGTCCTTCATGCACAGATATTAGGTGCCGTAGGCATACGACGCTGCGGTACGCGTCACGGTTGTACGGCGGTGGCCGGAAAGGTTCGCTCGCGGTTACGGACGCGTCATCCGCAGGACATCCAGTGCCTCGTCGAGCTGCTCCGGGGTGAGGTCGCCGCGCTCCACGTACCCGCCCTCCAGGACGACCTCCCGGATCGTCCTCCGCTCGGCGAGGGACTTCTTGGCGACCTTCGCGGCCTCCTCGTAGCCGATGTACTTGTTGAGCGGGGTCACCACGGAGGGGGAGGACTCGGCGTACTCGCGGGTGCGTTCGCGGTCGGCGGTGATGCCGTCGACGGTGCGGTCGGCCAGCAGTCGGGAGACGTTGGCGAGCAGCCGGATCGACTCCAGCACGTTCTTGGCGAGGACCGGGAGCATCACGTTCAGCTCGAAGTTCCCGGCGGCACCGGCGGTGGTGATGGTGGCGTCGTTGCCGATGACCTGCGCGGCGACCATCAGGACGGCCTCGGGGACGACCGGGTTGACCTTGCCCGGCATGATCGACGAGCCGGGCTGGAGGTCGGGCAGCCGGATCTCGGCAAGGCCCGTGCGGGGGCCGGAGGACATCCAGCGCAGATCGTTGGCGATCTTCGTCAGGCCGACCGCGATCGTGCGCAGCTGTCCGCTGGTCTCCACGATGCCGTCCCGGGCGCCCTGCGCCTCGAAGTGGTCGCGGGCCTCCGTCAGCGGCAGCCCGGTCGCCCGGGCGACCTCCTCGATGACGGCGGCGGAGAACCCGGGCGGGGTGTTGATGCCGGTGCCGACCGCCGTGCCGCCCAGCGGCAGTTCCGCCAGCCGGGGCAGCGAGGCCCGCAGCCGCTCCACGCCGTACCGGACCTGGGCCGCGTAACCGCCGAACTCCTGCCCGAGCGTCACCGGCGTCGCGTCCATCAGGTGCGTCCGCCCGGACTTCACCACGTCGGCGAACTCCTCGGACTTGCGGCCGAGGGAGGCGGCGAGGTGCTCCAGGGCCGGGATCAGGTCCTGGGTGACGGCCGCGGTGGCCGCGATGTGGAGGGAGGACGGGAAGACGTCGTTGGACGACTGCGAGGCGTTCACATGGTCGTTCGGGTGCACGTCCCGGCCCAGCCGCTCGGTGGCGAGGGTGGCGATCACCTCGTTGGTGTTCATGTTGGACGAGGTGCCGGAGCCCGTCTGGAACACGTCCACCGGGAAGTGTTCGTCCCACTTCCCCGCGGCGACCTCGCCGGCCGCCTCCTGGATCGCCTCCGCGACCTCCTTGTCCAGCACGCCCAGTTGGGCGTTCACCTTCGCCGCGGCGGCCTTGACGCGGGCCAGCGCCTCGATGTGCGCCCGCTCGATCCGCTGCCCGGAGACGGGGAAGTTCTCGACGGCACGCTGTGTCTGCGCCCGCCACTTGGCGTGGGCCGGGACCCGGACCTCACCCATCGAGTCGTGCTCGATCCGGTACTGCGGCTCTTCGGTCGTCATCGTCGTACCTCCGGAGACGTGAGCACCGGCCGGGGTACCCGTATTCCCGTCCGGACACCCGTACGGGCGCCGCGCCGCACGCCGGCGGCGGGCAACTCCGTTCGCCGTGCCGCACGTTGCGCCGGGGTGTCCCTAGGTCGGGCGCGGGCGGAACGCCACTTCGACGTCGCCCGCCCGGGTGCGCCACTCCCGGCCCCGGGCCACGGCCGTGGACCCGTCCGTGGCCGTCCGCGTCCGCACCGCACCGGCCGAAGCGGCCGCTTCCGGAGGCGTGCAGGCCTTCTGCCGGACCGCGTGGATGGACCTGCCGAAGACCGCGGCCCGGTGCATCCAGAAAGACATGGAGCGACCTCCACCGCTACAGGGTACGAGCGCCCCCGCCGGACGGCATCCGGACCGGCCGGGTCCCGCCGGTCCGGCGGCGCACCCGGCCCGTCCGGCGTGCTAGGCCAGACCGGGGCCCCGTACCGGGATCGACGTGAACGTCGGGGACGGAGCCGGGTCCTGGAAGAAGTCGTTCGACTTGTTCGGCGGACGGCACCACTCAGCCCGTCCGGCGTTTGAGCACGAGGCCGTTCGGGCCGAACGGGGTCCGGGGCGGAGTCCCGGCGGGGACCCAAGGGGCGGAGCCCCCGGGAACGGGGTCGAAGGGGCGGCAGCCCCTGGAGACGGGATGGGCAGGGGCGGCGGGGGCGAGATCCGTCCCCGCCGCACCGATGGCACTACGCCAGGCCAGGGCCCCGCACCGGAATCGACGTGAACGTCGGCTGGGGCGCCGGGTCCTGGAAGAAGTCGTTGCCCTTGTCGTCCACGACGACGAACGCCGGGAAGTCCTCGACCTCGATCTTCCAGACCGCCTCCATGCCCAGCTCCTCGTACTCCAGGACCTCGACCTTCTTGATGCAGTCCTGGGCGAGGCGGGCGGCGGGGCCGCCGATGGAGCCGAGGTAGAAGCCGCCGTGGGCGCCGCACGCGTCGGTGACCTGCTTGCTGCGGTTGCCCTTGGCGAGCATCACCTTGGAGCCGCCCGCCGCCTGGAACTGCTCCACGTAGGAGTCCATACGGCCGGCCGTCGTCGGGCCGAAGGAGCCGGACGCGTAGCCCTCGGGGGTCTTGGCCGGGCCGGCGTAGTAGACCGGGTGGTCCTTCAGGTACTGCGGCATCCCCTCGCCCGCGTCCAGCCGCTCCTTGATCTTCGCGTGCGCGATGTCCCGGGCGACGACCAGCGGGCCGGTCAGCGACAGCCGGGTCTTGACCGGGTACTTCGTCAGCTCGGCGAGGATCGTGTCCATCGGCTGGTTCAGGTCGATCTTCACCACGTCGGAGGACTCGTCGAGGTGCTCGTCGGTCGTCTCCGGCAGGAACCGCGCCGGGTCGGTCTCCAGCTGCTCCAGGAAGACGCCCTCGGCGGTGATCTTCGCGACCGCCTGGCGGTCGGCGGAGCAGGAGACGGCGATGGCGACCGGGCAGGAGGCGCCGTGCCGGGGCAGGCGGACCACGCGGACGTCGTGGCAGAAGTACTTGCCGCCGAACTGCGCGCCGATGCCGATCCTCTGGGTCAGCTCGAAGACCTTCTCCTCCAGCTCCTTGTCCCGGAAGCCGTGGCCCAGCGGGGAGCCCTCGGAGGGCAGCTCGTCCAGGTAGTGCGCGGAGGCGTACTTCGCGGTCTTCAGCGCGTACTCGGCGCTCGTGCCGCCGACGACGATCGCCAGGTGGTACGGCGGGCAGGCGGCCGTACCGAGCGAACGGATCTTCTCCTCCAGGAACTTCATCATGGAGGTCTCGTTCAGGACGGCCTTCGTCTCCTGGTACAGGAAGGACTTGTTGGCCGAGCCGCCGCCCTTGGCCATGAACAGGAACTTGTAGGCGCCGCCGTCGGTCGCGTACAGCTCGATCTGGGCCGGCAGGTTGGAGCCGGTGTTCTTCTCCTCCCACATGGTGAGCGGAGCCATCTGCGAGTAGCGCAGGTTGAGGTTCAGGTACGCGTCGTAGATGCCGCGGCTCAGCGCCGCCTCGTCGCCGCCCTCGGTCAGCACGTTCTGGCCGCGCTTGCCCATGACGATCGCCGTGCCGGTGTCCTGGCACATCGGGAGCACACCGGCCGCCGCGATGTTCGCGTTCTTCAGCAGGTCCAGCGCGACGAACTTGTCGTTGCCCGACGCCTCGGGGTCGTCGATGATGCGGCGGAGCTGGGCGAGGTGGGCGGGGCGCAGGTAGTGCTGGATGTCGTGGATCGCCTCCTCGGCGAGCTTGCGCAGCGCCTCGGGCTCGACCTTGAGGAACGTCCGCCCGTCGGGCCCCTCGACCGTGGAGACGCCCTCGGACGTCACCAGCCGGTACGGGGTGGTGTCCTCTCCCTGGGGGAGCAGATCGGTGTACGCGAACTCAGGCATCTCAGCCCATTCCTCACTCTGACGGACGGCGCCCGCCGACGCTGGCGGGCCTCACCAGCCTAGAACCTGCCGCGGACACGGAACCTGTGAGGTAGGGCTCAGTAGGTGTGAGGTGGCGCTCAGCGGCGGACGCGACCGGGCCGCCCCACCCCCTAGTCGCGATCTATCGCGTTTCGGTACGCTGCTGCCGTGGACCTTCAGAAGCCCGCCCCCATCCAGGACGCCGGACCGAGCGTCTCCGAACTGCGCGCCTCGGACGCCGACCGCGACCGGGTCGCCGACATGCTCCGCGAGGCCCTCGCCGAGGGCCGGCTGACCGCCGACGAGCACGCCGAGCGCGTCGAGGGAGTACTGCACGCCAAGACGGTGGGCGAGCTGGAGGTCTTCATCCGGGACCTGCCCGCCGGCCACCGGCAGCGGTCCGCTCCCGCCTACGCGCCGGTCCCGTCCCGGCCGACGCCGGGCGCGGTGCCGGCCGAGGCCGACGCCAACGTGGTGGCCGTGTTCAGCAGCGCCATGCGCCGCGGCCGCTGGCGCGCCGGCCGCCGGCTGCACGCGTACGCGATCTTCGGTTCGGTCGAGATCGACCTCAGCGAGGCGCTCTTCGAGTACCAGCAGGTCGTCATCAAGGCCGTGTCGGTCTTCGGCGACGTCCAGATCCGCGTCCCGGAGAACATCTCGCTGCGCGGCACCGGCGGCGGCGTCCTGGGCAACTTCGAGGTCAGCCCGCTGGACTCGGGCGAGCCCGACGCCCCGGTCGTCTACGTCGACGGCTGGGCCGTCCTCGGCAACGTCGAGGCGCACCCGAAGCGCGGCAGGCTCGTGGCGGACATCCTGGAGCGGGTCCACGACAAGGTCGACCGCAAGCTGCGCAAGCACCTGGACCGCTGACGGCGTGGCCCGCCCGCCGGGTCGCCGGAAGGTCCCGGTCCGTCCGCGGCGGCGGTGCGGGGGCGTGAACGGGCCACCGCACGCCCGCGATCGGAAACGCTGTGCATAGGCACGCGCACAGCGGGTAGGCCTTGCTGCATCGTCTCTCGCTCGCGAAGCCGTCGTCAGGAGTAGACCGTGCTGCAACCGCCGCATTCGTCCTTGCAGGTAGCTGCTGTGCCGGCCCAGCGGGGACCGGCACAGGACAGGGACCAGGACGCCCCGTGGCACACCGAGGCGGTCTGCCGGCGCGACGAGGCCGGCCTGTTCTTCGCCCCGTCGAAGGAACCCACCGCCGCCCGGCTGTCCCGCGAGGAGGCCGCCAAGCGTGTCTGCGCCCGCTGCCCGGTCATGGTCGAGTGCCGCGAACACGCCCTGCTCCAGCCCGAGCCGTACGGCGTCTGGGGCGGCCTCACGGCGGCCGAGCGCCGTGTGGTCCTGGCCCGGCGCCGCCGCCGGGAGATGGACCTGAAGAAGGCGGCGCGGGCGACGGCCGCGAACCGCATAGCGGGCTGAACCTAAGACGGCTGCGGCCGCTCCGCACCGGCGGCGCGGCCGGTCTCCCGCACCGCCGGGGGCCGGCCGGCCCCCGGACGGCAGGCGCTACTTGGCCCGGTCGAAGTCCACCGCGCTGTAGGCGCGCAGCTTGCGCAGCCGGTGCTCGGAGTCGATCCGCCGTACCGTCCCGGACTTCGACCGCATCACGATCGACTCGGTCAGGGCGGTCTCCGAGCGGTACCGCACGCCGCGCAGCAGCTCACCGTCGGTGATGCCGGTCGCCACGAAGAAGACGTTCTCCCCGGAGACCAGGTCGTCCGTCGTGAGCACCCGGTCCAGGTCGTGCCCGGCGTCGATGGCCCGCTGCCGCTCCTCGTCGTCCTTGGGCCACAGCTTGCCCTGGATCGTGCCGCCGAGGCACTTCACGGCGCAGGCGGAGATGATGCCCTCGGGGGTGCCGCCGACACCGAGCAGCAGGTCGACGCCGGTGCCCTCGCGCAGCGCGTACACCGAGCCGGCGACATCGCCGTCCGAGATCAGCTTGATGCGCGCGCCGGCCTCGCGGACCTCGCGGATCAGGCCCTCGTGCCGGGGCCGGTCCAGGATGACGACGGTGACGTCCTCCGGCGCGGACCGCTTGGCCTTGGCGATCCGGCGGATGTTCACCTCCACCGGCGCGTTGATGTCGACGAAGTCCGCCGCCTCGGGGCCCGTGACCAGCTTGTCCATGTAGAACACGGCGGACGGGTCGAACATGGCGCCGCGCTCGGCGGCGGCGAGGACAGCGATCGCGTTCGGCATGCCCTTGGCCGTCAGCGTGGTGCCGTCGATCGGGTCGACGGCGATGTCGACCTCGGGTCCGGTGCCGTCGCCCACCTGCTCCCCGTTGAAGAGCATCGGGGCCTCGTCCTTCTCACCCTCGCCGATGACGACGACGCCGTTCATCGAGACGGTCGAGACGAGGGTCCGCATCGCGCGCACCGCGGCACCGTCGGCGCCGTTCTTGTCGCCGCGCCCCACCCAGCGGCCCGCTGCCATCGCGGCGGCTTCGGTCACCCGGACGAGCTCCAGGGCGAGGTTGCGGTCGGGAGCCTCGGAGGGAACATCGAGCTCGGACGGCAGGTGATGATTTTCGGTCATCGGAGCGCACCTTTCTGATACGACGACGGCCGGATGAGGGTCTTCGCCCCGACTCTATCGTTAGGCCGACAAAATGAGCAGGGGACCCCACGGATGAGCGCTTGGGGCACCTGCGACGATAGGGGGCGTGGCAGGTTCGAAAGGCAAGCAGCAGACGGCCCGGGACATGATCCTCTCCCTGGCCCTCATCGGGATCGCGGCGGCGGTCGTCTATTTCCTCAGCATCCCGCACGACGATCACGCTCCCGAACTCAAGCGGGTCGACTATAAGGTCGAGCTGTCCACGGCCCGGCGCGCGGTGAGCTACCCGGTGGCCGCGCCCGAAGGACTGCCGAGTACCTGGAAGGCGACCTCCGTACGCTTCCAGGGCGAGAAGGACGACCGCTGGCACCTGGGTTTCCAGACCCCCGACGGGCAGTACGTGCAGGTCGAGCAGTCCGCTCAGAAGCCTTCCCGTTTCATCGACGCGGCCAGTCAGGGCGCGGCGGCGACCAAGCGGACCGACCGGATCGGCGACCGCACCTGGATCCGCTACACCGGCGGCCGCTACGACGCCCTGGTCCTCCAGGGCACGCCCGGTTCCACGACGGTGGTGGCCGGTACGGCGTCCTTCGCCGACCTGACGAAGATGGCGGCGGCGCTGAAGATGCGGTAGGCGCCCGGCCGTGCCCCGCGGGCCTGCCCGCGCGCCGCACGGCGATTGCGCAGGAAAGAGGCCCCCGGCGATGCCGGGGGCCTCTTCCATGGGTGCGTGCGCGCCGGCCTCACCGGCCGGCGGTACGGCTCAGACGGTGGTGACGACGTCCTCGAACGCCAGCCGCGGGGAGCGCGGGAACCAGGCGTCCGTGCCCGGCTTGCCGATGTTGACGACCATCAGCGGGGTGTGGTCGTCGTCCAGGAACTCCTTCTGGACGCCCGCGAAGTCGAGACCGGTCATCGGGCCGGCGGCGAGACCGGCGGCGCGGACGCCGATGATGAAGTAGGCGGCCTGGAGGGCGGCGTTCAGGGCGGCGGCACCCTCGCGGGCCGGGCGCTCCGAGAAGAAGACGTCCTTGGCGGCCGGGAAGTGCGGGAAGAGGGCCGGCAGCTCCTCGTGGAACTCGTTGTCCGCGGAGAGGATGGCGACCAGCGGGGCGGTGGCCGTCTTCGGCTGGTTGCCCTCGGCCATGTGCTGCACGAGGCGCTCGCGGGCCTCGGCGGAACGGACCAGGGTGATGCGCAGCGGCGACTGGTTGAAGGCGGTCGGGCCGTACTTGACCAGGTCGTAGATCGCCTGGACCTGCTCGTCGGTCACCGGCTCGTCGGTGAAGGTGTTCGCGGTGCGGGCCTCGCGGAACAGCAGGTCCTGGGCAGCGGGGTCAAGAACGAGAGACATGCGTGACTTCCTCAGGTGTGCGTCCGGCCCGGAGTCCCGGACCGGCTGACGGCACGACCTTACGACAAAGAAGTTCAAGGTTCAACAAACCTCGGGATGCGGTGATCCGCTTCACAGCCTCCCGGGTCCGTCTACTCGGTGTCCTCGCCCTCGGACTCCTCCTCGGCCAGCGCCGCGTCCAGCCGCGCCCGCGCCCCCTCCAGCCAGCGCCGGCACACCTTGGCCAGCTCCTCGCCGCGCTCCCACAGCGCCAGGGACTCCTCCAGCGTCGTACCGCCCGCCTCCAGCCGCCGTACGACCTCGACCAGCTCGTCCCGTGCCTGCTCGTACGAGAGCGTCTCGTCCGCCTTGCCCGTCATTCCCCTACCTTCACTGTGAATTCGCCGTCGGCGACACGGGCGCGCAGCGCCTCGCCCCGCGCGACCTCCTCCGGATCCCGGACCGCGTGCCCGTCGGCCTTCTGGAGCACCGCGTAACCCCGCTTGAGCGTCGCCGCGGGGGAGAGGGCCACCACGCGCGCGTGGGTGTGCGTCAGCTCCGAGTCCGCGCGGTCCAGCAGATGGCCGAGCGTCCGCCGGCTCCGCTCGGCCAGGGAGGCCACGTGATCGGCCCGCTCGTCGACCATGCGGTGCGGGTCCTCCATGCAGGGCCGGGCCAGCGCGTGCGCGAGGCCCCGCTCCTCCCGCTCCAGCGAGGCGTTCACGCAGCGCCGCGCGCGGTCCCGGAGCATCCGCACGCGCTCGAACTCCTCGCCCACGTCCGGCACGACCTTCTTCGCCGCGTCCGTCGGGGTGGAGGCGCGCAGGTCGGCGACATGGTCCAGGAGCGGATTGTCCGGTTCGTGCCCGATGGCCGACACGACGGGCGTACGGCACTGCGACACCGCCCGTACGAGCTGCTCGTCGGAGAAGGGCAGCAGGTCCTCCACGCTGCCCCCGCCGCGGGCGACGATGATGACGTCCACGCCGTCCGTCTCGTCCAGCTCCTTGACCGCCTGCACGACCTGCGGCACCGCGTGCACGCCCTGGACGGGGACGTTGCGCACCTCGAAGCGGACGGCGGGCCAGCGGTGCCGGGCGTTCTCCAGCACGTCCCGCTCCGCCGCGGAGGCCCGGCCGCACACCAGCCCGATCAGCTGCGGCAGGAACGGCAGCGGCTTCTTCCGCTCCGGCGCGAACAGCCCCTCGGCCGCGAGCGCCTTCTTCAGCCGCTCCAGCCGCGCCAGCAGCTCACCGACGCCGACGGGCCTTATCTCGGCGGCCCGCAGCGACAGCTGGCCGCGCGGGGCGTACCACTCGGGCTTCGCCAGGACCACGACACGCGCGCCCTCGCCGACGACGTCGGCGACAGCGTCGAAGACCTGCCGGTAGCAGGTCACGCTGACCGACATGTCGTGCGACGGGTCGCGCAGCGTCATGAACACGACGCCTGCGCCGGGCCGCCGCGACAACTGCGTGATCTGCCCCTCGACCCACACCGCCCCGAGCCGGTCGATCCAGCCCCCGATCATCCGGGACACCTCGCCGACGGGCAGCGGCGCTTCGGGGGACGTGTTGACAGCCATGCGCCCGAGCGTATCGGCCGGTACCGACAGCGAGGGGCCGCCGTCCTGCGGTGCCTCCGCCCGGCCGCGGGGCGGCGGTGGCCGCGCACGGTTCTCCGCGTCCGCGGGCAGCCGCGGTGCCGCCGGCTCCGGGCACCGGCGCCACTCAGTCATCGGCGGGCTTCGTCGGGGGGTGCCGTGGGGCGAGCGGGAGCAGGCCGCCGCTGAGCAGCGAGGCCCCGCCGGTCGGCCGGGCGGAGCCGCGAGCGCCACCGCACCGTGCGACCGGGTGTCCAGCGTGCCGGACGCCCCGACCGGGGCCGTCGGCGCGATGGACGGCAGCCCGTGGGCCGCCGGGTCCCGTACGCCGAGACCGCGCCGCCGCAGCCCGGCGTGCGTGTCGGTCGCGGAGGCGGCCGTACCGGTGTCGGACAGGGGATCCGGTGTTCCCCGCGGGCGAGCGGGGACGCGATCTCTGCGCCACCGAACGCGGCCTTACGATGGGACGCATGACCGCTTCGCCTGGCCGCCGTGTCCTGCTCGCCGCCCCCCGGGGCTACTGCGCCGGTGTGGACCGCGCCGTGATCGCCGTCGAGAAGGCCCTCGAGCAGTACGGGGCCCCGATCTACGTCCGGCACGAGATCGTCCACAACAAGTACGTCGTGCAGACCCTGGAGAAGAAGGGCGCCGTCTTCGTCGAGCGGACGGAGGAGGTGCCGCCCGGCAACATCGTCATGTTCTCGGCGCACGGCGTCGCCCCCGTCGTGCACGAGGAGGCCCGGCAGGGCCGCCTCGCCACCATCGACGCCACCTGCCCGCTGGTCACCAAGGTGCACAAGGAAGCCGTCCGCTACGCGAACGACGACTTCGACATCCTCCTGATCGGGCACGAGGGCCACGAGGAGGTCATCGGCACCTCCGGCGAGGCCCCCGACCACATCCAGCTCGTCGACGGTCCCGAGGACGTCGCCAAGGTCGAGGTCCGCGACCCGTCGAAGGTCGTGTGGCTGTCCCAGACCACCCTGTCCGTCGACGAGACGATGGAGACCGTCGACGCCCTGAAGACCAAGTTCCCCGGGCTCGTCTCCCCGCCCAGCGACGACATCTGCTACGCCACGCAGAACCGCCAGCTCGCCGTGAAGCAGATGGGCGCCGAGGCCGAGCTGGTCATCGTCGTCGGCTCGCGCAACTCCTCCAACTCCAAGCGGCTGGTCGAGGTCGCCAAGCTGGCCGGCTCCCGCGCCGCCTACCTGGTGGACTTCGCCGACGAGGTCGACGAGGCCTGGCTGGAGGGCGTCACCACGGTCGGTGTCACCTCCGGCGCCTCCGTGCCCGAGGTGCTGGTCGAGCAGGTCCTGGAGTGGCTCGCCGAGCGCGGCTACGGCGACGTGGAGATCGTCAAGGCGGCCGAGGAGTCCATCACCTTCTCGCTGCCCAAGGAACTGCGCCGGGACCTGCGCGACGAGGCGGCCACCCTGGTCGCCGAACGCGGCGGCTCGGGCGCCACGGGCACCGCCGCCGAGTGACGGCCGGCGGATCACCCCGCCGCTCACCGTAGTGACCGTCAGTGGTCCGTCGTAACGTGGTGCCATGCAGATCTTCGGCGTGGACATCGGTGGATCCGGGATCAAGGGCGCCCCTGTGGACCTGGACGAGGGCACCCTGGCCCAGGAGCGCTGCAAGGTGCTCACCCCGCATCCGGCGACGCCCGACGGCGTGGCCGACGGGGTCAAGCAGGTCATCGACCACTTCGGCTGGACCGGCCCCGTCGGGCTGACCTTCCCCGGAGTGGTCACCGGCGGCGCCACGGTCCGCACGGCGGCGAACGTCGACAAGAGCTGGATCGACACCGACGCGCGCGCCCTGTTCGGCGGCAAGCTCGGCGGCCTGCCGGTGACCGTGGTCAACGACGCCGACGCGGCGGGCGTCGCCGAGATGCAGTTCGGCGCCGGGCGGGACCGTCGGGGCACGGTCATCCTGCTCACCTTCGGCACCGGCATCGGCAGCGCCGTCTTCGTGGACGGCGTCCTCGTGCCGAACACGGAGCTGGGCCACCTGGAGCTGAACGGCCACGACGCGGAGACGCGCGCCTCCAGCAAGGCCAAGGACGACCACGACCTGAGCTGGCAGCAGTGGGCGCACCGCGTCCAGAAGTACCTCGCGCACGTCGAGATGCTGTTCTCGCCGGAGCTGTTCATCATCGGCGGCGGGGTCAGCCGCAAGTCCGACAAGTTCCTGCACCTCATCGAGGGCATCGAGGCCGAGATCGTCCCCGCGCAGCTGCAGAACAACGCGGGGATCGTGGGGGCGGCGATGAGAGCGGCCCAGGAGGGCCGGGGCCGGCAGGGCCGGGGCTAGCGGCGGCCGCCCCGCGGTACGGGGTCCCGCTCAGCCCCGCCGCCGGCGCCGCCGTACCCACGCGGCGGCCGCCCCGCGGTACGGGGTCCCGCTCAGCCCCGCCGCCGGCGCCGCCGTACCCACCGCACCCGGCGGACGAGCACGATCATCCCCGCCACGAGCGTCCCCCCGTACAGCCAGCCGGCCTGGGTGGCGAGGCCGGTGGCCAGCCCCACCATGCGGCCGGTCAGTCCCCCGTCGCCGTCGGCGACGGGGAGCAGCCCCACGACGAACGCGATCGGTACGACCACGGGCGCGGACAACACGTCCCCCTCGCGCACCCAGAGCGCGGTCAGCACGCACACCGGCAGGAACAGCACCCCGTACACGGTCAGGGATCCGTCGAACAGCAACCAGTCCAGGCAGCCGAGCAGGAACGTCGCCGCGCCGCAGAACAGACCGCTGCCGAGGCCGGTGAGCCGGAGGTCCGGCAGCCCCGGGCCCCGTGGCGCCTGCCGGGCGCCCCGGACCTGTCGTAACGGCCGTTCCGCCCGTCCGGGCCGTGCTCCGCCGGACCGGCGTCCGGCCTGCGACGGCAGAGAGCCGTGCGGCGTGCCACGTCGCCTTCCGTCGTTCGGGGGTCGCGTTCTGTGTTGCTCCACTGGACCAACTTAGGTCTGTTTATGTGTCGAATCGGCCCTCGGACACGCCGATGAGAGGAGGTTGGCCGGGCGTTCGACGCTCCCGCGAGGCCGCCCCCCGCGACGCCGTAGACTGGTGGATCGGCCAGTGTCTCCTGGCCCCTGGCAGCCCCTGGCCCACTCATCTACGGGAAGTCGCAACGTGTCGCTCACGATCGGAATCGTCGGCCTGCCGAATGTCGGCAAGTCGACCCTGTTCAACGCCCTGACCAAGAACGACGTGCTGGCGGCCAACTACCCGTTCGCCACGATCGAGCCGAACGTCGGCGTCGTCGGTGTGCCCGACGCCCGTCTCGCCCAGCTGGCCTCGATCTTCAAGTCGGAGCGCATCCTTCCGGCCACGGTCGACTTCGTGGACATCGCCGGCATCGTGCGCGGCGCGTCCGAGGGTGAGGGTCTGGGCAACAAGTTCCTCGCGAACATCCGTGAGTCCGACGCGATCTGCCAGGTCATCCGCGCCTTCAAGGACGAGAACGTCGTCCACGTCGACGGCAAGGTCTCGCCGAAGGACGACATCGAGACGATCAACACCGAGCTGATCCTCGCCGACCTCCAGACCATCGAGAAGGTCCTGCCCCGGCTCCAGAAGGAGTCGCGGATCAAGAAGGACGTCGCGCCCAAGGTCAAGGCCGTCGAGGAGGCCAAGGAGATCCTGGAGAAGGGCGACACGCTCTTCGCGCACGGCATCGTCCAGGGCACCGAGCGCAACGAGCTGCTGCACGACCTGCACCTGCTCACCACCAAGCCGTTCCTCTACGTCTTCAACGTCGACGAGGACGAACTGGTCGACGAGGACTTCAAGAACGAGCAGCGCGCCCTGGTCGCCCCCGCCGAGGCGATCTTCCTCAACGCCAAGCTGGAGCAGGACCTCGCCGAGCTGGACGAGGAGGACGCCCTGGAGCTGCTGGAGTCGGTGGGCGCCGAGGAGCCCGGCCTCGCCACCCTGGCCCGCGTCGGCTTCAACACCCTGGGCCTGCAGACCTATCTGACGGCCGGCCCCAAGGAATCCCGTGCCTGGACCATCAAGAAGGGCGCGACGGCTCCCGAGGCGGCCGGTGTCATCCACACCGACTTCCAGAAGGGCTTCATCAAGGCCGAGGTCATCTCCTTCGGCGACCTGGTCGACGCCGGCTCGGTGGCCGAGGCCCGCGCCAAGGGCAAGGCGCGCATGGAGGGCAAGGAGTACGTCATGCAGGACGGCGACGTGGTGGAGTTCCGCTTCAACGTGTAGTCGTACGCAGACTGTACGTTGGCATTGCGTCAACCGCGTAGGTCAGAAGGGGTCGGGCTCTGTCGAGTCCGACCCCTTCGTCGTCACCGTGGTCGGCAACAATCAGGTGTCGTGAACGCTGGACCGGTGCTCCACATGAACGACCCAGATCACCGGTTCCCCGTTGTCGATCGTGTAGACGACGCGGTGATCGCCGACCCGTAGGCGGCGGCGGTCTGGCTGGGACACGAGTGCAGTGGTGTTGAAGCCGAGCGGATCGCTTTCCAGCTCGGTCAGCTTGGCCAGGACGCGCAGCGCCATATCGCGGGGGATCTTCCGAAGTTCGGCCTGCGCCTCGGGGCGGAAGACGGTTCGGTACTCACTCACCGCGCGCCAGTGTCTCCCTCATGATGTCCTCGATCGGGATGCCGGGTGCGGGGCTGGCCATGCGCTCGTCGATGATCCGATTGATCTCGCGCTCTTCCCACTCCTGGTACTTGCGCAACACCTCGATGGAGACGACCGCGGCGACTTCCCTGCCTCGGCGCGTGATCACTGTGGGTACATCGTCGCGGTCTGCGCGCTCCACGACCTCCGCCAAGTGCGCGCGCACGTCGCGGATGGACTCCATGGGTAGCGGCCGCGTCATGCGCTCAAGTGTACCGAGTGTCCCATGTGTACACCACGGATGCTGGGCAGCGCGCCGACTCCCGTGCTGGATCTGTGCTGGACGAGTACCCGGGAAACCGCGTTGTCGCAGGTGGGCCGGCCTTCGCAGGAAGGCCACGTCGAATCGCCGCGGGCGGGGATCACAGCCCCGTCACCCGGGCGACCGTGAAAGGGGTCCCGGGGGTGCCCGGGCCCATCGGGCCGCCCTTGTCGAACTGGGAGCGGACCACCAGCAGGCCGTCGCGGTGGTGGGCCAGCGTGGTCGGAATCTGCAGGGCGGGGTCGGTCAGGGTGCGCCGGAGGCGGGCCGCGGTGCCGTCCGCCGACAGGTGCCAGCGGGTCAGGGTGTTGGTCGCGTTGTGCGCGGCCCACAGGGTGCGGCCCGTCAGTTCCAGGCCGTCGCCGTGCGCCAGGTCGCCGCCGTGCAGGGTGACCCGGCGCACCGATCCGTCGGCCACGGCGACCCGGTACAGGCCGCCGCCGGTCATGTCGACGGTGAAGAGCAGGCGTCCGGACGGGTCGGCGACGATGCCGTTCAGGGTGCAGGCCGCGCCGGGCTGCGGGGGCGCGGCCGCGCTCAGGTCGTAACGCGCCGTGAGGGGGGCGCGGCCGCCGCGGGCGCGGCTCACCTCGGCCGGGGTGACGCGGTACAGGAGCGGGCGGACGCTGTCGGTGACGTACGCCGTGCCGTCGGCGGTGATCGTGAGGTCGTTCAGGAAGCGCTGCTCGCCGTCCTGGACCTCGAAGCGGGCCAGCAGAGCGCGGTCCCGCAGGTCGTACACGTCGACGCCGGCGGTGGAGTCGATGACCCACAGGCGGCCCCTTCCGTCGACCTTCAGGCCGTTGGCGGTGGTCCGGCCGTCGGTGCCCGCGGGGAGGTACACCTCGGCGGTGCGGCTCCCGGCGGCGGCGCGGTAGACCGCGCCGGTGGTGAACGAGCCGACGTACGCGTCCCCGGTGCGCGGGTCAAGGGCGACGCCCTCGGGGTAGGCGCGCTCGCCGGGGAGGGTGAAGGCCGTGGAGACGCGCGGCCCGGCCGCCCGGGCTTGCCCGGGGGCGGCGACGGCCAGCGCGGCGGCCGTGGTGGCGGTCAGGAACGTGCGGCGGTGGATCGAACGGGACACGGGTGACAGTGCCTCTCAGGTTCGGTTGAGCCATTCCATGGATACGAGTACGAAGCTAAGTTAGGGGTCTAATGATCGTCAATACGTAAATGAGTCTGCGGGGTGGTGGGGGTACCAGGGGCGGCATGGATGTACGCGCCCGCTAGCATGCGCGGGTGATGACCTCCATGCCCGCGTCCGAGCGCCTCGGCTCCCACCTCAAGCGGGCCGAGCAGGCTCTCAACGCGACCAAGACCGCGGTGCTGAAGCCGGCGGGCGTGACGGTCGCCCAGTACGCCGCCCTGCTCCACCTCTCCGACAAGCCGGGCATCTCCGCGGCCGCCCTGGCCCGGCTGTGCGGGGTCACGCCGCCCACCATGACCACGGTCCTGAAGAACCTCCAGGACCGCGGCCTGATCGCGCGCACTCCGCACGAGTGGCACAGGAACGTCCTGGAGACCCGCCTCACCGACGAGGGCCGTGCCGTACTGGCCGACGCCGACGCCCGCGCCGTACGCGTGGAGCGGGCCCTCGCCGCCGAGTTCAGCGCCGAGGAGCGGGAGGCACTGGCCGCTCTCCTCGCCCGCTGTGTCGAAGTCCTGGAGGACCAGCGCCCCTGAGAGGCCGCTACCGGTCCTCCCGGTCCTCGTCCGGATCCTCGGGGAACGGCAGCGGGTCCGTCACCCAGCCCGCCGCCAGCACCAGCCGTGAGTGCCGGTGCAGGGCGAGGAAGCCGAAGGGGCGGTCGAAGCGGGCGTCGACCGTCGTCGTCACGTACCGGGGGTCGGGCACGCCGCCCGCCACCGCCCCGAAGGCGGTGACCGACGCCGCCCTGAAGCCCAGCGCGCCGAACCTGGCGGTGGCCGACTGCTCCGCCGCGTCGAGGGCGAGCGGGTGGCCGCCGCTGATGCCGGGGAAGTGGCCGCGGCCGGTGTCCATGGCCGTCGTGAGCCCGAACAGCCGTGGCGATCCCCGCAGATCGTGGCTCGCGCGCAGGTCGAAGGCGGCCGTCGTGACGTCGAGCGTGGGCGGCCGGGGGCTCGTGCCGCGTTCGCGTCGCACGGTCAGGCCGGGACCCACCGCCCCGTAGGGCAGCCGCGGCCCCGGCAGGACCGTGTGCTGCCCGGCAAGGGCGCCGACGCCCGCTCCCAGCACCCGGCCCGGGGCCGCCCCCTCCTCGCCGAGCAGCAGGTGCACGTCCAGCGCGTTGCGTCCCAGTACCGTCAGCCGGGTCACCCGGCCGTGCGGGGTGTCCACGACGCCGATCCGGTCGAGCACGGCGGTCGAACGCCGCAGGCCCAGCCGTTCGGTGGCGGCCCACGCTCCGTACGCCGTCTCCAGGGGCACCTCGTCGAACGGCGTCAGCCACTCGGTCCGCGTCACGAGCGCGTTCGCCAGCACCAGTTCGGTCTTCTCCGTCACCGGCAGGGGCAGCCGCTCGACCAGACCTCCGGTGCGCTCCGCCGCCCAGGTGTCCAGGGCTCCCCGGTCCGCGGGCACGTCCCCGGTGAGTGTGCCGTGCGTCCCGGCGGGCAGCCCCGCCTCCCACTCCGGGCGCAGTGCGAGCGTCCGCCCGGTCCACAGCCCCACGGCGCCGTCCACGCCCGGCAGGGCGGCCATGCCGGCGATCAACTCCCGTCCCGCGGAAGCCGCCTGATCGGCCGGCAGGCCCAGTGCCTCGGCCAGTTCGGACCGTGCCGGTCCCGCCGCGCCGTCGGCGAGGAAGGCCAGCAGCGGCCAGACACCGGCCGCCGAGAAGACCGTGCCGTCCCGCACGGTCGCCGCCCAACGTGCGGTGAGCCCGTTCACCGCACGGACGGCCCGGCTGCCCACCCTGCCCCGCGCGCCTGTCCCCGTCGTCATTCCGCCCCCGCTCGTCCCGGTCGTCCAGGTGTGAGTGCGCCGCGAGATGAGCACCCCTATAGAGGGAGGAAAGTGCCTGCGTGAAGACCCTGCGGCTCTTTTGTCATCACATCGAGTGATTCTCTGGCCTTTGCTTGCATGGCACAACCCACGGTTGCCAGGCTGTTGCTGTCTGTACAACCTGATGGGAGTGGCCAGTGACTTTCGGTGAGCAGCCGGCGTACCTGCGCGTCGCGGGTGATCTCCGCAAGAAGATCGTCGACGGTTCACTGCCACCCCACACCCGGCTCCCCTCGCAGGCCCGCATCCGCGAGGAGTACGGCGTCTCGGACACGGTCGCCCTGGAGGCCCGCAAGGTGCTGATGGCCGAGGGGCTGGTCGAGGGCCGCTCCGGCTCGGGGACGTACGTGCGGGAACGGCCCGTGCCCCGGCGGGTGTCCCGCTCCGGCTACCGCCCGTCCGGCGGCGCCACGCCCTTCCGGCAGGAGCAGGCCGACGCCTCGGTGCGCGGCACCTGGGAGTCCAGCAGCGAGCAGGCCGAGGCCGGTGCCGCCATCGCCGACCGGCTCGCGATCCAGGCCGGGGAGCGGGTCATGCGCACCCGCTACCTGTTCCGGGACGGCGGCGAGCCGATGATGCTCTCCACCTCCTGGGAGCCGCTCGCCGTCACCGGCCGCACCCCCGTGATGCTCCCGGAGGAGGGCCCCCTCGGCGGCATGGGCGTGGCCGAGCGCATGCGGGCCATCGACGTCATCGTGGACAACGTCACCGAGGAGGTCGGCGCCCGCCCCGGTCTCGCGGAGGAACTGCACCTGCTCGGCGGTGTACCGGGCCATGTCGTCCTGGTCATCCAGCGCACCTACTTCGCCTCCGGCCGCCCGGTCGAGACCGCCGACGTGGTGATCCCGGCCGACCGCTACCGGGTCGCGTACCACCTGCCCGTGAAGTGACATCTCCTGGTAACCCCGCCCGGGCGGGGCGGCGGCACGGAGTCCGCGCGCCCGCCGAGTGAGGTAGCGCACACCCGGTGCGCACCGGGTGTGCGGTCCACCCCGCCGCCCGGCCATGGCCCCTGCCCGGCGGGCCGCTGCAATCCGGCCGTTCTCCCAGGTGATCCCCGTTTCCACCGAGTGGACGTCCCTCCCAGTGGGCGTCGTCCGGGACGGCGCATTCGACTCCGTGCGCCCCCACCGTTCTGGCTGGTTGCGTACCTCTTTGTGAAAAGGCGTATTCGGTGCGTGAAGGTTGGGCGTACGCTCGGGCATATGCGGATTGCGGTTTCCTTAGGCGGGGCACGGCGGGGGCCCGGAACGGGGCGGGGGCCCCGGGCGAGCGCAGCCGAGCGTCGTGGAGGGTGGGGCGGTGCGAGAAGGAGTGACCCGGGCGGTGAGGGCCATGAGTGAGAACACGGTCTCTCTGCCCTGGATCGTGATACGGCAGGACGACAACGGCAATCGCTACCGCGTCGGACGGTACGCGACACGGGCCGAGGCCCAGAAGATCGCCGACAGCTTCGACGACCGGGGGCACAAGCAGCTCTACTGGGTGGAGCGCATCGGCCAGAACGGGGACGGCACGCGCAACTGACCAGGCGCGCACTCCCGTAGGCTCCGCCCCATGACGCCGAGGACCGAACGCATCGTGGTGGTGGGAGCCGCCCTGCTCGACGACGGCCGGCTGCTCGCCGCGCGCCGCAGCGCGCCCGCCGAACTGGCCGGACGCTGGGAGCTGCCCGGCGGCAAGGTCGAGGCGGACGAACGCCCCGAGGACGCCCTGGTGCGCGAACTCCGCGAGGAACTCGGCATCGACGCCGAGCCGGTCGAGCGCGTACCGGGGGAGTGGCCGCTGCGGACGCCGTACGTCCTCCAGGTGTGGACCGCCCGCCTCCGCCCCGGCTCCCCGGCCCCCGAACCCCTCCAGGACCACGACGAGCTGCGCTGGCTGACCCCGGCCGAGGTCTGGGACGTGCCGTGGCTCGACCAGGACGTGGCGGCGGTGCGCGAGGTCGAGGCGCTGGCCTCCTTCTAGCCGGGCACCCGGCGCCGGCACCGGTCCGGCGCTCGACCCGCCGCGCCGAACGAGCCGTACGCCGTTCGTGCCACAGTGCGCCATCCGGCGCGGTACTGCTCGCGAGATATCGGGTATGTGCCCATTAACCCCACGAAATCGGACATGGGTGCGTTCGCTGGCCTGGGAAGTGATCGGCGTGATCGAGACCGATGGCGACTGCGCCGAGTGGTCCTTTCCCGCGGAACCGGGAGCGGTGCGCACCGCACGCGCCGCCGTGCGGGGCCAGTTGCACGGCTGGGACCTCGACTGTCTCGCCGACCTCGCCGCCCTGCTGGTCAGTGAGCTGGTGACCAACTCCCTGCGCCACGCCACCGGACCCATCGGCGTACGGCTGGTGCGTCCCGGCGGACTCGACGGCGCGCTGCTCGTGGAGGTCTCCGACCCGCTCCCCGACCCGCCGCGCGAGCGTGTCGCCCGCCTCGAGGACGAGAACGGACGCGGTCTGCAACTGGTCGCCGGAGCCGCACGCCGCTGGGGGACCCGTCCCGGCGCGAACGGAAAGACCGTCTGGTTCGAACTGGCGCTGCCCGGGTGAGGGGGGAGCACGCGGGGGCTCGCGCGGGGTCGGACGTACGCCGGGGTGCCGTCGATTGCGCGCTCCGCTCCCCGGCCGGTCGGTGAGTGTGTGATTCGCGGGCGTGTTCCCTGGTTAGAAGAGTGGAAGTGTTGTCACGGACCGGTCCTAAAAACACCTGGACCGAGCTGTGATCGTGAACACCGTGTCGTGCGGCGCCGTAGTGCTGGATACTGCGGGCAGCCGCCTCCGGTGACCGGTGCCGGACGCGGTGAGCTGGAGGGGACGGTTCGCGTGAGCGAGATACCAGCGAAGGCCACGGAGTCCGAGGACCCGTCGGACGGCGCGAGGCAGCAGGCCGCGGATGCCGCGGCACCCGGCGACGCCATGTGGCAGAGCAGTCCGCCCGGTTCGATCTACGACTACATCAAGGTCGCGTCCTTCTCCATCGGTCCCGGCGGTCTGGTCGACCAGTGGAGCCTGCGCGCCGAGCAATTGCTCGGCATCCCCGCCGAACGCGCCGTGGGCATGGACCCCATAGAGGCGTTCGTCGACTCCGATCTGCGCGACCGCGGTCAGCGCAAGATGGCCGAAATCCTCGACGGGCGGGAGTGGACCGGGGTCGTACCGTTCCGGGCGCAGGGCACGGTGGACGGCGCCCGTGGCGAGGACGGCCTCGCCGAGGTCTACGTCATGCCCACCCGGACCGCCGAGGGCGACAAGGCAGCCGTCTGCATCGTCGTGGACGTGCGCACCCTGCGCAGCATCGAGACCGACCTCGCCGCCTCGCAGGCGATATTCGGTCAATCCCCCTTCGGATTCCTGCTGATCGACGCCGACCTGCGGGTCCGGCGGGCGAACGAACGGTTCGCCTCCATCTTCGGCGGAACCCCGGACGACCATCGCGGCAAGGGAGTTCACGACTATCTCCCGCGCGGTGAGGCCGAGCGGGTCTCGGCCACCCTGCGGCGGGTGCTGGAGAGCGGCGAGTCCATCACCGACATGCACGTCACCGGGTTCGTCCCGGGCTCCGAGGAGCGCCGGCACTGGTCGGTCAACCTCTACCGCGTGCACAGCGGCAGCGGCCGGCCCATCGGCATCGCCTGGCTGGGCACCGACATCACCGCCCGCCGCGCCGCCGCCCGTGAGGCGGCCGCCGCCCGCCGCAACCTCGCCCTGCTCAACGAGGCCGGCGCCCGCATAGGCAACTCCCTGGACCTGGAGACCACGGCCCGCGAACTCCTCGACGTGGTCGTCCCCGGCTTCTGCGACCTCGCCACCGTCGACCTCTACCAGGGACTGCTGGCCGGCGACGAGGCCCCGCCGGGGCTCGCCGACGGCAGCGCCGAACTGCGCCGCGTCGCCTTCGCCAGCGCCGTCGCCGACGCGCCGCTCAGCGGCTCCGGCGACTCCGTCGAGATCGGCGCGGTCCACCACTTCCCCTTCAACTCGCCCTGCGCCGACGCCCTGCGCACCGCCCGGCCGCAGGCCGTGCCGGCCGAGGAGGGCGGCCTCGTGCAGTCCACGCTGGCCGTGCCGATGGTCGCCCACGACACGGTCGTCGGACTCGCGCGGTTCGCGCGGACCAAGGGCAGCGAGCCGTTCGGCGACCGCGACCGGGACCTCGCGGTGGAGCTGGCCGCGCGCGCCGCGGTCTGCATCGACAACGCCCGGCTGTACCGCCGCGAGCACGAACGCGCGTTGATACTGCAGCGGTCCCTGCTCCCGCCCGGCGACCCGGAGGCCTCCGGACTGGACATCGCCTGCCGCTACCTGCCCGGCAACGCGGCCACGGAGGTCGGCGGCGACTGGTTCGACGTGATCGAACTGCCCGGGCACCGCACCGCGTTGGTGGTGGGCGACGTGATGGGCCGGGGCCTGCGGGCGGCCGTCGCGATGGGCGAGCTGCGCACGGCGGTCCGCACGCTGGCGCTGCTGGACCTGGAACCGGCCGAGGTGCTGTCGGCGCTGGACGAGATCGCGCGGGGGCTCGGCACGCCCGGTGGCGTCCAGCAGGCCACGCGCACGGCCCGGCAGCCCCGGGACGCCGACCTCTCCGAGGTGTACCTGGCGACCTGTGTGTACGCCGTCTACGACTCCGTGACCAGGCGATGTACGTTCGCCAACGCCGGCCATCTGCCGCCGGTCCTGGTCGAGCCCGGTGAGGCGGCGCTGATGCTCGACGTGCCGCCCGGCATGCCGCTCGGCGTGGGCGGGGAGCCGTTCGAGGAGGTGGAGGTCGAACTCCCCGAGGGGGCGCTGCTCGCCCTCTACACGGACGGGCTCGTCGAGTCCCGTGACCACCCCCTGGACGAGGGCCTCCAGGCGTTCGTGGGCGCGCTCACGGATCCCTCCCAGCCGCTGGAGGACGTCTGCGACCACGTGCTCAACACGCTCGACACCCACCACGGTGAGGACGACATCGCCCTGCTGATGGCCCGGGTGCAGGGGCTGCCGGCCGAGTCCGTCGGCGACTGGACGCTGCCGCGCGAGCCGCGCAGTGTGGGGCGGGCCCGGGAGTACGCCCGCGGGCAGCTGCTCAGCTGGGACCTGGAGCCGCTGGTAGACACCGCCGAACTGCTGGTGAGCGAGCTGGTCACGAACGCGCTGCGGTACGGCGAGGGGGAGATACGGCTCCGGCTGCTGCTGGACCGGACCCTGGTGTGCGAGGTGTGGGACTCGGGGCTCGTGCAGCCCCGGCGGCGACGGGCCCGCGACACGGACGAGGGCGGCCGGGGTCTGCAACTGGTCGGACTGCTGAGCGCGGCATGGGGATCGCGGCGCACACCCCGGGGCAAGACGGTGTGGTTCGAGCTGCCGCTGCCGGGCGGCGAGACCGGCCTGACCGACCCGGCGGAGGCCCTGCTCAGCCTCTTCTGACACCGGGCGAATCCCCGGCGGGGCAGCATGCGACCGAGGCCTGCCGCCGGGGCGGCCGTTCGCCGGGGGCGGCCGGTCGGGACGCGGTCCGTCGAGGTGTCGGCCGGCCCTGGTGTACCCCGGGTGGGCCGTCGCGGTCCTGGGCCGGGAGCCTGCGGCCGAGGCGTGTCGTCGGTGCCGGTCACCGGCCGCAGTCCCGCCGGCGTGCCGCTCGCCCGGTTCGGCCGGTCGTGACGCGGATCGGGTGGCCGTAGCGGTCCTGGGCCGGGAGCCGGGAGCCTGCGGCCGGGGCCTGCCGGTCGGGACTCCGTCACGGTGCCGGGCGGAAGTGGTGTCGGCCCCGGGTGGCCGGGCCGCCGTAGGCGGCCGGGGGGCCGCCGTCGGGGTCCTCGGCCAGGAGGATCCCGCCGAGCACGGCCCCGGCCGGCCCCGCCGGGTCGCCCTCGGTGCCGACGTACGGGGTGCCGTGCGTGCGTACGTCCCGTTCGGCCAGGTCCCGGGCCTTCCGTGACACCGTGTCGGCCGGTTCGGTGTCCCCCGCGGCGAGCGACCGCGTCGCCTCGGCCAGCCGGGCCCGTGCCTCCGCGCCCACCGCGCCCCGGTGCACCGCCGTGAACTCCTCCGCCCCGGCGACGGAACTCCGGGCCACCAGCACCGCCGCGGCGTCCAGCACCCCCGCCCGCCCCGTCCCCAGCCGTGCCACGGCCCGCGTGATCCGGCGCAGCGCGTCCAACGGGTCGTACGGCCCCGAGGTCGCCTCCGCGCGGACGCCGGCCAGCACTCCGTCGGCGTGCGCGAGCCGGGCCCGCAGCTCACCGGCGGCCAGGAAAGGACGCGGTGGGGGCGCCCCGTCCGCCGCCTTCTCGCCCTCGGGTTCCCGTGCCACGGCCAGCTCCGCCTCCGCGCCCGTCAGCGTGGGCGGCACCAGGGCGGCGGCCTCCGCCAGGTGCGCCGTCAGGCGGGATGTCGCGGTCGTCAGGGTGTCGGCCTGGGCGATGGCGCCCTCGGCGGCACGCAGGTGGGCCGCGGCCCGGGTCCGGTCGGCGAAGTCGTCGGCCTGCCGGCAGCCGTTGAGGTGGGTCGTGGCGAACACCAGCCGGTCCTTGGCCTGTTCGACGTACCCGATGACGGGCTCCACGGCGGTCGGCGGATACCGCTCGTGCAGGGCGGCGACGGCGTCCTGGGCGGCCGCCGTCCGTGCGGTCAGCTCCCGGAACCGTGCCTCGGCGACCTCCAGCGCCCCGCCCACGCCCTGGTCGAGCCCCCGCAGCCGGTCCAGGTCCGGCGCCTCGGCGTCCAGCCGCCGCCCCGCCTCCGCGCACCGCCCGATCACCCCGACCAGCGCCTGCCGCCGGGCGTCCGCCTCCTTGGGCACCCCCTCCTCGTACCGCCGCCAGATCGCGAACGCGGCCGACAGCTCGGTCCGCGCGGCACACAGCGCGTGCGTGAGGCGTTCGGTCTCCGCCTGCCCGAACCGCGCCCGCACGAAAGGCAGTTCCTCCCCGCTGGCGCGTACGCAGTCGTCGGCCAGCACCAGCGCGGCCCGTGCCTGGCGTTCGGAGTCGGCCGGGGTGGGGGCGGCCGGGGTGACGGAGACGATGCCCGGGGTCGTCCGGGAGCGGGCCCGCCGGGTGCGGCGCAGGTAGCCGTATCCGGCCAGGACCACGGCCGCGCCACCCGCCACCAGCGGCAGGACGAGGTCGGCGGGGGACGTCTCGTCCTGCGGCGCGGCGGCACTCGCGACCGGCCCGGTGGGGGCCCCGGGAACCGGCTGCCCGGCGTTGATCGTCATCACGGGCAGCACCAGCCACCCGGTCGCGGCCACGGCACCCAGCACGGCATGCGTCACCCGCACCCGTATGTGCGCCTCGGCGCGCCGGGGCCGGCCCCGGATGAGGGAGGACGTCACATTTCGGAGCGTATGGGCAGGTAGACAGCTTCGCGAGCGGGATGGACACGGGTGGGGGACGAGGCGGACAGGGGGGCGGGATGGACACCGAACGGACGAACCAGCCGGAAGCCGAACAGCCGCAGGGGGACGCGGCCCGGCCGGACGGCGACACGACCGAACCCGTCGGCGCCGGTGCGCCGCGCAAACCCGCCGGGCGCGGGCTCCGGCGGTCGCGCCGCTACGCCCTCCTCGTGCTCGCCCTCCTTCTCGTCCCCCTCCTCACCGCCGAGACCGCCCTGCGCGTCAACTACACGGGTGACCCGGCCGCCGGGACCCGCACGCGCCACCGGGACGCCCTCTGGCTGGGCCACGCGTGGGTGGACGGCCGCAAGACGGACCAGGACGTCGAGGCGCTGGCCGGACGGCTGCGGGGCACCGGGATCCGGGACCTGTACGTCCACTCCGGTCCGCTGGAGCACGACGGAACCCTGCCCGAGTCCGCGTACACGCGGGCGCGTTGGCTGATCTCGGCCGTCCACCGGGAACTGCCCGGGGTCCGGGTGCAGGCCTGGCTCGGTGACAAGCTGGCCACCGAGAGCCCCGACGGGCTGCGTCTGGAGCGCGCCTCCACCCGGGCCGCGATCGTCGCCTCCACCCGCCGCGTCCTGGACGCCGGGTTCGAGGGCGCCCACTTCGACCTGGAGCCGCTCCACTCGGGCGACCGGGACTACCTCGACCTCCTCGACGACCTGCGCGCCCTCACCCACGCCCACCACGCCCTGCTGTCCGTGGCCGCCCACCAGATCGACCCGCTGCCGGCCTTCCACTCCTTCTGGGGCACGACCACCGGCCACCCCAAGTGGTGGTCGCAGGCCTACTTCGGGCAGGTGGCCCGCCGGGTGGACCAGATCGCCGTCATGTCGTACGACACCATGCAGCCGCTGGAGAGCCTCTACGGCGGGTACGTGGCCCAGCAGACCAGCCTCGCCCTGGAGGTCACCCCCGACTCCACGGACCTCCTGATGGGCCTGCCCTTCTACCACGAGAACCGGTTCGGCCACTGGGCCCACGCCGAGACCGTCCCGGCGGCCGTGCGGGGCGTGCGGCTGGGCCTGTCCCGGACCGACGCGGACCGCGCCCGCTTCGGCGTCGCCCTGTACGTCGACTTCGCGGCGACGGAGGCGGACTGGCGGGCCTACCGGAAGGACTGGGCCGCATGACACCCGCCCGGCGGCACCGCACGGCCGCCGACCTCGCACCCCTCGCCCGGGCCGCCCTCGGCGCCCACCGCACCCTGACGGCCGTCACCCGGCTGCGCGGCGGGTCCAAGAAGGGCGCCTACCGTCTCCTGGCGGACGACGGCACGACCGCGATCGCCTACGTCTGGGCCCCGGACGAGGACTACTGGGAGCAGCCCGACGCCGACCCCCGCGATCCCTTCTCGCACGCCTCCGGCCTCGATCTGTTCACCGCCTCGCACGACCGGCTCACCGCCGCCGGTGTCCGTACCGCCCGCCTGCTGCACGTGGACCGGGAGGCGGGCGCCGCCGTCGTCGAGGACCTGCCCGGCGGCAGCCTGGAGGAGGCCCTGCGGCGGGACCCGGGTACGGCCCGGCCGGCCCTGGGCGAACTCGCCGAGGCCCTCGGTTCCCTGCGCGAGTGCCGCTCCGACAGGTTCGGCAAGGTCGCCGTCGCCGACGGCGGGGTCTCCTCGTACGGCGGCTCCTGCGCGCGGCTGGTCGCCGGCCGCGCGCTGTCCGACATCGCCGAGACCGCCGTACGCGAACCGCGGGCAGCCGCCCACCGCGCACGGCTGGAGGAGAGCGTGCGGGCGCTCGCCGCCGAGGTGCGCCCCCGCGCCGCGCACAGCCTCGTCCACGGCGAACTGGGCCCCGACCACGTCCTGCTGGACGCCGGCGGGCATCCCGCCCTGATCGACATCGAGGGGCTGATGTACTTCGACGCCGAGTGGGAGCACGTCTTCCTGAGCTTCCGCTTCGGCCCCCACTACGACGGCCTGCGCGCCCCCGGTCTGGACCCGGACCGGCTGCGCCTGTACCGGCTGGCGATGCACCTGAACCTGGTCGCCGGCCCGCTGCGGCTGCTCGACGGGGACTTCCCCGACCCGGAATTCATGCGGGGCATAGCGGACCACAACCTGGCGCGGGCCCTGGCCCTGGTGAGACCCTGACGGTCATGCACATGTACGTGGTGGTGGCCGCCGCGGTGGCCATGGCGCTCCTCGCCGGGGCCGGCATCGCGGCCGTCACGGCCGGCTGGGTCGTGCCGTGGGGCCGGAGCCGGGTGGTGCGCCCGAAACTCTGGGGCTACGGCGCGCTGCTGAGTGCGGCCGGAGGGACGTTCTTCGTCTTCCTCGGCCCGCTCGCCGGGGCGTACGGGCCGCTGCCCCGGCTCGGCTGGCTCGCCCTCATGGCCGGGCTGGGCCTCCAGATGCTGGCCCAGCGCCCCGGCCGCGAGGCTACGAAGACCGCCGTCCGATCTTCGAGCCGAGCCACACCAGCGGGTCGTACTTGCGGTCGACGGCCCGCTCCTTCAGGGGGATCAGCGCGTTGTCCGTGATCTTGATGCCCTCGGGGCAGACCTCCGTGCAGCACTTGGTGATGTTGCAGTAGCCGAGACCGTGCTCGTCCTGGGCCGTCCGCTTGCGGTCCAGGCCCGCCTCCGCGGCCGAGTCCAGCGGGTGCATGTCCAGTTCCGCGACCCGCATCAGGAAGCGCGGACCGGCGAACGCCGTCTTGTTCTCCTCGTGGTCACGCACCACGTGGCAGGTGTCCTGGCACAGGAAGCACTCGATGCACTTGCGGAACTCCTGCGAGCGGTCCACGTCCTCCTGCATCATGCGGTACTCGCCGGGACCCACGCCGGCGGGCGGTACGAACGCCGGGACCTCCCGGGCCTTCTGGTAGTTGAAGCCGACGTCCGTCACCAGGTCCCGGATCACCGGGAAGGCGCGCAGCGGAGTGATGGTGATCGTCTCCGCGCGGTCGAACACCGACATACGGGTCATGCACAGCAGCCGGGGGCGGCCGTTGATCTCCGCCGAGCACGAACCGCACTTGCCCGCCTTGCAGTTCCAGCGGACCGCGAGATCGGGCGCCTGGGTGGCCTGGAGGCGGTGGACGATGTCGAGGACCACCTCACCGTCGTTGACCTCGACGGTGAAGTCCGCCAGGCCGCCGCCCCGCTCATCACCCCGCCACACCTGGAAACGGGCCTCGTAGCTGCTCACTCGTACAGCTCCTCTTCGGCGAGGTACTTGACCAGCTCCTCCTTCTCGAAGAGGGCGAGCAGGTCGGGGCGGACGGGTTCGGTGGTCTCACGGGTCAGGCGGATCTGGCCGCGGGCGGGGTCGGTCGCCGCGAGGCCGCCGGTGGGGTCGGCGAGGGCGCAGAGCAGGTTCACGTTGCGCCACGCACGGTCCATCGTCGGGTGGTCCTCGCGGGTGTGGCCGCCGCGCGACTCGGTGCGCTCCAGCGCGGCACGCGCCACGCACTCGCTGACGAGCAGCATGTTCCTGAGGTCCAGGGCGAGGTGCCAGCCGGGATTGAACTGGCGGTGCCCCTCCACCCCGGCCCGGCGCGCCCGTACGCGGAGCTCGGCGAGCCGGTGCAGGGCCTGCTCCATCTCGCCCTCGCGGCGGATGATGCCGACCAGGTCGTTCATGGTCTGCTGGAGTTCCTGGTGGAGGGTGTACGGGTTCTCCGGCGGTCCCGCCTCGCCCTCGGTCTCCGCGGAGAAGGGCCGCAGGGCCTCCGCGGCGGCCGTGTTGACCTGGGCGTCGTCCACCGGCGGGCGCCCCCCGGCGAGCCCCTGGGCGTACTCGGCCGCGTGCCAGCCCGCCCGTCGGCCGAAGACCAGCAGGTCGGAGAGCGAGTTCCCGCCGAGCCGGTTGGAGCCGTGCATACCGCCGGCCACCTCACCGGCCGCGAACAGCCCCGGCACCCCGCGCGCGGCCGCCGTGTCCGAGTCGACGGCGATGCCGCCCATCACGTAGTGGCAGGTCGGCCCGACCTCCATCGCCTCCGCCGTGATGTCGACGTCCGCCAGCTCCTTGAACTGGTGGTACATGGACGGCAGCCGGCGCCGGATGACCTCGGCGGGCATGCGGGTGGAGACGTCGAGGAAGACACCGCCGTGCGGCGAGCCCCGGCCCGCCTTCACCTCGGCGTTGATCGCGCGGGCCACCTCGTCGCGGGGGAGCAGTTCGGGCGGCCGGCGGTTGTGGTCCGGGTCCTCGTACCACCGGTCGCCCTCCTCCTCCGACTCGGCGTACTTCTCCTTGAAGACGTCCGGGACGTAGTCGAACATGAACCGCTTGCCCTCGGAGTTCCGCAGCACCCCGCCGTCGCCGCGCACCGACTCGGTGACGAGGATGCCCTTCACCGACGGCGGCCAGACCATGCCCGTCGGGTGGAACTGCACGAACTCCATGTTCAGCAGCGGCGCGCCCGCGAGCAGGGCGAGGGCGTGCCCGTCCCCGGTGTACTCCCACGAGTTCGACGTGACCTTGAAGGACTTGCCGATGCCGCCGGTCGAGACGACCACGGCGGGGGCCTCCAGGACGAAGAAGCGGCCGGTCTCGCGGTCGTAGGCGAAGACACCGCAGACGCGGTCCCCGTCCTTGAGGATCCTGGTGACCGTGCACTCCTGGAAGACCTTCAGCCGGGACTCGTGGTCGCCCGTCTCCCGGTGGTCCTCCTGCTGGAGGGCGACGATCTTCTGCTGGAGGGTGCGGATCAGCTCCAGGCCGGTGCGGTCGCCGACGTGCGCGAGGCGGGGGTACTCGTGGCCGCCGAAGTTGCGCTGGGAGATCCGGCCGTCCTTCGTACGGTCGAACAGCGCGCCCCAGGTCTCCAGCTCCCACACCCGGTCCGGGGCCTCCTGCGCGTGCAGCTCGGCCATCCGCCACTGGTTGAGGAACTTGCCCCCGCGCATGGTGTCGCGGAAGTGGACCTGCCAGTTGTCGTGCTCGTTGGCGTTGGCCATGGCCGCCGCGATACCGCCCTCGGCCATCACCGTGTGCGCCTTGCCGAACAGGGACTTGCAGATCACCGCCGTACGGGCGCCCCGCTCGCGCGCCTCGATCGCGGCCCGCAGTCCGGCGCCCCCGGCACCGACCACGACGACGTCCCACTCCTGCCGGTCCACCACGGACATCAGTCAGTCCCTCACTGGAATCTCTAGAAGAAGCGCGGATCGTCGAAGACCCCGGACGCGACCAGGTAGACGTAGAAGTCCGCGAGCGCCACGCTCAGCAGCGAGGCCCACGCCAGCTGCATGTGCCGGGCGTTGAGCCTGCCCACGAACTGCCACGCCTTGTAGCGCACGGGATGCCGGGAGAAGTGCTTGAGCTTGCCGCCGACGATGTGCCGGCAGGAGTGGCAGGAGATGGTGTACGCCCAGATCAGCACGATGTTGGCCAGGAACACGAGGGTGCCGAGGCCCATGTGGCCCCAGCGGTACTGCGGGTCCCGGAAGGCCAGCACCGTGTCGTAGGTCAGCACGCAGGCGACCAGCAGGGCGGCGTAGAAGAAGTACCGGTGGACGTTCTGCAGGATCAGCGGGAAGCGGGTCTCACCGGTGTACTTCCGGTGCGGCTCGGCCACCGCGCAGGCGGGCGGGGACGCCCAGAAGCTGCGGTAGTACGCCTTGCGGTAGTAGTAGCAGGTCAGGCGGAAGCCGAGCGGGAAGATCAGGATGATGATCGCGGGCGAGATGCCCCACCAGCTCCCGAAGAGGTCGGCGTTCGGCCCGGCGTGCATCGTCTGGCAGTTCTCCGCCAGGCACGGCGAGTAGAACGGCGAGACGTACGGGGCCGCGTAGTAGTCGGCGTTCGCGAAGGCCCGCCAGGTCGAGTAGACGACGAAGGCGAACAGACCGGCCGCGGTGACGGCGGGCGCCAGCCACCAGCGGTCGGTCCGCAGATGCCTCGCGGCGATCGCGGCGCGCGTACGGGTATGTACGCCGCCGCTGTTCTGTTGGGGTTCCGTACCAGTAGCCAAAGGGGGACTCCGGTCGGTTCGGGGGTGTCAGGGGGCGCGGCGGTCGCGGGCGCCGAGGCCCTCGTCGTCCGAGTCCGTCCACAGGCTGATGTCGTAGGGCGTGTCGGAGATGGTGACGAGGTCGGGGCGGCGGGCCGCGTCCGGGGAGGCGGCGGCCTCCCGCAGCAGCGCCACGCTCTCCCGCAGATGGTCGGCGTCCAGTCGGACGCGGCGCATTTCCAGGCCGCCGCTGCCGAGGTGGTTCTCCAGCCGTCCCAGCGACCGGTACAGATCGTCGAGAGAACGCTGGACCGAGGTGATGTCGTCGTGCACGGACATGACTTGCCCTCACTTCCGTGGGTCCGGCGGACCCTGGGCGGCAACGTTCATGCGCCTTGGAGTGTTGCGCGCCGCACACGCCGGTGTGAAGGCATGTGCAGCGATTGGCGGAGGCGTACGGATGCATCTGCCGGTGTGTTGCGCCGCACGGGTGGGGTTACCGCCCGTCGTCGCCGTGTCGCCCGCAGTGGCCGGATCCTTTCCTCTTCAGTGGCCGCATAGATCTGATCAGCTCCATATACCGCCAATAGTGATCAGCTCCATATACCGACAAAAGCGAGCATAAAGCCCGCGGCTTCATGGAGGTAGCAGAGATGTCCCACGACGGCGTCGGCCCGCGCGCGGTCAAGCGCTCGGTCGTCTTCCTCACCGCGGGCGCGCTCGCGGTGCCGCTCCTCGCCGGCTGCGGCTCCGACGACGAGGCCACCTCCCCCGCCGCGCCGCAGGACATCGCGCTCGTCGCCCGCGACAAGGTCGCCGACGGCGGCACTCTGAAGTGGGCCGTCGACGCCGTACCGGAGACACTGAACACCTTCCAGGCCGACGCCGACGCGGGCACCGCGCGCGTCGCCCAGGCCGTGCTCCCCTCGATGTTCCGGCTGGACGCGAACGGCCGCCCGGTGGCGAATCCCGCCTACCTGGAGTCGGCCAAGGTGATCGAGACCGAGCCGCGCCAGGTCGTGCAGTACAAACTGAACCAGCAGGCCGTCTGGAGCGACGGCCGGGAGATCGGCGCCGCCGACTTCGTCGCCCAGTGGCGCGCCCTGTCGGGGAAGAACAGCGCCTACTGGACCGCCCGCAACGCCGGCTACGACCGCATCGAGAAGATCGAGCGCGGCGCCAACGACCTCCAGGTCCAGGTCACCTTCTCCAAGCCCTACGCGGACTGGAGGTCGCTGTTCTCCCCGCTGTACCCGAAGAACGTCATGGGCACCCCGGACGCCTTCAACGACGGCGCCCGCCGCAAGCTCCAGGTCACCGCCGGCCCCTTCAAGGTGGCGAAGGTCGACACCGCCAAGAAGGACGTGGTCCTCACCCGCAACGCCCGCTGGTGGGGCAAGCCCGCCAAGCTGAACGAGATCGTGCTGCACGCCGTGCCCCGCGACCAGCGGGCCGTGGCCCTCGCCGACGGCAGCGTGGACCTCGCCGAGGTCGACTCGGTCGAGGCCCAGCGGATCGGGCTCGCCGGCCGTGAGAAGGGCACCGGGACCCCCCTCCAGGGCAGCGGGAAGACCTCCGTGAAGAAGCTGCGCGCCTGGGCGCTCGCCCACGGCCTCGACTCCGACGAGGTGAAGGCGGGCAAGAAGAAGCTGCGCAAGTCCATCGCCGAGTACCTGGAGGAGCAGCAGGCGCTGGCCGGGTTCGAGGTCCGCAAGTCCCTGGAGCCGGCCTACACCCAGCTCGCCCTGAACGGCTCCACCGGCCCCCTCCTCGACGACCGGGTCCGCCGGGCCGTCGCCCGCGCCCTGAACCGCGACGAGCTCGCCAAGCTGGTCCTCACGCCCCTCGGGCTGCCCGCCGTCCCGGTCGGCAGCCACCTCGCCCTCTCCGGGCAGCCCGCCTACGCCGACAACAGCGGCGCGATCGGCGGCCAGGACGCCAAGGAGGCGCAGGCGCTGCTCGCCGACGCCGGCTGGGTGCCCGGCGGCCCGGTCACGGAGCCGAAGAAGGCCGAGAAGGCCGCCGGCCCCGAGAAGAAGAAGCAGAAGGGCGAGGAGTCCGACGGCGGCGAGGACGGCGAGTACATCGTCGGCGAGGACGACAAGGGCCATGACGACGGCCCCGACGGCAAGGGCAAGCACCACGAGTCCGCCGAGGGCACGCACGAGCAGGGCGAGGAGAACGGCCGGCACCTCGCCCAGGAGGGCAAGCACGGCGGCGCGCCCGGCGCCTACGCCCCCAAGGGCACGGCCGCCCCGGCCGCCGCGCCGGCCGCGCCGCTCGCCAAGGACGGCAAGCCGCTGCTGCTCCGCTTCGTCCTGCCCTCCGGTCCCGGCTCGGAGAGCCTGAACACGGTCGCCGGACGGATCTCCGCCATGCTGGAGCGGCTCGGCATCCGCACGGAGATCAGCAGGGTCCCGGACGAGAGCTACTTCAAGGACCACATCGCCTCCGGCGACTTCGACCTGGCCCTGTACTCGTGGCCGGCCTCCGCCTTCCCCGCGACCGACGCCCGCCCCATCTACGCCAAGCCGGTGGCGGCGGCCGACGGGTCGGTGAACGTCGAGCAGAACTACACGAGGGTCGGCACCGACCAGGTGAACCAGCTCTTCGACGAGGCGGTGGCGACCCTCGACGAGGACGAGGAGCGGTCGCTGATCCGCAAGGCCGACGCGCGCATCTGGGCGGCGGCGGGCTCCATCCCGCTCTACCAGCGGCCGCAGCTCGTGGGCGCACGGAAGACGCTGGTCAACGCCGGGGCGTTCGGTTTCCAGACACCCGTCTACGAGGACATGGGCTACCTGAAGAAGGGCGCCAAGGTCGCCCCGGCGCCGTCCGCGAGCTGAGGCCCCTGAGGCCCTGAGGAAGCCGACCCCCTCAGGGCCACGTAACATGGGGTGAGGCCGTGGCATGTCAAGCCCGGCAGGGCCCGCGTCACACGGACGTACGCAGAGGGCCTTCCTCACACCCCGGGAGTACGTCGCAATATGGCCACGCGCCACGACATCCGCAATGTCGCCATCGTCGCCCACGTCGACCACGGCAAGACGACCATCGTCGACGGCATGCTGAAGCAGGCCGGCGCCTTCGCCGCCCACCAGCTCGAAGGCGTCGACGACCGCATGATGGACTCGAACGACCTGGAGCGTGAGAAGGGCATCACGATCCTCGCCAAGAACACGGCGGTCAAGTACCACCCGAAGGACGGCGGGGACCCGATCACGATCAACATCATCGACACCCCCGGCCACGCCGACTTCGGCGGCGAGGTCGAGCGCGGTCTGTCGATGGTCGACGGTGTCGTGCTGCTGGTGGACGCCTCCGAGGGCCCGCTGCCGCAGACCCGCTTCGTGCTCCGCAAGGCCCTCCAGCAGCGCCTGCCCGTCATCCTGTGCATCAACAAGACGGACCGCCCGGACTCCCGGATCGACGAGGTCGTCAACGAGACCTACGACCTGTTCCTGGACCTGGACGCGGACGAGGACCAGATCGAGTTCCCGATCGTCTACGCCTGCGGCCGTGACGGCGTCGCCTCGCTGACCAAGCCGGCCGACGGCACGGTCCCGGCCGACAGCGACAGCCTGGAGCCGTTCTTCTCCACGATCCTGGAGCACATCCCGGCCCCGACGTACGAGGAGGACGCGCCGCTGCAGGCCCACGTCACCAACCTCGACGCCGACAACTTCCTCGGCCGTATCGCGCTGCTCCGCGTCGAGCAGGGCGAGCTGCGCAAGGGCCAGACGGTCGCCTGGATCAAGCGCGACGGCTCCATCGGCAACGTCCGCATCACCGAGCTGATGATGACCGAGGCGCTCACCCGCAAGCCCGCCGAGAAGGCCGGGCCGGGTGACATCTGCGCCGTCGCCGGCATCCCGGAGATCATGATCGGCGAGACCCTCGCCGACACCGAGAACCCGATCGCGCTCCCGCTGATCACGGTGGACGAGCCGGCCATCTCCATGGTCATCGGCACCAACACCTCCCCGCTGGTCGGCCGCGGCGGCACCGGCAAGGGCGCCGACGCGAAGGCGGCGGTCAAGGACCGCAAGGTCACCGCCCGCCAGGTCAAGGACCGCCTGGACCGTGAGCTGATCGGTAACGTCTCGCTGCGCGTCCTGGACACCGATCGTCCGGACGCCTGGGAGGTGCAGGGCCGTGGTGAGCTGGCGCTCGCCATCCTGGTCGAGCAGATGCGCCGCGAGGGCTTCGAGCTGACCATCGGCAAGCCGCAGGTCGTCACCAAGGACGTCGACGGCAAGACGTACGAGCCGGTCGAGCGCATGACGATCGACGTGCCCGAGGAGCACATGGGTGCCGTCACCCAGCTCATGGGTGTCCGCAAGGGCCGGATGGACAACATGTCCAACCACGGCTCCGGCTGGGTGCGCATGGAGTTCGTGGTGCCCTCGCGCGGTCTGATCGGCTTCCGGACGGAGTTCCTGACCCAGACCCGCGGCACCGGCATCGGCCACTCCATCCACGAGGGCTTCGAGCCGTGGTTCGGCACCCTGCAGACCCGTAACAACGGTTCTCTCGTCGCCGACCGCTCCGGCGCCGTCACCGCGTTCGCGATGACGAACCTTCAGGAGCGCGGCGTGCTCTTCACGGAGCCGGGCACCGAGGTGTACGAGGGCATGATCGTCGGTGAGAACTCGCGCTCCGACGACATGGACGTGAACATCACCAAGGAGAAGAAGCTCACGAACATGCGGTCCTCGTCGGCCGACTCGTTCGAGGCCATCGTCCCGCCGCGCAAGCTCTCCCTGGAGCAGTCGCTGGAGTTCTGCCGCGACGACGAGTGCGTCGAGGTGACCCCGGAGGCCGTTCGCATCCGCAAGGTGAACCTGGACGCCCGCGAGCGCGCCCGCGCCGCGAGCCGCGCCAAGCACGGCTGACCCGACGGCAATTGAGCCCGGGTTCCCCCAAGGATGGGGGGACCCGGGCTTTTTGCAACCCGTTTTCCGGCGGCCGGTGATCCACGAGACGGGATCCGGTGTCCGCATTGCGGAGATCCTCGACCGATAGCCATGTAACACGTCCGTTTCGCGGCCTTCTCGCCGCGAACAGTTTGTCCAGTTTTTGGAAGTTCTACACGCCAGCTGTGACTGAATTGAGATTTAAAGACGGTGGTCGCCACCTGGCTCATGGCAGATAGTTAGCCGCGTAGCGCTCGGGTCAATGGGTCTCGTGCTGTGGGGACAGCGCGGTGACTCACGAGCACCAGGGGGTGTCTGACCCTCCGTCAGGGGTGTCGGAGGGAAGACGTCAACCCTCTCCTGTTGGTGAACACGTGAAGTCATGAGGAGGAACCCCCATGCGCGGTGTCACAAACACCAAGTGGGCCAGTTCGTCACTTCCAGCAGTGTGATTCGGCTGTAGAACTACGCGCGTCCGACTGCGGATTCGCGCGTTCTCGGAGTACCCGGGCACCTCTCACACTCATATCTGTGAAACGGACGAACCGTGACAAGTCCTATCGACATTGAGGGCGGCGGAACTTCGGTCGTCGTCGACGGCGAACCAGGGCCGGAGACGAAGAGCGAGGCCGTCAAGCTCGAAGGCCGGTCTCCCGGCCAGCTGATGTGGATGCGCTTCAAGCGCGACCGCACCGGCGTGATCTCGGCCTACGTCGTGGGCTTCTTCTTCCTGATCGGCCTGCTCGCCCCGCTGATCTCCAAGCTCTACGGCAAGGACCCGTACACGGTCTACGCCGACGAGCGTCCGGAACTGTTCGACAGCGCCGGCGTGCCCATCCAGCCCAACGGCGGTATCAGCGGCGAGTTCTGGTTCGGCCTCGAACCCGGCAACGGCTACGACGTCTTCACCAAGCTGATCTTCGGCATCCGCACCTCGTTGATGATCTCGGTCGCCGTGACCGTCGCGGTCGTCGTGACCGGCATCCTGCTCGGTGTCACCGCCGGCTACATCGGTGGCAAGACCGACTACTTCCTCGGCCGCGTCATCGACTTCCTGCTGGCGTTCCCCGCGCAGCTGTTCTTCATCGCGAGCATGCCCGTCGTGGTCTCCCTGTTCGTCAGCCCCCGTGACGAGACGCCCACGTACGTCCGGGTGATCGCGCTCATCCTGGTCCAGTGGTTCCTGGGCTGGATGGGACTCGGCCGCATCCTGCGCGGTACCGCGCTGGCCCTGCGTGAACGGGAGTTCATCGAAGCGGCCAAGGTCAGCGGGGCCAAGCCGTGGCGGATCATCCGCAAGGAGATCCTGCCGAACATCGTCACCCCGCTCCTGGTGCAGTCGACGTACCTGCTGCCCGGATTCGTGACGGCCGAGGCCGGCCTGTCCTACCTGGGCGTGGGCATCGTCGAACCGACGCCCGACTGGGGACAGATGTTCTCCAAGGCGTCCACCGAACTGGTGATGCAGAACGACATCACCTACATGTTCTTCCCCGGCATCTCGATGATCATTTTCGTCGTCGCGTTCAACCTGCTCGGGGACTCGGTCAGAGACGCATTCGATCCCAAGACCGCGCGCTGACCCAAGCACGGCCACCGCACGGAACGTCAGTTCCGTTGCATCTCACTGCACTTCCAGCAGTTCTCTTTCGCACTGGTGACACACAGAACGCACTGGTGACACACAGATGGGTGGGAATCTTCGTGATGAGTAGGGGCGGACGCCACGCATACGGCGCACTCTCCGTGCTCGCGGCCGGAGCTCTTGTGCTCACCGGTTGCAGCAAGGGCGGCAGCGACGGCGGCACCGACGGCAAGAAGGACAAGGAGAACGCCCAGCGTCAGCAGGCGTCCATCAAGTTCGGCGACGCGGCGGCCTCCACGGGCCCGGCCGCGGACGTGCCCGGCGCCAAGACCGGCGGCACGATGGAGGTGCTGCAGCGAGACAGCTACGCCCACCTCGACCCGGCGCAGATCTACGTCTCCGACGAGGGTTCGCTCGCCTCGCTGCTGCACCGCGGCCTGACCGGTTACAAGGCCACGAGCAACGACGGCAGCAAGCACGAGGTGGTCGGTGACCTCGCCACCGACTCCGGCACCACCACCGACGGCGGCAAGACCTGGAAGTACACGCTGAAGGACGGCATCAAGTTCCAGGACGGGTCCCCGATCACGTCCAAGGACGTCCGGCACAGCGTCGAGCGGCTCTTCGCGTCGTTCGTCAACCAGGGCCCGACCTACCTCCAGCAGTGGCTGGCCGACAAGCCGGGCACCGAGTACCGCAAGCTCCTCAAGGACGGCCCGTACAAGGGCAAGCACCTGCCGAGCTCCGTCCTGGAGACGCCGGACGACAAGACGATCATCTTCCACTTCAAGACGCCGCACCCCGACCTGCCCTACGCCATGGCGATGGCGGGCTACGCGGTCGTCTCGGAGAAGGGCGACACCAAGGTCAAGTACGACAAGGCACCGGTGGTGACCGGCCCGTACAAGATCCAGTCGTTCAAGTCCGGCAAGTCGATGGTGCTGGTCAAGAACACCAACTGGGACCCGAAGACGGACCCGATCCGCCACCAGTACGTGGACCAGTTCAACATCACGTTCAACCAGCAGTACGAGACGTCCACCAAGGCCCTGCTCGCCGACAGCGGCGCGGACCAGGCCGGCGTCAGCTTCAACAACCAGGTCGACGCGGGCAACCTGTCCCAGGTGCTGCGTGACACGAAGATGAAGTCGCGCACGGTCTCCGGCTACCAGCCGTACGTGGGCCAGATGAACATCAACATGAGCCACCCGGCCATGAAGGACAAGACGATCCGCGAGGCGATCGCCTACGCCCTGCCGATCACCCCGTTCGTCCGCGCCTACGGCGGCACCGACGCCATGGAGGTCGCGGGCGGCCTGATCTCCCCGACCGTCTCCGGCTACGACGCGGCGTTCGACCCGTGGGGCAAGAAGAAGAAGCCCGCCGGTGACCCGGCCAAGGCCAAGGAGCTGCTGAAGAAGGCCGGCAAGCTCAACATGAAGCTGACCTTCGGCTACATCAACACCCCCGAGGGCCAGCAGTACTCCACCGCCATGGCGGCGGGCCTGAAGAAGGCCGGCTTCAACGTCCAGCGCCAGGAGATCCCGGCCGAGACCTACTACGACCAGGTCTCCAAGCTGAACAACAACTACGACATCTTCCACACCGCGTGGGGCGCCGACTGGCCGTCCTCCTCGACCGTGATCCCGCCGCTGTACGACGGCCGCGTGATCGCCGACGGCGCGCAGAACTACTCGCAGGTCAACGACCCCAAGGTCAACAGCGAGATCGACCGGATCAACCAGATCACCGACCCGGTCAAGTCCGCCGCCGAGTGGGAGAAGCTCGACCAGTACCTCGTCAAGGACGTCGTGAACGTCGTCCCGACCGCGTACTACAAGCAGACCCAGATCGCCGGCTCGAAGGTCGGCGGGCTCGTCTACGACGACGTGCTCGGCGGTATCGACCCGCGTCGCCTCTACATCAAGTAACCGTCCCCGTCCGGTACCCGGCGCGCTCCCGCACAGGGGGTGCGCCGGGTACCGCCCGGACCGCCGACGTCTGAGAGCTGCCCTGTCATGCTGCGCTTCCTCGTCCGCCGGATCATCGGTGCCGTCGTCATTCTGTTCCTGCTGAGCATCGTCACGTTCGTGCTGTTCTTCGGGGTGCCCCGGGACCCGGCGCTGTTGATGTGCGGCAAGACCTGCAATCCGGACAGCATCGCGAACATCCACCACGTGCTCGGCCTGGACAAGTCCATCCCCGAGCAGTACGGGATCTTCCTGCACAATCTCGTCCTGGGCAGCGACCAGTTCGCCCAGGGCCCGTGCCCGGCACCGTGCTTCGGCTACTCGTACCACACCAACGAGCAGGTCTGGGGCACGCTGATGGACCGCCTGCCCACCACCGTCTCGCTCACCCTGGGTGCGGCCGTGTGCTTCCTTGTCGTCGGTCTCGGTACCGGCCTGCTCGCCGCCTGGCGGCGCGGCACCATGATCGACAAGACGGCCACCGCGGGTGCCATGGTCATCAGTTCCCTGCAGATCTACTTCCTCGGCCCGCTGGCCCTGGCGATCCTCGTCTACCAGACGCACTGGTTCGACAAGCCGGCCTACAACGAGTTCACCCAGGACACCGTGGCCTGGTTCTCGGGTCTGATCATTCCCTGGGTGGTCCTCTCCACGATCTTCGCGGCGCAGTACACCCGTATGTCGCGCTCCTCGATGATCGAACAGCTCCAGGAGGAACACGTCCGCACCGCCCGCGCGAAGGGCATGTCCCGGCGGTACGTCTTCTTCCGCTACGCCTGGCGCGGTTCGCTGATCCCGATCGTCACCATCTTCGGCATCGACCTCGGCGCCCTGCTCGGCGGCGCGATCATCACCGAGTTCACGTTCAGCCTGCCGGGCCTCGGACAGCTCGCGGTCCAGTCCGTGTTCTTCAGCGACCTGCCGCTGCTGCTCGGCGTGATGCTGTTCTCCGCCAGCATGATCCTGCTGTTCAACATCATCGTCGACGCCGCGTACGCCTTCATCGACCCGCGCGTGCGGCTGGCCTAGGAGCACTGTCGTGACCACTTTGACCAAGGAAGCCGGTGCTCCGACCCCGGCCGGCACCGGGCCCTTGCTCTCGGTGCGGGACCTGCACGTGAGCTTCAAGACCGAGGACGGCATCGTACGGGCCGTGGACGGGCTCTCCTTCGACCTGGAGCGCGGCCGCACCCTCGGCATCGTGGGCGAGTCCGGCTCGGGCAAGTCGGTGACGAACCTGACCATCCTCGGCCTGCACAACCCCATGTTCACCACGGTCGAGGGCGAGATCCTGCTGGACGGGCGGGAGCTGACCACGGCGCGCGAGTCGGATCTGGAGAAGCTGCGCGGCAACAAGGTCGCCATGATCTTCCAGGACCCGCTCACCGCGCTCTCCCCGTACTACACCGTGGGCCGGCAGATCGCCGAGCCGTACATGAAGCACACCGGGGCCTCGAAGAAGCAGGCCTGGGAGCGGGCCGTGGAGATGCTCGGCAAGGTCGGCATCCCCCACCCCCGGGAGCGGGCGAAGGACTACCCGCACCAGTTCTCCGGCGGTATGCGTCAGCGCGCGATGATCGCGATGGCGCTGGTGTGCGACCCGGACCTGCTGATCGCGGACGAGCCGACGACCGCGCTGGACGTGACCGTGCAGGCCCAGATCCTGGATCTGCTGAAGGACCTCCAGCAGGAGTTCGGTTCGGGCATCGTCTTCATCACCCACGACCTGGGGGTGATCGCCGACATGGCCGACGACATCATGGTGATGTACGCGGGCGGCGCGGTGGAGCGGGGCACGACCGACGAGGTGCTGCGCGCGCCCCAGCACCCCTACACCTGGGGCCTGCTGAACTCGATGCCGCGCCTCGACTCCGACCTCGGCGCCCAGCTGTCCCCGATCCCCGGCGCCCCGCCCTCGCTGCTCACCCCGCCGTCCGGCTGCCGCTTCCATCCCCGCTGCGCCTTCCAGGAGCGGGTGGAGGGCTCGGGCCGTTGTGTGAAGGAGCGCCCGCTGCTGGCCCCCGACCGCGCGTCGGCCTGTCACCTCACCGCCGACCAGAAGCGGACCATCTTCATCGAGGAGATCAAGCCCCGACTGGGCTAGGTCATAGGAGGACACCGTCATGAAAGAGGACCTGGTCCTCCCGGTCCCGCGGGAGCAGAGCACCGGCGCGGACGGGGAGCCGCTGCTGAAGGTCGCGGGGCTCACCAAGCACTTCCCGGTGAAGGGCGGCTTCCCGATCCGCCGCACGATCGGCGCGGTGCAGGCCGTGGACGGCATCGACCTGACCGTGCACGCGGGCGAGAGCTTCGGCCTGGTCGGCGAGTCGGGCTGCGGCAAGTCGACCACCGGCCGGCTGATCACCCGGCTGATGGAGCCGACCAGCGGTTCGATCAGCTACCGCGGCCGGGACATCAGCCATGCCTCGCGCAGCCAACTGGCGCCGATCCGCTCCGAGATCCAGATGATCTTCCAGGACCCGTACTCGTCGCTGAACCCGCGGCAGACGGTCGGCAAGATCATCTCCGGTCCGATGGAGATCAACGACATCAACCCGGCCGGCGGCCGCGAGGCGCGGGTCCGCGAGCTGCTGGAGATCGTCGGTCTCAACCCCGAGCACTACAACCGGTTCCCGCACGAGTTCTCCGGTGGTCAGCGTCAGCGCATCGGTGTGGCCCGCGCGCTGGCCCTGGAGCCGAAGCTGATCGTCGCCGACGAGCCGGTCTCCGCGCTCGACGTGTCGATCCAGGCCCAGGTCGTCAACCTGCTCCAGAAGGTGCAGAACGAACTCGGCATCGCGTTCCTCTTCATCGCCCACGACCTGGCGGTGGTACGGCACTTCTCGCAGCGCGTGGCCGTCATGTACCTCGGCAAGATCATCGAGGTGGGTGACCGCAACTCCATCTACACCCGGCCGCGCCACCCGTACACCCACGCCCTGCTCTCCGCCGTCCCCGAGGTGAGCCTGGAGGTGGGCGGAGCGCCGGCACGCGAGCGCATCCGGCTGGCCGGCGACGTGCCGTCCCCCATCTCGCCGCCCTCCGGCTGCCGGTTCCGCACCCGCTGCTGGAAGGCGCAGGACAAGTGCGCCACGGACGAGCCGCCGCTGGTGCAGATCGCCGGCAACCGTGCCGGTCACCTGACGGCCTGCCACTTCCCGGAGGAGCCGACGATCGAGGCCCGCGACGAGGACATCGTCCTGGACCCGGCGCTGGCGGCACTGGAGGAGGGGACCTCGCAGGCGGCGCCCACCGAGGACGCGTAGCGAGGCGCCGCCCGTGGCCGTGAAGGCGGTCACGGGCGACGCGCGTACAACGTGACCCGCCGGCCGCGGACCCGCTCCTCCGCCACCGCGGTGAAGTACCGCCGCAGCACGGCGGTCTTCGCCCGGTCCCGCTCGGCGGACACCGGCGGGGCCACCTCCGGTGCGTCGGTGACCAGCAGGATGCGGCGCTGCGTCAGCATCGCGGCCCGGATACGGTGCGGCGGGGCCTCCTCGCCCTTGAGGTTCCCGGCTTCCACGGGGCCCCTGACGAGCGCGATGTCCCGGAGCCCGGCGAAGTCGTCGGGGGAGACCTCGGCGGTGTCGCGCCGGTCCGCGGGGATGAAGAGGACAGCGTCCCCGGTCCTCTTCAGCTTCCGGACGTCCCCGGCCACCGCGAGGACGTCGTCCACGCGGCTGGCCGGGGACCGCTTGGCCAGCAACTGCGGTGACAGCGCCGCCAGTGCCGTCACGACCGCCACCGGGACGAGCCAGCGCGCGGCGCGCGGATGCCGGCGGGCCGCCGACCGGACCGCCGCCGCCAGGGCCCCTCCGATCAGCAGCGCCAGGCCCAGCATGGCGAACAGGACATAGCGCTCCTGATACAGCGGCCGGACCAGGGACACACCGAGCAGGCCGAGCAACGGCAGTGCCAGCAGCGGCAGTCCGACGGCCGCCACCGACAGACGGCCCGCCCGCGGCCGGCCCGGCAGGGCCAGGAGACCGCCGAGCGTCAGCAGGACGGCCGGGCCGATCAGCGTGTGCCGGGTCAGCGGCGGTATCCAGGCCACCTGGTGTGCCTGACCCCGGCTGAACAGGACCAGCGGCAGCGCACCCGCGACCACGGCGGACGCGGTGACCGTCCAGCGCGTCCGGGTCCCGCGCCCGGCCCCGGTCCACACCACGGTCGCCAGATGGGCGGGCAGGATCAGCAGCGACAGCCAGTTCAGCAGCGCGCACACCAGCACCGTGCCGCCGTACGCCACCCAGTGCCCGGTCCGTGCGCGCCCCTGGAGCACGCCGACGAGGAGCAGCGTCGAGATCGCCGCCCCCGCGCACACGAACGCGTACGGGCGGCCGTCCTGGAGGGAGAACTGCACGGCGGGAAGGAGCCCGAACGCCAGCCCGGCGCCGACACCGGCGCCGGCACCGGCCAGTCGGTGGCCGACGGCCGTGACACAGGACGCGGCCACGGCCATGGCCAGTACGGAGGGCAGCCTGAGGACCGTGATACTCGGCCCGAAGCAGCTGAACAGCCCGTGCATCAGCAGGTAGTACAGCCCGTGCACGGCGTCGACCTGCCCCAGCAGGTGCTCGAGTTCGGGCAGGGACCGCTGGGCCGCCATCCAGGTCGCGGCCTCGTCCCGCCACACGCTGTGCTGCCGGGACAGTCCCCACACACCCAGACCGACGGTCCAGGGCACCGGGATCAGCCATACGGGCAGCCGGAAGCGGGGTCGGGACGAACGGCAGTTCATGGGGAGGCTCGGGCTCCAAGCTGTCGACGTCCACGCCACCGGGGTACGCGCCTGTCGAGAGCCGCGTGTGCTCGTCCCGGCTGCCGCCGTCAGCCACCCCCTTGGCTCCACCGCACTGTCGGAGGTCGGCCGACCGGGTGGGCATGCCGAAAACCTACCTGGGGCGCGCGGGGGACAACCAGTGACCAAGTCCATGATCACAATCACGCTCGGTGCGGGGAACCTCGGCGGCGTGCGGTGACCGAATTGCTTGCCATGTCGCGAAAGTGGCGGACCATCAGCAGCACTGGGAAATCCGCGGGCCCTTCTCCTGCCCGGCCGCTAGTCTCGCCGCCCATGAACCGACGGCAGCGCAAGAAACTCTCCCGGCGACTGTTCGGCGCGATCCTGACGGGCGACCCCGCCCGGGTGCGCTCGCTGCTGCGATCCGGCGCGGATGCCGAGCGGGCCGACCGGGACGGTGCGACTCCCCTCTACCTGGCGTCCGTCACCGGGGAGGCCGAGATCGTGCGCCTGCTCCTGGCGGCCGGTGCGTGCCCGGACACCGAGAGCGGCGGGCCCGGCATGGACGGGACGCCCCTGTGCGCGGCCGCGTGCTGGGGGCACACCGAGACCGTGCGCGCGCTGCTGGAGCACGGAGCCGATCCGGGCCTGCGAGAGGATCGCGGAACGGGCCGCGCCCCGCTGGACTGGGCGCTCGCCGGCCCCCATCCCGGAACCGCCGGACTGCTGGCCGCGGCGGGAGCGGTGGCCGGAGCTCTCTAGGCCCCGCGACGCGGGCATGATCCAAACGACAGGCCCTAGGCCCGGCGGACCACTGTGATGATCTCGGGGGCCGTCGAGGTGAGGGGGCCCCGGCTCCAGTCGCCGTACTGTTCGACGACCGCCAGGCCGGCCTCCGTGAGGAAGCCCTCCAGGGTCTGGGCGTCCAGGAAACGCAGGGTGGTGCGGCTGACCCTGGGGGCCGGCCAGTCGTCGCCGGAGAAGGTCTCCGTGAACCGCACCAGGCCCCGCTCCGGGTCCTCGTCCTGCACCTCGTGCCACACCCGCACCGGTGTGCCGTCGTCCGCGGTGATGTCGTGCACCCGCTCCGGAGTCCAGCGCTCCCAGCCGCGGGCGGCCGGGTTCCGGGTCTCGAACACGAACCTCCCGTCGTCCGCGAGGGCCGCGCGGACGCCGCCGAGGCAGTGCCGGATGTCCTGGTCGCGGACCAGCGCCTGGAAGGCGTGCCCGGTCATCACGACGAGGTCGAAGTCCGCCTCCCAGCGCCGTACCCGCGTGTCCCCGAGCACCCACTCGACGTCGGGCCGGGCCCGGCGCGCCTGGACGAGCATGGCGGCGGCCGGGTCGAGTCCCATCAGCCGGCCCCCGTGCCCCTCGGACCGGGCCTGCCGCAGCAGCCGCCCGGTGCCACAGCCGATGTCCAGCACGGAACGGGCGTCTCTCACCAGACCGAGGTAGAAGTCGTCACTCGGCCCCCAGGGATTGAGGCCGTCGTACAGTGCGGCGAGCGAGAGATCGGCGAACGAGTGATCTACCACCGCGGCAGTCTGACACACGATGCTGAACGGCGCGTCAGTTTCCGGCCCAGTTCTTGAGGGGTTCTCAACTCCGAACGACTGTATGGAGTTTGGGTCGGTGACACGTGACCGCGGGGTGGGATCGGCGCGGAGGAACGACGAAGGCCCGCATCCGGGGTGGACGCGGGCCTTCATCCCCTGGATCGGACTTCATGGGCTCGGGTCAATGGGCCGAGAAGGTCCGTTCCGCAAGGGGGCGGCTGACGAAAAGGGGTGTGTCAGGCCGCCGCCTCGGGGTCCTTGGACAGGCGCTGCGCCGGGATGAGGTCCGCCGTCTCCGGGTAGTGGCAGGCCGTCAGGTGGCCCGGCTTGTTGCCGTCCACCTGGACCAGCGGCGGTGCCTCGGTCGCGCACTTCTCCGTCGCCTTCCAGCAGCGGGTACGGAAACGGCAGCCGGAGGGCGGGTTGATCGGCGACGGCACGTCACCGGTCAGGCGGATGCGCTCACGGGGCTCCTCGTCCACCGTGGCCTCGGGCACGGCGGACAGCAGGGCCCGCGTGTACGGGTGGCGCGGGTTGTCGTACAGGTCCTCGCGGTCTGCTATCTCGACGATCTTACCCAGGTACATGACCGCGACGCGCTGTGAGAAGTGCCGCACGATCGCGAGGTCGTGAGCGATGAACACGAACGCGATGCCGAGTTCGTTCTGCACCTTCTGGAGCAGGTTGACGACCTGGGCCTGGATCGACACGTCGAGCGCGGAGACCGGCTCGTCGGCGACGATCAGCTTCGGCTCCAGGGCCAGCGCGCGGGCCACACCGATGCGCTGACGCTGGCCACCGGAGAACTCGTGCGGGAAGCGGTTGTAGTGCTCGGGGTTGAGACCGACGATCTCCAGCAGCTCGCGCACCCGCGCCTCGCGGCCGCCGGCCGGGTTGATGTCGTTGATCTCCATCGGACCGGAGATGATCTTGCCGACCGTGTGCCGCGGGTTGAGCGAGGCGTACGGGTCCTGGAAGATCATCTGGATCTCGGACCGGATCGGCGCGAGGTCCTTGCGGCCCGCGTGCGTGATGTCCTGCCCGCGGTAGCTGATCTTGCCCGCCGTGGGCTCCATCAGCCGGGTGATCAGCCGGCCGGTGGTCGACTTGCCGCAGCCGGACTCACCGACGAGGCCCAGGCTCTCGCCCTCGCCGACCTGGAAGTCCAGGCCGTCGACGGCCTGGACGGCGCCGACGGTACGGCGGATCGGGAAACCGCCCTTGATCGGGAAGTGCTTGGTCAGCCCGGAGACGTCCAGGAGGGGGTTCGTGTTGCTCATGATCGTGAAGTCCCGTCAGTCCGTCAGTTGTGCGGGGTCGCGGCGAAGTCGGCGAAGAGTTCCTGCTTCTGCTCCGGCGTGAGGTGGCACGCGGAGCCACGGCCCTCCAGGACCTCGAGCAGGGGGCGCTCGGTGGAGCACAGACCGCCCTCCACCTTCTCCGCGAAGGCGCAGCGAGGGTGGAAGCGGCAACCGGTCGGCGGGTTGAGCAGGGAGGGCGGCGAGCCCGGGATGGGCGTCAGCGGGACGTCCACCGACCCGTTCAGGCTGGGCATCGAGTTGAGCAGGCCCACCGTGTAGGGGTGCTGCGGGTCGCCCAGCACCTCCTTCTTCGTGCCGCGCTCCACGCACCGGCCGCCGTACATCACCAGGACGTCGTCCGCGATGTCGGCGATGACGCCGAGGTCGTGGGTGATGAAGATGATGGCGGTGCCGAACTCCTGCTGAAGGTCCTTGAGCAGGTCCATGATCTGGGCCTGCACGGTCACGTCCAGCGCGGTCGTCGGCTCGTCCGCGATCAGCAGCTCGGGGTCGCACACCAGCGCCATCGCGATCATCGCGCGCTGGCGCATACCGCCGGAGAACTGGTGCGGGTAGTCGTCGACCCGCATGTCCGGCTGCGGGATGCCGACCCGGCGCAGCATCTCGATCGCGCGCTTGCGGGCCTCGGACCTGGAGCAGCCCGTGTGCTTGCGGTAGGTCTCGCCGATCTGCGTACCGATGGTGTGGTACGGCGACAGCGAGGCCAGCGCGTCCTGGAAGATCATGGACATCTTGTTGCCGCGGAGCCGCTCCAGCTCCCTTTCGGTGGCCGTGAGCAGTTCCTTGCCGTCGAGGAGGATCTCGCCCTCGATGGCGGTGCGGTCGCGGTCGTGCAGGCCCAGGATCGTCAGGTTCGTCACGGACTTGCCCGAGCCCGACTCACCCACGATGCCGAGGGTCTTGCCCTTGATCAGGTCGAAGCTGAGCCCGTCGACGGCCTTGACGATGCCGTCCTCGGTGGAGAAGTGGACCTTGAGGTCCCTGATGGAGAGGAACGGCTGCTGATCGGTGCTCGTCACGGGGACGCTCCTGGGGTGATGCGAGGGGTAGGGGGTGCGGCGGAGGTCAGGCGAGCCGGATCCGCGGGTCGATGAGGGCGTAGACGGCGTCCACGATGATGTTGAAGATCACGATCGCGCCGGCCGACAGGAGGGTGACGCCGAGCACCATGGGCAGGTCGCTCTTGTTCACGGCGTCGAGCGCGAGCCGGCCCACGCCCTGGAGGCTGAAGACGGACTCGGTGATGATCGCGCCGCCGATCAGGGTGCCCAGGTCGACACCGAAGATGGTGACGATCGGGCCCATCGCGCCACGCCAGGCGAAGCGGAAGAAGACGTTGCGGCGGGAGAGTCCCTTGGCGCGGGCCGTGCGGACGTAGTCCTCGGTGAGCTGCTCCACGAGCTGGGAGCGGGCCATACGCGTGTAGTTCGCGGTGAAGATGATCGCGAGGACCAGCCACGGCAGCAGCAGGCCGGAGGCCCAGGACGCCGGGTCCTCGGTGATCGGCGTGTACGACGGGTTGTCGAGGATGCCGAGCTTGAACACGAGGAAGTACATCGCGATGTACCCGACGAAGTAGATCTGCAGCGAGGAGCCGACCAGCGAGGCGGAGCTGGCCGCCTTGTCCTGCCACTTGCCCTGCTTGAGGGCGGCGATCATGCCGGCGCCGACGCCGAAGACGAGGAAGACGACGGCCGCGCCGAAGGCGAGGGAGAGCGTCAGCGGAAGCCGGTCCAGGATCGTGCCGAGGACGGGCTCGCGGTTGGCGAAGGAGTAGCCGAGGCACGGCGCGCTGCAGTCGCCGAAGTCGCCGTAGCTGCGTCCGACGAAGATGCCCTTCAGCCAGTACCAGTACTGGACGGGGACCGGGTGGTCGATGCCCAGGTTGTGCCGCACCTGCTTGAGCATGTCAGGCGTGCAGTTCTTGCCGCAGGACATCATGGCGGGGTCACGCGGGATGGCGTAGAAGAGCCAGAAGGTGACTGCGCTGATGATCAACAGGATGACCAGCGCGCCGAGGACTCGGCGGACAAGGAAGCGGAACATGGGGCGTGACTTTCCGGACGGGGCGCCGTCGCCGGGGTGAGGGGTGGGCCGGAGGGGGCGGCCAGGTCATGGCCGCCCCCAGGGGTCGTGCGCTCTTACTTCTTGGCGTAGAGCTTGGAGAGCGCGATGCAGGTGTTGCCGGCGTCGAACACGACGTTGCCGACCTTCGACCCGTACATCCAGTTACGGATGGAGTGGTAGTCCGGGACGACCGCCGCCAGCTCCATGATCTGGCGGTCGACGTTGCCCCAGGCCTTGTTGGCCTTGTCCGGGTCGGCGATCTTCGACGCGGCGTCGATCGCCTTGTTGACGCTCGGGTCGTTCAGCTGGGCGTAGTTGCTGCGGCCGTCGCCGATGTTCTTGCCGCTCCAGCAGGGGTAGAAGACCGAGTAGCCGTTCGGCCAGTCCGGGCTCCAGCCGGCCGCGAACAGGTCGAAGTCGTTGTCGACCTTGCCGATCTGCGTGTAGAAGGTCGACTTGTCGACCTGCTTGTTGACGACCTGGAAGCCGGCGGCCTCGAGGGCGTTCTTGATCGCGACGGCGGACTTCACCGCGTTGTCGGAGTGCTGGTAGGCGATGACCAGCTTCTGGCCGACCTTGCCGGCCTCCTTCAGCAGGGCCTTGGCCTTGACCGGGTCGCCACCGGGCTTCTTGTCCGTGCCGTAGAGGTCGAACTTCTCGTAACCCGGGGTCACGGGGGAGAGGATGGTGGTGGCCAGCTCGCTGGACGCCTTGCCGCCGCGGATGGTCTGCAGCTGCTGGTGCGGCCACGCCCAGTTGATGGCCTGGCGGACCTTGACGTCCTTGATGCGGGTCATGTTGATCGGCCAGTAGTACGTGACCGTGTCGACCTGGGTGAGGACGCGCTCCTTGAGCTTCGCGTTGGTGAGGACCTGCGCGATGCGCTCCGGGGCGACCTCGTTGAAGATCGACATCGTGTACTGGTCGTTGCCCTTGTCCGCCATGTAGCGGTCGGTGGAGGCGATCAGCTCGAAGCCGAACTGGAAGACGTACTTGTCCGGGTAGGCGTTGCGGATCGGGTCCGTCTTCGCGTCCCAGTGGTCGTTGCGCACGTAGGTCAGCGACTTGCCGATCTTGCGGTCACCGATCTTGTACGGGCCGCAGGAGAACGGGCGCTTGTCGTACTTCTCCTTGGTGTCGTGCTTCTTGGGCACCAGGGAGTAGCCGCGCATCGCCAGGGTGTAGTTGAAGTCGGCGCGCGCTTCGGTGAGGTGGAAGGTGATCGTCTTGCCGGAGACCTCGATCGAGTCGAGCTCCTTGCCGCTGTACGGGCCCTTGTACTTGTCGCCACCGACCAGCCACTGCTGCACGTAGCGCGGACCCTCGGTCACGAAGGACGCGAAGAGGCGCTCGAAGGTGTGGCGGACGTCGTCCATGGAGAGGTCGGAGCCGTCCTCCCACTTGATGCCGTCCTTGAGGGTGAACGACCAGGTCTTGCCGCCGTTCTTCATGGTGCCGGCGTCCGTGGCCGCGTCACCGACGAGGGTGCAGCCGCCCTTCTCGTCGAGCTTGTAGCCGGTCAGACCACGCATGATCGGGACGGTGATGGCGCCCTCGGTCGAGACGTAGATCTGGGCCGGGTCCATGTGGTCCATGTCGAACTGGTCGAGCGAGTAGATGGTCCCGCCCTTGACCGCGTCCTTGACCTCGGGAGCCGGGCCGGTCGAGTCGGCCTTGGTGCCGACCGGGATGTTGACGGCCTTGGAGTCGCTCACCGAGGGCACGTTGTCGTGGCCGGAGCTCTTCGAGCCACTGCTGCAGGCGCTCAGCACCGACGAGGAGGCGGCCACCACACCGGTGGCGATCAGGAAGTTTCGACGAGAAAAGGACATGCTGAGCCTGCCTAGAGGATTGATCGGAACAGACGGGACCAGCCGGGTGTCACCGCCCCGGGCCGGGTGGAACTGCGTTGCTACCGCTTCGACTTCGGGTCGAGTGCGTCACGCACGGAGTCGCCGAGCAGGTTGAAGGCGAGGACGAAGATCACCATGGCGAGGCCCGGGAAGAGCATGAAGGTGATGTCCTCGGTGTAGAACGTGGCGCCGCGGCCGATCATCACGCCCCAGTCGGGGGTGGGGTCGGTGACGCCGACGCCGAGGAAGGCCAGACCGGCCTCGGCGGTCACGTACGCCGGAAGCATGAGCGTGGACTGGATGATGATCGGAGTCCACAGGTTGGGCAGCAACTCCTTGAACACGATGCGCATCGGAGATGCGCCCGTGACCTTCGCCGCCTCGACGAACTCACGCTCGCGCAGACCGAGTACCTGGCCTCGCAGCAGTCGGGCGATGGACGCCCAGCCGAAGGCGGACAGCACGACGATCAGGGAGAGGACGACCAGTCCGGTCGGGATGTTGTCGTCCGGCTTGACGAAGATGCCGTAGACGACGGGCATGAACGCGATGAAGAACAGGGTCGACGGGAACGACAGCAGGATGTCGATGACCCGGCCGACGAGGTAGTCCGTCTTGCCGCCGAGGTAGCCCGCCGTGACGCCGACCACGACGCCGACGACCGTGGTGAGGACCGTGGCCGCGGCCGCGATGCCCAGCGAGTTGCGGATCGCGTACAGCAGGAAGCTGAAGACGTCCCGGCCGAGCTGCGGCTCGATGCCGAACCAGAAGTCGGAGCTCATGCCTCCGTTGGGCCCCGCGGGGTACGAGAAGGCGTCGAGCAGGCTCGGGTCCTGGCTCGCGTAGGTGGTGTACGGGTCCTTGCCGTACAGCTTCGAGATCAGCGGCGCAGCGATGCCGATCACGAAGAAGAAGATCACGATGCAGGCGGATATGACACCCGTCCGGTCGCGCTTGAAGCGCTTCCAGGCAAGTCGTCCCGGAGAACGCCCCTCGCTGCCCTTCGAGTCACCGGAAGCGATCGACTTCGCGGCGGACTCGTCGGTCACCTCGAGGGGGACAGCCGTAGATGGAGTTGGGAGGGTCATGGTGCTCCTGCGGCCCAAGGGTGGGTCAGAGATGACTCCGCAGGGCGCTCCCCTACGGGCTACGCCGGACTTTTTCAACGCAATTCATTCAAGGTCAATAAATTCTCGGTCGGCTTGGTTGTCTATTTACCTTCTTTGCTCACGCTTGACTGTTCCGTAGCTACGCGGGTAGCGCCCTGTAATCAATCCGTGCTTCACATCGGACCAACTGGACTATTCGGGCAAGAAGTTCGATATACGGACGGTGGTATGTCGAAATGCGTACATCGACGCGTCGGAATCCAACGTTTCGGCATCGTTGCCCGAAGATCTATTGCGCATCCGGAACAAGATCCACCGGATGTGGCCCCTGTCGGTCGGTGAGGGTGTCCGATTTCCCGCCGGGGGTGGACCGCCGCGCGTGCATCCGGCTGAGTTCCGGCCCGTCGACCCATCGGAACATACCATTCTGTCCCTTATTCGTGATATTGACCGTTAATGGACCAATAGTCACGGAGGAGGCACGCCATGCGGGGAACCGGGCCTGTGGGGCGGACCGCCGGCGCGCTCGCCCTGGTGTTCCTGGCCGTCGCCTGCGGAAGCGGCGCGAGCGGCGTCGGCGGTCCCGGCACGCTGACCTCCTCCTGGGGCGACCCGCAGAACCCGCTGGAGCCCGCCAACACCAACGAGGTGCAGGGCGGCAAGGTGCTCGACATGATCTTCCGCGGCCTCAAGCGGTACGACCCGAGGACGGGCAAGGCCACCGACATGCTCGCCGAGCGGATCGACACCACCGACTCGCGGAACTTCAGCGTCACCGTCAAGGACGGCTGGCGGTTCAGCAACGGGGAGCCGGTCACCGCGAGCTCCTTCGTCGACGCGTGGAACTACGGCGCGAGCCTGCGCAACAACCAGAAGAACGCCTACTTCTTCGGCTACATCGAGGGCTACGACAAGGTCCACCCCGACAGCGGCGCCCAGACCGCCGACACCCTTTCGGGGCTCAAGGTCACCGGCCCGCGCACGTTCACCGTCCGGCTCAACCAGAAGTTCTCCAGCTTCCCCGACACCCTCGGCTACGTCGCCTTCGCCCCGCTGCCGCGCACGTTCTTCACCGATCACGCGGCCTGGGTGAGCAGGCCGGTCGGGAACGGGCCGTACCAGGTCCAGTCGTACACCAAGGGCTCCGCCATGGCCCTGCGGAAGTGGAGCGCCTACCCGGGCCCCGACCGCGCCCGCAACGACGGCGTGAGCCTGCTGGTCTACACCGACACCAGCACCGCGTACACCGACGTGCTGGCCGGCAACCTCGACCTGGTGGACGACGTGCCCGCCGCCCAGCTCAAGAACGTCGAGACCGACCTGGACGGCCGCTACATCAACACCCCGGCCGGCATCCTGCAGACCCTCGCCTTCCCGTTCTACGACCCGAAGTGGAACACCGCCGGCGCCCGGAAGGTCCGCACCGGCCTGTCGATGGCCATCAACCGGAAGCAGATCACCGAGACCATCTTCCGCGGCACCCGCACCCCGGCCACCGACTGGACCTCCCCGGTCCTCGGCGTCGACGGCGGCTTCAAGGCCGGCCTGTGCGGCCCCGCCTGCGAGTACGACCCGGTCCGGGCGAAGCAGCTGATCGAGGAGGGCGGCGGCATCCCCGGCGGCCGGCTGAAGATCACCTACAACGCGGACTCGGGCTCGCACAAGCAGTGGGTGGACGCCGTGTGCAACTCCATCAACAACGCGCTCGGCAACGACACGGCCTGCGTCGGCAACCCGATCGGCACCTTCGCCGACTTCCGCAACCAGATCACCCAGCACAGGATGTCCGGTCCCTTCCGGGCCGGCTGGCAGATGGACTACCCGTTGATCCAGAACTTCCTGCAGCCGCTGTACTACACGGGCGCCTCCTCCAACGACGGCAAGTGGTCCGACAAGCGGTTCGACCGGCTCGTCGACGAGGCCAACGCCGAGAGCGACACCCCCAAGGCGATCGCGCTCTTCCAGCAGGCCGAGGGCGTGGTGCGGGACAACATGGCCGCCGTCCCGCTCTGGTACCAGAACGGCAGCGCCGGCTACTCCGCCCGGCTGTCCCACGTGGCCCTGAACCCCTTCAGCGTGCCGGTCTACAACGAGATCAAGGTCGGCTGAGCGGCATGGGACGCTACGTCGCCAGGCGGCTGCTCCAGATGATCCCGGTGTTCATCGGGGCCACCCTGCTGATCTTCCTCATGGTGAACGTGATGGGCGACCCCATCGCCGGGCTGTGCGGTGAGCGCTCCTGCGACCCGGCGACGGCCGCCCAGCTGAAGAAGGAGTTCGGCCTCGACAAGCCGCTGTGGCAGCAGTACCTGACCTACATGGGGAACGTCTTCACCGGGGACTTCGGGACGGCGTTCAACGGCCAGCCGGTCACCGAGCTGATGGCCACGGCGTTCCCGGTCACCATCCGGCTCACGATCGTCGCGATCCTCTTCGAGATCGTCGTCGGCATCGCCCTCGGCGTGGTGACCGGACTGCGGCGCGGCCGGCCCGTCGACACCTCGGTCCTCGTCCTGACCCTCGTCGTCATCTCCGTCCCCACCTTCGTCACCGGCCTGCTGCTCCAGCTGCTGCTCGGCGTCGAGTGGGGCTGGATCAAGCCCTCCGTCTCGCCGGCGGCGAGCTTCGACGAGCTGATCGTGCCCGGCCTGGTCCTCGCCTCCGTCTCGCTCGCCTACGTCACCCGGCTCACCCGTACCTCCATCGCCGAGAACAAGCGGGCCGACTACGTCCGCACGGCGACCGCCAAGGGCCTGCCCCGCCACCGGGTCATCACCCGGCACCTGCTGCGCAACTCCCTGATCCCGGTGGTCACCTTCATCGGCTTCGACATCGGCGCGCTGATGGGCGGCGCGATCGTCACCGAGCGGATCTTCAACATCCACGGCGTCGGCTACCAGCTCTACCAGGGCATCCTGCGGCAGAACACCCAGACGGTCGTCGGCTTCGTGACCGTGCTCGTCCTGGTCTTCCTCGTCGCCAACCTGCTCGTCGACCTGCTCTACGCCGTACTCGACCCGAGGATCCGCTATGCCTGAGCAGCCGTACGAGCCCGAGGGCGCGATCGCGGGGACCGGTATGGGCGGCGCGATGGACCTCGGGGCGAGCGAGGCGGTCACGCTCGAAGGGGCGCCGGGAGGACGCGAGGGGACGGGAGCGCAGGGCAAGCCGCGCTCGCTGTGGTCCGACGCCTGGCGGGACCTGCGGCGCAACCCGGTCTTCATCCTCTCCGGCCTCGTCATCCTGTTCCTGGTCTTCATCTCCCTGTGGCCGTCGGCGATCGCCTCCGGCAGCCCGCTCCAGTGCGACCTCGCCAAGGCCCAGGACGGGCCGGGGCCGGGTGCCCCCTTCGGGTACGACGGCCAGGGCTGCAACGTCTACACGCGCACCGTGTACGGCGCCCGCACCTCGGTCACGGTCGGTGTGCTGGCCACGCTCGGCGTGGCCGTCCTCGGTTCGGTGCTCGGCGGACTCGCGGGCTACTTCACCGGGATCTGGGACTCGCTCCTGTCCCGCGTCACCGACGTCTTCTTCGCCATCCCGGTCGTCCTCGGTGGTCTCGTCCTCCTCTCCGTCGTGACCAGCAATACGGTCTGGCCGGTCATCGGGTTCATGGTGCTGCTCGGCTGGCCGCAGATCTCGCGCATCGCCCGCGGCTCGGTCATCACCGCCAAGCAGAACGACTACGTGCAGGCCGCCCGCGCCCTCGGCGCCTCGGACTCCCGGATCCTGCTCCGGCACATCGCCCCGAACGCCGTCGCGCCGGTGATCGTCGTGGCGACCATCGCCCTCGGCACCTACATCGCCCTGGAGGCGACCCTGTCCTACCTCGGCGTCGGCCTCAAGCCGCCCAGCGTCTCCTGGGGGATCGACATCTCCGCAGCGTCCCCGTACATCCGCAACGCCCCGCACGCCCTGCTGTGGCCCTCGGGGGCCCTGGCCGTCACCGTCCTGGCCTTCATCATGCTCGGCGACGCGGTCCGCGACGCCCTCGACCCGAAGCTGAGGTGATGGTGCCGTGCTGCTCGAAGTGTGCGATCTGCGGGTGGAGTTCCGTACCCGGGACGGCGTCGCGCACGCCGTCAACGGGGTGAGCTACGGCGTGGACGCGGGGGAGACGCTGGCGGTGCTCGGCGAGTCCGGCTCCGGCAAGTCGGTGACCGCGCAGGCGGTGATGGGGATCCTGGACATGCCGCCCGGGCGGATCACCGGCGGGCGGATCCTCTTCCAGGGGCAGGACCTGCTCACGCTCAAGGAGGAGGAGCGGCGCAGGATCCGCGGCGCGCAGATGGCGATGATCTTCCAGGACGCGCTCTCGGCCCTCAACCCGGTGCTCTCCGTGGGGGACCAGCTGGCGGAGATGTTCGTCGTGCACCGGGGGGCGTCGAAGAAGGACGCCCGGGCCAGGGCCGTCGAGCTGATGGACCGGGTGCGCATCCCGGCCGCCGCCCAGCGGGCGCGGGACTACCCCCACCAGTTCTCCGGCGGCATGCGTCAGCGCATCATGATCGCGATGGCGCTGGCCCTGGAGCCGGCGCTCGTCATCGCCGACGAGCCCACCACCGCCCTGGACGTCACCGTGCAGGCCCAGGTCATGGACCTGCTCGCGGAGTTGCAGCGCGAGTACCGCATGGGGCTCATCCTCATCACGCACGACCTCGGGGTGGTCGCGGACGTCGCCGACCGGATCGCGGTGATGTACGCGGGGAAGATCGTCGAGTCCGCGCCCGTGCACGACATCTACAAGGCCCCGGCCCACCCCTACACCCGAGGGCTGCTGGACTCCATCCCGCGCCTGGACCAGAAGGGGCAGGAGCTGTACGCCATCAAGGGACTCCCGCCGAACCTGACCCGCATCCCGCCGGGCTGCTCCTTCCACCCGCGCTGCCCGATGGCCCGGGACGTGTGCCGCACCGACGAGCCCGCGCTGTACGAGGTGTCCGAAGTGCGCGGCAGCGCCTGCCACTTCTGGAGGGAGTGCCTCGATGGCGCCGACCACTGAGCCGATCCTGGAGGTCGGCGGCCTCGTCAAGCACTACCCGCTGACCCGCGGCATCGTGTTCCGCAAGCACGTCGGAGCGGTGAAGGCGGTCGACGGCGTCGACTTCACCCTCGGCCGGGGCGAGACCCTCGGCATCGTCGGGGAGTCGGGCTGCGGCAAGTCCACGGTCGCGAAGCTGCTCTGCCATCTGGAGCGGCCGACGGCGGGCGTCATCCGGTTCAAGGGCGAGGACATCACCCGGCTGTCCGGCCGGGCTCTGAAGGCCGTGCGCCGCAACATCCAGATGGTCTTCCAGGACCCCTACACCTCGCTCAACCCCCGGATGACGGTGGGCGACATCGTGGGGGAGCCGTACGACATCCACCCCGAGGCGGCACCCAAGGGCGAGCGGCGTCGCAGGGTCCAGGAACTGCTGGACGTGGTCGGCCTCAACCCGGAGTACATCAACCGCTACCCGCACCAGTTCTCCGGCGGCCAGCGCCAGCGCATCGGCATCGCACGGGGACTGGCGCTGCGCCCCGAGGTCATCGTCGCCGACGAGCCGGTGTCCGCCCTGGACGTCTCGGTGCAGGCCCAGGTGGTCAACCTGCTCGACCGGCTCCAGGCGGAGTTCGACCTCTCCTACGTCTTCATCGCGCACGACCTGTCGATCGTCCGGCACATCTCGGACCGGGTCGGCGTCATGTACCTCGGCCGGATCGTGGAGATCGGCAGGGACGCCGAGATCTACGACCACCCCACCCATCCGTACACCCAGGCGCTGCTGTCGGCGGTACCGGTCCCCGACCCGGAGGCCCGGGAGCACCGCGAGCGGATCCTCCTCGCGGGCGACGTGCCCTCGCCGACGAACGTCCCCTCCGGCTGCCGTTTCCGCACCCGCTGCTGGAAGGCGCAGGAGCGGTGCGCGCGGGAGGTGCCGGCCCTCGCGGTGCCCGCCGTCTTCCGCGACACCGGGGGGCCCGCGGCGCACGACTCGGCCTGCCACTTCGCGGAGGAGAAGCGGGTGGTGCCGCCCGAGGAGGGGCCGCCGCGGCCGTCGGGCACCCCGGGCCGGGGGAACGGCGACGGGCCGGGATGACATGGTGCATCCCGGCCCGCCCACGGCACCCGCACGGCCGTACGCTGGACAGCCTTCCGTGTCCGTATATCGGTACCGCTTCCGTCAAGTTGCCTGCGTGTAAACGCGGTTCACCCGGGTGTGCCCGGCAGTGCCAGTGCGCGCCGCAGGAAGTCCACCTGGAGCAGCAGCAGGTTCTCGGCGACCGTCTCCTGCGGGGTCATGTGCGTCACCCCGGACAGCGGCAGGACCTCGTGCGGCCGGCCGGCCGCCAGCAGGGCCGAGGAGAGCCGCAGGGAGTGGGCGACGACCACGTTGTCGTCCGCCAGACCGTGGATGATCATCATCGGCCGGTGCGGCTCGGCGGGATCGACCAGGCCGGCGTCGTCGATCAGCGAGTTGCGGCGGTAGACCTCCGGCTGCTCTTCCGGGTGGCCCAGGTAGCGCTCCTGGTAGTGGGTGTCGTACAGCCGCAGGTCGGTGACGGGCGCGCCGACCACCGCCGCGTGGAAGACGTCGGGGCGGCGCAGCGCGGCGAGCGCGGCCAGGTAGCCGCCGAAGGACCAGCCCCGTACGGCCACCCGGTCCAGGTCGAGCGGGTACCGGTCGGCGAGGGCGTGCAAGGCGTCGACCTGGTCCTGCAGGACGGTGGCCGCGACCTCGTCCCGGATCGACTTCTCCCAGGCCGGTGAACGGCCCGGGGTGCCCCGGCCGTCGGCGACGATCACCGCGAAGCCCTGGTCGGCGAACCACTGCGAGGTCAGATGGGCGTTGTGGGCGGCGACGACCCGCTGGCCGTGCGGACCGCCGTAGGGGTCGAGGAGTACCGGCAGGGGAGTGTCTCCGTGGTAGTCCCGTGGCATAAGCACGGCGCACGGAATTCGGCGTGCGCCCCCCTCGGTGAGGGTCACCCGGGGGGACATACCGGGATCTTCGGCGTACGAGCGGACAGCGGCCGCCGGTTTTCCGTCACGCAGCACCTGGACACCGGTGCCCGGCCTGTCGAGGGTCGCGGACAGCAGCACGGTCACCTCCCCGGCCCGGACCGCCGTGTGGACACCGGGCTCCTGCGACACGCGCTCCACGCCCAGCTCGTTCACCCGGTACACGTGGATCTCGCCGGTCTCGGGGGTCTCCGCGTCCTCTCCCGCCGAGGCGGAAACGAGTACGTCGTGCGCACCCACGTCCAGTACCGCACGAATGTGCAACTGGCCGCTGGTCAACGGCCGTTCCCCGACCGCGAGACGGCGTGCGCCGCCCTCGTCCGCGATCCGGACGAGCTGCCCGGAGGGGCTCCAGCAGGGCACTCCAGGGAAAAGTTCCAGCCATGTTGGATCTTCGTCGGCGTGCACCATCCGGGTCGCACCGGTGTCCGGGTCCGCCGCCAGGAACAGCTGGCTGCGCTGGTCCCTCGCCTGCACCAGCAGCAGCGGCGCACCCGCCTCCGACCAGTGCACATGGGCCAGATACGGATAGCGGGACCGGTCCCACGCGACCTCCGTGCGCTCCCCGTCGAGGCCGAGCACGAAGAGGCGTACGTCGGCGTTCGGAGTGCCCGCCGCGGGGTACCTGACGTGGTTCGGCTCACTTCCGGGGTTGGCCGGGTCCGCGATCCACCACTGCCGCACCGGCGTGTCGTCCACCCGCGCGACGAGCAGCCGATGCCCGTCGGGACCCCACCAGAAGCCCCGCGAACGCCCCATCTCCTCGGCCGCGACGAACTCCGCGAGGCCGTAGGTGACGTGCTCCGACTCCGGCTCGGCGAGCACCCGGTCGCCCTCGCCCTCCGCGCCCACCACCCGCAGCGCACCCCGCGCGACATACGCGATGTGCCGGCCGTCGGGGGCCGGACGCGGGTCGATCACCGGCCCCGGAACCCGGAGTTCACGTGCCGTTCCGGCCCGCAGCTCGGCCGTGAAAAGCCGCCCTGACAAGGCGAAAGACGCCAACTCCACGGTGGCGTCGGTGGCGTAGCCGACGATGCCGGCGCCGCCCTCACGGCTGCGCTCCCGGCGCGCCCGCTCCTGGGCTGAGAGCTCTTCCGAGGCGCCGGCGAGCAGGGCGCCCGGGTCGGCGGCGAGGCGCTCACCGCCCTCCGGCAGGTCCAGCACCCACAGGGAGTTGGCCCGGTCCGTGCCGGAGCCGGAACGCAGGAACGCGACACGTGAACCGTCGGGCGCCACGGTGAACGCACGCGGCGCGCCGAGCGTGAACCGCTGGGTCCGGGCGTGCCGACGGGGGAAGGAGTCAGGCTCGGTCGTCATACCCCGACCATATTGGCCATGCGCCCCCTTGTGCGGCCGTGCGCCGAGCGATGCGCGAGCACGGATAGTTATGATCACTACCGCTGTGTGGGTATGAACCTGCTGGCGTCCGCATGGATTTGCTCGACTGTTCCGGATCTGGCGATCTATTGGAGGTGAGCCGCCGTGGCACTCTCGATTTCGGCGGTGGTGCTGCTGGCGATCATCGTCTTCCTGCTGATCAAGAAGTCGGGACTGAAGGGCGGGCACGCGGTCATCTGCGTCCTGCTCGGCTTCTATCTCGCCTCCTCGACGGTCGCGCCGACGATCAGCGAGCTGACGACGAACGTCGCCAGCATGATCGGCAGCATCAAGTTCTGACGGGCGCCGTCGCGGCGACCTCGTAGGGTGGTCCCATGACGGAACTGCCAGCCCGGCGTCTGCTGCTGGTGCACGCGCACCCGGACGACGAGTCGATCAACAACGGCGCGACCATGGCCCGGTACGCGGCCGAGGGTGCCCATGTGACGCTGGTCACCTGCACCCTCGGCGAGCGCGGCGAGGTCATCCCGCCGGAGCTGCGGCATCTGACGGGCCCGGCACTGGGCGCGCACCGGCGCGGCGAGCTGGCCGCCGCCCTGCGCGCGCTGGGCGTCGAGGACGGCCGGCTGCTCGGCGGGGCCGGGCGGTACGGCGACTCCGGGATGATGGGCATCCCCGACAACGAGGACCCCGGCTGCTTCTGGCAGGCCGGCGTGGACGAGGCCGCCGGGCGGCTCGCCGAGGTGATCCTGGAGGTCCGCCCCCAGGTCGTCGTCACCTACGACGACCACGGCGGCTACGGCCACCCCGACCACATCCAGGCCCACCGCGTCGCCATGCGCGCCGTCGACCTGGCGGCCGAGCGCGGCCACCGCGTCGACCGGGTCTACTGGAACCGCGTCCCGCGGTCCGTCGCCGAGGCCGCCTTCAGCCGCCTCCAGGACGAGTTGTCCGCACTGCCGTTCGACAAGAGCGCGTCCGTGGACGACGTGCCGGGTGTGGTGGACGACGAGCGGATCACCACCACGATCGACGGCGCCGCCCACGCCTCCGCCAAGGCCGCCGCGATGCGTGCCCACGCCACCCAGATCGAGGTGGCGGAGCCGTACTTCGCGCTCTCCAACGAACTCGCCCAGCCGCTGTTCACCACCGAGTACTACGAGTTGGTGCGCGGTCCGGCGCAGGGCGCGGGGACCGACCTGTTCGGCGGCCTCGAGGAGGCGTCATGAGCAAGGACGCACCGGGCTCGCTGCTCACCCAGCCCCTGCGAGCGCCCTCCGCCGGACGGGCCGTCGCCTACGTCGGCCTGTTCCTGCTGGGCGCGGTCGTCGCGTTCGCCGGAACCCTGGTCCAGGGCGGCTGGTTCCCGGGCGGCCTGCTGCTCGCCCTCGCGGGCGCGGCCGGCGCCTTCCTCGGCGGGTCCTACGCCACCGGCGGACGGGGCGGGGCGGTGGCGCCCGCGGCGGGCTGGATCGTCGCCGTCATCCTGCTCACCACCGCCCGTCCCGAAGGCGACTTCTTCTTCGGCGCGGGAGCCGGTTCCTATCTCTTCCTGCTCGGTGGCATGGCCGTCGCTGTGATCTGTGCCACCCTTGGTGCCGGACGGCAACCCGGCGGCGGCTCCGCCCGACTTGGCAAGTGACGTACCACTTCGCCGTACGGCGCGCGTGCGAGTCCGGTGTGGGTTTCCTCGGCGGTCATGGGATAAGCGCCAGAAGCGGCCAGTATGGTGGTGCGCGCCGCCGAGCCTCCCCCAAGCTCTCGACCTGGCGCGAGTCGGGGGGACCTCAGAGCAGTGAGGTCGAAACGGGCGGTGGAGCCAACTGGGAGAACCTGCCTTGAGTCGTGAAACTGACACTCCGTCCCCCGGGCCCAACGGGCACGGTGGAGCCGCATACCCCTCCGGCACGCCGCCGTACGGGACCCCCATGGCTTCCGACGCCGGTACGGACACGGGTCGTTCCGGCGCGCGGTCGGAGGAGAAGAAGACCGAGACGACGCTGACGACGCGGATCCGGATCAACATCCCCGGTTCGCGGCCCATCCCGCCGGTCGTCGTACGCAAGCCCGTCGGGGACACCGACGGCGCCGTGGAGGAAGCACCCGCCGCCGAGCCGCGGCCCGCGGCCGAGCGGCCGGCACCCCGCGCCGCCGAGGCCCCCGCCGAGCCCGCGTCCCCGGCCCCGGCCGGGGGCGAGGAGAAGACCAGCGACTGGTTCGCGCCCCGCAAGTCCTCCGCCGGCAAGGCCGGTCCGGCCGGCGGCGGCACGAACGGGGCCGGGACGCCCGGCGGTTCCGCCGCCGCGCCCGCGGCCCCGGTGGCCCCCGGCGCGCCGGGGGCCCGTCCGGGTGGTCCCGGAGCGTCCGGCGCGGCCGGTACCACCGGCGCGCGCCCGAGCGGCGGCCGTCCCGGCGGTGTCGTCGGCTCCATGAGCGTGCCGGGCGCCCCGCGTCCCGGAGCCACGAACGGCAAGGGCCTGCCCGGCGCCACCGGCGGTCCGGTCGCCCCGGGACACGGCGGTGGCACCGGTTCCTTCGACGTGACCGAGGCACTGGCCGCGGGCTCCCGCGGCGGCGGTCCCCGCCCCGGTGCGAGCGGCGCCGGCGAACCGCGCCGCGACGACCTGCCGTACTTCGCGGAGAACGGCGGCGACGCCCTCGACGGCACCGGCACCCACGGCCAGGACGGCTTCGGCGGTGCCGGGGCGAACGGCGGCAACGGGCACGGAGGTCCCGGCGGTCCCAGCGGCTACAGCGGACCGGGCGGCCCCGGCGGCCACGGCGGCCCGCAGGGCCCGGCCGGCCCCACCGGCGGCCCGGTCACCGGGGACGGCACCCTTCTGCCGCCGCCGGTCGGCCCCTTCGGCATGGAGCGGGGCGAGCCCTTCGACGGCCCCGCCGGTCCGCCCGGCACGGGCGGCTACGGCGGTCCCGGCGGGCGGAACACCCCGCCGGCGCGCAGTGCCCTCGCCGACATCGCCGACCTCAGCGGTCCCGGCGCTCCGGGCGCCGGCCCCGCCGGCCGCGGTCCCGGCGGCGGACTGAGCGACGACACCGCGATCCTCACCCCGCAGAAGCCGGCCCCCGAACCGACCGGCCCCGGCTACCGCGCGCCGGTCGCCGACAACGTCTCCGGCCACACCGTCACCAGCGGCATCCCGGTCGTCCCCGGCCCCGGCACCCCGCCGTTCGGCTCCGCCGCGCACACCGACGGCCCGGCCTCGCGCACGCCGTCCGCGCCGGCGCCGGCCGCCCCCAAGGCGACGCCGAAGCCGAAGAAGAAGGGCCGCAGCAAGCTGGTGCTGCTCGGCGCCGTCGTGGTGGTCCTCGCGGGCGGCGCCTACGGCGCCGGACTGCTGATGAACCGCACGGACGTGCCCAAGGGCACCACCGTGCTCGGCGTCGACATCGGCGGCGGCACCCGCGACGACGCGGTCAAGAAGCTCGACGACGCGTTCGGCAGCCGGGTGAACAAGCCGCTGAAGCTCGCCGTCGGCGGCCGGACGGTCACCCTCACGCCGGAGAACGCCGGTCTGCAGTTCGACTACCAGGCCACGGTGAGCGAGGCCGCGAAGAGCGACTACAACCCCGTCAACGTCGTCGGCTCCCTGTTCGGGCAGAAGCGCGTGGTCGAGCCGGTCATGCCGGTGGACGAGGAGAAGCTGCAGGCCGCCCTCCAGCAGGCCGGCGGCGGTTCGGGCGCGGGTTCGGTCACCGACGGCACCGTCAGGTTCCAGTCCGGCAAGGCCGTGGCCGTCTACGGCAAGGCGGGCAAGGCCGTCGACGCGGCCCGGTCCGGGCCGGCGGTCGAACGGGCCTACCGCACGCTGGTGGAGACGGGCACGCCCACCCCGGTCACCGTGCCGACGACCACCCGGCAGCCGACGGTCTCGAACGCCGAGGTCGACCGGATGATGAAGGACTTCGCGAACCCGGCGATGTCCGGCAAGGTGACCGTGCAGACGGACGCGGCGCACTCGGTCCCGCTGAGCCCCGAGAACTCGCTGTGGAAGTTCCTCAGGGTGACGGCCGTCAACGGCAAGCTGGTCGACAAGCCCGATCTGAAGGCCCTTCAGCAGCTGTACGGCCAGACCTTCGACGGGGTCCTGATCGCCCGCGGCAACGGCAAGAAGACGCCCGTGACACCGAACGACGTCTACCTCGCCCTGCGCCAGGCACTCACCAGCAGGACGAACCGGGTCGCGGTCATCGAGACCGACCCGAACTAGCCCGCCGCACAAGGGGGGCGTCCACGGGGCGCCCCCCTTTGCCGCGTCCCGTCACCCGGCCGGCATGACATCTGTCATCCGGTGGTCAGGACCGCCGACACTGCCGGGCCCCGGGGCCGTTCGGCCAGCATGGACGGCATGACGACGACAGCGGCACCGGCCACGACCACCCCGGTGGTCGGGTTCGACCAGGTGACCAAGACATACGGCAGCGTCCGGGCCGTCGACGGGCTCTCGCTCCGGCTGAACCCCGGCGAGACCGTCGCGCTCCTCGGCCCGAACGGGGCCGGCAAGTCCACCACCCTCGACCTGCTCCTCGGGCTCAAGCAGCCCGACTCCGGGACGGTGAGCGTGTTCGGCACCAGCCCGCGCGAGGCGATCGTCGCCGGCCGGGTCGGCGCCATGCTGCAGAGCGGCGGACTGATGGACGAGGTCACCGTCGCCGAGATGGTGAAGCTGGCCTGCTCCCTCCACCCGCGGCCGTACCCGGTGTCCGACGTGCTCGCCCGGGCCGGCGTCACCCAGATCGCCGACCGCAAGGTCGACAAGCTCTCCGGCGGCCAGGCGCAGCGCGTCCGCTTCGCCCTCGCCACCGCGGGGGACAGCGACCTGATCCTCCTGGACGAGCCGACCACCGGCATGGACGTCTCCGCCCGCCAGGCCTTCTGGGCCACCATGCGCGAGCAGGCCGACCAGGGCCGTACGGTCCTCTTCGCCACCCACTACCTCGAAGAGGCCGACGCCATCGCCGACCGGGTCCTGGTGCTGCACCGCGGCCGGCTCCTCGCCGACGGCACGGCCGCCGAGATCAAGGCCACGGCGGGCGCCCGGCGGATCGCCTTCGACCTGGAGGGCGCACCCGACGAGGCGGCCCTGCGCGCCCTGCCCTTCCTCACCTCGATCGACGTGTCCGGTCAGACCGTGCGCATCCAGTCCTCCGACGCCGACGCCACCGTCCACGCCCTGTACGGCCTCGGTGTCTACCCCCGCAACCTCGAAGTCGCCGGCCTCGGTCTGGAGCAGGCCTTCGTCGCCATCACGGAGGCCGAGGAGGCCAAGCAGTCATGAACGCGCTCATCAAGCTGGAACTCACCCGCGCCCTGCGCAACAAGAAGTTCCTGTTCTTCTCGGTGCTCTACCCCTCGTTCCTGTTCCTGATCTTCGCCAGCAGCGCCGGCTCCGAGGACAGGATCGACGGCACGGGCCTGACCGTCGCCACCTACCTGATGGTCTCCATGGCCTCCTTCGGCGCCCTGACCGCCGTCCTCATGGGCAACAGCGAGCGCATCGCCAAGGAGCGCGAGAACGGCTGGGTACGGCAGCTGCGGCTGACCCCGCTGCCCGGACGCGGCTACGTCCTCGCCAAGATCGCCAGCGCCGCCGTGGTGAGCCTGCCGTCGGTCGTCGTGGTCTTCCTCGCCGCCGCCGCGATCAAGCACGTCCACCTGGACGCCTGGCAGTGGCTCGCCCTCACCGGGGTGATCTGGGCCGGCAGCCTGGTCTTCGCCGCGCTCGGCGTGGCCATCGGGTACCTGGCCTCCGGGGACGCGGTCCGGCCGATCACGATGATCATCTACTTCGGTCTGTCCATCCTCGGCGGTCTGTGGATGCCGTCCACCACCTTCCCGCGGATCCTCCAGGACATCGCGAAGTGGCTGCCCACGCACGCGTACGCTGCACTGGGGCGGTCGATCGAACAGAGCCAGGCCCCGAGCGTGACGGACGTCGCGATCCTCGCCGTCTACTTCGTCCTCTTCGCGGGCGGCGCGGCCTGGCTGTACCGGAAGGACACGCTGAAGGCGTGAGCACCATGACGGAAGACCCGCGGACCTGTGAGAGCCGGCCGGACCCCCAGGTGCGGATCGGCCAGGGGCCCCGCAACCGCCGCGAGCTGATGGTCAAGCTGCTGTGGATCGGCGTCTGGCTGATCTTCCTCGGCAACCCCGTCCAGGACCTGGCGGGCGGCCACCACACGACGGGCGCCACCGTGGCCGGCGCGGCCGGCCTCACCCTCTTCGTCGCCACCTACCTGTCGCTGGTCTTCCGCAACATGGGCCGGCCCTTCGCACCGAGGACCGTCGTCTCCCTGCTCGCGGTCCTCGCCGTCCTCGCCCCCGCGCTGGCCGCCTCCCTCGGCACCTCCTGGCTCGGGCTGTTCGTCTACGTCTCGGTCGCCTGCGGCGCGACCCTGCCGGTGCGGGCCGCCTACTGGGCGATCCCGGCGACGGCCGCGCTCAGTTACCTGACCGGGCTGCGCTGGGGCGTGCGGGAGGTGGACGTCGAACTGCTCCTCGTGCTGCTCATCGGCTTCGCGATGGTCGGCGTCGGGCAACTGGTCCGCACCACCGTGGAGTTGCGCAAGGCCCGGGCGACCGTCGCGCAGCTGGCCGCCAACGAGGAGCGGCTGCGGCTCGCCCGCGACCTGCACGACCTGCTCGGCCACTCGCTGTCGCTGATCACGCTGAAGAGCGAACTGGCCGGCCGTATGCTGCCCGACCATCCCGACAAGGCCGCCCAGCAGGTCGCGGACATCGAACAGGTCAGCCGCCAGGCCCTGGTGGACGTCCGGGAGGCCGTCACCGGCTACCGGCGCCCCCGCCTCGCCGCCGAACTCGCCGGCGCCCACGTCGCCCTGACCGCGGCCGGCGTCACCGCCGAGGTGCCCGCCGAACCGGAGACGGCCGGTGTCCCCGAGGAGACCGAGTCCGCGCTCGCCTGGTCGCTGCGCGAGGCGGTCACCAACGTGGTCCGGCACAGCGGCGCCGACCGCTGCCTGATCCGGCTCGCGCACCGCCAGACCCTGGACGGCCCGGTCCTCGAACTCGTCGTCGAGGACAACGGATCCGGGGGCGCGGGCGGGGGCCCCGGCAACGGCCTGACCGGACTGACGGAGCGTCTGGAGAAGGCCGGCGGCACCCTGGAGGCGGGCCGGGTCAGGCACGGGTTCCGGCTGGTCGCCCGCGTGCCCACGCCCCCTTCGGGGGACGTAGGATCCGGGGCATGACGAGCACGATCAAGGTCCTGCTGGCCGAGGACCAGTCGATGGTCCGCGAGGCGCTGGCCGCCCTGCTCGGGCTGGAGGACGACATCGAGGTCGTCGCCCAGGTCGCGCGCGGGGACGAGGTGCTCGCGGCCGTCGCCGCGCACGACGTGGACGTGGCGCTGCTCGACATCGAGATGCCCGGCTGCACCGGCATCGAGGCGGCGGCCCGGGTGCACCGCGAGCACCCGGCGGTCAAGCTCGTCGTCCTCACCACGTTCGGCCGGCCCGGCTACCTGCGCACCGCCATGGAGGCGGGCGCCGACGCCTTCCTCGTGAAGGACGCCCCGGCCGCCCAGCTCGCCGAGGCGATCCGCAAGGTGCTGTCCGGCGAGCGGGTCATCGACCCCACGCTCGCCGCGGCCGCGCTCGCCGAGGGCGCCAACCCGCTCACCGAACGCGAACGCGAGGTGCTCCGTGCGGCGGCCGACGGCGCCACCAACGCGGAACTGGCGGGCATCCTGCACCTCTCCCAGGGCACGGTCCGCAACTACCTCTCCACCGCCATCCAGAAACTGGCGGTGCGCAACCGGGCTGAGGCGGTGCGGACGGCACGGGAGAAGGGCTGGCTGTGAGGCTCAGTTGAGCATCGCCCGGGCGGTGTGCGCCTGCTGCCGCACCTTGCGGGCGGCCGGTTCGTCGACGACCTCGATCAGCTCGGCATAGGTGTCCAGCTCCTCGGCGCCCGCGGTGAACTCGCCGCGCTGCACCAGGAGCTGCCCGCGTTCGTAGCGCAGCCGGGCCGGATGGGAGGGGATCAGCAGGGCCAGCTCCACGGCCCGCAGCGCCACGTCGGACCGCTCGGGCCGGGCCGCCGCCCACGCCCGGATGTTGTTCAGGATGCGCTGGACGACCTCCAGGGGCGCCGCCGGCTCCAGCATCGAGGCGTCCAGCGGCGCACCGGTGGCTCCGGCGACGAGCAGCTCGGCGTCGGTCCCGGTCAGCAGCCGCCCCCCGTCGAACGGGTCGGCCAGCACCTGCTCCTCCGCCGGGCCGAAGCCCACCACGAAGTGCCCCGGCAGCGCGACGCCGTACACCGGGGCCCCCGCGCGGCGGGCGACCTCCATCCACACCACCGACAGCAGGATCGGCAGCCCGCGCCGCCGCCGCAGCACCTCGTGCAGCAGCGAGGACTCCAGCCGCTGGTAGTCGGCCGGGGTCCCGTGGAAGCCGTGCTCCGTGCCGAGCAGCCGCCGTACGGCCTCCGCCCACGCGCGAGGCCCGCCCGGGCGGTACGGCAGCGCGCCCGCCAGCCGGTCCAGCTCCAGCTGTGCCTCGTCCATGCCCCTCTCGTCCAGCGAGCCGTCCGCCTCCGCGCCGATCAGCAGGCACAGCCCCGACAGGTCCGGCCGCTCCGAACGGGCCTCCTCGGCGAACCGCTGCCGCAGCTCGGCGGACCGCTCCGGCGGGGGCGGGTACGGGGGCGGCAGATACGGGTGACCCATGACTGGCTCTTGCCCTTCCACGGCGCTTCCTACGACCGTCCGGGACCGGACGCCGTGTCCCCCCGCGGGCCGTCCTGCGCCGACTCGGGAGCGTCACGCCCGCCGGGCGCCCGGTAGTGGTGGTAGGCGTGGTGCTTGGCGAAGCCCAGGGCGGCGTAGAGCGCCCGGGCGCCGTCGTTGTCCGTCTCGACCTGGAGCCAGCCCGCCGACGCTCCCTCGTCCAGCGCGCGCCGCGCCAGCGCGGCCATCACCTCGGTGGCAAGCCCCTCCCGCCACCGGCCGGGATCCACCTCGACCGCCGCGAACCCGGCCCACCGGCCGTCCACGACGCACCGCCCGATCGCCGCCGGCGCCTCGCCCGCGGCGCCGGGCACCGTCGCGAACCACACCGACGGCCCGCCGCCGAGCACCCGCAGAGCCACCTCGCTCACCCCTTTGCGCCGGTACCGGGCGAGCCACGCCTCGTCCGCCTCCCGGGACAGGACCACACCCGCGCCCTCGGCCCGGTCCGCGACCGGCGCCAGCGCACCGGTCCACAGCTCGGCGGTCACCTCCCGCTCCCAGCCGCGCCGCTCCAGCTCCGCGCACAGCAGCTCCTGCGTGCCCTCGGCTCCGGTGGCGGTCTGCACGTAGGCGGGCAGGCCACGCTCGCCGTACCAGCGTCGTACGGCCTCCAGGGCCGCGTCGAGCGGAAGCCCGGGATCACCGAGCGGCAGCACGCTGTTGGCCCGTCGGGTGAATCCGGCCGCCGCTCTCAGCTCCCACTCGCCGAGCCGCTCGCTCTCCACCGGCCGCCAGGCGCGGGAGGCGACGTGCGCCAGCTCGGTGTAGGTGGCGGCGGGCCCGCGGCGCCGCGCCGGGGCGGCCGGCACGACCTTGCCCGCGACCAGCGTCGATTCCGGGATCCGGACGCTTTTCCCGTCCCGGCGTGTGATCATGAGCACGCCATCATCCCATGATGTGAGAACACCGACCGTGTCGGTGAACTTCTCCTGTGCCGAGCCGTGTTCGTATCGGCACCGAACCGACACCCGTTTTCCCACGTCATCGGGGGTGATGCGGACTTCCAGACGTCCTGCCGCCGAGATTTCCACTGGTCAGTTCACCCCTCCTGTTCGGATCATGCTCCGGAACGGAGATACTAGGGGCGGGCATCGACGACGCCGCGCTCCCGCGCGCCAGGCGGCGGAGCCTGAGGAGGCCCGCCAGCGCCCTATCGAGGAGGAACGACAGCGTGACCTACGTCATCGCGCAGCCTTGTGTCGACGTCAAGGACAAGGCGTGCATCGAGGAGTGCCCGGTCGACTGCATCTACGAGGGCCAGCGGTCCTTGTACATCCACCCGGACGAATGCGTCGACTGTGGTGCCTGTGAGCCGGTCTGCCCGGTCGAGGCGATCTTCTACGAGGACGACACTCCGGAGGAGTGGAAGGACTACTACAAGGCGAACGTCGAGTTCTTCGACGAGCTGGGCTCTCCCGGCGGTGCCAGCAAGCTGGGGCTGATCGAGCGCGACCACCCCTTCATCGCCGCGCTGCCGCCGCAGGGCGAGTGACCGTTTAGGCGCCAAGCGGCCCGCCACTTCGCGCCGCCTCGGTCCCGTACGGCCCGATCGCCCCGATCGCCGCCGTACGGGACCGAGGCGTTTTCGCCGCACCAGACGAAAGTGAGCCACTGACCGTGTCCGCAGTCTCCGACCGCCTTCCCGCGTTCCCCTGGGACAAGCTGGAGCCGTACAAGAAGACCGCCGCGGCCCACCCCGAGGGCATCGTCGACCTCTCCGTCGGCACCCCGGTCGACCCGGTGCCCGAGCTGATCCAGAAGGCCCTGATCGACGCGGCCGACTCCCCGGGCTACCCGACCGTGTGGGGCACCCCCGCGCTGCGCGACGCGATCACCGGCTGGCTGGAGCGTCGGCTGGGCGCCCGTGACGTCACCCACCGGCACGTCCTGCCGGTCGTCGGCTCCAAGGAACTGGTGGCCTGGCTGCCGACCCAGCTGGGCCTCGGCCCCGGCGACAAGGTGGCCTACCCGCGCCTCGCCTACCCGACCTACGAGGTCGGCGCCCGGCTGGCCCGGGCCGGCTACGAGGTCTACGACGACCCGCGCGAACTGGACCCGGCGGGCCTGAAGCTCCTCTGGCTGAACTCGCCGTCCAACCCCACGGGCAAGGTCCTCTCCAAGGAGGACCTGACCGGCATCGTGGCCTGGGCCCGCGAGCACGGCGTGCTGCTCGTCTCCGACGAGTGCTACCTGGAGCTGGGCTGGGAGGCCGACCCGGTCTCGGTCCTGCACCCGGACGTGAACGGCGGCTCCTACGACGGCATCGTCGCCGTCCACTCCCTCTCCAAGCGCTCCAACCTGGCGGGCTACCGCGCGGCCTTCGTCGCCGGCGACCCGGCCGTCCTCGGCCCCCTGCTGGAGATCCGCAAGCACGGCGGCATGATGACCTCCGCGCCGACCCAGGCGGCCGTGGTGGCGGCCCTCGGCGACGACGAACACGTCCGTGTCCAGCGCGAGCGCTACGCGGCCCGCCGGGAGGCCCTGCGGACCGCGCTGCTCGGTCACGGCTTCCGCATCGAGCACAGCGAGGCCAGCCTCTACCTGTGGGCCACCCGCGACGAGTCCTGCTGGGACACCGTCGCCCACCTGGCCGGCCTGGGCATCCTCGTGGCCCCCGGCGACTTCTACGGCGAGGCGGGCCGGAACTTCGTCCGCGTGGCCCTCACGGCGACGGACGAACGGATCCGGGCGGCCGCCGCCCGCCTGTGACACCCCGCGCCACCGCCGGCGCGCACGCGGGCCAAGGCCGACGGGCCCGGAGGGAACTCCGGGCCCGTCGGCGGTCGTGCGGTGGGGGTCAGCCGCCCAGCGGGAGACCCTTCGTCGGCAGGGACGACGTCGGCAGGCCGCCCTTGGCCAGCGCGTCCGTCGGCAGGCCGCCCTTCGTCGCCCCGGCGGCGGCGTCCCCGAGGACACCCCCGGCGGCGCCAGCCGCGTCCCCCGCGGCCTTCTGCGCCGCGGGCGCCGTCTTCTTCACGGCACCGCCGCCGGTCTTGCCCGCGGCCGGCACGGCCTGCTTGACGGCCTTGCCGCCCGTGTCGCCCACGAGGGAGGAGGCGTTCTGCGCGGCACCATCGACGGTGTTGCCCACGTGCGCCCCGTCCAGGGCCGTCAGGCCGCCCAGGTTCGGGGTGGCCGCCGGCAGGTTCGTGGCCGCACCGGCGGAGCCGGCCGCACCGACCCCGGCTGCCGCTCCCGCTGCGACGAGCAGCGCGGCACGGGCGATCCGGCGGGTCAGAGGGAGGGACATGATGCTCCATTCGACGGGAGAGAACGGTCTGTGTCCGGGCTCGTCTCCGCGCTCGGACGCCGTGACTACCGCTCGAAGTCCGCGAAGGTTGCGGACGCCCCAGGTAAAGAATGGATAACGCATCGCATTATCAGGTGTGGATAAAAACGGGCAAACAAGATCCGCCGGACAGCTCGCAGAATCCTTCCGGCCCTGAATTCCCAAGGGTTGCGGAACCCGGACCGCCACCCACGCGGAACGCTCGGCCGACCGGGCCCGCACAACCCCGAGGGGTGAGGCGCCGCACTACTGTCCGGTGACGATCCGGACCGCCCCCAGGGACTTCTCCGCGCCGGCCGTGCCGCCCGGCCGCGCCGTCCGCCACTCGTCGCCGTGCAGGCCGGCGGTCCACTCCCGCCCCGCGTACGACACCCGCTCGATGTGCAGCGCCGAGGAGTTGGCGACCGCCCACTGCGCCAGCTGCCAGCCCCGCTGCCGCTCGCCGCGCCCGGCCGCGTCGGCCCGGGTGCCCTCGGCCACCGGAACCGTCACCGTCCGCCCGTGCGCGGTCGCGGTCACGCTCGGCGAGGGGGACGGCGACGGCACGGGCGTACCGCCCACCACCGCACCGGTCTCCTGGAGCGCGTCCCGTCCGAAGTCCCGTACCAGCGCGGCCCGTACCGCGTCCGGACCGGTCGCCTCCGCCGTGCGCTCCGGGCGCCCGTCGCAGGTCAGTGTGGCCGCGGCCTGCCCGGTCAGCGCCGCCGCGAGCAGCGTGGCGTCCGGCTCGTGCTTGGCGTACGCCTCCGGGTAGCCGCTGCGCTGCACCCGCTGCGCGGCCACCGTCAGCGGCAGGCCCGCGTAGTCCGGCACCTTCGCCAGGTGCGCGTAGAAGATGCCCGCCGCGTAGGTGGGGTCCATGATCTGCCCCTCGGTGCCCCAGCCCTGCGAGGGGCGCTGCTGGAACAGACCCAGCGAATCCCGGTCGCCGTGCTCGATGTTGCGCAGCTCCGACTCCTGCAGAGCGGTCGCGAGGGCGATCGTCACCGCCCGCCGGGGCATCCCGCGCCCGGTGCCGACCGCGGCGATCGTCGCCGCGTTCATCGCCTGCTCCGGAGTGAAGTCGTACGACGCCCCGGCACCGGACGCCGACACCACGGTGCAGCCGCGCGCCGCGCCGCCCCCGGTGACGTACTGCACCACGAGGTAGGCGACGACGCCGCACAGGACCAACAGGGCCGCCAGGGAACGCAGGAGGCGGCCGCGACGCTTGGGACGGGTGGGAGACGGCTCTGACACGCGTACAAGGTACTGGAGCCCCCCGGGGGCCCGGCCGTGGGTCCGAAAAGCGCGGCGGGCGGGCCCGCGGAGATGGCGCGCTAGGGTCGGGACCATGGCCGACACCTCGCTTGACCTCTCGCTCGACGCCGCCCGGCTCACCGCGCAGCTCGTGGACTTCCGCTCCGAGAGCGGTACCGAGAAGCCGCTCGCGGACGCGATCGAGACCGCCCTGCGCGCCCTTCCGCACCTCACGGTCGACCGCCACGGCAACAACGTGATCGCCCGCACCCACCTGGGCCGCGCCGAGCGCGTGATCCTGGCCGGCCACATCGACACCGTCCCGATCGCGGACAACGTGCCCTCCCGCCTCGACGAGGACGGCGTGCTGTGGGGCTGCGGCACCTGCGACATGAAGGCGGGCGTGGCGGTGCAGCTGCGCATCGCGGCCACGGTCCCGGCCCCCAACCGCGACCTCACGTTCGTCTTCTACGACAACGAGGAGGTCGCGGCGGACCTCAACGGCCTCAAGCACGTGGCCGAGGCGCACCCGGAGTGGCTGGCCGGCGACTTCGCGGTCCTGCTGGAGCCCTCCGACGGCGAGGTCGAGGGCGGCTGCCAGGGCACCCTGCGGGTGCTGCTGCGGACCAAGGGCGAGCGGGCCCACTCGGCGCGCGGCTGGATGGGCTCCAACGCCATCCACGCGGCGGCCCCCATCCTGGCCAGGCTGGCCTCCTACGAGCCCCGCTACCCGGTCATCGACGGCCTGGAGTACCGCGAGGGGCTGAACGCGGTGGGCATCGGCGGCGGCGTCGCCGGCAACGTCATCCCCGACGAGTGCGTGGTCACGGTCAACTTCCGCTACGCCCCCGACCGCACCGAGGAGGAGGCGATCGCCCACGTCCACGAGGTGTTCGCGGACTGCGGCGTCGAGGAGTTCGTCGTCGACGACCACAGCGGCGGCGCGCTGCCCGGCCTCTCCCACCCGGCCGCGGCGGCCTTCATCGAGGCGGTCGGTGGCACCCCGCAGCCGAAGTACGGCTGGACGGACGTCTCACGCTTCTCCGCGCTCGGCATCCCCGCGGTGAACTACGGACCGGGCAATCCGCACCTGGCCCACAAGCGTGACGAGCGCGTGGCAACCGGGAAGATCCTGGCGGGCGAGGAGCGCCTGCGCGACTGGCTCACCGCGTAGCGCGGCGGGCCCGGCCGCGCGCCGGACACGCGCACTTCCCCCCTCTGTAACCCGCGTAGATCTAGGCTGAGCTCGAACCACCGGCAAGCGGAGGGAGCGCACATGGCGACCGGAGACCCCCACGGGAAGAAGCAGCCGCCGGACGAGCAGCGGCTCGGACCGGTCCTCCGACGGCGTGGCCAGGTGACGGCCAGCACCACGGACCAGCGGCTGCTGGACGCGGGTGGGCCCTCGGACTGGGTCCACACCGACCCCTGGCGGGTCCTTCGCATCCAGTCGGAGTTCATCGAAGGCTTCGGCACCCTCGCCGAACTCCCCCCCGCCATCAGCGTGTTCGGTTCCGCGCGGACCCCGGTCGACTCGGCGGAGTACGACGCGGGCGTCCGGCTCGGCCGGGGGCTGGCGGAGGCCGGCTGGGCGGTGATCACGGGCGGCGGTCCGGGCGCGATGGAGGCGGCCAACAGAGGCGCGTGCGAGGCGGGCGGCACCTCGGTGGGGCTCGGTATCGAACTGCCCTTCGAGCAGGGGCTGAACTCCTACGTCGACATCGGGCTGAACTTCCGCTACTTCTTCGTCCGCAAGATGATGTTCGTGAAGTACGCGCAGGGGTTCGTGGTCCTCCCGGGCGGCCTCGGCACCCTGGACGAGCTCTTCGAGGCCCTCACCCTGGTCCAGACCCAGAAGGTCACCCGCTTCCCGATCGTCCTGTTCGGCAGCGAGTACTGGGGCGGCCTGGTGTCCTGGCTGCGGGACACGGTGATCGCCCAGGGCAAGGCCGCGGAGAAGGACCTGCTGCTCTTCCACGTGACGGACGACGTGCAGGAGGCGGTGGCCCTGGTCTCGAAGGAGGCGGCCCGCTAGCGCCGCCCCCGGCCGGAGCCCCCGGCGGTCAGGCCAGGCCCCGCCTGGCCACCGCCGGGATCCGGTGGCCGGCGATGGACGCCACCATGTCCAGCACCTGCCGGGTCTCGGCCACCTCGTGCACCCGGTACACCTGCGCCCCGAGCCACGCGGACACGGCGGTCGTCGCGAGCGTACCGATCAGCCGCTCCTTCACCGGCCGGTCCAGCGACTCGCCGACGAAGTCCTTGTTGGACAGGGACACCAGCACCGGCCACCCGGTGCCGACCATCTCGTCCAGCCGCCGCGTCGCCTCCAGGCTGTGCCGGGTGTTCTTCCCGAAGTCGTGCCCGGGGTCGATGAGAACCGACTCCCGCGGCACCCCCAGCGACACGGCGCGCTCGGCCAGCCCCACGGTCACCCGCAGGATGTCGGCCACGACGTCGTCGTAGGACACCCGGTGCGGCCGGGTCCGCGGCCGCGCACCCCCGGCGTGCGTGCACACCAGCCCCACGCGGTGGCGCGCCGCGACCTCCGCGAGCGCCGGGTCGACCCCGCCCCACGCGTCGTTCAGCAGGTCCGCGCCCGCCTCGCACACCGCCTCGGCGACCTCGGCCCGCCAGGTGTCCACGCTGATGACCACGTCGGGGAAGCGGCGCCGCACCTCCGCGACGAAGCCCACCGTCCGGCGCGCCTCCTCCTCGGCGGTGACCTCCTCGCCCGGCCCGGCCTTCACCCCGCCGATGTCGATGATCGCGGCGCCCTCGGCCACCGCCTGCTCGACGCGCGCGAGGGCGGGCTCGTCGCGGAACGTGGCCCCCCGGTCGTAGAAGGAGTCCGGCGTCCGGTTCACGATCGCCATGATCACCGGCTCGTGGGGCCCGAATTCCCGCTTGCCCAGCCTGAGCATCCGCTGTGACCTCTCCTAGTACGTCCCGCAGTACGGCCGCCTGTGACCCTAACCGTCAGACTCGCATGGCACGATCGGACCCTGACAGTTACGACGTCCGGCACAGCGTCCGGCACAGAGCGTGGGGACCCCTGGCAATGGTGATGTTCTTGTTCCTGGTCGTCGCGCTGGCCGTCGTGGTCGCCGCGGTGACACTCGCGGTGGTGGGCGGCGGGGAGAGCGGCCCGCTGCCCGAGGCGGCCCCGGAGCGGCTGCGCGACCCGCTGCCGGCGGACCGCCCGGTGGGGCGCGCGGACGTGGAGAGCCTGCGCTTCCCGGTGGCCCCGCGCGGCTACCGCATGTCCGACGTCGACGACGCGCTGGGCCGTCTCGCCGCCGAGCTCGCCGAGCGGGACGCCCGGATCTCCGACCTGGAGTCCGCGCTGGCCGGGGCCCGGGCCGCCGTCGCGCACACCCGCCTGGACAAGCCGGGACCGGAGGACCGGCGATGAGCGCCGGGGACGCCGTGGCCGGGCCGGACGGAGCCCTGCGCTGCCCGTGGGCCCTGTCCACCGACGACTACGTGTCGTACCACGACGAGGAGTGGGGCCGCCCGGTCCACGGCGACGACGCGCTCTTCGAACGGCTCAGCCTGGAGGCCTTCCAGTCGGGCCTGTCCTGGATCACGATCCTGCGCCGCCGCCCGGGCTTCCGCGCGGCCTTCGCCGGCTTCCGCGTCGAGAAGGTCGCCGCGTTCACCGACACCGACCGCGAGCGCCTGCTGGCCGACCCGGGCATCATCCGCAACCGCGCCAAGGTCGACGCGACGCTGGCCAACGCGCGCGTGCTCGCCGACTGGGCGGAGGGCGAGCTGGACGCGCTGATCTGGTCGCACGCCCCGGAGCCGGCCGGCCGCCCCGCCCCGAAGACCCTCGCCGACGTCCCCGCGGTCACCCCGGAGTCGACGGCCCTGTCGAAGGCCCTGAAGAAGCGGGGCCTGAGATTCGTCGGCCCGACGACGGCGTACGCGCTCATGCAGGCCTGCGGACTGGTGAACGACCACCTGGAGACATGCGTGGCGCGGGTGTCCGGCCCGTCCGGCGGCTGAGGACGGGCCGGAGGGGACCGTCAGCGGCCCAGGTACTTCGGCTTCTCCTTGTTCACGAACGCCTGCACGGCGATCGCGTGGTCCTCGGAGGCACCGGCGCGCGTCTGGAGCTCGTCCTCCTTGTCCAGCGTCTCCGCCAGGGAGTGCGTCAGCCCGTAGGCCATCGCCTCCTTGATCGCCGCGTACGCCACCGTCGGCCCCTCGGCCAGCGCCCGCGCCGTCCGCTCCGCCTCGGCGCGCAGCTCGGCGGCGGGGACGACCCGGTTGGCGATCCCCAGCTCCAGCGCGTCCTGCGCGCTGATGCTGCGCGGGAAGAGCAGCAGGTCGGCGGCGCGGCCCGGGCCGATCACCCGGGGCAGCGTCCAGGAGATGCCGGAGTCGGCGGTCAGGGCCACGCCCGCGAACGACGTGTTGAAGGACGCGGTGTCCGCCACGACGCGGTGGTCCGCGGCGAGCGCGAAACCGAAGCCGGCGCCGGCCGCGACGCCGTTGACCGCGGCGACCACCGGCTTGGGCGCCCCGGCGAGGGCCCGCACGATCGGGTTGTAGTGGTCCTTGACCGTGTTCATCGTGTGCCTGGTCCCGGCCTCCCGGTCGCTGACGAGCAGCCCGATGTGCTCCTTGAGGTCCTGGCCCACGCAGAAGGCCCGCTCCCCGGCCGCGGTGAGCAGGATCGCCCGTACGGCCGTGTCCCCGGCCGCGGATTCCGCCGCCTCCCGGAGAGCGGACTTGGTCGCGATGTTCAGCGCGTTCATCGCTTCGGGGCGGTTCAGCGTGATCGTCGCGAGTCCGTCGCTCACCTCGTAGAGCACGGTGTCGGCCATGGCGCATCCCCTCCGGTCGCGGCTGGTGACGTACCGCTCGGTACGCCCCTGTCTGAGGACAGCATGGCGGAGATCGGCGGCCGGGGGTCGGAGCGGACGTGTGACCTGCGTCAAAGAAATCCGGAGCGGAGCCGGCGGACAAAGGTCCGTGCGGTGGCGCAGTATCGCAGCCACATCGCCGAATTGGGTGGTTTTGCTCGCGCGCGTTGCCCAAGCGATGCCGACTGATGTTGGTCATCGGGTCCTGCGATGCGGGATAATGGCTGGGAAGCAATGTGTTCGATGCCGGTGTCGCGTGTCCGCTTCGGACCGCGGGGGCCCTGCCTGGGCCGGCGGTAGACGATGAGCTGGGTTTCAGGAAGGGGAACGAGCATGGCGGCCATGAAGCCGCGGACGGGTGATGGCCCGCTCGAGGTGACCAAGGAGGGGCGGGGCATCGTCATGCGCGTTCCGCTCGAAGGCGGCGGTCGACTCGTCGTCGAGCTGACCCCTGACGAGGCCGAGGCGCTCGGCGACGCCCTCAAGAAGGTCGTCGTCTGACGACCCAGCGCTCTTGACCTTCCGGCTGCCCCGGCATCGTACGCGGTGTCGGGGCAGCCGCGTTCCGCGAGCCCCGCGCCCGGCGGGTCACCGCTTGACGGCGCACAGCAGCCCGTCGCCGACCGGCAGCAGCGACGGGATCAGCTCCCCGCTCTCGCGCACCGCGCGCAGCAGTTCCCGCAGCCGCAGGACCTCCGTGGGCTGCGGTCCCGAGTCGACGGTACGGCCGTTGGCGAAGACCCCCTCGAAGACCACCAGGCCGCCGTGCCGCAGCAGGCGCAACGATTCAGCGAGGTAGTCGAGGTACTCCAGCCGGTCCCCGTCGCAGAAGACCAGGTCGTAGCCGGCGTCCGCGAGCCGGGGCAGTACCTCCAGCGCGCGGCCGGGGATGAAGCGGGCCCGGTTGCTGGCGAAGCCGCAGGCGCGGAAGGCCTGCCGGGCGAACTGCTGGTGCTCCGGCTCCGGGTCCACCGTGGTGAGCACCCCGTCCGGACGCATGCCGTGCAGCAGATGGATTCCGGACACACCGCAGCCGGTGCCGATCTCGGCGACCGCCTTCGCGTCCACGGAGGCGGCGAGCAGTCGCAGCGCGGCGCCCGCGCCGGGCGACACCGAGCGCAGCCCTGCCTCGCGGGCCCGGTCGCGGGCCCAGCGCAGCGCTTCGTCCTCGGCGACAAAGGCGTCGGCGAACGCCCAGCTCGTCTGCCGGTTGGCGGTAATGACCCTCTCCCGTCCCCGTGGTTGCCTGGGCGTGACTGTATCCGTTGGCCTCGGGAACCCGCAGATGAGGCCGGACGTTTAGAGGGTTGAGCCGGTGGCCCGGGACCCGACGGGGGGTAAGAGGTGGATCAGGACGCCGAGCAACTGCTGACGCAGCCGTATGAGCCGTATCAGCGTGTATCAAATTCTCGTAAAACCGCTTATCCGGAGCTAACGGGCGAGGTGGCTATGGTAGGGGCTCCACTGGACACCACCAGAGCCGACAGGGGAGGTGCGGCTACGCCTGGGGATCGGGGCGGAGTGCTACGGCGCTTCCTCGGATCGGCGGGCAGGCCGAAATCCGTGACCGACACCGCTGCTGACAGCCGCGCCGCCGCCGCAGGCGACGCCCAGACCGCGACCTTCTCCACCGACGCGGACGGGCAGGCGTGGACTCCGCCCACGTGGGACGAGATCGTCAGTACGCACAGCGCCCGCGTCTACCGCCTGGCCTACCGTCTGACGGGCAATCAGCACGACGCCGAGGACCTCACGCAGGAGGTCTTCGTCCGTGTCTTCCGCTCCCTCTCGACCTACTCGCCGGGCACCTTCGAGGGCTGGCTGCACCGCATCACCACGAACCTCTTCCTGGACATGGTCCGGCGCAAGCAGCGCATCCGCTTCGACGCCCTCGGCGACGACGCGGCCGAGCGCCTGCCCAGCCGCGAGCCCACCCCGCAGCAGCTCTTCAACGACGCGCACTTCGACGCCGACGTCCAGCAGGCACTCGACACCCTGGCGCCGGAGTTCCGCGCCGCGGTCGTCCTGTGCGACATCGAGGGACTGTCCTACGAGGAGATCGCCGCGACCCTCGGCGTCAAGCTCGGCACGGTCCGCTCCCGTATCCACCGCGGGCGCTCGCAGCTCCGCAAGGCCCTCGCGCACCGCTCCCCGGAGGCCCGCGCGGCCGAGCGGCGCTCCTTCATGGCCCGTGTCCCCGCTCTGGGGGGAGGGGGCGCGACCGCGTGAGTGGATCTCGACCGAAACCTGTCGAGGAGGCACACCTCGCAGAGCAGCACCTGGGAGACCGGCTCTCCGCCCTGGTGGACGGAGAGCTCGGTCATGAGACGCGTGAACGCGTCCTCGCGCACCTGGCCACCTGCGCCCGGTGCAGGGCGGAGGCGGACGCACAGCGCCGGCTGAAGAACGTGTTCGCGGAGGCGGCCCCGCCTCCGCTCTCGGAGAGCTTCCTGGCCCGGCTCCAGGGCCTTCCCGGAGGAGGTGACCTCGACGGCGGCGGCACGCCGCCGCCCGGGGGAGGACTTCTCGGCGGGGCCCCGGGCACCGGGACCCCGGGAGTCTTCGGAGTGAGCCGTGACGAGCGCTTCGCGTTCGGGTACGTCCCGGCCCGCCCCGGCCACGCCGCCACCGTCCCGGAGGAGCGAGGCTTCCGCATACATCCCGTCGGCCGCCCGGACGACGGCCGCTCCGCCTCGCGCGGGATGCGGTTCGCAGTCGCCGCCGCCGGTGCGGTCTCGCTGGCCGCGGTCGCCCTCGGCGGCGTGACCACCGCCCTTCCCGGCGACCTGACCGGCGAGGCCCGCGGCTCCGGCACCGGCAGCAACGTCGTGCCCGCGCGCTCGGCGGGCACGGGTTCGGGGACAGGCGGTGGTGCCGGGGCGGCCACGCCCGACACCCAGCGCCGTCGTGCGGTCGGACCGCTGCTCGCCCCGGCCCCGGGCAGCGGGCAGCTCGGCCGGACGCCGGCGGCGCCGACCGCCATGTCCGCCCCCCTGGTCCCCGGCGTGGCCTCCCCGGCCGCGGGGCAGGACCAGGGCGACCTGGTGCGCGGCCTGACCACGCCGGTGATGGCCGGTGCGGCAGCCGTGTCCCCGCTCATACGCCCGCTGGACAAGACGGTGGCCCTCCCGCTCACCGACTTGTCCACGATTCCCGGCGCCACCGGCTCCGGTCTCCTGTCCGCCCCCGTCCCCGACAACGCCTCCGTTCCCTCGGTGTCTCCCGCCACACCTCAGCGAACCCCCTGACCGGCCCCTGCGCCACGGCCCGCGAACCTGGTTGAATCCGGTGAGGGCCGTGCCCGCGGCGATGACCCGGGGGCGCAGTCGACTTTCCGCGGCCGCCGTGCGAGCGTGCGGTCGCGGCCAGCCGTGGGGAGAGCATGAACGAGGGGAACCGTGTCCCGCCGGAGCCGGATCCGGCGGGAGCGGCGGGGACGACGCCGGCCGACTTCGAGTCGGTCCGTCCGGCGACCGCGCCCGACGTCGCGGCCGAGGGCGCCGGGGACTTCGAACTGGCGCGTCCCGTGCGGGTCCCGGCGGACGCCTGCGCGCCCGCCGGGGAGGCCGGCACGGGGGAATCCGCCTGGTCGGCGGCCGCCGAGCGGCCCAGGCCGCTGCACGACCCCGACCCCTACAGCACCCCTCCGTACGGTGAGCCCGGCCCATGGGCCCCGGCCCCGCCGGTACAACACCCCTCGACCACCCCGGCGCAGGGCACGGCCGTGCTTCCGCCGGGTATGCCCGCGGCTCCCGCGCCGGTGCCGGTTGCGCCTGAACCGGCGCAGGGCACGGGCATCCTTCCGCCGGGCATGCCCGCGGCGCCGCCGTCGGCTTCCGCGCCAGGGCTGGTGGCGCCTGAACCCGCTCCCGGCACGGCCGTCCTCCCGCCGGGTATGCCCGCGACGATGCCCGCGGCTCCCGCGCCGGTGCCGGTTGCGCCTGAACCGGCGCAGGGCACGGACATCCTTCCGCCGGGCATGCCCGCGGCGCCGCCGTCGGCTTCCCCGCCAGGGCTGGTGGCTCCGGGAACGGCACACGACACCGCCGTACCCGCGCCCAGGGGCGCCGCTCCCGTGGCGCCCGAGGCGGCGCACGCCACAGCCGTACCCGCTCCCGGCGCCTCGGAGCCGGAGGGACAGGGGCCCTGGGGGCGGTACGACCCCTGGGCCGCCGGTGCGGCCGAGGAGCAGCCGGCCGGGCACGGGCCGCTGCAGCAGACCGGTGCCGCCGTGGCGACGGCCGGGCAGCGGCGCCGACGGGCCAGGCGGCTGGCGGTGGGGTGGACGCTGCTGGTCGCCTGTGTCTCCGCGGCCGTCGGCGGCGTCGCGGGCGCGTACGTCGAGCGCGAGGGACTGGGCGGCGAGGTGCACCTGCCGCAGGCCGGGAGCGTGCCCGCCGGACGCGCGCCGGACAGCGTGGCCGGGATCGCCGCCCGCGCCCTGCCCAGCGTCGTCACCCTGCACGTCACCGGCGCCGACGAGGCGGGTACCGGCACCGGCTTCGTGCTCGACGGCCAGGGGCACATCCTCACCAACAACCACGTCGTCGAGCCCGCCGGATCCGGCGGCGAGATATCCGTGTCGTTCAGCACCGGCGACACCGTCAAGGCCAAGGTCGTCGGCCGTGACAGCGGCTACGACCTCGCCGTGGTCCAGGTGCACGGCGTGCACGGCCTCACCCCGCTGCCCCTCGGCAACTCCGACGACGTCCGGGTCGGCGATCCCGTCGTCGCCATCGGCGCCCCCTTCGACCTGGCCAACACCGTGACCTCCGGCATCATCAGCGCCAAGGAGCGGCCCATCACGGCCGGCGGCGAGAAGGGCGACGGCAGCGACGTCAGCTACGTCGACGCCCTCCAGACCGACGCGCCCATCAACCCGGGCAACTCCGGCGGCCCGCTGCTCGACTCCCGGGCCCGGGTCATCGGCATCAACTCCGCCATCCGCTCCGCCGGCAGCGGCTCCGGGTCGGGCGGCGGCCAGGCCGGCTCCATCGGACTCGGCTTCGCCATCCCCGTGAACCAGGCCAGGCGGGTCGCCGAGGAACTGATCAACGACGGCCGGGCCACCCACCCGGTGATCGGCGTCACCCTCGACATGGGCTACACGGGTGACGGCGCCCGCATCGACGACAAGAGCGCGGGCGGCGGACCCGCCGTCATCAAGGGCGGCCCCGGCGAACGGGCGGGTCTCGAGGGCGGCGACGTCATCACCGAGGTCGGCGGCGAGCGCGTGCACAGCGGCGAGGAGCTGATCGTGAAGATCCGCGCCCACCGCCCCGGCGACCGGCTGCGCCTGACGGTCGAACGCGGGGGGACCGACCGGGAGGTCTCACTCGTCCTGGGCGCCTCGGAGCAGAACTGACAGAAGTCTCACCTCGGGACGGTACCGGTCGGACGGGAACGCCGGGTACCGTTGAGCGACCGAGGACATCGCAAGGAGCGTCAGGTGTTCAATGACATAGGACCACTCGAGCTGGTGACGATCGTCGTGCTCGCCGTGCTCGTCTTCGGTCCGGACAAGCTCCCGAAGGTCATTCAGGACGTCACGCGCACGATCCGGAAGATCCGCGAGTTCTCGGAGAGCGCCAAGGACGACATCCGCACCGAACTGGGCCCGGAGTTCAAGGACTTCGAGTTCGAGGACCTCAACCCCAAGACGTTCATCCGCAAGCAGCTGGACAACGAGGACCTCGGGCTGAAGGAGATCCGCAACGGCTTCGACCTGAAGAAGGAGATGGCCGAGGTCACGGATGCCGTCAACAGCCGGGACAACGGGTCCGCGGGCTCTTCCTCCTCGGGCGGGCGTATCGACATGACCAAGAAGCCCGAGGAACCCGGCGAGGACCACCGGCCCCCCTTCGACGCGGACGCCACCTGACCCCCGCCTCCTCCCGCCCTTCCGCGCCCGCGTGTCGACACGCGGGCGTCGGCGTATCCCGCGCACGTGACGCGTCTCATAGCGCGCACCCGTCGCACACGGCCTGATCAGGCCGTTCGCCCGACCCACGCCTCCAGCACCTGCCCTGCGGCCCGCACAGGTGTGGATATGCTGCCGAGTTGTTGTGCGGACCGGACGCGTACGCCCGAAGGGGGGCGGGCCACGCCGGTCCGACGAGAGCGAGGAGGCGTCCGGGCAGATGGAGACGACGAGTCGGGTGGGCGCGCAGACGCCGGCCGCGGAGGGCGGACAGCAGCTCCCCTCCGCCCGGCGTACGGTCGACGGTTACCTGCTGGCGCCCTTCCCGTGGTACGGCCTCGACGAGGCGTTCACCGGGCCGCGCTGGCTGATGCAGGTCGGTACGGCGGCCGACGGCGCCGTGGAGCACGGTTCGATCGGGCACGGTGACGAGCCCTCGGTGCGGGGCGAGGCCCTCGCGGCCGGTGAGACCCGGGAGAAGTTCGCCGTCGTGGTCACCGTCGCCGAGCATCCGTCCCGCAGGAGCGCGGACGGCACGGGGCTGCTGGAGGCGACCTCGGTGTCCTCGGCGGCATGGCTGGCCGGGGTGGGACTGCTGTCCTTCACCTGGCCCGGGCAGATGGACCACACCCTGCGGGACGACTGGCTGGACCAGCAGACGGAGACCGCCTGGGCGCTGGCCGACGATCTGGACGGCTCCGAGTGGTCCACGCTCTCGCTGCCGGTGGACGGGGTGGCGGTGCCGTTCCACTACCGGGAGTCGGAGTTCGGCTGGGTGCTCGCCGGTACGACCGGGGCGGGCGTGCACCTGGGGGCGTACGGGCGGGGGATGAGCGCGTACGGGCTCGGCTTCGCCGTGGTGAAGGACGTCGCCGCCTACGCATGACGAAGGGGGCGCCGGCGGTACGCGGCGCCCCCTTCGCCGTACGGCGTTCGAGTGCGGTGCCTCAGAACATCCAGCGACATTGCCGATGCGGCATGCTCAAGGCCCGCATGGAGCATGACCAGGCAGACCCAGCCACCGACGTAAATTACCCTGCCTGTTGACGGCGTTCGACAGAGGTCTTTTTTTCTTTGGTGCTCGTTGCCTTGCTCGGGCAGCACCATGGCGCGGGCGAACTCGGTCGGCCGCTGACACAAGTGCTCAGCGATCGAGGGCCGTTGTGAGCAGACGGGGTCAGCTGCGGTGGCCGGGCCGATTCAGACGAGCCAGGAGCAGAGCGACGTCGTCGCCCAGGCCGTGAGCCTTCTGCGTACCGTCGAGGAGGTCGTCGACAACGGTCTCCAGGTCCGCCGTGGGAGCGCCTCGCAGACCTCGGAGAAACCTCTCGGTGCCCTGGTCGATGTCCTTGTTCACGGCCTCGAGCAGGCCGTCGGTGGTCAGTGCGAGCACGCTGCCGGGAGCGATGCGAAGGCGGGTGGTGGGGTACCGCTGCTCCCGGTCGATTCCCAGAGGGAGGCCGCCGGGGACCTCCAGGAGGCGCGGCGGTTTGCGGGGCGTGATCAGCGCTGGGGCCGGATGACCAGCCCGGCACATCCGGAGCGTTCCGTCGAAGGGGTTGAGTGCTATGTAGCAGCATGTGGCGAACAGGGCCATGTCCGGGTCGGTGTTCAGCTCGGCCAGCAGGCGGTTGGTTCGTTCCAGGACGGCCGCGGGCGGGTGCCCTTCGTTCGCGTAGGCATGCACGGCGGTACGCAGCCGCCCCATGAGAGACGCGGCGTGAACGCTGTGTCCCTGCACATCTCCTATGACCAGAGCCACGCCACCGTCGGGCAGGCTGATGGCGTCGTACCAGTCGCCACCGATCCACATGCCGGAGGTGGCAGCCTGGTAGCGGGCGGCGATGGTCACACCCGGCACGGTGAGCGGCCCGCGCGGCAGCATGCCACGCTGGAGCTCGGTGGCGAGTGCATGTTCCGACTCGTACATGCCGGCTCGCTCCAGTGACTGGGCGAGCAGTCCCATGGCGGCGACCAGGAGGGCCCGCTCCTCGGTCAGAAATTCCTGCGGCTCAGGGAAACTGACGAGGCAGGAGCTGGCGCGGCCGCGCGAGTCCGTGAGCGGCACTGCCGCCCATGCCTGCGGGGCCGACTGCGCGAGCGGTGCCAGGTGCGGATGACCGGTGATCAGTGCGTCCGCGGAGCCAACGAGAACGGGCGCCCTCCGGTCGAGTGACTCCTCCACGAGTGTGCGGGCCGTGGCGTCGAGGTCTCGAAGGGAGTCCTCCTTCTGCTCGTCGTCGGCGCACGAGGCGACGACGGTCAACCGGTTCCCTACCGGGGCGATCACCGCAAGTGCGTCCGCTCCGAAGGTACGCAATCCTGCTTGTGCGGCGGTCATGATGTCCTTGACCGTCACCGCGGCGGCCAGAGCCGAGGTCAGCTCCCGCATCCAGCGGTCACGGGTGGCGCGCTCGTACAACCGCCGCTTCTCCGCCTCGTGGCGTTCATGGACGGCCGTGGTGTCCATGACCACTCCGACCATGCGGGCCGGCAGCCCGTCAGCGCCGGGCAGGACGCGGCCCCGGGCTTCCAGGGACCTGTGCCGGCCGTCGTTGGAGGTGACGCGGTACTCGATCTGGTAGTTGCCGCAGGATTCCGCGATCAGACCCAAGGCATCGCGCACATCGGCCAGATCGGACTCGTGCACGGCGGCCAGGAAGCTCGTGATGTCCGACGGGCCGTTCTCGGGCATGCCGTGCAGCGCGAGGGTGAGCGGATCGCAGCTCACCTCGCCTGTGGCGATCTCCCAGCAGTAGAAGCCCGCCTGCACGATGCTCGCGCTGGCCTGGAAGGCGCCGGAATCAGACTCGTCTTCCCGGAATACGGCAGTACGCACCGACCCGACGTCTTTCACTAGATCTCCCTGCCGCGGCGTGAACTACTTCCCTCTGAGGGATCAACGGTGCTCAACCGGATCGGCCACGCACTGTAGTGGGTGGCCGATGGAAACCAGCCAGTGAGGCGACTTGAGACCTTACGGGACTGCGACACTATCCCCTCCAATAGGTGAACGGGGGGCTCGCAGCTGAATGCGCTCCCGCTCTTCCAGGGAAGATCGCCTGAGCGAGCCGGGTGTGGCCGGATCGTGCGCATGGTAGTGACTTTACGGATCTTGTGCCAGACACCCCAGCTGGCAGACCGCGTCGGCCAGGCGTGCAAAGGGGGTTCTTCCGCCCGGACCATGCCGGTCGCTTGACGCGCGGCACTGGTGGGCTGTCGGCGTGCCGTTCCCGGACGCCTTGGGTCTTGTCCAGGCCGAGCACACCGACGGCTCGGCTCGGGACCGCCGCGGCGGCCACTCCGCCGAGTGCGCTGCCCGGCTCAGCCGCCGGCCCGGTCCAGGGCACTCTGCAGGGACTGCTTGTAGCCCGCGCTGGTGTACGTGGCGCCGGACACCGTGTCGATGTCCGCGCTCTGCGCCTGCAGCGTCTCCTGATTGAGCTTGGGGACGGCCGTGGAGTTGATGTCCCTACTGCGCGCCGTTTCATCGGGAGACTGGACGGCGCTCGCTCCGGTGATCTTGCTGCCGGTGAGGGTGATCCGCACCTGGACCGGGCCGTACTTCGTCTGAGCCGTGGCGCCGGCGACGGTACGAGTGGTGGGGGCGGCCGAGGTGGTCTTCGGGGCGGAGGCAGCGCTGCTGGTTCTCGTGGGGGCGGACGATGCCGCGTGCGACGTGCTCGCGGAGGGGGAAGAGGGGGGAGTGTGCCTCTTCTTCGGTGTCCTCGACGGGGACGGCGAGGCGGACACGGAGTGCGCGGACACCGACGGAGACAGGGACACGGTGGCGTTCGACGTCATCGCGGGCTCGGCCTGTGCCAGCGAGGGGTCAGTGGTCGGCTTGAGCGCGAGCAGCAGCACAATGCCGGAGACCGTGCCGACGGTGGCCAGCAGCGCGTGACGGAGCGGATGCCTCTTCTTCATGAGACTCCCAGCGCGTCAGTGATATGGAGCGTCACAGCTCTGCCTCAGAACTCGAAGGACTCATGGTGGATGCGGCGGTGCGGGGCCCTTGCCTCGCGGAGTGCGGCGTAGGACTACTCGGCCAGTCCCGGAGGACCGCACAGGTAGACGTCGTGACTGGCGATGTCCGGCAGGATCCTGCGCAGCATCTTCGCGGTGATCGCGGGCCGTCGCCCGCCCGGACCGTTGACCGCGTACAGCAGCTGGGCCCCGCGTTCGTCCGCGATCTCCTCTGGTTCGTCCCGCAAGGCCAGTTCCTGGGCCGTGCGGGCCCTGTAGAGGAGCGTCAGGTCGCCGGGTGCGCCGGGTAGCGTCTCGAGCAGGGCCCGCAGGGGTGTGACGCCGGCGCCCCACAACCGCGCAACCATATTTGTGTGCCGCCTGCCCGCAGATGGACACCCACATCCAGATCGGCCCGACGGGCAAGAAGCTGCTGCCCCTGACGGTGAAGAACACGGGCCCGACACCGGCATCGAGCGGTCACTCGCACTGAGGCGTACGCGGCCGCCGGCTCCTGGAGAGCTTGCACAGCCGAGCCCCCTCCCCGGCAGGGAGGGGGCTTTGTGCTGGTCGGAGTAGCTTCGCGGCGCGTTGTCTTGCTCGGGCGAGGGGGCCGTTGCTAAGCCTGGGGCACTCGACTCCAGGGAGCCCGTCGTGCCTCAAGAGCCCCCTCTGCCCGTCCCTCCGCGTTCGCGCGTCCGGGCATTCGCCTGTGCCGTCGTGGCCGTCGCCCTCGTGACGCTCAGCGCCGCGACGAGTCCCCCCGACACGGAAACCCGGACCGCGGCGGACCCGGCCGCCGTGGTCCGTGAGTGGAACGCCGTCGCCACCGACACGATCAAGGCCAGTCTCGGCCCGCGCCCCTCCGGGCAGGGGGCGATCTGGGAGGGGTTCGTCTCGGTCGCCGTGTACAACGCCGTCGTGGGGATCGAAGGCGGCTACGCCCTGTACCAGTGGCACGAGCGCGGTCCGGCCAAGGCGTCCTCCGCGGCGGCCGCCGCCACCGCCGCCCATGACGTGCTGCTCACCTACTTCCCCGCCTTCAAGGAGCGGCTCGACACCGCCTACGCGGACTCGCTCGCCGCTCTTCCGGCCGGCCGGGCCAGGGACCTGGGCGTCGGCTACGGCAAGCGCGCCGCCGCCCGCATCGTCGAACTCCGGGAAGGGGACGGCAGGTTCGCGGACGTTCCGTTCACCGCTGCCCCGGCACCGGGGGTCTGGCGGCCCACCCCGCCCGCGTTCCAGCCCTTCATCGACACCTGGCTCGCCAGGCTCCGTCCCCTCGTGCTCGCCTCTCCGCAGCAGTTCCGCCCCGGCGCGCCGCCCGCCCTCTCCTCGGCCGCCTACGCCGCGGACGTCCAGGAGCTGAAGGCCATGGGCGCGAAGACCGGCTCGGGCCGGAACGCGCAGCAGACCGAGACCGCCCTCTTCTTCAGCGGCAACCTCGTGGAACAGGTGCAGACGGCCGTGCGGGACCATGCCGCCCGGCATCGGCTCGGCATCGCGGAGACGGCCCGGCTGTTCGCCGCGGTGAACGCGTCGGCGACCGACGCCGTCATCACCGCGTGGGACGCCAAGCTCCACTACGGCTCCTGGCGGCCGATCACCGCCATCCGCCTCGCCGACACCGACGGCAACCCCGCGACGACGGCGGACCCGGCCTGGGAGCCGCTGCTCCTCACTCCACCCCACCCGGACTACGTCGCCGGCCACACGACCGTCGCCGCCGCCGTGGCACGCGCCCTGACCGGCGTCCTCGGCACCTCGCGCATCGACCTTTACGTGCCCTCCGACGTCACCGGCACCACGCGGTTCTACGGTTCCGCCGACGACTTCGACCGGGACGTCGAAGACGCCCGGGTGTGGGGCGGCGTCCACTCCCGTACGGCCGACACGGCCGGCTCCCGGGCCGGCACCCGTGTGGCCGCCTGGGCGCTGGACCACTACTTCCAGCCTGTCCCCGGGGACCGCACCGCCCACGACCGATCCGCGTGAAGCCACGGATCAGGAGCTGCCCGTAACGCTTTGACCGGGTCGTGGGCGGAGTGCGGGTGTCCGCCCACCCCGGTCGCCTTCACGCGTCGGCGTCCTACTCCGACGCCGTGAACGCCTCGGGGCCCTGCTGAACCGCCGCCGGGTCCATCCACATGACCTGCCAGCCGTGGCCGTCGAGGTCGAAGAAGCTGCGCGCGTACATGAAGCCGTGGTCCTCGGCGCCGTCCGCCTCCACCCCGCCCGCCGCGAGCGCGGCGGCGCTGACCGCGTCGACCTCGTCGCGGGACGACACGCTGAAGCAGTACAGCGTCAGCGCGTGCGTGGTGGGATCGGCCATCGGCAGCTTCGAGAGCTCCGCGAACTTCTCGCGGCTGAGCAGCATGACGAAGGCCTGCTCGCCGACCAGCATGCAGGCGGAGGTCTCGTCGGTGAACATCGGGTTGAAGCCGAACCCGAGCTTGGCGAAGAACGCCTTGCTGCGCTCCAGGTCCGCCACGGGGATGTTCACGAACAGCATGCGGCCGGGGTGTGCGGGGTGGGTCATGGCGGGTCTCCAGTCGGTGGCTCGACGGCGTACGGCTGGGTAGACCGGCCCGTCCGCCGGAACTCATCGGCCCTCCGTGTTCCGCTTGGGCCGGTTGACGGACTTCGTGCCCTCCGACCGGTTGACTTCCTTGGTGGGGTCGGGGACCGGTCCTCCGGGCGGCTGAGATGCTGCGCGCATGACTCCCGGGACCGGCACCGCCGAGAGCCCGGCACGGGCGCGGCTCGTCCTGCTGACACTCGCCGCCGGTCAGTTCCTGATGGCGCTCGACAGCTCCGTCATGAACGTCTCGATCGCGGCGGTGGCCGCCGACGTCGGCACGACGGTGACCGGGATCCAGGGTGCCATCACGGCATACACGCTCGTGATGGCGATGTTCATGATCCCCGGCGGCAAGGTCGGGGCGCTGATCGGCCGCAGGCGCGCGTTCATGATGGGCTGCTGCGTCTACGGATGCGGGTCTCTGATCACGGCGTTCGCGCCGAATCTCCCCGTGCTGCTGGTCGGCTGGTCGTTCCTGGAGGGCATCGGGGCGGTGCTCATCCTGCCCGCGGTCGTGGCGCTCGTGGCCGGCAACTTCCCCACCGAACGACGTGCCGCCGCCTATGGACTCGTCGCGGCCGCGGGTGCCGCGGCGATCGCGCTCGGACCGCTCATCGGCGGTTTCGCGGCGACGTACCTCTCGTGGCGATGGGTGTTCGCCGGTGAGGTCCTGGTGGTGATCGCGATCCTGCTGCCGGCTCGCCGTCTCGCCGACGTACCGAGCGGCAGGCGTCCGCACATCGATCTCGTCGGCACCGTGCTGTCCGCGCTCGGGCTCGGGACCTTCGTCTACGGTGTGCTCCGCTCGGACGAATGGGGCTGGTTCCGGCCGAAGCCCGAGGCGCCGTCGTGGCTCGGCGTCTCGCTGGTCATCTGGCTGATGCTGGCGGGAGTGCTGCTGATCCGGCTCTTCCTCGCCTGGGAGGCCCGCCTCGTGGCGCGGCACCGGGAACCGCTCATCGCCCCGGCCCTGCTGCGCAACGAGCAGCTCACCGGCGGTTTGACGATGTTCTTCTTCCAGTACCTCGTCCTGATGGGCGTGTTCTTCGTCGTACCGCTCTATCTGTCGGTCGCTCTGGGCCTTTCCGCGCTCGCGACCGGCGTGCGGCTTCTGCCGCTGTCCCTGACGCTGGTGGCCGCCGCGACCCTCGTCCCGCGCCTCCTCCCGGACGTCTCACCGAGACGGGTGGTGCGCGTCGGGATCGTCGCGGTGTTCGCGGGCGCCGTGACGCTCATGGCCGCCCTCGACTCGGGCGCCGGAGCGGAGATCGTCACGGTCCCTCTCCTGCTCGTCGGCAGCGGTATGGGCGCGCTGGCGTCCCAGCTCGGCTCCGTCACCGTCTCCGCGGTGCCGGACGAGCAGAGTGCGGAAGTCGGCGGCGTGCAGAACGCCGTGACCAACCTCGGTTCCTCCCTCGGCACGGCACTGGCGGGATCGATTCTGCTCGCCGTACTCACCTCGTCGTTCCTGGCGAGCGTCGAGCAGGATCCGGCGATCCCGGCCAGGGTGAAGAACGAGGCGGCGGTCGAACTGCGAAGTGGCGCGACGTTTCTGTCGGACGCGCAGCTCAAGAGCGCCCTCGACGAAGCAGGTACACGTGAGAGCGTGGCCCGGGCGGCACTGGAGGCCAACGCCGACGCCCGGCTGGACGGCCTGCGCGCCACGCTCGCGATCCTGGCGTTCTCCTCCGCCCTGGCGCTGTACTTCACCTCGCGGCTCCCGACGTCCCAGCCCCGCTCGACGCGGCCCTGACCGGGACGCCGCCGCTCTGACGCCGTTCACCGATCGCCGGGCGGGTGAGGCGGATCGGAGGTCCAGCGGGCGCCGGTCCGGCGGCGGAAGGCGGTGACGGCGGCCTCGAGGGTGGGGAAGAAGTGGCGGGGGTCGACCGTCCGGGTGAGTCCGTACCGTTCGATCTTCCGGCGGACCGGGTCCTTCAGCTCGGCGAACACCAGGTGGACGTGTTCGGCGTTGAGAGTCTCGTCGAGGTCTTCGAGGACATCGGAGGCGGTGGTGTCCACGTCGGTGATCGGCTCCGCCGCGACGACGATCCAGCGGGGTGGAGGGTCGGTCCGTGCCAGCCGCAGGACCCGTTCCCGGAACGTCTTGGCGTTGGCGAAGATCAGGGGGGCGTCGAACCGGTAGATGACCAGGCCCGGCAGTCGCTCCGCCGGCGGGTACGAGCGCACGTCGTGGTAGCCCTCCAGGCCCGGCACGCGGCCCAGCACGGTTTCGTAGGGCCACCAGGCGCGCCGGAAGACGTTGAGCACCGACAGGGCGACGGCCACGGCGATGCCCGGCAGCACACCCAGCAGCGCCACACCGAGGAACGCGGTCATGCACAGGAAGAACTCGGCGTGGCGCTGCCGCCACAGCCGTACCGTCGCGGGCACGTCGGCCAGGGACAGCGACGCGCTGATGACGACGGCGGCGAGGGCGGGCTGGGGGAGATTGCGGAAGAGGCCGGGGAGCAGCACGAGCATCACGGCGATCAGCACGGCACCGACGACTCCGGTCAGCTGGCTCTTCGCGCCGGCCCGTTCGGCCACCGCGGTGCGCGAGCCGCTCGTGCTGACGGGAAATCCCTGGAACAGCCCGGCCGCCAGATTGGCGGCGCCGATGCCCGCCATCTCCCGGTTGCCGTGGACCTCCTGTCCCGTGCGGGCGGCGAAGGCGGAGGCGTTGGAGATCGTGTCGGCCAGGGACACCAGGGCGATACCCAGGGCGCCGCCGGCCAGGGGCGCCAGGTCGCCGAGCCGGACGTGGGGGAGGGTGAGGGGCGGAAGGCCCTGCGGCAGTACGCCGACGACGCTCACGCCGTGCGCGCCGAGGCCGAGGACGGTGGTGGCGACGATGGCCAGCACCACCATGACCAGGACCGCCGGGATCTTCGGCAGCAGGCGCTGGAGCACCAGGATCACCGCGATGCCGCCGATCCCCACGGCGGCCGCGGCGGGCACCAGGGCGCCGGCGGACAGTTTCCGGACCAGGCCGACGCACTCCTCCACCAGACTGCCCGTCTCGACCTTGAAGCCCAGCAGCTTGGGCAGCTGACCGATCAGGATGGTCAGCGCCAGGCCGTTCATGTAGCCGATCACCGTGGGTTTGGAGAGCAGGTCGGCGATGAAGCCGAGGCCGGCCACCGAGGCCAGGATCATCACGGCCGCGACCATGACCGCCAGCATCGAGCCCAGGGCGACCGCCCGGCCCGGGTCTCCGTCCGAGGCGGCCAGCGGCAGAACGGTGGCGGCGATCATGGGGCCGAGCGAGGAGTCCGGGCCGAGAACGAGGATGCGCGAGGGCCCGAAGACCGCGTAGCCGAGCAGGCACAGGATGGACGTGTACAGACCGGTGATCGGCGGGAGACCCGCGAGTTCCGCGTAGGCCATGCCCTGCGGTACCAGCAGCGTGGTGAGGACGATCCCCGCGATCACGTCCTTGACCAGCCACTCGCGCCGGTAGGAGGACATCGCGCGGACTCCGGGTACGGCCCGTAGCCGGATCATGGCGCCGCGCGGGCGGAGGTGACCGCTTGGCATGGGTCGTCGTTCTCCTCTGGCCGAACGGCTGCGGGACCGGTCACCCCCGCGTGGCGGGGTCGGATCCCGCCGCTTGCGCGTCCCGACATCGTCCGCCGGACCCGCCGGCGGGGCCTCACCCCCAGCGGGTGGTTCACCGGGTCCGGCATGTCCTCGGCCGGCGGGTCGGCGCCGATCTTCCGCGTGCGCGAGTGCTCCGCATATGCCTTAGATGTACGAAAGTGCGGTCATGGGCGGAAGGCGGGTGCCGGAGTGGTGGAGGCGGGCTCGGAGAGGGACGAGGACTCCGCTGCCCTCGGGGGCTATCAGCAGGAGCTGAAGCGGACGCTCGGCCCCTTCCAGGTGTTCGCGATCTCGTTCGCGTTCATCTCGGTGGCGGTCGGCATCTTCTCGACCTACGACGACGTGCTGCAGAACGCCGGGCCGGTCGGGATCTGGCTGTGGATCGTCGCGACCGTCGGGCAGGTGCTGGTGGCCCTGGTGGTGGCGCAGCTCGCGGGACGCATCCCGCTCAGCGGCTCGTCGTACCAGTGGGCCTCGCGGCTGGCCAACCCCAAGGTCGGTTGGGGGTTCGGCTGGCTGAGCTTCTGCTATCTGGCCATCGCGGTGGTGGCGATCGACAACGCCCTCGCCAGTCAGGCGTTCATGCCGCTCGTGGGCATGCGGCCGGACGAGGACACCGCGCGGGTGATCACCCTGGTGCTCCTGCTGGTCCAGGCCGTGATCGTGGTGGCCTCCACCCGCATCGTCAGCGTGATCAACACGGCCGCGGTGGGCCTGGAGCTGGCTCTGGTCGTGGTGGTGGCGCTCGCCCTCGCCATCGCCGTGGCGGTCACCGGGCACGGCGCGGTGGGCAACCTCACCTCGCGCGGCGTCACCGAGCACGCCCCGCACTACTTCGACGTCGGGGGCGGGCTGATGATCGCGATGATCATGGGGCTCGCCACGCTCGTCGGATTCGACTCCGCGGCGAACCTCGCCGAGGAGGCCAAGGACCCCTTCCGTACCGTGCCGCGCGCGATCGTGGGGTCCGTCGTGGCCGCCGGTGTCCTGGGGATCGTGTTCCTGATCTGTCTCACCATCGCGATCGAGGACATCCCGCGGGTCACCGCGAGCGAGTCGCCGGTCGCGGCGATCATGCGTGAGCAGCTGGGGCCGCCGATGGAGAGCGTGCTCCTGGTGGCCATCACCGTCGCGTTCTTCGGCGCCGGGACGGTGGTGATGACCGCGTGCTCCCGGATGGTCTTCGCGATGGCGCGCGACGGGCGCTTCCCCGCCCACCGACTCATGCGCCGGGTCAATCCCCGTACCCGGACGCCGGTTCCCGCGACGGTGCTGATCCTCGTCGTGGGCGTCGTCCTGATGGCCGCGCTGCCGGGCGCCGCGCTGCTGAAGCTGATCACGGCGTCCACGATCCTTCCTGCGGTCATCTACGGCGCGACGATCGTCCTCTACCTGGCGGTGCGCCGCCGACTGGACCGCAGGAAGGGCGCGTTCGACCTCGGGCGGTTCGAGTTGCCGGTCGCGGTCTGCGCGCTGGTGTGGACGCTGGCGTCCCTGGTCGTCCTGGTGTCGCCGGCCGAGGCGCTCGTGCCGGTGCTGATCGTGGTGGGCCTGCTCGTCGCGGGTGGGCTGTTCTTCCTCGGCCTGCTGCTGTTCAACCGCCCGGCGCTGGAGACCGAGCCCGGAGACGTGAGTGTCTTCGAGCACTGACCCGGTGTTCCCGCGGTAAGCCCGCCCGCCATGCCGGTCGTCGCCGGTCAGCGGAGTGCGGGCGGGATGCTCTGCTCGTACCGGAACACGTTCCGAGGGTCGTACCGTGCCTTGATTTCCCGCAGCCTCTCGACGTTGTCGCCCCAGTAGGCGGTCTCCCAGTTCTGCACGCCGATGTTCGGAACGTTGACGTAGGCGCCGTTCACGTAGGGCCGCAGTGCCTGGCCGAACTCGGCGATCCAGGCCTGGGCGCGCGGAGTCAGTCCGTCGCCGCTGCCCGGGACTTCGCGTCGTCCCCAGCCGGCACCGGGCTCCGAGTAGAAGAGCGCGTCGCGGTGGGGGAACGACGTACCACCGCGGGGGCTCTTCCTGACGGCCCCGCCGAAGGCCTGGGTGAAGAAGTTGCTGTCGTCCGTGGGCGCGTCGCGCACGAACGAGGCGATCACGCCGATCGCCGTCCTCGGGAACGGTGTGCTCGTGAACTGCGAGCAGAACTTCCAGTTCGCGGGATCCTCCTCGGCCGGGATCTGGAACGCCGTATACACGTCGCCCCAGTTGCCGGCCTGCACCGTGAGGTCCGGGTCACCGACCGACAGGATCGGAGCCAGCAGCTTCCTCGCCTCCGCCGGTGTCCCTTCCGCGAGGACCGCGAACAGCAGGGTCCGGTTCCTGCGGAGTTCGAGCTGGGTGCCGAGGCGGTCGTCGGCGAACGGTGCCGTGCGCTGCCAGGCCTCGAAGACCCCGTGCATGTCCCCGGTGCCGTCCCAGGCCGCCTGCACATGGGTGACGCTCCTGAGCGCAGTCACCCGGTAGGTCAGGGACGTGACGATCCCGAAGTTGCCGTTGCCCGCACCGCGAAGGGCCCAGAGCAGGTCGGAGTGGTTCTCCAGGTCGGTGTTGATCACCTCGGCGCCGTCCGTGCCGTCCGCGACGACGATCTCGGCGCCGATCAGGCTGTCGCAGGCCATGCCGAGGTAGCGGGTGAGGAAGCCGAAGCCGCCTCCGAGCGTCGCGCCTGCCAGGCCCACGCTGCCTTCCGTTCCGGTGGTCACCGCGAGATTCTCCGCCGCGAGCGCGGTCACCGCTTCCAGCTGGGTGAGCCCGGCGCCGACCGTCACGGTGCGGGCGGCGGGGTCGATGCGCACCGACTTCAGTTCGCTGACGTCGATCACCATGCCGTTGTCCACGTTCGACCAGCCCTCGAGGCTGTGGCCGCCGCTCCGCACCCGCAGTGCCATGTCGTGCTGCCTCGCCCAGGTGAGGGCGTTGACCACGTCCTGCGTCGTCCGGACGTAGACGATGACCAACGGGTAGTGGACGAACAGCTCGTCCCAGCCGGCGCTCGCCCCGGCGTAGCCGGGATCGCCGGGACGTACGACACGACCGGTCAGCCTCGCCGGTGAACACTCCACGCTCTCGGTTCCTTCGCGATGACCCGACCGAGGCACCCCCGTCCCTCGACCGGCGGGGGCCCGCTCGGAGTCAGCCGGTGCCCTGTTCCACGGTCAGGTGGATCGGGCCGCGGAGGATGGGGCTGCGGCGGTACGGCGGGGGGTCGGTGACCAGTCGGGGGTGGTCGAGTCGGCGTACCAGTTCGGTGAGGGCGATCTGGGTCTCCCGGCGGGCCAGCGGGCCGCCGAAGCACAGATGGATGCCGCTGCCGAACCCCAGGTGCTCGTTGTCCCGCCGGTCGGGGTCGAAGCGGTCGGGCTCGTGGAAGTGGCCCGGATCGCGGCTGCCCGAGGCGAGCATGAGCATGATCTGGGAGCCCTTGGGGATGACGGTGTCGGCGACGGTGATGTCGCTGTACGCCGCCCGCCAGGGAATGATGTGCACGGGCGGCTCGTAGCGCAGCAGTTCCTCGACCAGCGGCACGACCAGGTCCGGGTCGTCGCGCAGCCGCTGGAGCACCTCCGGGTGGCGCAGCAGCGTCAGCATGCCGTTGGTGATGAGGTTGACGGTGGTCTCGTGGCCGGCGATCAGCAGCAGGTTGGCGGTGGCGACGATCTCCTCGTCGGTCATCCGCCCGTCCGGCCCGTCGTCGTTGGCCATCCCCGTCAACAGGTCGTCACCCGGCTTGCCGTGGCGCTGCTCCAGCAGCCCGCCGAGGTAGTCGCGCAGGTCCTTGCGGGCCTGCACGCCCTTCTCCAGGATCTCCTTCGGGTCGGTCTTCGGGTCGTAGGCGATCGCGTCGATGAGGTCGTTCACCCACAGCCGGAACCGCGGTTCGTCCTCGCGCGGCACACCGAGCAGGTGGCAGATCACGGTGACGGGGAACGGGTAGGCGAAGTCGTCGACGACGTCGATCCGTTCCTTGCCCGCGAAGCCGTCGATCAGGCTGCCGACCGTGGCGGTCAGGTCGGGTTCCAGCCCGGTCACCAGTCCCGGGGTGTGCGGGGGGCCGAAGTGACGCATCGCCAGGCGGCGCAGGCGGTCGTGCTCGGGCGGGTCGACGTTGATGAACGACGGCGTGCCGCGGTCCGCCGCCCCGGGCATCGGGTGCGACAAGTTGCGCACGTCGGAGCTGAGATGGGGATCGTGCAGCAGGTCCGCGATCTCCCGGTAGGTGCTGACGACGTAGCTGCCGTCCTCCTGCCGCGCCACCGGTGTCCTGCGCAGCTCGGCGTACAGCGGGTACGGGTCGGACCTGGAGGAGTAGTCGAGGATCCGGTGGAGGGTGTCGGGCATCTCGGTCGTGGTCATCTCGCCTTCCCTCCTACCGGTGGTGCTGCTGCGCGGCCGTGACCCGTCGTTCGCCCGGGTCGTGACCGGTGACGACCACCGTGGCGCCCTGGGCGAGCAGTTGGGGTCCGGGGAAGTCGACGGGCACCGGCTTCATGTCGACGGGCTGGTCGGGAGTGGGGTTGGGCGGTGGGAAGGGGGCGGCGGTCTCGATCAGCCCCCGGTAGTGGTCGAGCCACTTCGCGTTGTTGAAGCAGACCGCGGCGGTGACCCGGCCCCGGTAGCCGTACGCGGCGACGAAGCGGCGGTCGGCCACCGATCCCTGGGTGACGGCCACCTCGTCGGCGAAGGTCGGTACGCCGACGGACTTGATGTTGACGCCGAACTGGATCGACCAGAACACCGGGAGGGTCAGGTGGGGCCAGCGGTCGGCCTGGCCGCTGACCATGTTGTGCGCCGCGACCTCCGCCTGCTCCACGGCGTTGGCCCAGTGCTCCAGCGAGATGAGCCGGTACTCGTAGACCGGGTTCGGGCAGCGTGCCACGTCTCCCGCGGCGAAGATGTCGTCGGTGATCAGGCCGTCGAGGGTGAGGGCCCGGCAGCCCGTGTCGCAGGCGATGCCCCAGACTCCGGCCGCCAGTCCCGAGTCGCGCAGCCACTCGGTGTTGCGGATGCCTCCGAGTGCCACCACGGCCACGTCGGCGTCGACGGTGCTGCCGTCGTCGAAGTGCGCGCGGCGGAAGTGTCCTTGGGCGTCGCCCTCCAGCCGGGTGACCTTGACCCCGCAGCGCAGGTCGACCCCGTGGGCGCGCTGCATGTCGGAGGCGACCTCACCGATCATGGCACCGAGCGCGCCGACCAGCGGGGCCGGCGCCAGTTCGGCGACGGTGACCGCGATGTCGCGTTCGCGGCAGATGGAGGCGATCTCGGAGCCGGTGAACCCGGCACCGATGACCAGTACCCGGGAGGGGCCGGCGGCGATGGCCCGTTGCAGGCCCTCGGCGTGCTCCCGCGTACGCAGGACGAACACGCCGTCCAGGGCCGCCTCGCTCTCCACGAACCAGGGCCGGGCCCGCACCCCGGTGGAGATCAGCACCCGGTCGAAGGGGATCTCGCGTCCGTCGGCGAGCCGCACCTGGTTGCCGGCCAGGTCCAGCCCACTGGCGGGAACGCCCAGCAGCCACTCCGCGTCGATGTCCCGGCGCCTGGGCAGGGTCGTGCCGTCGGCCGGCACCCAGCCGGTCAGGACCTGCTTGGACAGGGGCGGCCGGTCGTAGGGTTCGCCCAGCTCGTCGCCGATCATGGTCAGTGATCCGGTGAACCCTTCCTCGCGCAGGGTCTCCGCGGCCCGGAGCCCCGCCAGCGACGCCCCGACGATCACGATGCGGCCGTCGCGCTTGAACGCCTGGAGATTGTCGGCGCTGGTCATGATCGCGATGCCTCCGCCGGTACGTCCCGCCCCTCCAACCGGTCGACCAGGATGGCCTGGACCGGACAGGCCGCCGCGGCGCGCAGGACCTGGTCACGTCGGGCGTCGTCCGGGGTCGGGTCGTACATCAGCGCTTCCTCGCCGTGCATCCGGAACGCGTCCGGAGACAGGAACGCACACTGCGCGTACCCCTGACACCGGGAAAGATCAACGACAATTCTCATCCCGACCTCCACATGCACTGCGAGTCGTGGGCCCTGGAGCCGGCGCCGACGCGGCGCGCGGCGAGCCTCGGTGAGAAGATGAGGCAGAAGGCCACCCGGCCGCGGTGAGAGGAAGTGCACCGCCTTCGCCGGGTCTCCGCGGAGGAGATCGATCGCCGCGTACGAGGTGACCGGCGTCCGCGGAACCGCCCAGGGAACCTGAGCCCGGAGAACCCCGGCCCGGAAGACGTGAGCCCGGAGAACCAGACCTTGTTGTGAGAAAAGCGTATCCCTCGCCCATATCGCCTGCACTCCAGGCGAGGGAGGCTCTCTCGCCGGCCGCGTGCGCACGCGGCCGGGACGACGTCCGGTCGTCGGTCCTCCACGACGGCTGCGATCGGCGCGGCTCCTCGATGTGCCGGAGGTTCGCATGGGACAAGTGCTGGGCGATGTGCTGGGCCTGGCGGCCGGTGTCGCCGTCAGCCCCCTTCCGATCGTCGCCCTCATCATCGTGCTGGCGACGCCCCACGGACGCGTGAACGGGCTGGTGTTCACCGCGGGCTGGGTGGTGGGGCTCTCGGTCCTGGGCGGGGTGATGCTGGCCATCGGCGGTCAGGGGGACGCCGAGAGCGACGGGCAGCCGGCCGTGTGGGTGGGGGCTCTCAAACTCGCGCTGGGTCTGGCGCTGGCCCTGTTCGGCGTGAAGCTGTGGCGTCACCGCCCTGCCGACGTCACGCAGGCGCAGTTGCCCGCGTGGATGGCCACGATCGACCGCTTCACACCGGTGAAGATCTTCCTCCTCGCCCTCCTGCTGTCGGCGGGGAACCTGAAGAACGCCCCGCTGACCATCGCCGCGGCGGCGTCCATCAGTTCGTCCGGGCTGCCCGTGGGACAGCAGATCGCCGCACTGGCGATCTTCGTGGTCATCGCCTCCGTGGGGCTGCTGACCCCCCTCGTGGTCTACCTGGTCATGCGGGAGCGGGCGCGGGGCACGCTGGGCAACTGGAAGGAGTGGGCGGCGCGGCACAACACGGCTGTCATGGCCGTCCTGTTCTTCGTGTTCGGGCTGAAGCTGCTGGGCGACGGCATCGACGTGCTGGTCTCCTGACCGGTGCCGGGCCGGCCGGTCCCGTTCGGCAGGCCGGCGCGCGGCGCGAGGCCCCGGTCCTACGGCGTCCCGTAGCGCGCGGCGATGTCCTCGGAGGCCGGCCACCTGCTGTACGTCGGCGACTGGGGCCAGCCCTCGGGGGAGTCCTGCCACTGCTCCTGGCGTCCGTACGGCAGGAGGTCGATCAGCGCGAAGGTGTGGCTGAGCTGCTCGGTGCCCCGGCCGTCGGTGTGCCAGGTGCGGTAGACCGTGTCGCCGTCCCGGAGGAACACGTTGACCGCGAATCCTCCGTCGGGCGGCGCGCCGACATCGGCACCGAAGGAACTGCCGGCGGTCGAGTACCAGGTCATCCGGTTGCCCACCCGCTGCCGGTAGGCGAGCGCCTCCTTGATCGGGCCCTGCGTGACGACGACGAATCGCGCGTCGTAGTCGTCCAGGAACTCCAGGCGGGTGAACTGCGAGGTGAACCCCGTGCAGCCGGGGCACTGCCATTCCTTGCCGGCGGACCACATGTGGCTGTAGACGATGAGCTGGCTCCTGCCCCCGAAGACGTCGGCCAGCCGGACGGGGCCGTCCTCGCCTTCGAGGACGTAGTCGGGCATCTCGACCATCGGCAGGCGGCGGCGTGCGGCGGCGACGGCGTCGAGTTCCCGGGTCGCGGCCTTCTCCCGGGCACGCAGTGCCCGCAGCTCGCGGTTCCAGGTCGCGGTGTCGACGACGGGCGGCAGTGCTCGGTCGGTCATGGTTCCTCACAGAGCTCGTGCGCGGACTTCGCTTGCCCAGGGTGGACCCCGCCGGGCTCCGGAACTCATCGGTCGCCGGCCGAGGGGACGCGAAGCCCGGGTGCCGAGGCCTCGGAGCTGTGTTTTCCTGATGCTGCCCGGGCGGTGTCAGGGGGGTCGCACGCTCACCGAGAGGCCACCATGTCGCACCATCTCAGCGGACCGGATCTGCGCTCGCCCAAGGGCGACGCCCGCCTCGACCTCACGGACGTGTTCGTCTTCCCGGCGGCGGAGAGCGGGCGCACCGTTCTGATCATGAACGTCAATCCGTTCGCGCCGACCCAGGGAGAGGCGTTCCATCCGGACGCGGTGTACCGGATCGACGTGGACCTCGACGGGGACGACGTCGCCGACCTGGCCTACAGCTTCGTCTTCTCGGCGCCCGCGGACGGCCGGCAGACGGTCACCGTCCACCGCGCGACGGGCGCCGCCGCCCGGGACCACGAACCCGGCGGTGAGGCCGTCGTCTCCGGCGCCGAGGTCGCTTTCGGGGCGAAACCCCATGTCGTGTCGGGGGAGGGCCTCCGGTTCTCCGCCGGGCTGCGCAGCGATCCCTTCTTCGCCGACCTGGACGGCATCGTCGCCGGCTTCCAGTGGACCGGGAACGACTTCGGAATCGACAAGAACGTCTTCGGGATCGTGCTGGAGGTGCCCGACACCGAACTCGGCGAGGGGCCGATCGGGGTGTGGGCGCGCGTCAGCCTCCGGCAGGACGGCCGGCTCGTCTCCGTCGACCGCGGCGCCCACCCGTCGCTGACCGCGTACTTCAACGCCGAGGACGCCAAGGAGAAGTACAACGAGGGGGAGCCCGCCGACGACTGGGACACCTACCGGGAGCCGTGGAGCGCCGTTCTCGCCCACACCGGTGGCTACGGCCCCGCGGAGGCGGAGAAGGCGCTGCGCACCGTCCTGCCGGACGTGCTGCGGTACGACCGGACCGAGCCCGCCGCCTATCCCAACGGCCGTACGCTCACCGACGACGTCACCTCCGCGCGGCTGGCGATGGTCTCGGGCGGGAAGGTCACCGACGACCACATCGGCCCGCACACCGACCTGCTGGCGGAGTTCCCGTACCTCGGGCACCCGCACCCCGTCTCCTGACCCGGGCCGTCTCCGACACGACCGCGGCTAACGGGAGTTCGGCCGGTCTTCGCCGGCCCGCCGGTCGGCGAGGATCATCGCCACGTCGTCCGCGAGGCCGCCCCCGGTGTGCCGGACCAGCGCCCGGTGCAGCTGCTCCAGGAACGCCTGCGGGGCGGTGCCGCCGCCGATCCCTTCCATGGCCCGCGGCAGGGCGAAGAACTCCCCCTGCCCGTCGCGCGCCTCGATGACGCCGTCGGTGTACAGCAGCAGCCGGTCGCCCGGGGCGAACGGATAGCTGTCGGGCTTGTCGGGGAAGTCGGCGACCAGGTCCTCCAGGCCGAGCGGCGGCAGCGGCGAGGGCGGCAGCAGTGGCGTCGTCCTGCCCTCGTGGAGCAGCAGCGGCGGCGGGTGCCCCCGGTTGACCACCTGCACCACGGGCTCGTTCGGCACCTGTGCGACGAGCGCCGTGATGAACCCCTCCAGCAGCACCTCCTCGTCGTACGCGCCCGGCTTGGCGACTTCCCGGCGCAGCGCGGCCGAGCAGCGGTTCATGACCTCGACGAGCTCGTCCTCGTAGTGCACGGCCTCCCGGAACGCGCCCAGCACCACGGCCACGGCCCGGATCGCGGACAGTCCCTTGCCCCGGACGTCGCCCACGATCATCCGGACGCCGAACGGGGTCTCCACGGCCTCGTACAGGTCCCCGCCGACCCGCGCGCCCGTCCCCGCCGCCAGGCACAGGCTGCCCGCCGCCACCGGGCCCAGCCGCGCGGGCACGGGCCGCAGTACGACGTCCTGGGCCGCCACGGCGATCCGGCGGACCTGGTCGAGCTCGCGCTGTCTGCGCGCCTGCACGGCGCTGCTCGTGATGAAGCCGGCCGTGGTGACCAGGCCCAGGGCGAGGAAATTGGTGTAGACCTGCAAGGTGCCCCAGGCGCTGTTGTAGGCGGCGGTGGCCACGCTGATGGCCAGCGCGAGCGCCGCGGCGGCGGCCGTGCCCCTCGGCCCGAGCGTCACGGCCGCCAGCGCCGGTACGGCGGTGAGCAGCGGGCCGGTGTAGATGAAGTGCGCGGGTGTGAGCTCGATGACCAGCACGGCCAGCGCGATCGCGAAGGGCACGCACTGCATCAGCGTGAACAGGATCCGGCCCCGGCCGCCTGCTCCCGGCGCGCGCAGGAGCGACTTCATGCCCCCAGCCTGCCTCGCCCGGCCCCGCGGCTCCACTCGCGCCCCGCGCCACGGGGGGCCCGAACCACCCCCCGGGGGTGAGGCGGTCACCGGCGGGCGGGGCGATTCTGCGGGTGCACGGTGACGGGGCACGAGGTGCGGCCGGTGGGCCGGGTGTGGGAAGGGGAGCGACGGATGGCCGACGACAGAGCTGCCCGCATGGCGGAGTTCATCCAGCCGCTTCGGGTCGAGCCCGGCCGGAGCGTCGACCTGACGACGGACTTCGACCCCGGCTACCGGGCCGGCGTCCACAAGAAGAAGGACGGCGTCGAGCTGCTGCGGACGGGCACCGAGCTGCTCGCCGACTACCAGGGGCGGCTGGCCGCCCAGAACACCTACGGGGTGCTCGTGTGCCTCCAGGCGCTGGACGCCGGCGGCAAGGACGGGACGATCCGGCACGTGATGAGCGGGGTCAATCCCCAGGGCGTGACCGTGTCCTCGTTCAAGGTCCCCTCGTCCGAGGAACTCGACCACGACTACCTGTGGCGCTACGCCTGCCGCCTGCCCCGGCGCGGCGAGATCGGCATCTTCAACCGCTCCCACTACGAAGAGGTCCTGGTGGTCCGGGTGCACCCGGAGAACCTGACCCGGCAGAACCTGCCCGAGTCGGCTCGCGGGCCGGACGTGTGGGCGCGGCGCTACCGCGAGATCAACGACTGGGAGCGGTACCTCAGCGACAACGGCTTCAGGATCGTCAAGCTGTTCCTGAACCTGTCGAAGGAGGAGCAGCGCCTGCGGTTCCTCAAGCGCATCGACGTGCCCGAGCGGAACTGGAAGTTCTCACCGGCGGACGTCCGTGAACGCGCCCGCTGGGACGACTACCAGCGCGCCTTCTCGCAGATGCTGTCGGCCACCAGTACCGAATGGGCGCCCTGGTACGTCCTTCCGGCCGACCACAAGTGGTTCGCGCGGCTGTGCGCCTCCTCGGTGCTGGTGCACACCCTGATGGACATCGATCCCCAGTACCCGCGCGTCAGCGAGCAGACCCGCCGGGAACTGGCCGGGGTCCGGCAGGAGCTGGAGGCCGAGGCGCCCGAGGGGGCGGCGCCCGACCCGTACGCGGCCTCGGGCACGAAGGCCAGGAGGAAGAGCGGGCGTCCCGGCGGCAAGGGGTAGCGGCCGGGATGCCGAGCGGGTGACGGCGGACCGGAAGGACGTGTCATGACCGTGCAGAAGGATGCCCTGGAGGGGAAGGCCGAGCAGGGCCGGGAGTGGTACGGACTTCCGGCGCGGGACGTCGCCGCCGCGTTCGCGGTGGACACGGCCGAGGGGCTGTCGTCGGCGCGGGCGGCGGAACTCCTGCGCCTCCACGGCGCGAACGCCCTGCCGGAGGAGAAGCCGCTGCCCGGCTGGCGCCGCTACCTGGCGCAGTACCGCAGCTACATGCAACTGGTCCTGGTGAGCGCGGCCGTGGTGTCCCTGGTGATCGCGGAGTGGGCCACCGGGGTGCTGCTGCTGGTGCTGACGGTCCTCAACGCGGTGGTGGGGATGCGCCAGGAGGGCAAGGCGGAGAGCGCCATGAACGCGCTCAAGTCGATGATGAAGGCGACCGCCCGGGTGCGCAGGGACGGTGCGGAGTCGCGGATCCCGGCGGAGGAGGTCGTCGTCGGCGACGTCGTGCTGATCGCCGCCGGGGACGAGGTGCCGGCCGACGGCCGCATCGTCGAGGCCCACGCGCTGCAGATCGACGAGTCGGCGCTGACCGGCGAGAGCGTGCCGGTCGCCAAGGGGTCCGGCGTACTGGCAGGGGCCGGCCTCGGCCCCGGGGACCGGACGAACATGGCGTTCATGAACACCCCGGTCACCCACGGCAGCGGGACGGTGGTGGTCACGGGGACGGGGGCGGACACCGAACTCGGCCGGATATCCGGGATGCTCTCGGCGACGCCGCGCGAGCCCTCGCCGCTGACCCGGGAACTGGACCGGCTCACCCTGTGGATCACGGGTGCGGCCGGAGCGACGATGATCGTGATGTTCGTCCTGGGGCGGAGCCGCGGTGAGGCGTGGGACGCCCTGTTCGTGAGTGCGGTCTCCCTGGCCATCGCCGCCATCCCGGAGGCCCTGCCCACGGTGACCCAGACCATCCTCTCGCTGGGCGGGGTCGATCTGGCCCGGCGCGAGGCGATCGTGAAGGACCTGCCGTCGGTGGAGTCGCTGGGGTTCACCTCGGCGATCAACTCCGACAAGACCGGCACGCTCACCATGAACCAGATGACGGCCGTGGAGGTCGTCGATCCGGGCGACCGCTACACCGTCTCCGGCACCGGGTACGGCCTGGAGGGCAAGGTCCACCACGCGGTGGGCAGCTCGCCCGGCATCGAGGACGCGATCCTGCCGTATCTGATCGCCAACGACGCCCGGCTCGTGGACGGCAAGGTGGTCGGGGACCCCACCGAGGGCGCCCTGCTGGTGCTGGGCCACAAGGCCGGACTGGACATGGACGCCACCAGGGAGCGGTTCCCGCGGCTGGCCACCCTGCCGTTCGACCCCGCGTACAAGCTGATGGCGACGTTCACCCCGGCCACGGACGAGGCCGGCCGGCCCGTGGTGCGGTGCTTCGTGAAGGGGGCGGCGCCCGCGGTGACGGCCCGGGCCGCCACCGCGCTCGCCAAGGGGACGGCCGTGCCGTGGGACGCCGAGGCGCGCCGCCGGGCCCAGGAGCACATCGAGCGCATGGGCGGCGCGGGCCTGCGGGTGATGGCCGCCGCGCGGCGCGACCTCGACCCCGCGGACTTCGACCCCGAGGGCGACCTGCTCGGGTACGTCACCGGGCTGCAGATGACGAGCCTGGTGGGAATGGTCGACCCGCCGCGGGGGGAGTCGCGGGCGGCGGTGGCCGACGCGCAGGCGGCGCACATCCGGGTCCGGATGGTCACCGGGGACGACGTCGTCACGGGTGCCGCCATCGCCCGGCAGCTCGGGATCGAGGGCGAGGCCATGCTCGGCGCGGACTTCGCGGCCCTGCCGGAGAGCGAGCGGCTCGCCCGTATCGACGGCATCGGCGTGGTCGGCCGGGTCGCCCCCGAGCACAAGGTGCTGCTCGCCGACACCCTGAAGCAGCGGGGCCATGTGGTGGCCATGACCGGCGACGGCGTCAACGACGCCCCGGCCATCAAGGCCGCGGACATCGGGATCGCCATGGGCTCCGGCACGGAGGTCGCCAAGAACGCCGGGCGCATGGTGCTCTCCGACGACAACTTCGCCACCATCGTCTTCGCCGTCGAGCAGGGCCGGAAGATCTACGACAACCTCACCAAGTACATCCGCTTCGTGCTGGTGCTGCTCGTCATCTTCGTCCTGACGTTCCTGGGCGCCTCGGTGTTCAACATCGCCGCGGGGGAGCCCTTCACCCCGGCACAGGTGCTGTGGATCCACTTCTTCGTCAACGCGGCCTTCGGCTTCGCGCTCGGCTTCGACCGGCAGAGCCCGGGCCTGATGCGGCGCCGGCCCCGCCCCCGCGGCATGCCCGTGCTGACCAGGAGCGTGATGGTCACGGTCGGACTCTCCGGCCTGGTGATCACCATCGCCCTGCTGTCCCTGATCAAGCTCGGCGAGGACCGCTTCGGCAGCGTCGCGGTGGGCCAGTCGATGGCGTTCACCTCCTTCGCGCTGTGCCTCGTCGTGGCCGCGCTGGAGTGCCGCAGCGAGACGGAGACCGTGCTCACGACGGCCAGTTTCGACAGCAAGCAGATGAACTGGGCCATGTTCGTCGAGTTCGTCCTCGCCGTCCTGGTGACCCAGCTGGACGCCTTCCGCCGGCTGCTCGGCACGACCCGGCTGGACCTCCCGGAGTTCGCCTGGACCCTGGTGGCGCCACTGGTCCTGCTGGTCCTGTGGGAGCTCGGCAAGTGGCTCGTGCGATGGACCGGCGGGCCGAGCGTACGGAAGTGAGCCGGTCGTGGCGTGCCCTGTGGCGGCAGGCGGACCGGCGATGGCGGGAGGCGGGCCGCCGGTTCGACGAGAGCGGTCCGGGCCGGCTGTGGGGGCGCCTCGCCGCGGTCGACTTCTTCGGGCACTCCTTCCAGCTGGCCGCCCTGGCACTCCTGTGCTTCTTCCCGTTCCTGATCATCATCACGGCGGCGTCGGGCCGTGAGGCGGCCGAGGTGGTCGCCGGCTGGCTGGGACTGGACCAGCAGGCCGCCGAGGCCCTGTCGACCCTGTTCGCGCCCACGACGAACTCGTACACCCTCACCGGGACCAGCGCCGTCCTGCTGCTGCTCGGCGTCATGGCCGTGGCAGGCACCCTCCAGAGCTGGTACCTGATGCTGTTCGACGCTCCCGGGAGCGTCACGCGGAACACCGCGGCCCGACTCGCCTGGCTCATCGGCCTGTTCGTCTACGTCGCCGTGCAGGCCGCGCTCGGCAGGGTGCTCGGCGGATGGCTCCTGCCCGGCCTGGCCGGCTTCCTGTGGGCGGCCGCCTTCTGGTGGGGCAGCATGTACGTCCTGCTCGCCGGGGCGGTGCGCTGGCGCGTCCTCTTCCCTCCGGCGCTGGTCACCAGCGTGTGCTGGACCGGCCTGGGGGTCTTCTCCGCCCACTACTTCTCGGCGGCCGTCGTGGCGAACGAGGAGAAGTACGGCCCCATCGGCGTCGTCATGGTCATCCTGTCGTGGCTGGTCGCCGTCGGCGTGGTCATCCACCTGGGCGCGATCGTGGGGCGCGCCTGGCGGTGAGGGGCCGCGCGCCCGACTCAGGGGGTGATTTCGCGCCCGTGACTCCCGCCGGGGCCCGTCCCGGCGGTCACTCCGGGGTCCGCCACCCGGGTTCCAGGCTGTCGAGGAGGGCGTGGAAGGCCTTGTCGGCGCGGTCCCAGTGGCCGTCCGCGAGCGGGGCGGCCAGAAGGCCGAAACAGGCGTCGGTCAGGAGGGTGGCCTGGGTGCGGGCCCGGTCCTGATCCATCCCGAGGTCGCGGAGGAAGGAAGTCAGCAGGTCCGTCCACGCGACGACGACATCGCGCACGAGCGGCCCGTAGCGGTCCGGGTGCAGGACACCGGCGCTCATGATCTCGAGGTGGAGGGGGAGCGCGGCCCGCACCCCGGGGTCGCGGAACTGCCGCCACACCTCCTCCATGAAGCGCCGCAGCTCCGCAGGGGTGGTGGGCGAGCCGACACTCTCCAGGAGTTCGCGGGTGCGCAGCAGGGGGCGCCGCTCGTAGACGGCGAGCGCCTCGGCGACCATGCGCTCCTTGGTGCCGAAGTAGTAGAGGAGCATGCGGTCGCTGGTGCCGAGGTCCTTGGCCAGCGGTCGCAGGGAGAGGTCCGCCAGGCCGTTGCGCAGCACGTACGCGCGGACCCGGTCGAGAAGGTCGCGCCGCTTGGCCGGATCGGGCGGGCGAGGCATGAAAGCTCCTGTCGGCGAACGGAGGCTACGGATCTGTCCGGTACGAGAACTTTTGGGCAGGTATTTACTGTAGCAAGCGCTACGTGTATATTTTTTGGTGTAGCGACCGCTACGTGTACAGGCCCTGGTGCTTACCCGGCGCACTTCCCGGCAAACCGTCCATATATGAGAGGACTGATTCCCATGGCCGCTCTGGCCATCGGTCGCCGCCCCGTCGTCGCTCTGCGTCGAGGCCGGCCGAAGCGTGCCGCCGCGGACTCCTGGGCCGTCAGGCAGTGGGCCCTGTGGTCCCGCATGCTCTCGCCGTTGCGGCCGCTGGACGCGCCGCGCGGCCGTGCCACCGACTGGGACGCCTCCTGGCCCCTGGCCCAGGAGCCGGTCTCGGTGCGCCGCGCCCGGCGCCTGGTGACCGCCCAGCTGGCGGAGTGGGCCGTGGCCGACCTGGCCGACACCGCCGAACTCCTCGTCAGCGAACTGGTCACCAACGCCCTGCGGCACACGCGCGGCCCGCTCCGGCTCAACCTGCGGCTGCGCGACTCCCGCCTGATGTGCGAGGTCGAGGACACCGAGTCCGCGGGCCCCGTGCGCAATGTCGTCGGCCCGGACGCCGAGGGCGGACGCGGGACCGAACTGCTGGACGTGCTCGCCGGCGCCTGGGGCACCGAGCGGACCGCCACCGGCAAGAGCGTCTGGTTCGAACTGCACTGCGAGGACGGCTCCGCCGGCGCGGCGGGCCCCGCCCGCTGATCCGCGCGCGGGCTGCTCCGGCCGGCAGACTCCCACTGGTCCGATTTACTGATCTACAGGCGTGTTTGCTCCACGGTGCACCGGTGCTCCGGCCTCCCGGGTCACGCTCGCGCTCAGACTCGGGGAACGCCCCGGGACTCCAAGGACAAGGAGCATCCACATGAGTCCTGAGCACAGGACGACCTCACGTCAGGAGCCGACGGCCCGCATCGGGGCGAAGGGGATCCGCAGGCTGGCCGCGATCGCGACGGCGGTGACCGTCGCGGTGGGGACCCCCGCGGTCGCGGTGGCCGCCGGTGTCACCACGCAGTCGGGCACGACGTACACCACCGACCCGCACTGCGACCACGACAAGCCGCGTGGAGGGGGCGGTGACGGCGACGAATGCGACTCGCAGCACCCCAAGCCGACCGTCACGGTGACCAGAACGGTCACCGCGACGGCGACCGCGACCCAGACGGTGACCGCGACCGCCACCGTGACGGCGACCGCGACGGCGTGCGGCACGGGCGTCGACTCGACACAGCCGAACGGCAACGAGCAGTTCATCGCCGCGCTCGTCGACGGAGTGCCGTTCGCGGGCCGGCGTCCCGGCATCAACACGGCCCCCGACAGTCCGAACATCGTGTCCGGCCCGGCCAACACCGCCGGCTGGACCAACCTGAGCACGATCACCGGCTTCCCGACGAACTCCCCGGTCTGCGACGTCTCGGTCGACGGCAACGGCAGTGACGCGTTCTTCAAGATCATCACTCAGGGTGGCTCGGTCTACACCCTGCATTGCGCGGCCAACGGCACCTCCCTGGTCTGTCCCGCCCCGGCGCAGGGCAACGACCCGCAGTCGCAGTGGACCGCGGTCTCGCCGCAGCCGACCCCCTAGCCCCACCCGTAACCGATGAAGGAAGCGGTCCCCGCCGGCCGGGCAGGGCGGGGGCCGCCCCTCGGGCGACCGTCGACGCGGCCCGCGAGCGGGAACGCCCATCGGCTGCCGCGCTGTTGCGCGGCGCGGCGGCCCGGCGTGGAATCAAGTGTGAGGCTCTTCGGCAGCGCCGTGTCCGCCGACCGCCCCGCTCCCGGCACCGCAGTCGGCCGGAAGGGGCTCAAGAACGACGCCCTGGGCCTGTTCTCCTCGGTCGTCATGGGGCTGGCCTCCGCCGGCCCGGCGTACAGCCTCGCCGCCACCCTGGGCATCATCGTGGCGGGGGTCGGACTCCAGGCCCCGATCGTCACCATGCTGGCCTTCGTCCCGATGCTGCTGGTCGCGTGCGCCTTCCGGGAGCTCAACGCGAGCGACGCCGACTGCGGGACGACCTTCACCTGGGGCACCCGCGCCTTCGGGCCGCGCACCGGCTGGATGGGCGGCTGGGCCCTCATCGTCGCCAACGTCGTCGTCATGGTGAACCTCGCCGAGATCGCCGGCATCTACGGCTTCCGCCTGGTGGGCCTCGACGGCATGGGGGAGAGCCGGCTCTGGGTCACGGTGGCCGGCATCGTCTGGATCGCCGTGATGACCGCGGTCTGCTACGTCGGCATCGAGTTCTCGGCGACCGTCCAGCGCTGGCTGCTCTGCGCGGAAATGCTGATCCTGGTCCTGTTCGCCGCCGCCGCGCTGGTCCGGGTGTACACCGACCCCCCGCCGACGGCGATCCACGTCTCCGCCACCTGGTTCAACCCCTTCGAGGTCCCGTCGATGAGGGACCTGACCTCGGGCCTCCTCGCGGGGGTCTTCATCTACTGGGGCTGGGACACCGCCTTCTCGGTCAACGAGGAGACCGTCGACAGCACCCGCGTCCCGGGGCGCGCCGCGGTGACGTCGATCGTACTGCTCCTGATCATGTACGGGCTGGTGTCCACCTCGGCGCAGGCGTTCGCCGGAGTGGGCGGCTCGGGCATCGGGCTCGGCAACCCGGCGAACTGGGACGACGTGTTCTCCGGTCTGGGCGAGGCCGTGTTCGGGAGTCAGGCCACGGGGCTGATCCTCTCCCGGGTGCTGCTCCTCATGGTGCTGACGTCCGCGCTGGCCTCCGCGCAGACCACCATCCTGCCCCTGGCCAGGACCGTCTTCTCCATGGCGGTCCACAAGGCCGTCCCCGCCCGGTTCGCCCGGATCCACCGCCGGTACCTGACGCCGACCTGGGGGACCCTCGGCATGGGTGCCGCGTCGATCGTGCTGCTGGTCCTGCTGTCCTCGTTCAGCCGGAACATCGTGGCCGACTCGATCGAATCGGTCGGACTCGCCATCGCGTTCCAGTACGGAGTGACCGGCTTCGCCTGCCTCTGGTACTACCGCAGGGTGCTCACCCGCACCTTCCGGGACCTCGTCCTCAAGGGCGTGTTCCCGGCGCTCGGCGGGCTGATCATGGCCCTGCTGTTCCTGTACGCGGCCTTCGGCGTCTACGCGAACCCCGAGTACGGCGCGACCAGCGTCGACGTGCCGCTGATCGGGCCGATCGGCGGGGTCACCGTGCTGGGCCTGGGTGCCCTGCTGATCGGGCTGCTGCTGATGCCGGTGGTCACCCGCGGCCACACGGTGGCCCTCAAGCTCCAGCGGAACCTGCTCCCGCGCCGGCTGCCCCCGCACGTCGCCGTCGACTCGGCGAGCCGCTACCTGCCCGCCGACAGCGGATCCGGCGTGGGCGGCGACTGGTACGACGTCATCCCCCTGTCGGGGACCCGGGTCGGCCTGGTCGTCGGGGACGTGCTCGGTCACGGCCTGCGGGCCGCGGCCACCATGGGACGCATGCGCACCGGCGTCCAGGTGCTGGCCCGGCTGGACCTCAGCCCGGACGAGCTGCTGTCCCGCCTGGCCGACCTGCTGGAGCAGACCGCGCGGGAGAGCGCGGCGGCCCGCGACCCGGGCCGCCCGCGGACACCCGCCGACGAGGCGCTGGGCGTGAGCTGCCTGTACGCGGTGTACGACCCCCTCACCGGCAGGTGCAGCCTGGCCCGGGCGGGCGAGCCGGTGCTGGCCGTCGTCGCACCGCACACGGGAGCCGTCGACCTCCCCGACCTGCCCACCGGACCGCCGCTGGGCGTAGGCGGCCCGCCGTACCGGACCACGGAGATCCAGCTGGCGCCGGGCAGCACGGTCGCCCTCCTCACGGGCGGCCTCCTCCAGGCGGCCGACACCTGGGGCGCCGGACTGGCACAGCTGTCCCGCATCCTCGCGGGCACCGACCGGACCCCCCTGGAGGAGCTGTGCGACCGGGCGGTCACCACCCTGCTGCCCGGGCCGGTGGACGAGGACGCGACGCTGCTGGTGGTCCGCACCCGTCTGCTCGACCGGAACAGGTTCACCCAGTGGGAACTGCCCCCGGACCCGGCCGCGGTCGGCGGCATCCGCACCGCCGTCGGCAAGCAGCTGGGCGACTGGGGCATGGAGGACCTGGCGTTCGCCAGCGAGCTCATCATCAGCGAACTGGTCACCAACGCCATCCGCTATGTCGGCGGCCCGGTCCAGGTGCGCCTGATCCGCGACCGGACGCTGATCTGCGAGGTCTCCGACACCGGCCACACGACGCCCAACCTGCGGCACGCCGCGAGCGACGACGAGGGCGGCCGGGGCCTGTTCATCATCGCCCAGATGACCCACCAGTGGGGCACGCGCTACACCCCCACCGGCAAGACGATCTGGACCGAGCAGGACCTCTCACCGGAGGACGGCATCTAGGGGCAACTCCCTTGCGGCCGGGGGCCCGTGGTGCCGGCGGGCGCCGTCGGCATACGGTTGCGCCCCATGGACTGGACTACGCCCCTCAGCACGCTGATCGGCGCCCTGGTGGGGGTCGGATCGACGCTGCTGAGCGAGAGCGTGCGCGCCAGGCGCGACCGGGGGAACCAGTCGCACCAGCTCAGGCGCCAGCTGTACGCCCGCTATCTCGAAGCCCTCACCAGCACCGACAGCGACCTGCAACTGCTCGCCGTCCGCGAGCGGGCACCGGTCGCGGAGACCGACCTCCGGGCCGCCTGGCGCGGGCACTCCCTGCTCGCCCTGCACTACGAGATCGGGCTGGTCGCCCCGCCGCCGGTCACCGGCGCGGCCGACACGGCGTACCGGGCGCTGCGGGCGGCACGCAACGCCCTGGGCGCGGCCGGCGCCACCGCCGGCGACTCCGGGACACCGGACTCTCACCCCGGCCCCGCCGGGCCGCGTGACGTCCGCGGCGGGTACATCGACGCGCTGGCCGCTCTGCGCGCGGCGATGCGCGCCGACGTGGGCGAAGGCCGGGGCTGAACCACCTGGCGGGACAAGGCCGTACGGCCCGCCGTGAGCCGTGACGGCATCGCAATCCGGGAGCCGAACCCGGACCGGCCGCCCGCGCGTCCTTGCGGGTATGGAACCGCAGAAGCCGCTGCCCGCGCCCCGGCAGCCCGAGGGGTGCCTCGTCGTCGCCATCCGGATCCCGGTGCGGATCGTCGTACTCGTGGTCGTCGTGCCGGTGCGCATGGCGTGGGACGCGCTCGTCGTCGCCGGAAGGTTTCTGCGTGACACCGTGCTCCGACCGCTCGGCCGGGCCCTGCTGTGGGCCGGCAAGGCTCTGTTCGTGTGGCCGCTGGTGGGTCTGTGGCGCTACGTCGTCGTCCCGGTCGGCAAGGCCCTCGCTCTGCTCGCCACCGTCCTCCTCGTCGTCCCGGCGGTGTGGCTGTACCGCCGGGTGCTCACCCCCGTGGGCCACGTCGTCGTCCGGCTGGCGCGCGGGGTGCTCGCCGGGCTCTCCTGGCTGTACGCGCGGGTGCTCGCCCCGTTCGGGCATGCGCTCGCCCGGCTGCTGAAGGGCGTCGGCGCCGTCCTCGCCGCCATCGGCCTCGCGGTGTACACGGCCCTCGCCTGGCTGGCGCGCCACCTGATCGCCCTGCCCGCCCACTGGCTGTACACCTGGATCCTCACCCCCGTGGGGCACGCCGTCGCCTGGTGCGTGCGCGGACTGGGCCGGCTGCTGGGGCTGCTGGCCACCGGGATCGGGCTGGCCCTGTACTGGACCGTCCGCGTCCTGCTCGTCCTGCCCGCGCTCGCCCTGTGGCGCTGGGTCCTGGCACCCGCCGGCCGGTTCCTCGCCCTCGTCGCGCGGGAGGTGGGGGACGCCCTCGGGCACGCCTGGCGGATCGCGGGACGCATTTCGTCGGCCGTCGGACGGGCCCTGGCGACCCTCTTGCGGTGGATCCTCGTCGAGCCCCTGCGCTGGGTGTACCGGACCGTCCTCACCCCGGTCGGGCACGTCGTCCGGGACGCCGTCCTGCGGCCCGCCGCGGCCGGCCTGCGCGCGGTCGGCCGGGTCACCCGCGAGGCGCTGACCACTGCCCGCGCCACCGTGCGGCAGGCCCGCGCCGACTTCCGGCGGATGCTCCTCGGCGAGCCCCGGCCGCCGGCCGCCGTGGACCGGAGGGAACCTCCGGGCCCCGGGACACGTACTCTTGGTAGCAGTACGACCGCTCTCACGAAGGACTAGGACACTGGGCAAGCGACAGCCCGAAGGCCCGCCGCCCGCACCCGCGGTGCAGCGCATCCGACTGCGCTACACCAAGCGCGGCCGCCTGAGGTTCACCAGCCACCGAGACTTCCAGCGCGCCTTCGAGCGTGCGTTGCGCCGCGCCGAGGTGCCCATGGCGTACTCGGCCGGTTTCACGCCGCATCCGAAGGTGTCGTACGCCAATGCCGCACCCACCGGCACGGGCAGTGAGGCGGAGTACCTGGAGATCGCGCTCACCGCGACGCGCGATCCGGAGAAGCTGCGCGTCCTCCTCGACGAGTCGCTGCCCCCCGGGCTCGACGTCGTCGACGCGGTGGAGGCGCGGACCTCGGGTCTCGCCGACCGGCTGACGGCCTCCGTATGGGAGCTGCGGCTGGACGGCGTCGACCCGGCCGACGCCGAGCGCGCGGTCGAGGCCTTCACCGGGGCCGACACCGTCGAGGTGCAGCGGATGACCAAGAACGGCGTCCGCACCTTCGACGCCCGCCCGGCCGTGGTGAGCCTGGAAACGCACGGTTCACCGGCTGATAGGCCGACCGACCGGCCCTGTGCGATACTGCGGCTGGTTGTTCGGCACGTGACGCCTGCCGTACGACCCGACGACGTCCTGTCCGGTCTCCGCGCCGTGGCCGACCTGGCGCCGCCGGTCCCCGCAGCGGTGACCAGGCTGGCGCAGGGGCTGTTCGATGAAGAGACCGGCACGGTGACCGACCCGCTCGCGCCCGACCGCGAGGCAGCCGAGGCCATGACGGCCGCATCTGCTGCCGCCGCGACGGCGCCGACGCCGGAAGGTCCCGCGTAGGGACGGACGTCGTAGCGCAGCCCTCGTACTCGGGAGCCATCTGGGTCGGGCAGCGCACCCACCAGAAGACTTTCGCCAGGCCGTACCGACAAGGCGTACGGAACCGGCGAGACAGGACACAGAGTGCTCCCGTGCGGCGCCCGCGCCCCGGACGGCGGCCATCGCGCATCGCGCGGGCCGCGGACGTCAACGGCGGCCGGTCTCCAGAGACCGGCGCCGGTCCAGGCGCGGCGCCCGGGGGCCTGACGGGAGAAACGCCCGCATGCTCGAGCCGACCGAACCCAACGAGGGTTCCGAACTGAACACCCCCAGCGACACCCTGCCGCCGCGCAGGCGTCGCCGTGCCGCCTCCCGCCCGGCGGGTCCGCCCGTCGCGGCCGAGGCGCCCGCCGAGGTCACCGTGCCGGCCATACCGGCCGCCGACGCCGACGAGGTCACCGAGGTCGTCGAGACCGAGGTGGCCGAAGAGGCAGCGGAGACAGCGGCGACCACCGGGACCGAAGAGGCCCCCGAGGAGACCGCTCCCGCCGCACGTCCGCGCCGCCGGGCCACCCGCCGTGCGTCCGCGCCCGGCGGGGCCCCGACGGCCGCCGGGGGCGCCGAGACCGTCGTACCGGCCGCCGCCGAGGCGGAGACGCCCGCTGCCGTCGCCGAGGGCGGCGAGGTCGTCGTCGGCGAGGAGGCCGCCCCGCGCCGCACCCGCCGCCGTGCCACCCGCACCGTGGCGACGCCCACCGGTGGCACCGCTTCCGCCGAGGAGACGGCCGCTCCCGTTGACGACGCGGCTCCCGCCCAGGAGACCCCCGCCGAGACCGCTCCCGCCGCGCGTCCGCGCCGCCGGGCCACCCGCCGCGCGGCGGCGCCCGCCGGGGCCCCCGAGGCCGTCGCGGCCGAGACGGTCCAGCAGACCGAGGCCCCGCAGGAGACCGGCGCCGCCGAGACGGCCGCCGCCGCCGAGGAGGCCGCTCCCGCCGCGCGTCCGCGCCGCCGGGCCACCCGCCGCGCGGCCGCGCCCGCCGGCGCGCCGGAGGCCGCCGAGACCGCGTCCGTGGAGGAGACCCCGGCCGCCGAGCAGGCGGAGGAGACCGCTCCGGCCGTCGCCGAGGAGGCCGCGCCCGCCGTCGAGGACGCCGCTCCGCGCCGCACCCGGCGCCGGGCGACCCGCCAGGCGGCCGCGCCCGCCGACACCCCTGCCGCCGAGACCGCCGAGCCCGCCGCCGCTCCCGCCGCGGCCGAGGCCCCGGCCGAGACCGCCCCCGTCGAGGAGGCCGCCCCGCGCCGCGCCCGGCGCCGGGCCGTGCGTCCCACCTTCGGCTTCTCCGAGCCGGCGCAGCCCGCCGCCGAGGCCGCCGAGGGCGAGGGCCGGCGCCGCCCGGCCCGCCCCTCCGTCGCCGTCTTCCAGGCGCCGGTGTTCGCCGAGCCCAAGTTCCAGACCCCGGAGCGAGCCGCCGCCGAGGCCGCCGCGGAGGCCGTCGAGGCCGTGGAGGAGCAGCCCGAGGAGCACGCGGAGGAGCGCGCCGACGCCGGTTCGCGCCGTCGCCGTCGCCGCCGGGGCGCCGACCGCGCCGAGGAGACGCAGGCCGTCGAGACCGCCGCCGAGGACGAGGAGACCGAGGAGGCCGAGGAGCCCACCGCCGAGTCCGCCGAGGACCTCGCCGACGGCGAGGAGTCCGAGGACGGCGACGAGGCCGAGGGCTACGAGGAGTCCGGTTCGCGCCGCCGCCGCCGTCGTGGCGGACGCCGCCGTCGCCGCGGTGACGCCGGTGACGGCGAGGGCCCGGACGGCGAGGGCGACGAACTGGCCGCCGAGCAGGCCGAGCAGGACGCCGAGGACACCGCCGAGCAGGAGGAGGAGGACGCCGAGGACGCTCGTGGCGACGAGTCCGGCGGCTCCAGCTCCAGCCGCCGCCGGCGCCGCCGTCGCCGGCGCGCCGGGGACAGCGGCCCGGACTCCGAGACGTCCACCGACGACCCCGAGCGCACGGTCGTCAAGGTCCGCGAGCCGCGCAAGCCCAGCGAGCCGTCCGACGAGGTGCAGTCCATCAAGGGCTCCACCCGCCTGGAGGCCAAGAAGCAGCGCCGCCGGGAAGGCCGCGAGCAGGGCCGCCGCCGCGTCCCGATCATCACCGAGGCCGAGTTCCTGGCCCGCCGTGAGGCCGTCGAGCGCGTGATGGTGGTCCGCCAGCACGGCGACCGCACCCAGATCGGCGTCCTGGAGGACAACGTCCTCGTCGAGCACTACGTCAACAAGGAGCAGTCGACCTCCTACGTCGGCAACGTGTACCTCGGCAAGGTGCAGAACGTCCTGCCCTCGATGGAGGCCGCCTTCATCGACATCGGCAAGGGCCGCAACGCCGTGCTGTACGCCGGTGAGGTCAACTTCGAGGCGCTGGGAATGGCCAACGGCCCGCGCCGTATCGAGGCCGCCCTGAAGTCGGGCCAGTCGGTCCTCGTCCAGGTGACGAAGGACCCGATCGGCCACAAGGGCGCGCGCCTGACCAGCCAGGTCTCCCTGCCGGGCCGCTACCTCGTGTACGTCCCCGAGGGCTCCATGACCGGCATCAGCCGCAAGCTGCCCGACACCGAGCGGGCCCGGCTGAAGACCATCCTCAAGAAGATCGTCCCCGAGGACGCCGGCGTCATCGTGCGCACCGCCGCCGAGGGCGCGAGCGAGGAGGAGCTGCGCCGCGACGTCGAGCGGCTCCAGTCGCAGTGGGAGGACATCCAGAAGAAGTCCAAGAACGGCAACGCGCCGACGCTGCTGTACGGCGAGCCGGACATGACCGTCCGGGTCGTCCGCGACATCTTCAACGAGGACTTCACCAAGGTCGTCGTCAGCGGCGACGAAGCCTGGTCGACCATCCACGGGTACGTCTCGCACGTCGCGCCGGACCTGGCCGACCGCCTGTCGAAGTGGACCTCCGAGGTCGACGTCTTCGCCACCTACCGGATCGACGAGCAGCTCGCCAAGGCGCTGGACCGCAAGGTCTGGCTGCCCAGCGGCGGTTCGCTGGTGATCGACCGGACCGAGGCGATGGTCGTCGTCGACGTCAACACCGGCAAGTTCACCGGCCAGGGCGGCAACCTGGAAGAGACGGTCACCAGGAACAACCTGGAGGCGGCCGAGGAGATCGTGCGCCAGCTGCGGCTGCGCGACCTCGGCGGCATCATCGTGATCGACTTCATCGACATGGTCCTGGAGTCCAACCGCGACCTGGTGCTGCGCCGCCTGCTCGAGTGCCTGGGCCGGGACCGGACCAAGCACCAGGTGGCCGAGGTGACGTCGCTGGGCCTGGTCCAGATGACCCGCAAGCGGGTCGGACAGGGCCTGCTGGAGTCCTTCTCCGAGACCTGCGTCCACTGCAACGGCCGCGGTGTCATCGTGCACATGGAGCAGCCGGCCTCCGGCGGTGGTGGCGGTGGCGGCGGCAAGCGCAAGAAGCGCGGCCGTGGCGGCGACACGCAGGAGCACGTGCACGAGACGGCCGCGGTGGCCGTGGAGACCGGCGAGGCCGTCGAGCCGGAGACGGAGACCGCCGTCGAGGTGGCCGCCGAGTTCGCCGAGCCCGTGGCCCTGCCCGCGCCCGAGTTCGCGCCCGACGAGGAGCTGTACAGCAGCGTCGCCGAGGCGGAGGCGGCGGCCGGCCGTGGCCGTTCGCGCCGCCGCGCGAGCCGCCGGGCGTCCGCTCCGGCCGGTGCGCCGAAGGCGGAGAAGGCCGAGCGGGCGAAGGACCGGAAGGCCGAGGCCCCGCAGCCGGAGGCCGCGGAGCCCGAGGCCGCCGTGCAGGCCCCGACCGCGCAGGACGTCACCGCCGACGAGGCGGCGGCGCGCCCGGTGCGGCCGGAGCCGGCCGCCGAGGCGCTGGCCGAGCCCGCGGCCGCCGAGGACCAGGTGGTCCCGGCCCCGCAGGCCGAGGCTCCCGAGGAGGCCGCGCCGAAGGGCCGTACGCGCCGTCGGGCGACCCGGAAGGTGTCGGCCCCGGCCGGTTCCCCCGCGGGCGCCGAGGCGGCCGTCCTGACGGTGGCCGAGACCGCGCCCGCGGCCGAGGCACCGGCCGAGCAGCCGGCGGCCCCGGCCGAGGAGGCGCCCGCCGAGAGCGCCGCCCCGGCCCGCCCGCGCCGCCGTGCCGTGCGCAAGGCCACCGCGCCGACCGCGTCCGAGGAGACGGCCGTCGTGGTCGTGCCCGCGGCCGCGACCGAGGAGACCGCGCAGGCCGGCGAGGAACTCGCCGAGGCGGTCGCCACGGCCAAGAAGACCGCCCGCAAGGCGGCGAAGAAGGCGACGGCCAAGAAGGCCGCCACCAAGAAGACCGCGGCCAAGAAGACGGCCGCGAAGAAGACGACGGCCAAGAAGGCGGCCAAGACCGCCAAGACGGCCGCCGCGAAGGCGACGGCGAAGAAGACCACCACGGTCTCCACCGCCGCCGACGAGGGCTGACACCCGGGGTGTGCGCCCGGTCCGAGTGACCGGGCGCACACCCGTGGGGCCCGGTTTGACCCCCTCGGCCGTGCCCCGTAACCTGGACCGTCGGCGTGTCCACTGAACACGCCACATCCCCGTAAACCTTCTCCTCCCGGGCGCAAGTCGGGCCGGGAGAGGTCGCCCCTGTGTTCCTGGGCGGCTGGCCTTCGGGGGTGCCGTTTCTTCGAGCGAAAGAGAGATCCGCGTGTACGCCATCGTGCGCAGCGGTGGTCGCCAGCACAAGGTTGCTGTCGGCGACATCGTTGAGGTTGACAAGATTTCCACCGCCAAGGTGGGCGACACGGTCGAGCTCTCGACCCTGCTCGTCGTCGACGGCGACTCCGTGACCAGCGACCCGTGGGTGCTGGCCGGCATCAAGGTCCAGGCCGAGGTCGTGGACCACCACAAGGGCCAGAAGATCGACATTCTGCGCTACAAGAACAAGACCGGCTACCGCCGTCGTCAGGGCCACCGCCAGCAGTACACGGCGATCAAGGTCACGTCGATTCCCGCGGCTGCGAAGTAAGGGACTGAGGAGAAATGGCACACAAGAAGGGCGCATCGTCCACCCGGAACGGTCGCGACTCCAATGCCCAGCGGCTCGGCGTGAAGCGCTTCGGCGGTCAGGTCGTCAACGCGGGTGAGATCCTGGTCCGCCAGCGCGGCACCCACTTCCACCCCGGCGCCGGTGTCGGCCGTGGCGGCGACGACACGCTGTTCGCCCTGCAGGCCGGTGCGGTCCAGTTCGGTACCCACCGTGGCCGCAAGGTCGTGAACATCGTTCCGGCTGCCTGAATCAGCTGATTCGGCACCGAACGCATTCGCGAGGCGGACCTCACTTCCCGTTCGGGAAGGCGGGTCCGCCTTTCGCGTGTTAACACAGGTACAACCCGCATCGTTTCTGGAGGCACCCCACCATGACCACCTTCGTGGACCGCGTCGAGCTGCACGTCGCCGCGGGTAACGGAGGTCACGGCTGTGCCTCCGTCCACCGCGAGAAGTTCAAGCCGCTCGGCGGCCCGGACGGCGGAAACGGCGGGCGTGGCGGTGACGTCATCCTGACCGTCGACCAGTCCGTGACGACGCTCCTCGACTACCACCACTCGCCGCACCGCAAGGCCACCAACGGCAAGCCCGGCGAGGGCGGCAACCGTTCCGGCAAGGACGGCCAGGACCTGATCCTGCCCGTGCCGGACGGCACGGTCGTCCTGGACAAGGCGGGCAACGTGCTCGCCGACCTGGTCGGCCACGGCACCTCGTACATCGCCGCCCAGGGCGGCCGGGGCGGGCTCGGCAACGCGGCGCTGGCCTCCGCCCGCCGCAAGGCGCCCGGCTTCGCGCTGCTCGGTGTGCCCGGCGACCTGCACGACATCGTCCTGGAGCTGAAGACCGTCGCCGACGTGGCCCTCGTGGGCTACCCGAGCGCCGGCAAGTCCTCTCTGATCTCGGTGCTGAGCGCGGCCAAGCCGAAGATCGCCGACTACCCGTTCACGACGCTCGTGCCGAACCTGGGCGTGGTGACGGCGGGTTCGACCGTCTACACCATCGCCGACGTGCCCGGGCTCATCCCCGGCGCCAGCCAGGGCAGGGGCCTCGGCCTCGAGTTCCTGCGGCACGTGGAGCGGTGCAGCGTGCTGGTGCACGTGCTGGACACCGCCACCCTGGAGTCCGACCGCGACCCGGTCTCCGACCTCGACATCATCGAGGAGGAGCTGCGACAGTACGGCGGCCTCGACAACCGGCCCCGGCTCGTCGTCCTGAACAAGGTCGACGTCCCCGACGGCAAGGACCTCGCCGAGATGGTCCGCCCCGACCTGGAGGCCCGCGGCTACCGCGTCTTCGAGGTGTCGGCGGTCGCCCACATCGGGCTGCGGGAGCTGTCGTTCGCGCTCGGCGACCTGGTCGGCAAGGCGCGTGCCGCCAAGCCGAAGGAGGAGGCCACGCGCATCGTCATCCGGCCCCAGGCCGTGGACGACGCGGGCTTCACCGTCACCCGTGAGGAGTCCGGCGGCGAGCCGCTGTTCCGGGTGCGGGGCGAGAAGCCGGAGCGCTGGGTCCGCCAGACCGACTTCAACAACGACGAGGCCGTCGGCTACCTCGCCGACCGCCTCAACCGCCTCGGGGTGGAAGAGCAGCTGATGAAGGCGGGTGCCCGGTCCGGCGACGGCGTGGCCATCGGTCCCGACGAGAACGCGGTCGTCTTCGACTGGGAGCCGTCGGTGATGGCCGGCGCGGAGATGCTGGGCCGTCGTGGCGAGGACCACCGTCTCGAAGCGCCCCGGCCCGCGGCCCAGCGCCGCCGGGACAAGGACGCGGAGCGGGACGACGCGCTGCGCGAGTACGACGACTTCGACCCGTTCGAGTAGCGGCCCCTCCGGGCCGGGCACGCGCCCGGCCCGGGCCGAGCGGCGCGCAGAGGATCCCGGTCCTCTGCGCGCCGCTTTCGTATGCCGCCGTACTCCTCGCCGGCCGGCTCCGCACCGCCGATGTGTCGTCAGGGGCCGTTTCGCGCACGGGTGTTGCCGTGTCGTCACGGGGCCTCTGCGCTGCCCGACGGGGTGTTCACCCGGGGCGTCACCTCCGGCCCGGTGGAGTGGGAACTGGCCGAGGACGAGCGGTTCCACCGGATCACCCGCCGCGGCCTCCCGGAGGGCCGTACGGCGGCACGAGGGCGAGGGGGAGTTGCGGACCTCGCGGAGTTCCTCCAGCAGGGCGTCGCATTCAGTCCTGTCTCAGGCAGAGGTCTTACCTTTCGTTCACCCGGGAAACGTAGAGTACGACCGCGTCGGAACGGCCACCACGGAAATTGCTTATGCGCTCCTTACAACCGCAGACCGGTTCGCCGATTAATCTCCGCCGCACGGCACGGAGCCACCGCGGCACCCGTCGGCAATGCGGGTGGCCGCCCGGCGCATTGTCGTGGAATTCATCTTCGGTATTGCCGGGTATTCCGGTACCGGTCCGGGCGGGTGACCGATTCGGTGCAGCCGGAACGCGCATATGGGAAGCCGTGTGCCGTGCGGCCCGGTGAGGTGACGGCAGTCGCGCGGGAATCCGCGGTGGCCGACGGCTGTTACCGACCGGTTCGATCAAGTGCCGTACGGGACAAGGATCTTGCCGGGAGCCGAAGCGAACCCGCTCCAGTGGCCCCGCCTTGCGCACAACGGACGCCGGACGTCGCCGGAGCAACCCCCGGGCGCACCCGTACGCCCGTGCCCGAAGCGGCAGATGGGACCGCTGAACGGCGTTCCAGGAAAGCCTGTGGACTTACTCACAGCAAATTCATGGAACTTGGAGCGGCCTGTCTCCAATCAGCTGGGGTAGCAGGTGAATGAGAGGTTGCGCGCACATATGAAGCGAAGGTCACTCATCTTGCACTGCGGTTACCGTAAGTGGGAGCCTTTCACGGTTCCCTGTCGTCCCGAGGTAGGTCATCTGTGTCACAGCACATAGCCAAGCCCCGTACCACCGCAGTGATCCTGGCCGGTGGCACCGGTCAGCGGGTCGGTCTGTCGATTCCCAAGCAGTTGCTGAAGATCGCCGGCAAGGCGGTCATCGAGCACACGCTGACCACTTTCGAGAACGCCGAGTCGATCGACGACGTCATCGTGCTGATGACGCCCGGTTATGTGCCGGACGTCGAGAAGATCGTGGCCAAGGCCGGTCTCACCAAGGTGAGAAGGGTCATCGAGGGCGGCTCCACCCGGAACGAGACCACGGAGCGCGCGATCGCGGCCCTCGGTGAGGGCCTGGCCGAGGGCGAGGACCGCAACGTCCTGTTCCACGACGCCGTACGCCCGCTGCTCTCGCAGCGCGTCATCGACGACTGCGTGGCGGCGCTGGAGCGGTACCAGGCCGTGGACGTGGCCATCCCGTCCGCGGACACCGTCATCGTCACCCGCACGCACGGCGAGGACGGCGAGTTCATCACCGAGATCCCGGACCGCTCCCGGCTGCGCCGCGGCCAGACCCCGCAGGCCTTCAAGCTGTCCACGATCCGGCACGCCTACGAGGCCGCCGCCGGCGACCCCAACTTCCAGGCCACGGACGACTGCTCCGTCGTGCTCAAGTACCTGCCGGACGTGCCGATCCACGTCGTCGCGGGCGACGAGTACAACATGAAGGTGACGCAGCCGGTCGACGTCTTCATCGCCGACAAGCTGTTCCAGCTCGGCACCACCGCCGCGCCCGAGCAGAACGGCGAGGAGGCGTACCGCGAACTGCTGGCCGGCCGGACCGTCGTCGTCTTCGGCGGCTCCTACGGCATCGGCAAGGACATCGCCGAACTCGCCGAAGCCCACGGCGCGAAGGTCTACGCCCTCGGCCGCTCCACGACCGGCACCCACGTGGAGAACCCGGAGGAGGTCGACGACGCGCTGTCCAAGGCGTACGCGGAGACCGGCCGGATCGACTACGTGGTCAACACCGCCGGCGTGCTGCGCATCGGCAAGCTCGCCGAGACCGACAACGCCACCATCGCGGAGGCGCTCCAGGTCAACTACCTGGCGCCGGTGCAGATCGCGCGCACCGCCTACAAGTACCTGGCGGAGAGCAAGGGCCAGCTGCTGCTCTACACCTCCAGCAGCTACACCCGCGGCCGCGCCGAGTACTCCCTGTACTCCTCCACCAAGGCCGCCATGGTGAACCTCACCCAGGCGCTGGCCGACGAGTGGGCCGGCGACGGCGTCCGGGTCAACTGCATCAACCCCGAGCGCACCGCGACCCCCATGCGCACCAAGGCGTTCGGCGAGGAGCCCGCAGGCTCGCTGCTCTCCTCCGAAGCGGTGGCCCGGACTTCTCTCGACGTGCTGCTGTCGGAGCTGACCGGCCATGTCATCGACGTCCGCCAGCAGGACCCCACCGCGGGTGCCGCCAAGGCCTCCGGCTTCGAGCAGGCGCTGGCCTCGGTGCTGGACCGCCAGGACGACATGTAGGACAACCGGACGACGGTGCGCGCTCTGTTGAATTCAGGCCTCTGCGGGTATCCGATCGCCGGGTATGCGCAGAGGCCTGAATCCGTACCCCGCGCAGCAGCCCGCACCGTAGGCGCACCACCGGAATTTCCCGGCATTTCCCGTCAGAACCGGCACTCTCCCCTCCCAGAGCAGGTTTCTCCGTGATATCCACCGCTATTCGCGTCGCCCGGGTGGGCAGCGCGTCCGAGCTGGCCGCGGCGGTCCTCGTGATGCTGGGCTTCCCGGCGCTCATGCTGGCCGCGCTGGTCCCGAGCGTTCCCGCCTTCGCGGCCGTGGCCGCAGTGACGTACCTGGCGGACCACTATCTGCACCACAAGGGCAGCTACCTGATCAACCGCCTCAGCAAGGTCCGGGCGGGTCTGTCCATCCGCTTCCTGATCCGGCAGCTGCTGCTGATCCTGCTGCTGGCCCGGCTGTCGCTCTCCACGCACCTGGTCTTCTACGGCGCGGTCGCCTGCTTCATCGCCTTCTACGGACTCCAGGCCCCGCACGGCGCACTGGTCACCCTGATCCGCAACCGCCGCCGGATGCCGGTCGCCACCCGCAACATCGACCTCAAGGCCCGCATCCGCATCCCCGACGCCCCGCCGCGCGGCCTGCTGCACCGCTCCGCCGAGAAGATCCTCCACCTCGACCTGTTCGCGGTCGCCGGCATCCTGCTCTCCGCCGAGCTGGGCTCCGCCGTCGCCGGTTTCGTCGGCATCGGCCTCACCGTGGGCCTCGGCTGTCTGTACGTCCTCGTGCTCGTGCCGTACGTGCGCGGCACGCGGATCCCGCCGAAGGCCGACGCCGTGCTCGCCGCCATGGGCGACTGGCTGACCGCCTACCGGCCCGAGACCGTCCTGTACTTCTCCGGCTCCAAGGACTCCGCGTACCAGGTCAACATGTGGCTGGAGACGATGGAGCGGCTGGACACCCGGCCGCTGATCATCCTGCGCGAGCGGGTCCTCCTGGCCGGCCTCGCACCCACCACGGTCCCCGTCGTCTGCGTGCCCGGAGGGGTGCACCTGATGAACCTGGACCTGTCGACCGTGCGGGTCGCCCTGTACGCGGCGAACGTCGGCAAGAACATCCACCTGCTGCGCGTGCCCACCATGAAGCACGTCTTCATCGGCCACGGCGACAGCGACAAGCTGGCCAGCGTCAACCCGTACAGCAAGGTCTACGACGAGGTGTGGACCGCCGGCCGCGCGGGCCGCGACCGCTACGCCATCGCCGACGTCGGCGTCCGCGACGAGGACATCGTCGAGGTCGGCCGGCCGCAGCTCGCGCCCATCATGACCCGGCGCGACCTGCCCGAGGGCGGCGTCCCCACGGTCCTGTACGCGCCCACCTGGGAGGGCTGGGACGGCAACCCCGGCAACACCTCGCTCGTGCTCGCCGGCGAGAACATCGTGAACCGGCTGATCGCGGCCGACCCGCCGGTCCGCGTCCTGTACAAGCCGCACCCCTTCACCGGCACCGTCAGCCCCGAGGCCGGTGCGGCCCACCGGCGGATCACCGCCCTGGTGGAGCAGGCCGCCGCCGAACGCGCCGCCGACCCCCGCTTCACCGCCGACGGCGACACCACGGAACGCGCCAAGGAGGAGCTGACCCGGATCGAGGCCCGGCTCGCCGAGCTGGCGGGCCCCGGCGGCGAGCGGGGCGACGAGGCCGAGGCCACCCGTGACGGCGTCGTCGACGTGCGCAGGCACGAGGAGACAGCCCGGCTGCGCGCCGAGTGGAACGACGCCTACTGGCGCTCCTTCCCGGCGTACGAGCACCGGGTCGTCACCGGCGCCGAGCCGCGCCTGTACGACTGCTTCAACGTCTCCGACGCGATGGTGTCCGACATCTCCTCGGTGGTCTCCGACTTCATCGCCAGCGGCAAGCCGTACGCCGTCACCGACTCCGCGGAACTGGGCGCCGACGAGTTCAGACGGCAGAACACGGCCGTCCGCGCCGCCACGATCCTCACCAACGCCGCGGACGGCCTGGGCACCCTGCTGGACGCCGTGCGCGACCCGGCCGGCGACCCGCTGGCGGGCGCCCGCGCGGAGCTGAAGCGCTACCTGCTGGGTCCGGACGAGCCCGCGTCGATCGACCGGTTCAACGGCGCGGTGGCCGATCTGGCCCTCAAGGCCGGCGCCCGCAACGTCGGCCAGGAGTCCCGGGCGGGCGCCGCGAACGCCGACCCCGCCGAGGCGGCCGAACTGACCAACGCGGTGCCGGGCCAGCGCTCCGCGTCGGCCGGTGACACGGACGGCGTGACCGCCGGCTGACCGCCCCCGCGCCCGGCGCCGGGCCCCGAGGAGCATTCCTTCGGGGCCCTCGTCATGTCCGGCCCCGACCGGGTCTTCCCTCGCTCTTAATCCGCCCTGAGCAACTCTTACCGCCGCTGCGTACCTTTCCGGTGAGCGTGCGCACGCCTGTGACCTGCGCCACTTGGCGCCCAGGGGGAAGCAACCGCGTCCTGCGGGTGTCCGTCTAACACGTTGATATTGAGGCGATACGGGGTGAATGTTCCGTGACTGGGGGGAAGAGTGAGCGCCGTGACGCAGCCTGACGTCAGCGTGATCATCGGGGCGTACGAAGCCATGCCGTACCTGGTGGAGTGCCTGGCGTCCGTCGAGGCGCAGACCATCGCCCCGGCACGCCTGGAGGTCATCGCCGTCGACGACGGCTCCACCGACGGCACGGGGGAGTGCCTGGAGGAGTTCGCGGCCCGCGCGGCCATGCCCGTCACCGTCGTCCGCCAGGACAACTCCGGCGGCCCGAGCGGCCCCCGCAACGTCGGCCTCGGCAAGGCGGCCGGACGCTACGTCTTCTTCCTCGACGCCGACGACCGGCTCGGCCCCGAGGCCCTGGAGCGCATGGTCGCCATGGCCGACGAGAACGGCACGGACGTCGTCCTCGGCCGCGTCGAGGGCGTCAACCGCACCGCGCCGAAGTCCATGTTCGGCAAGACCCTCGGCCGGACCGACGTCCACTCCTCCAACATCAAGTTCACGCTGAGCGCGCAGAAATTGTTCCGCCGCGAACTGCTGGAGAGACACGGCATGCGGTTCGACGAGTCGCTGTGGACCGGCGAGGACGCGCTGTTCACCCTGGAGGCGTACCTGCGCGCGGACGGCGTCTCCGTCCTCGCCGACTACACCTGCTACTACCTGGTCGGCCGCGAGGACGGCAAGCACGTGACGAAGACCGGCGGCTACACGCTCCGCTTCGACTCCGCGCGCGCCCTGATGAAGCTGATCGCCGACATGGTCCCGGCCGGCGACCGGCGCGACGCCCTCATGGTCCGGCCCTTCCTCATCACCCTGCTGCCGCAGTTCGGGCCCGCGTTCCTCAGCGACGACGAGGACGTCCGCCGGCACAAGTTCGAGCTGGCCGGGCCGCTGATGGACGCCCACTGGACGCCCGGCGTCGCCCGCCTGCTGAAGGTCCACGAACGGCTGCGGCTGCACCTGGTCGCCATGGGACGCTCCGAACTGCTGCTGGACGTCGTGCGGTTCGTCAAGGCCAAGAAGCAGGCCCCCGCCGTCCTGGAGAAGCGCGGCACCCGCCTGTACCTCATCTACCCGCACTTCCGCTCCCGGGCGGCCGGCGTCCCCGACGAGATCTACCTCGCCGAGGCCCGCGAGGCGCGCGCGTTCGAGGGCTACCGCGCGGCCGCCGCCAACACCTTCCTGCGCCGCGCCCTGCGCAAGGCGCGGCGGATGCTGCCGTCCGGGGGCTTCGGCGCGGCGGCCGCCTGAGCCGCTCCGCCCCCTGTCCGCGCACTGGACCGCCGCCCGGCCCGGCGGTCCCCTTCGCGTAGATTGATGCCACGCGCGAGGGAGTGGAGACAGCACGTGGCAAGGGCAAGACAGGCCGTGGGCGAGGCCCGCAGGATCGTCGTCAAGGTGGGCTCCTCGTCGCTGACCACCGCAGCGGGCGGCCTGGACGCCGACCGTGTCGACGCGCTCGTCGACGTCCTCGCCAAGAGCCGTGGCGGGGACGGCACCGCCCGCGGCGGCAACGGGGGAGAGCGGGAGATCGTCCTCGTCTCCTCCGGCGCCATCGCCGCCGGACTCGCCCCGCTGGGCCTGCGCCGCCGCCCCCGCGACCTCGCCCGCCAGCAGGCCGCCGCCAGCGTCGGGCAGGGCCTCCTCGTCGCCCGCTACACCGCGTCCTTCGCCCGCTACGGCGTCCGCGTCGGCCAAGTCCTGCTCACCTCCGACGACATGAGCCGCCGCGCCCACCACCGCAACGCCTCCCGCACCCTCGACAAGCTGCTCGCGATGGGCGCCTGCCCGATCGTCAACGAGAACGACACCGTCGCCACCGACGAGATCCGCTTCGGAGACAACGACCGTCTCGCCGCCCTCGTGGCCCACCTCGTCCACGCCGACCTGCTGGTCCTCCTCTCCGACGTCGACGGCGTCTACGACGGCGATCCGAGCAAGCCCGGCACCTCGCGGATAGCGCAGGTGCGCGGTCCCGAGGACCTCGCGGGCGTCGAGATCGGCAGTGCGGGCAGGGCGGGCGTCGGCACCGGCGGCATGGTCACCAAGGTGGAGGCCGCCCGCATCGCCGCCGCGGCCGGCATCCCGGTCGTGCTGACCAGCGCCGTCCACGCCGCCGAGGCGCTCGCCGGCGGCGACACCGGCACCTACTTCCACCCGGCGGGCAAGCGCTCCGCCGACCGGCTGCTGTGGCTCCAGCACGCCTCCACCCCGCAGGGGGCGCTGACCCTGGACGACGGCGCGGTGGACGCCGTCGTGAAGGGACGCAAGTCGTTGCTGCCCGCCGGAATCGCCGCCGTGGAGGGCGAGTTCACCGCCGGCGACCCCGTCGAACTGCGGGACGCGGCCGGCCGGCCCGTGGCCCGGGGACTCGTCAACTTCGACGCCAAGGAGATCCCCCGGCTGATCGGGCGTTCGACCCGCGAGCTGGCCCGCGAGCTCGGCCCGGCGTACGAACGCGAGGTCGTACACAGGGACGACCTGGTGCTCCTGCACGCGTGACACTCGCAAAACCGCTCGTAAACGGGAGACGAGGACGGCCCCCGGTGGGGGACGTTCCGTAAAACCGCCACGCGGAGCCCTGCGGCCTGCTCAACTTTGTCTCTGGGACATGTTGAAAGGACACGTTCCGTCAAGGGGTCGGGCGAGGCATGCGCGAAGGAGGCCGTCGTGAGACGAGTGCGCCCTGGGGCGGTGTCCCGCGGGGCTCTGACGAGCGTCGCGGCCGGGGACACCTACGAGGAGCCCAAGGACCTGCCCCGCCTGTGGCACGTCACCCTCAGCGTCTCCGGACAGAAGGTCCCCCTGCCGGACCTGCGGCGGGCCCTCGAGCAGCTCGCCCACGACCACCCCTTCCTGCTGACCAGCAGATACGCCACCGACCACGCCGAGATCCGGTACTGGGAGGAGGCCCGCGACCTGCACGACGCCGCCGCCGTCGCGCTGCGCCTGTGGGGCGAGCACCGGCAGAGCGCCGGACTGCCCTCCTGGGAGATCGTCGGCCTGGAGGTCATCGACCGCGAGACCTACCACCAGCGCATCGCCGAGGGCTACGGCCCCGCGCCGGCGGCGCCCGTCGGCGTGCACCCCTTCTGAGACCCCCGTGCCCGGACTCCCGGCGCGGGGGCCCCGGGGTCGGCCGGCTGTCCCTTTTGCGGCGTCTCGGGGTGTGGGACACCCGCTGAACGGCCCGGCGCCGCGCACTACCCTTCACCCCATGACCACGCTCTCGCCGTACGACTCGATGTCCCCGGTCACCCAGGCCGCCTACCGGGCCAAGGCCGCCGCCGCCGACCTCGCGCCGCTCCCGCGCGCCGAGAAGGACGACGCGCTGCTGGCCATCGCCGACGCCCTGGAGGTCCGGACCGCCGAGATCGTCGAGGCCAACGGCCGCGACGTGGCCAAGGCCCGGGAGAACGGCACGAGCGAGTCCGTCGTCGACCGGCTCACCCTCACCCCCGAGCGGGTCCGCGCCATCGCCTCCGACGTCCGCGACGTCGCGAAGCTGCCCGACCCGGTCGGCGAGATCGTCCGCGGCTCCACCCTCCCCAACGGCATCGACCTGCGCCAGGTCCGCGTGCCGCTCGGCGTCGTCGGCATCATCTACGAGGCCCGCCCAAACGTCACCGTCGACGCCGCCGCCCTCTGCCTGAAGTCCGGCAACGCCGTCCTGCTGCGCGGGTCCGCCTCCGCCTACGAGTCCAACACCGCCCTCGTCCGGGTCATCCGGGACGCCGTCGGCGGCGCCGGGCTCCCCGCCGACTCCGTCCAGCTCGTGCCCGGCGAGAGCCGCGAGTCCGTCCGGGAGCTGATGCGCGCCCGCGGCCTCGTCGACGTCCTCATCCCGCGCGGCGGCGCCTCCCTCATCCGGACCGTGGTCGCCGAGTCCGTCGTCCCGGTCATCGAGACCGGCACCGGCAACTGCCACGTCTACGTCGACGCCCACGCCGACATCGACATGGCCGTCGACATCCTGATCAACTCCAAGGCCCAGCGGGTCAGCGTCTGCAACGCCGCCGAGACCCTCCTGGTCCACCAGGACATCGCCGCCGAGTTCCTGCCGCGCGCCCTGGACGCCCTCGCCGAGGCCGGCGTCACCGTCCACGCCGACGAGCGCGTACTCGCCTACGGCAAGGACTCCAAGGCCACCGTGGTCGAGGCGACCCCGGAGGACTGGGAGACGGAGTACCTGTCGTACGACATCGCCGCCGCCGTCGTCGACTCGCTGGACAAGGCCGTCGAGCACATCCGGCTGTGGACCTCCGGGCACACCGAGGCGATCGTCACCACCTCCCAGCAGGCCGCCCGCCGCTTCACCCGACTGGTCGACTCCACCACGGTCGCCGTGAACGCCTCCACCCGGTTCACCGACGGCGGCCAGTTCGGCTTCGGCGCGGAGATCGGCATCTCCACCCAGAAGCTGCACGCCCGCGGCCCGATGGGCCTGCCGGAGCTGACCAGCACGAAGTACATCGTCACCGGCGACGGCCACGTCCGCCGCTGAGGTTCACCCGCTCGGCCGTACGTCCGGCAACGCCCGCGCACGGCCGAAAAAGGCGTCTCATCAGGCGGATGAATTTCCATACCGTCTGCCCAAATTGACCCCCCAGGTCTACTCTGGACCCGTGCCGGAGGACGTGGGGGGCACGCCGTTCCCTGACGGCTGGGAGCCCGACGACGACCACGACCACGGGGTGCCGGACGAAGAGTTCGCCTCCGTGGTCTTCGACGAGGCGTTCGTCCGGGCGGCCACGGTCCACGAGCCGACCGCCGTCGAGCGCCTCCTGGCCGCCGCACAGGCCCGGGCCGAGGCCTCCGAGGCGGAGGCGGCCCGCCGCGCCCACCTCGCCGCCGACCGCTTCGACGACGCCTACGGCCCCGACGACGCCGATCCCGGACATGATCCGGACGACGACGAGCTGGACGATTCCGACGTCCTCGGCGACCACCGCGGCCCCTTCGGCGCCTACGGCAAGCAGGTCCGCTGGCACCGCCCGGTGGCCTGGGTGCTCGCCGTGGTGATGGGCATCGGCATGGTCGCCCTGGCTTTCGCGGCGGTCTACCGGGGCGCCTCCTCGAACACCCGGGACCGGGTGCCCGCGCCCGCATCCACCGGCCTGGAACAGGGCAGCGCGGCCGCTCCCTCGGTCTCCGCCGACTACTCCCGGCCGACTACTCCCGGCCGGCCCGCGCTCCCCCTGAGCACAGCCGTCCGCCCCGGGTGAGAAACCGTCAGAAGTTGTCGTACGGCAGTGCGTTTACCCGAGGCCCCCGAGACCTACCCTGAAAGTATGGGCGGGCCTGGAGACCCACCGGAGGGGACACCCGAGGGCGGCCCCGGAGGTGCGGAGGACGAATACCGATCCGTCGTGTTCGACGAATCGTTCATCCGCGCTGCCCGCCTCCAGGAGTACTCCGCCGAGGAGCGGATGACCGACCACGCGCCCGCCGTACGCCGCCGTCCGCCCCTGCACCGGGGACTCGGCCGCCAGGCCCTGATCCTCGTCGTGCTGATCGCCGTCGCCTTCGGCACCGCCATCTACATGGGCGTCCGCCACCCCTACAGCTCCCCGCAGGCCCGGCGGCCCGTCGAGCCCCTGCGGATGACCGTCATCCCCCTCGCCCCGCAGGGCAAGGTGCCCGGCGCCGACGACGCCGAGACCCTCTACGGCCACAGCCGCGCCGCCCAGTTCGCGATCGGCGCCGAAGGCGTACCGCTGCCCGCCACGCACAGCACCGCCCACTTCTCGGACAGCCAGGTCGTCACCGCCCTCACCACCGCCAAGGACTACATCGTCCGCTCGTCCCTCTACCCCGAGGTCCTCACCGAGCGGGAGGTCAACCCCGCCCGGGCGCTCCTCGACCCCGACCAGCTCGACCAGTTCGACCAGAGCTTCGACCACCCGGCGGCGGACGGCCGGCACGCCCCCACCGGCTGGCTGGTCCGCATCGATCCCTCCCGGGCCCAGCTCGCCGGCGACCGGATCCGCGTCCAGGGCAGCCTCAACGTCACCGAGGCCGACTCGGCCACCCTCGAGGTCACCGCCGACCACACCTTCGTCTACGCCCTGCGGCCCACCGGAGCCGCCGACGCGCCCGTCTCCCTCTTCACGGTCCGCCGCGAGGTGACCTTCCGCTTCAGCCGCGACGACCTGCGCACTCACCAGGTCCAGCTCGTCACGTCGTACGTCCAGGCCGGCCCGCTGTCCTGCGCCGAGGACTCCAGCGCCTACCTGCACCCCCTGCTCGCCGGGCAGACGGCCAAGGCGGGCGGCCCCGCGGGCACCAACCCCTACGAGACGGACAACACCCCGGCCCTGTGCGGCACCCTGGCCACCCAGGCCGAGCCGGACGTGTGACCGGCCCGGACCGGCGTCCAGGGGGGCGTCGCCCTAGTCCTGGGGCGCGTCCTTCGGGCCCTCGCCCGACTGCGGCGGGCTGCGGAAGCCGTCGAAGCCCCGCCGGACCCGGCCGCCCAGGTCGCCCGCGCCGCCCGCGAGGTCCGAGACCAGCTTCATCAGCGGATCCTTGGAGCTCTTCACGTCGTCGGCGTAGCTCGCCGCGGACTCCCGGAAGGACTCCCGGGCGGAGGTGTCCTTGTCCTCGCTGCGGCGCGGGTAGTGACCGTCCATGATCCGCTGGTGGTCCCGGGACTCGGCCCACTTCTTCAGCTCGGCCGCCCGGATGGTGGCGAACGGGTGCGACCGCGGCAGCACGTTCAGGATCTTCAGCACGGAGTCGCGCAGATCGCCCCCGGCCTCGTACTCCTCGGCCTGCTCCAGGAACGCGTCCACGTTCATCTCGTGCAGGTGGTTGCCGCCCGCGAGCTTCATCAGGCCGCGCATCGAGGCCTTCACGTCCTGGCCGACCAGCAGACCCGCCCGGTCAGCGGACAGCTCCGACTTGCGGAACCACTCCCGCAGCGCCGTCACCAGCGCCATGACCGCGAGATTGCCCAGCGGGATCCAGGCGACCTTCAGCGCCAGCGTCGTCAGGAACAGCAGGATCGTGCGGTACACCGCGTGCCCGGACAGCGCGTGCCCCACCTCGTGCCCGACGACGGCCCGCATCTCCTCCTCGTCGAGGAGCTCGACGAGCCCGGTCGTGACCACGATGATCGGCTCGTCGAGACCGATGCACATCGCGTTCGGCTGCGGATCCTGCGCGACGTACATCGGCGGGACCTTCTCCAGGTCCAGGATGTAGCAGGCGTCCCGCAGCATGTCGTGCAGGTGCGCGAACTGCCGCTCGGAGACGCGCACCGAGTCCGACAGGAACAGCAGCCTGAGGCTCCGTTCCGGCAGCAGCCCGCTCAGCGCCTTGAAGACGGTGTCGAACCCGCTCAGCTTGCGCAGCGCGACCAGGGCCGACCGGTCGGCCGGGTGCTCGTAGGCACGCGAGGAGATCCCGGGGAACCGCTTGCGCTGCCGGCTCGGCACCCGCTCGTGCCCCGTGCCCTGCTGGCCGTCGTCGGACATGTCCATCCCCCATGCGTGTGAGTGCCCACTGTGCCCCCGAGGCAGGGCCCAGCCTAGGCGGAGATACCGTGGACGGGCAGTACAGCCGAAGGAGTCCCCCATGGAGCACCACCCCGCAGCCGCCCGGCTGACCGAGGCCGCCACGAGCGCCGTCCAGCAGCACGGGGCGGGGAATCTCCTCCGCGTCGTCATCGTCGTGATGTTCGTCGGCTGTGCACTGACCGCGTGGTTCCTGCTGCGCGGCTACAAGCGGAAGGACGACTGACGGACGGCGAAGGTTCCCCGCCGGCGGACGCGGACGCTCCCGCCGACGGCACCCGGCACGCCACCGCCCGTTCCCAACGGCGGAGTCGGCGTGATCGCCGCGAGCCCGCCCGCTTACGATGAGCCGACATCTTTATCCCGCCCACACGGTTAGGTCCTGCCGAAGATGAGCCTCCACCACACCGCAGCCCAGTTGGTCACCCTCGCCGCAGAGGGCGGGGAGCACGGCGGAAACCACGACAGCCTCAACCCCGCCCTCACCGGCGGCGGTGCCCTGTTCATCCTGCTCCTGCTGCTGTGGATCACCACCCGCTTCAACCGCGACCGCTGAGCAGGGAGCCGGTCCCCGGCCGGACCTCGGAGACCGGGCCGGTAGGGTCTGCACGCATGGGAGAGCAGGACATGCCTACCGGTCCGGCACACGAGAGCGCCGACGACGCGGTGAAGCACCCACAGCACCGGCCGGGCAACGGCCCCGCCCACCCGGGCAAGCGACGCCTGGGCGTCATGGGCGGAACGTTCGACCCGATCCACCACGGGCACCTCGTGGCGGCCAGCGAGGTCGCCGCGCAGTTCCAGCTGGACGAGGTCGTCTTCGTACCCACCGGCCAGCCGTGGCAGAAGTCCCACCGCTCGGTGTCCCCGCCCGAGGACCGCTACCTGATGACGGTCATCGCGACCGCCGAGAACCCCCAGTTCTCCGTCAGCCGCATCGACCTCGACCGCGGCGGCCCCACCTACACCGTGGACACCCTGAGGGACCTGCGCGCCCTCAACCCCGACACCGACCTGTTCTTCATCACCGGCGCCGACGCGCTCGGCCAGATCCTCACCTGGCGCGACTCGGAGGAACTGTTCTCCCTCGCCCACTTCATCGGCGTCACCCGCCCCGGCCACCACCTGGCCGACCCGGGCCTGCCGGAGGGCGGCGTCTCCCTCGTGGAGGTGCCGGCGCTCGCCATCTCCTCCACGGACTGCCGGGCGAGAGTCGCCAAGGGAGACCCCATCTGGTACATGGTGCCGGACGGAGTCGTGCGCTACATCGACAAGCGCGAGCTGTACCGCGGCGAGTGAGCCGAGAGGGGCACCGGTGAACGACCGATACGACGCGGGTGAGGCCGGCCACGGCGCCGGCCCGTACGAACTCGTCGGCTACGACGAGTACGGGCAGCCCGTGTACCGGCAGGTCCCGGCGCAGCAGACGCCGCGGACGGCCTACGACCCGTACGCCCAGCAGCAGGGCTACGGCTACGACCCGTACGCCACCGGCCAGCAGCCGCCGGCTTCCTCCTACGGCCCCGACCACGGCGCGGGCCGGCAGCAGGCCGCCCACGACCCCTACGGCACCCCGGCCGGGTACGACCCGTACGGCACCGGCTCGCACGGCACCGCTGCCTACGACCCCTACGGGCAGACGGCGAGCAGCGGGCAGCAGCCCCGGGTCGCCGAGCAGACCGCCCACATCCCGCAGCAGGCCGGCCCGGCGGAGGACACCCACTCCCCGGCGGGAGTCGACCACCGGGCCGGGACGGACGAACCCGACTACCGCACCGAGCAGTTCGCGTTCGTGGAGGAGCCGACCGGCGACTCCGAGGACGTCATCGACTGGCTGAAGTTCACCGAGAACCGGACCGAACGCCGCGAGGAGGCCCGCCGCCGCGCCCGCGGCCGGATAGTCGCCCTGCTCGTCGTCCTCGCCGTGTTCGCCGCCGGCGGCGTCGGCTACCTCTGGTACGCCGGCAAGCTGCCCGGCCTGTCCTCCTCCGACGGGAAGACCGGCACGGCCACGCCCACCGCCGCCCAGAAACGCGACGTGATCGTCGTCCACCTGCACAACACCGGCAAGCGCGGCACCTCCACGGTCCTGCTCGTGGACAACACCACCACGAAACGGGGCACCACCGTCCTGCTGCCCAACTCCCTCGCGCTGAGCGGCGACGACGGCTCCACCACCACCCTCGCCAAGTCGGTCGACGCCGACGGCTCCTCCGGCACCCGCGACCAGCTCGACACCGTCCTCGGCACCGACATCCAGGGCAGCTGGCGCCTCGACACCCCGTACCTGCAGAACCTCGTCGACCTGGTCGGGAACATCGAGATCGACACCGACACCGACGTGCCCGACCCGGACGCCAAGAAGAAGGGCGGCGAGCCCCTGGTGCACAAGGGCTCCGACCAGACCCTCAGCGGCAAGATGGCCGTCGCCTACGCCACCCACCGCGGCGCCGGCGAGTCCCAGACCGCCCAGCTGGAGCGGTTCGGCCAGGTCATGCAGGGCGTCCTGCGCAAGATGTCCTCCGAGCCCTCCTCGGCCACCGTGACCGTGCAGACCCTCGCCCAGATCCTCGACCCGCCGCTCACCGACAAGGACCTCGGCACCTTCCTGGCCAGGCTCGCCGACCTCGCCAAGAGCGGCGACTACCGGACCGCCCTGCTGCCCGTGCAGCCGGACGGCACGCTGAGCGCCCAAACAGGCGACAGCGTGGTCAAGGGCATCCTCGGCGGCACCGCGAAGAGCCCCGGCGCGGGCTCCGCGGTCCGGGTCTCCGTCCAGAACGCCACCGGCGTGAAGGACGACAGCGGCAAGGCGCGCGTGGCGCTCCTGAACGGCGGCTTCACCTTCCTGGAGGGCGGCACCGCCGACGGCACCCGGCCCGTCTCGAAGGTGACCTACGCGGACGCCTCCCACAAGGCGGACGCCACCGAGGTCGCCAAGACCCTGGGCCTGCCCGCGGGCTCCGTGGCCAAGGGAACCGTCTCCTCCGGGGCCGACGTCTCGGTCGTCCTCGGCGCCGACTACGCCCCCGCCGCCTCCTGACGGCGGCCCGGGCACCCCGCGCCGCCGTAATCGCGTGGGGTGCCCAGGGCGGTCCGTGAGACCCTTGAGGTCTAACGACCGCCGACGGAAAGCCACGCAGTGACCGCCACCGACCGTTCCCTTGAGCTCATCCACACCGCCGCGCAGGCGGCGGCCGACAAGCTCGCCCATGACGTCATCGCCTACGACGTGAGCGACGTGCTGTCGATCACCGACGCCTTCCTGCTGGCCTCCGCGCCCAACGACCGCCAGGTCAGGGCCATCGTCGACGAGATCGAGGAGCGCCTCCAGAAGGAGCTCGGCGCCAAGCCGGTCCGCCGCGAGGGCGACCGCGAGTCCCGCTGGATCCTGCTCGACTACGTCGACATCGTCGTCCACGTCCAGCACAGCGAGGAGCGCGTCTTCTACGCCCTGGAGCGGCTGTGGAAGGACTGCCCCGAGCTGGACCTGCCCGCCGACGCCGCGGCCACCCGCGGCAAGGCCGAGGAGCACGCCAAGCTCCAGGCCACCGAGGGCGAGCAGGAGCCGGGCGGGGAGTGGTGATGAGCGCCACCGGTGAGGTGACCGACCGCAAGGGCCGCGGCCGCCGCGTCATCCTGTGGCGGCACGGCCAGACCTCGTGGAACGTCGAGCGCCGCTTCCAGGGCAGCACGGACGTCGAGCTGACCGAGACGGGCATCGGCCAGGCCCGCCGCGCGGCCCGGCTGCTCGCCTCCCTGGGGCCCGACGCGATCGTCGCCTCGGACCTCAGGCGGGCCGCGGACACGGCCGCCGAGCTGGCCGCCCTCACCGATCTCGACATCACCCGCGAGGAGGGCCTGCGGGAGACCTACGCGGGCGTCTGGCAGGGGCTGACGCACGACGAGATCATCGCCCGGTACGGCGAGGAGTACGCCGCCTGGAAGCGCGGCGAGCCGGTCCGCCGCGGCGGCGGCGAGCTGGAGACCGAGGTCGCCGACCGCGCCGCCCCCGTCGTGCTCCGGCACGCCGAGAAGCTGCCCGAGGACGGCACCCTCGTGGTCGTCAGTCACGGCGGCACCATCCGCACCACCATCGGTCGGCTCCTCGGTCTGGAGCCCCGGCACTGGGAGAGCCTGGGCGGCCTCTCCAACTGCTGCTGGTCCGTGCTCGGGGAGGGCGCCCGCGGCTGGCGCCTGCTGGAGCACAACGCGGGCACCCTCCCGGAGCCCGTCCTCGGCGACGACGACTGAGCGTCCCCCGGCCCCGGCACCCCGGATTTCACTTTCCGGCTGGTCACAGGCTAAAGTTCTTCTTGTTCGCCCCGCCGGGCGGGAAGAACGCAAGGGGCTATAGCTCAGTTGGTAGAGCGCCTGCATGGCATGCAGGAGGTCAGGAGTTCAATTCTCCTTAGCTCCACAGATCGACACTCCACGGAGTGAGCGAAGATCGGTGACGAAGATCCCGTCCCCCTCGGGGGGCGGGATCTTCTGTCTTCCGCGACGGACTGCGGCACACTGGTTCCCACGCGCTTGAGTCACCGGAGCCCCGCGGGCGTATACCTCTGCGGAGGCGTTCTCGGTGGGTGCTCGGGCGGCGGGCGCCGTGTCCGGACTGGTACTGAGGCGTCGCTGACCGTATTGGTCCGGCCGTGGCAGAATCAAACGGCCGGAAGGGGGCGCGGCCCGACGGGAGGGAGTAGCGATGCCTGCGAGCATCCTTGAGGAGGTCGGCCACCTCCTCGGCGCGGCGTTGATACGGAACACGGCGACGCGGCTCAGCTGCCCTTCCTGCGGTTCCGCGCATGTGGCCCAGGTCCTCGGCGACAACGGCGGCATCTCCTACGTGTGCACGGCCTGCGGCCACAGCTGGAGCTGATCGATGGGTGCACACAGGCGAAAGTGCGACTGGTGCGGCAGCGGTACGCCGATCGTCCGTGACATGGAGCCGATCAATCCCGACTACCAGTACTGGTGCGAGGAATGCGCCCGGGCGCTGATCATAAAAGGCGACCCGATCGAGACGTATCGGGAATTGGAGGGCGAGCCGATCTACGGCCGTCTCCTCGAGGAGCACTGCACCCTCAAGCGGTTCTATTCGTTCGTCACGGCCTGACGCGGCACCGCGCGGGAGCGGGGCCGCGGCGACGCCGTCCACGCCAGGGCGAGAAAGAGCGCACCGGCCGCCGCGTACAGCGCCGAGAGAGCCAACTCCAAGCCTCCCTGGTGCAGTTCGGGTCGGCCCGTGCCATGGGGCACCCACCAGGGCACGTACGAGCAGAAGACCAGCAGCACGCCCACGGCCGGCGCCCTGCGGCCGCGTGTCCACAGCAGCAGGACCAGTGGCACGCACCACACCCAGTGGTGGGTCCAGGACACCGGACTCACCAGCAGCGCCGTGACCGCGCAGGCGCACACCGCCCAGGCCCGCCGGCCGCGCAACTCCGCCGCGACCGCCACCGCGAGGCCCAGGGCGGCCGCCACGGCCGCCGACGCGGTCCACAGGCCCCCCGGGTCGGGTGTGTGCAGCAGGCGGGCCAGAACGCCGCGCAGGGCCTGGTTGGCGGTCTCCTCCGGGTGGCCGACCCGGCTCGCGCGGAAGACGGCGTCCGTCCAGAACCGCCAGGAGTCGTACGGCAGGACGGCCGCCGTCAGCGCCGTCGCCCCGGCGAACGCGACGGCCGCCCCGCGCGCGTGCCGCAGCCAGGGCCCACCGTCCCGGCCGCCCAACCGGGCCACGACGCCCGCGGCGAGCAGGAACACCGGGAACAGCGCGGGCGTCAGCTTCACCGCGGCGGCCAGTCCCAGGCCCGCCCCGGCCCAGCGGTCGGAGCCTCCGACCGGGCGGCGTGACAGGTCCCACAGCACCAGGACGGCCAGCAGCAGATTGACCTGGCCGTAGCGCAGGGTCGTCCACACCGGCTCGCACCACACGGCCGACGCCGCCACCCACCAGACGGTCTCCACGCGCGCGTGCCCGACGAGTCTCAGCGACAGCCGTACGAACACCACGAGCAGGACGAGGTTCGCCGCCGTCGCCAGCGCGCGCAGCGGCGCGGTGTCCAGCAGCGTCAGCGGGGTGAACAGCAGGGCCGCGAAGGGCGGGTAGGTGGTGGGCAGATGCGCGGCCGTGGCGCGCAGCGCGTAGAGGTCGCCGCCCGCGCGCACGGTGGCGCCCTCGGCCCGGTAGACCATCAGGTCGATCATCGACACGTGCGCGGCGTGCTGCGCGGCCCAGAACACCGCGAAGGACACGAGGCACACGGCCGGCGCAACCGGCACCCGGCGCCGGGCCGCTGACGGCACGATCAAGGTCACGAAAGCCGACATTAGCGGCTGTACCGGAGCGAACCCGAAACCGATTTGGTGCTGCGTCCGCGGCCCTGTAATGTTTACGACGTCGCCGGGGGAACCGGGCGAAACAGCAGAATACGGGGCTATAGCTCAGTTGGTAGAGCGCCTGCATGGCATGCAGGAGGTCAGGAGTTCAATTCTCCTTAGCTCCACAGAAATCGAAGGCGGATCATCCTCGCGGATGGTCCGCCTTCGTCGTGTCCACGGGCACAAGTGCCCCCGAACGGGCGGGCGGGTCACCCGGCCCGGGTGACCCGCCCCTCGTCTCGCTCAGCGGCCGAGAGCGCGCCGGCCGCGTCCCTGGGACAGCACCGGCAGGTTGCGCGACGGCGCCTGCCCGCGCGTGTCCTCCTCCAGGCGCAGGGCCAGCGCGGGGCAGCGGCGCACCGCGCGCAGCGCCTTCGCCTCCGCGTACCGCGGCACCTGGGCCTGGGCGACGGTGGGGAATCCGTCGGCACCGAGTTCGAACACCTCCGGGAGGATGTCGGCGCACAGGCCGTGGCCCCGGCACAGCGTCCAGTCGACGTGGATCTTCTGGCGGCTCGCGCCGGTCTCCTCGGCTTCCGGGCCGCCCGTGATGCCCGCGGGCGCCCTGCCCCCCTCGAAGAGCGGCAGAACACCCTCCACGGGCCGTCCGCAGCCGTTCCCGAGCACATGGGCGGCCAGGTCGTCGGTGAACGCCTTGATGGTCGACTCCAGGAACATCGCCGAGCCGTCCGGGTGCGAACACGCCCCGCGCCGCTTGACGTTCTTCGCGACCTGCTTCAGCGCCTCCAGGGCGGCCGGTCCGCCGCCGTTGAGGATGTCCTCCAGCCCGCGCGCGGCGGCGGGCAGTCCGAGGTAGCACGGGCCGCACTGGCCGGCGCTCTCCTCGGCCAGCCACTGGGCCACCCGCAGCGACTCGCCCAGCGGGCAGGTCTCCTGAGTGATCGGCAGGATCGCGCCCGCGCCCAGCGCACCGCCCACCGCGTCCAGGGAGTTGCGGGAGACGACCGCCTCGTCGACCGTGGCCGCGTCGATCCACTTGCCGTGGTAGCCGCCGGTCAACACACCCTGCGGCACCGGCGGGGCCCCGGCGAGCTGCAGCACGTAGCGCAGCGGCACGCCGGTGGGGACCTCGAGCACCATCGGGCGGGCGACCGCGCCGGACACCGTGAGCATGACGGTGCCGGGCTCGTCGTACAGGCCGGTGTTGCCGTACCGCTCGGGGCCGATGCGGGCGGCGATGGCCAGCTGGGCGAACGTCTCCGCGTTCGACAGCAGGGTCGGCGCGCCGCCCACGCCGGTCTGCGACGCGCTGATCTTGCGGCCCGGCGGGATGGCGGGGCCGCCGTCGATCGAGCGGACCAGCGAGGCCGCGGCACCGGTGACCATGCGTACCGGGTTGCGCTGCACCCATGCGCGCAGCGCCGATCGCCGGCTGTTGCTCAGGCCGCGTTCGGCGAGCGCGGCCTCCATGGAGCGCTGTGTGGACTCGCGCGTGACACCGATCACGAGCGTGCGGGCACCGAGCGCCTCGGCGCACAGCAGCGCGCCGTCCAGGATGAGGTGCGGGGCGCGGTTGATGAGGACCGTGTCCTTGCGGCAGGCCGGTTCGTCCTCACTGCCGTTGACGACGACGACCGGCCGTACCCCGCGCTTGATCGCCGACTCGGCGACCGAACGCAGCTTCTTGTGGAAGGGGAAGCCCGCGCCGCCCCGCCCCTTGAGGTTGATGCGTTCGGCGAGCTGGGCGAGCTGTTCGCCGCCCAGCGGGTCGAGCGGCCCGTGCACCTTCAGATGCATGGGCAGGTCGAGCCGCTCCACAAGGTCGAAGCCCGACGTGAGCTGGGGAAGCCCGACCACGCGGACTTCGGGTACGTCGGGCAGGGCCTCGTTCACCTATAGCCTCCGGAAGGCATGTTCCAAGGTTCGCCCGAACCCGGCGCCTCGTAGGAGGTGCCGGGGGTTGGTTCAGTGGCGGGACCGCTGTTGAACGTGTCACCCGGGTTGTACGTGCCGTAGTACCCGTTCGTCTCACCGGTGTCGTACACATCACTTCCGCCGTATCCGGGCGTGCCCGGATTGCCGTAGGCCGGGATGGTGTATCCGGTGTCCTGCAGCGGGTCGTACGCGGACGGCGGGGCCTCGCCGACCGGCGGCGGGGACGGGACCGGCCAGCTGCCCGACGTGCTGGAGGGGCCGTCCACGCGCGGGACGGCCTGCGTGGGCTGGAGGTCCAGCGGCAGGTCCATGCGAGCGGTCTGCCCGGTCGCGTAGGGATCCTGGCCGCGGCCCGGTGTGGACACCGCGCGGTAGGCCGCCGCGAAACCGGCGCCGGACTCCACGGGTGACTGGTAGAGGGGCGCGGCGCCGGCCGGAGCGGACGCCCGCGGACCAGCGTCGCGCCGGCCCTCGCGTTCCCCGCGGCCCTCGTAGCCCGGCATGCCCTGGCCGCCGGCCCGGGAACGGCTCGCGTCCAGCTCCTCAAGACCGGGCCGCTCCGAGCTGCCGAACAGCGCCACCAGCCGGTCGGCGACCCTGCGCTTGACCGGGCGCGGGGCGGCGCGCAGGGCCAGGGCGCCCATCACGCCGAGCAGGGACAGGCTGTAGAGGATCACGAAGACCGGCTTGGCCGTGCGACCCGCGTAGAGCCCGTGGATCAGCGCGGCGCACCAGGCCGGATAGGCCAGCATGTGCATGGCGCGCCAGCGCGCGGCGACCGGGGCGGGGGTGGCGAAGTTGCTGCGCAGGGCGCCGGTGATGCCCACGAAGATCATCAGCAGGCCTGCCAGGGAACCGAGGCCGATCAGACCCGCGATCCCGGTCAGGCCGAGCGAGAACGGGATGATCGCCGCGATCAGCGACGCGTGGCCGAGCGCCACCTTGGTGGTGATGTGCAGCAGCAGGAACGCGATCGAGGCGACCGCGGTCGTCCGGTGCACCGCCTGGCCGACGATGCGCTGGCGCGTGTTCAGGAAGATCCGGTCCTGGGCGAACAGGCCCCAGATCACCGAGCAGCTCAGCGACACCAGCGACAGCACGCCCGCGCCGAAGTTCAGGAAGGACTGGAACTGGTCGCCTCCGACCAGCACGAGCACGGGTATGAGCAGCAGGACGACAGCGGACGCCACCCCGTAGGCCGAGCGGCCGGGCCGGGGGAGCGAGCTGGTACTACGACGAGGGTTCATGGGGGCACTCCGAGCAGTTCCGGGAAAGCGGTCCCGCTGCCGAACTCTAAGTGGCGTCATACCGATCAGTACGAGGCTTTGCGTTATTGCGTTGTTATCAACGCACAATCTGATTGCCGGGGTGCCCCTTAGGGGGCGGTTCGCGAAGTAATCCTTGACCTTGGTTCAGTTCCGTCGGGGTTCCTGGCATGTCCACAAGGGATACGGAAGAGCGTCGCGGCTTGCTCAAGGCCTGCGGTACCCTAACGCCATGCGTGCCGTACGCCTTCTGCTTAGCGGGCCGCGCTGATCAGTACCGACCCCCGGTCGAACCGTGAGGTCGGCATCGGCGCGGCGTCCCCTCCTGTGTGAGGGGCTTTTTCGTTTCTCGGATGACGCAGCCGCAGGCAGAGACGATCGATGGAGCTTTGAGGATCATGAGCGAGACGAACCCCGCTGCCGCGTCCGCGGAGGCCGCGCCGCACCGCTACACGGCCGCCATGGCGGCCGACATCGAGGCACGCTGGCAGGACTTCTGGGACGCCGAGGGCACCTACGCGGCGCCGAACCCCACCGGCGACCTGGCGGGCGACTCCGAGCTGGCCGCCAAGCCCAAGAAGTTCATCATGGACATGTTCCCGTACCCCTCCGGTGCGGGCCTGCACGTGGGCCACCCGCTGGGCTACATCGCCACCGACGTCTACGCCCGGTTCCAGCGCATGACCGGCCACAACGTCCTGCACACCCTGGGCTTCGACGCCTTCGGCCTGCCCGCCGAGCAGTACGCCGTGCAGACCGGCACGCACCCGCGCGTGTCCACCGAGGCCAACATCGAGAACATGAAGGCCCAGCTGCGCGGGCTGGGCCTGGGCCACGACAAGCGCCGGTCCTTCGCCACGATCGACCCGGACTACTACAAGTGGACCCAGTGGATCTTCCTGCAGATCTTCAACTCCTGGTACGACGAGGACGCGAAGAAGGCCCGCCCCATCGCCGAGCTGATCGCGCGGTTCGAGTCCGGTGAGCGGGCCGTCCCGGGCACCACGCGTGCGTGGAGCGAGCTGAGCGGCACCGAGCGCGCCGAGGTCCTGGGCGAGTACCGCCTGGCCTACGCCTCCGACTCGCCGGTCAACTGGTGCCCCGGCCTGGGCACCGTGCTGGCCAACGAGGAGGTCACCGCCGACGGCCGTTCCGAGCGCGGCAACTTCCCGGTCTTCAAGGCCAAGCTGCGCCAGTGGAACATGCGCATCACCGCCTACGCCGACCGGCTGCTGGAGGACCTGGAGGAGCTGGACTGGCCCGAGGCCATCAAGCTGCAGCAGCGCAACTGGATCGGCCGCAGCGAGGGCGCCCGCGTCGACTTCCCGATCGACGGCGAGAACATCACGGTCTTCACGACCCGCCCGGACACCCTGTTCGGCGCCACCTACATGGTGCTGGCGCCCGAGCACCCGCTGGTCGAGAAGTTCACCCCCGGCGCGTGGCCCGAGGGCACGCACGACGTGTGGACCGGCGGCCACGCCACCCCGGCCGAGGCCGTCGCCGCCTACCGCGCGCAGGCCGCCGCCAAGTCCGACGTCGAGCGCCAGGCCGAGGCCAAGGACAAGACGGGCGTCTTCATCGGCGCGTTCGCGACCAACCCGGTCAACGGCGAGCAGGTCCCGGTCTTCATCGCCGACTACGTCCTGATGGGCTACGGCACCGGCGCGATCATGGCCGTCCCGGCGGGCGACCAGCGCGACTTCGAGTTCGCGCGCGCCTTCGAGCTGCCGATCCACTGCATCGTCGAGCCGACCGACGGCCGCGGCACCGATACCTCGACGTGGGAGAACGCCTTCGCGTCCTACGACGCGAAGATCATCAACTCCGCCAACGACGAGATCTCCCTGGACGGCCTGGGCGTCGCCGAGGCCAAGGCCCGCATCACGGACTGGCTGACGGAGCGGGGCATCGGCGAGGGCACCGTCAACTTCCGCCTGCGCGACTGGCTGTTCAGCCGTCAGCGCTACTGGGGCGAGCCCTTCCCGATCGTCTACGACGAGGACGGCGTCGCCCACGCGCTGCCCGAGTCGATGCTGCCGCTGGAGCTGCCGGAGGTCGAGGACTACAGCCCGCGCACCTTCGACCCGGACGACGCGGACACCCAGCCCGAGACCCCGCTGTCGCGCAACGAGGACTGGGTCAACGTCACCCTGGACCTGGGCGACGGCCCGAAGAAGTACCGCCGCGAGACCAACACCATGCCCAACTGGGCCGGCTCCTGCTGGTACGAGTTCCGCTACCTGGACCCGCACAACGACCGGAAGCTGGTCGACCCGGAGATCGAGCGGTACTGGATGGGCCCGCGCGAGGGCCTGCCGCACGGTGGCGTCGACCTGTACGTCGGCGGCGCCGAGCACGCCGTGCTGCACCTGCTGTACGCGCGCTTCTGGTCCAAGGTGCTGTTCGACCTGGGTCACGTCTCCTCCGCGGAGCCCTTCCACAAGCTGTTCAACCAGGGCATGATCCAGGCCTACGTCTACCGCGACAGCCGTGGCATCGCGGTGCCGGCCGCCGAGGTGGAGGAGCGCGACGGCGCCTACTACCACCAGGGCGAGCAGGTCAGCCGGCTGCTGGGCAAGATGGGCAAGTCCCTGAAGAACGCGGTGACCCCGGACGAGATCGCCGCCGAGTACGGCGCCGACACCCTGCGCCTGTACGAGATGGCCATGGGCCCGCTGGACGTCTCCCGTCCGTGGGACACCCGCGCGGTGGTCGGCCAGTTCCGGCTGCTGCAGCGGCTGTGGCGCAACATCGTCGACGAGAACACCGGCGAGGTCACCGTCACCGGCGCCGAGCCCGACGAGGAGACCCTGCGCGCCCTGCACAAGGCGATCGACGGCGTCCGTCAGGACCTGGAGGGCCTGCGCTTCAACACCGCCATCGCCAAGGTCACCGAGCTGAACAACCACCTGACCAAGGCCGGCGGCGCCGTGCCGCGGTCGGTGGCCGAGCCGCTGGTGCTGATGGTCGCGCCGCTGGCCCCGCACATCGCCGAGGAGCTGTGGCGCGCGCTGGGCCACACCGACTCGGTCGTCCACCGGGACTTCCCGGTCGCCGACCCCGCCTACGTCGTCGACGAGACCGTGACCTGCGTCGTGCAGATCAAGGGCAAGGTCAAGGCCCGCCTGGAGGTGTCGCCGGCCATCTCCGAGGCGGAGCTGGAGAAGGCGGCACTGTCCGACGAGAAGGTCGTGGCGGCACTGGGCGGCGCCGGCATCCGCAAGGTGATCGTGCGGGCGCCGAAGCTGGTCAACATCGTGACCGCGTGACCGCGTGACCGCGTGACCGCGTGACCGGCATGATCGTGTGATCGTGTGAGGGGGTGACGGCCCGGGGCCGGGCGCGACCGGCGTCGGGGTAGTCCCCTACGGGCAGGTTCGGGGTTCATCCGGAACTCCGGACCTGCCTGCTGCGTTTACCGTGGAGAGCACAGCGGTACGCGCTGTGCCCACTGGAGGAGGCGTCGTGGAAGCAGTGATCGCCGTGTTCGCCCTTCTCTTCCTGCTGTTCATCGGCCTGGGCGCCTACGCCACGGTCAAGGCGGTCGGCGCCGCCAAGCGCGGGGTGGACCGGACCCTCGCGCAGGCCCGCCGCACGGTCGAGGACCACACCCTGCGCGCCAAGTCCTTCGCCCAGCTCGGCCCGGCCGGCGAGATCGCCCAACTGCGCCTCGCGCTGCGCACCTCCATGCGCGCCACACAGGACGCCTTGCAGGCGGGCGCGGCCGAGGACGAGTCGCTGAAGGAGTCCGTCGGCCTCTTCGAGCGGCTCAGCGCGCACGGCCAGGAACTGGACGCGGACCTCAAGCGCCTGGAGACCGAGCCGGACCGGGCCACGCTCACGGCGCGCCTGCCCGAACTGCGCGAACGCACCGAGCGCATCACCAAGTCCGCCGACTCGCTGCGCTGGGCCGTCCGCGACCGCGCGCGCCGCTTCGCCGAGGACGACCTGGGCTCGCTGAGCGCCCAGATCGACATCGAGGCGGACGCCCTGCGCCACTGGACGCGGACGGACATCGGCCGGGATTCCGCGCCGTGGCCGGAGGACCCCGCCGCCGACGGACCGGCCGCCTCCCGGCAGCGCGCGCCCGGCTCCGCCCCCACGGAGGAGCCCGCGCCCCAGGCGATCACCCCGCCGTCGCCGCGTCCCGCCTACCCGTGGCAGAAGAAGCCCCGCCCCGAGAGCACCGCCTGAGGCGCCGCTCCGGACCCCGCACCAGGGGCCGGGCTGCCGCGCGCCCGGTACGACAGGTAACCTCCAGCTCATGTCCCGCCATGTCGCGATCGTCACCGATTCAACGGCCTACCTGCCGACGCGGATGATGGAGCGCCACGGCATCACCGCGGTACCCCTGACCGTGGTCCTCGGCGACCGGGCGCTCGAAGAGGGCACCGAGATCTCGACCCGCTCCCTCGCGCAGGCGCTGCAGAAGCGGCGTTCCGTCACCACCTCCCGGCCCAGCCCGCAGGTCTTCGCGGAGACGTACCGCAGGGTCGCCGAGTCCGGTGCGTCCGGCATCGTCTCCCTGCACCTGTCCGCCGAGCTGTCCGGCACCTACGACGCGGCCGTCCTCGCGGCGCGCGAGGCGCCGGTGCCGGTGCGGGTGGTGGACACCGGGATGGTCGCGATGGCCCTCGGCTTCTGCGCGCTCGCAGCCGCCGAGGTGGCCGAGGCCGGCGGCACGATGGACGAGGCGGTCACGGCCGCCGAGAAGCGGGCCGCGGGCACGTCCGCCTACTTCTACGTCGACACCCTCGACTATCTGCGCCGCGGTGGCCGCATCGGAGCCGCGCAGGCACTCCTCGGCTCCGCACTCGCCGTCAAACCCCTGCTCCAGCTGGACGGCGGCCGCATCGAGCTGCTCGAGAAGGTGCGTACGGCGTCGAAGGCGATCGCCCGGCTCGAGGAGATCGCCGCGGAGCGTGCGGGCGGCGCGGAGGTCGACATCGCCGTCCACCACCTCGCCGCCCCGGAACGGGCCGCCGCGCTCGCCGACCGGCTGCGGGCACGGGTGCCGGGCCTGGCCGACCTGCATGTCAGCGAGGTCGGGGCGGTGATCGGGGCGCACACGGGCCCCGGGTTGCTCGGAGCGGTGGTCTCACCCCGCTGACGGGGGCGGCCCGTTGGTTCGGGCCAGGTGGTTCGGACCGGCTGGTGCGGGTGACGGAGTTGTCCACAAGGCGGCGGTTGTCCCCGGGAATTGACCAAGATCATCGCGAAGCGGTGGGATGTTCCATCCTCGTCGCATGGCACTTCGATCACGTTCCCGCACAGCCACTCCGACCAGCGGTCCCGGCCGCGGCCCGGCCTCCGACGGCCGCGTCCGGAGCCATCGTGACTCCGGGTTCCGCCGTGGCACCGGCCACCGGCGGGGCAGCGAGCACCGCCGCGTCCGCCCCCGGCCTCCGGCACCGGCGGAGGAGCTGCGCCGCCGCGCGGAACTGCTCTTCGGCGAACGAGCGGTGCGGCCACGGGAGTCGGACAACGGGCCGCCGGACGGGGCGGGGCTTCCGGCGAGCGCGACGACGCCGACGGCGCCGACAGCGGCGGGGACGGCGACGACGAGGGGGGAGGGTCCGGCGCCCGGACCGAGTCCGCTCCGTACGGCGAGCGCACCGGTGCCGCCGACGGCTCCGGAACCCGAAGCGGTCGACACCGAGGCCCTGTTGGAGCCGGAGGCGGCGCCCACCCCGCTGAGCCGGCGGGAGCGAGCCGGGACGGCGCTGCGGGAGCGGCTGCCGCTGTGGCTCCAGGCGCGGTGCGGCGTGGAGCGACGGGGAGTCGTGGCGCTCACCGTGGTGCTCGTGGCCGCCGCCGTGTTCGCCGTGCAGCACTTCTGGACCGGCCGCACCCAGTCCGTGAGCGCCCCTCAAGTGGTGCGTGCCGAGGCGCCCTTCGCCCGGGAACGCCCGGACGCCAAGGGCTCGGAGGCCGTGGTCGCCTCGGCGGCGCCCGGCAGCCGGATCGTCGTGGACGTCAGCGGCAAGGTCCGCGAACCCGGCATCCACCGGCTGCCGGCCGGCTCGCGGGTGGCCGACGCCCTGCGAGCCGCGGGCGGTGTGCGGCCGGGCGCGCGCACCGACGGGCTCAACCGGGCCCGCTTCCTGGTGGACGGCGAGCAGATCGTCGTCGGCACGCCCGCCGGGGCGCCGGCGCCACCGGGTCTCCCCGCCGGAACCACCCCCGGAGGTGCGGGCACGGGCCCCGCGGCTCCGGTCTCCCTGAACACGGCCACCGCCGATCAGCTCGACGCCCTGCCCGGGGTCGGCCCGGTTCTGGCCCAGCACATCCTGGCGTACCGCACCCAGCACGGCGGCTTCCGGTCGGTGGACGAACTCCGTGAGGTCAACGGGATCGGCGACCGCCGCTTCTCCGATCTGCGGAACCTGGTCCGGCCATGAGCCGGGTGCTCGACGAAGCCGCCCCCGGCGCAGGGCCCGAGGAGCGTGAGGAGGCCGGTCCGGACCGGGCGGGCCCCCTGGACCTGCGTCTCGTCCCACCCGCGCTCGCGGCCTGGGCCACGGCGTCCTCGACGCTGGACGCACCCGCGGGCCGGACCGCCGGGCTCGCGGCCGTGTGCCTGGTCGGCGGGCTCGTCCTGCTGTGCGCGCGGGGCATCGGACGACGACGTACGGCGCGGACCGGGCAGGAGCGGACCGGGCGGAGTGCGCCGGTGCCTGGCGCGAGCCCGCGGACGGACCTGGCCGATCCGGGCGAGCGGGCGGGCGGCCGGTTCGGGCGGGCCCGCCCTTCGGCCGCCGCCGTTCTGCTCTGCGTCGCCGCGGCCGCCGCCTCCGCCGGACTGCACGGCGCGGACCTGCGGCGAGGGCCGGTGCCCGAGCTGGCCCGGCGGTTCGCGACGGTGACCGCAGAGGTGGAGCTGAGCGGCGACCCCTGGCTGAGCAGGCCGCGGGTGCGCGGCGACCGCACGGCGTCCGAGGCGGTGCTGATCCGGGCGGAGGTGCGCCGCGTTGAGGACAGCGACGGGACGGACGTGCGGACCCGGACCCCGGTGCTCCTGGTGATCGACGCGGACGTGCCGGCGCCGGCCGGGGGAGCCCTGCTCGGTCCGGGTGCACCGGGGTCGTCGAGCACCGCCGCCGGGGAGACACCCGGTGCGGATGCCGAGCACGGGCACGAGCATGAGCACGGCGACGGTTCGCGAGAGCGGCCGGCGGTCGCGGGCGCGGGCGGATCCACAGGGGTGCCGTCGACCCGATCGCGTGGCAGCGTGCCGGACGGGCGTGCCGCCTGGCTGGGACTGCTGCCGTCCACCCGGCTGCGGGTCGGCGGGCGGCTGGCGCCCGCCCTGACCGATGGTGACCGGACCGCCGCCGTGCTCCGGGTGCGGGGGCGGCCGGGGCCGCGAACCGTGGCCGGGCCCAGCGGGCCGCAACGGCTCGCGGGGCGGCTCAGGGCCGGGCTGCGGCAGGCGACCGACGGCCTGCCGGGGGACGCGCGGGCGCTGCTTCCCGGACTGGTCGTCGGGGACACCGCACGGATCACGCCCGAGCTGGACGGCGCCTTCAAGGAGACGGACCTGGCGCACACGCTCGCGGTGTCCGGCAGCAACCTCACGGTGCTGCTCGCCCTGCTCATCGGCCCACCGGGCCTGGCCCAGCTGGCGGAGCGCCGTGGCCTCGCCCCGCGCCTGGGGCTCTCGCTGCGGGCGACCGCCCTGTCCGCGGGAGCACTGACGCTGGCGTTCGTCGTCGTGTGCCGCCCCGACCCCAGCGTGCTGCGGGCCGCCGCCTGCGGTGCGGTGGCACTGCTCGCCCTGGCCACCGGGCGCCGCAGATCCCTGGTCCCGGCGCTGGCGGCGGCCGTGCTGCTGCTGGTGCTGTACGACCCGTGGCTGTCCCGCAGTTACGGCTTCCTGCTCTCCGTGCTGGCCACCGGCGCGCTGCTGGTCCTGGCCCCGGGCTGGACCGAGGCGCTGCGACGGCACCGGGTGCCGCCGAGGCTGGCCGAGGCGCTGGGGGCCACCGCGGCCGCGCAGGCCGTGTGCGCGCCGGTCGTGGCGGTGCTGTCGGCCCGGGTCAGCCTGGTGGCGGTGCCGTGCAACCTGCTGGCCGAGGCGGCGGTGGCGCCGGCCACGGTGCTGGGGTTCGCGGCGCTCGCCTCGGCCCAGGTAGCGATGCCGGCGGCCAAGGCGTTCGCCTGGTGCGCGAGTTGGCCCGCGGGATGGATCGCCGGGGTCGCCCGGACGGGGGCGGCGCTGCCCGGCTCCGGGGTGGACTGGCCCGGAAGCTGGGCGGGAGCGCTGCTGCTCGCGGCGGTCACGGTGGCCGTCGTCCTCACGGGACGGAGGCTGCTGCGGCGCCCGTGGTGGTGCGGACTGCTCGGGCTGCTGCTCCTGCTGGCGGTGGTACGGCCGGCACCTCTGACGCGGGTGATCACGGGCTGGCCGCCGCCGGACTGGCGGTTCGCGATGTGCGACGTGGGACAGGGCGACGCGACCGTGCTCGCGGCGGGGGAGGGAACCGGGATCGTCGTGGACGCGGGGCCCGATCCGGCACCGGTCGACCACTGCCTGCGGCACCTGGGCATCACCCGCATCCCCCTCCTCGTCCTGACCCACTTCCACGCCGACCACGTGGCCGGACTGCCGGGTGTCCTGCGGGGGCGTTCGGTGGCCGAGATCGAGACCACGGGCTTCGAGGAACCCGCCGGGCAGGCCGCGTTCGTCAGAAGAGAGGCCGCGGCGCGGCACATTCCCGTCACCCGCGCCGTCGCGGGGGAGGAGCGACGCAGCGGACCGCTCGCCTGGCGCGTGCTGTGGCCCCCGCCGAGCGTCCGGCCGCCTCCGGGCGCACCGGCACCGCCGCCGTGGCCGGGCGCCCCGCCGGAACCGGACGGACCGAACGACGCCAGTGTCGCGCTGCTCGTCCGCACCGGTGGACTGCGGCTGCTGCTGCTCGGAGACCTCGAACCCCCGGCCCAGCAGGCGCTGCTGAGGTCCCCGGCAGGGGCGGACCTCGCCGGTGTGGACGTGCTGAAGGTGGCCCACCACGGCTCGGCCTACCAGGACCCGGAGTTGATGCGACTGGCGGCGCCCCGGGTGGCCCTCGTGTCCGCCGGTGCCGACAACCCGTACGGTCACCCGGCGCCGTCGACGCTGGCAGCGCTGCGGTCCGGTGGCGCGGTGGTGCTGCGCACCGACCGGGACGGAGCGCTCGCGGTCACGAGGGCCCGGGGAGCGGGCGGGAAGGTGCGGGTGACGAGGGAGTGAGGAGCCCGCCCCCCCATGCGCCGGGGCCCGCACGCACCCGGCCCGCGCCCGCGGACGGGTGGTCGTCCAGACTGATCCCATGAATTCAGCACAGGTCGACGCCTACCTCCTCCGGCTCGGAGTGGTGCGCCCGCGGCGGCCCACCGGTGAGGCCCTGCGCGAGCTGCATCTGCGGCATCTGCGGACCGTTCCCTTCGAGAACCTGTCGATCCACCTCGGCGAGGAGATCGTGCTGGAGGAGAAGCGGCTGCTGGACAAGGTGACCGGCACGCCGCGCGGCGGCTTCTGCTACGAACTCAACGGCGCCTTCGCGGCCTTGCTCACCGCACTCGGCTACGAGGTCGAGCTGCTCGCGGCCCGCGTGTACGGCGACGAGGGGCGGCTCGGCATCCCCTACGACCATCTCGCGCTGCGGGTGGGGACGGCGGACGGCGGGACCTGGCTCGCGGACGTCGGGTTCGGGGCGCACAGCCACTACCCGTTGGACTGGGCCGAACGCGGCGAGCAGGACGATCCCGGTGGGCGCTTCCGGCTGGTGGCTGCGGGGCCCGACGCGGCGGGCGCGCTCGGTGGGGGCGACGCGGCGGGCGCCGGGGACCTGGACGTCGTACGGGACGGCAGGCCGCAGTACCGGCTGGAAACACGGACCCGGGTGCTCGGGGACTTCGTGGCCGGCGCCTGGTGGCACAGCACGTCACCGTTGTCGCACTTCACGAGGTCGCTGGTCTGCTCCCGGGTCACCGAGGACGGCGGGCGGATCACACTCGGCGGGCGCACGCTGACGACGACGGCCGCGGGTGGGTCCCGCGAGAAGCGGGAGCTGGAGAGCGACGAGGAGGTGCTGGGGGTGTACCGGGAGCGATTCGGGATCGAGCTGGACCGTGTACCGGCCGTGCGGAACGCCGACCGCACCTAGCCGGCGACCGCCCCGGCCGGCCACCGGACCTGGCCCGCGGCCGTACTTGGCCGGCGACCGCACCCGGCCCGGGACCGCACCCGGCCCGCGACCGTACCCAGCCCGCGACCGCACCCGACCCGCGACCGCACCTGACCAGGGCCGCACCTGACCAGGGCCGCACCCGGCCGTGCCTCGCCTCTCTGCCCGTGCCGGAGAATGAACCCGTGAGCGATGTGAGACACGTGCTGGTGCTGCCCGACCGCGATGCCGCCGAGGAGGCCGCCGAGGCGTTCGGGGAGCGGTTCGGGGCCGCCGAGGAGCCCCGGCTCGTCCGGGACGCGCTGGCCGGTGAGGACGACGCCGAGGACGCCCAGTGGCTGCTCGTCCTGCGGGACGACGACGAGCTGCTGGACCCGGCGGAGCTGGACGCGTTCGCGGGGGAGTGGGACGGCTGGCGCGAGGAGCCGTGATCCCGAGGCGGAGCCGGGAGGCCGGGTCCGCTCCGGGCGCGCGGCCCGTCTCGTTGTCGGTGCCGCGTGGGATGCTGTGGGGGATGGCCAGGAAGACTGCGAATGACGACCCTCTCGCCCCGGTGACCCTAGCCGTGGGCCAGGAGGACCTCCTGCTCGACCGTGCCGTGCAGGAGGTGGTGGCCACCGCCAGGGCCGCCGACGCCGACACGGACGTACGCGACCTCACCCCGGACCAGTTGCAGCCCGGCACGCTTGCCGAGCTGACCAGTCCGTCGCTCTTCGCCGAGCGGAAGGTCGTGGTCGTACGCAACGCGCAGGACCTGTCCGCCGACACGGTCAAGGACGTGAAGGCGTACCTCGGGGCGCCCGCCGAGGAGATCACCCTCGTGCTGCTGCACGCCGGCGGGGCCAAGGGCAAGGGGCTGCTGGACGCCGCGCGCAAGGCGGGTGCGCGGGAGGTGGCCTGTCCGAAGATGACCAAGCCGGCGGACCGGCTGGCCTTCGTGCGGGGCGAGTTCCGCTCCTTCGGGCGGTCGGCCACGCCCGAGGCGTGCCAGGCGCTGTGCGACGCGATCGGCAGCGACCTGCGGGAGCTGGCCTCCGCGGTGTCCCAGCTCGTCGCCGACGTGGAAGGGACGATCGACGAGGCGGTCGTCGGGCGGTACTACACCGGCCGGGCGGAGGCCTCCAGCTTCACGGTCGCCGACCGGGCCGTGGAGGGGCGCACGGCCGAGGCGCTGGAGGCGCTCAGGTGGTCGCTGGCGACGGGCGTGGCGCCGGTGCTGATCACCAGTGCGCTGGCGCAGGGCGTGCGGGCCATCGGGAAGCTCTCCTCCGCGCGCGGCGGCCGGCCCGCCGATCTCGCGCGTGAGCTGGGCATGCCGCCGTGGAAGATCGACCGGGTCCGGCAGCAGATGCGGGGCTGGACGCCGGACGGGGTGGCGACGGCGATGCGCGCGGTCGCCGAGGCCGACGCGGGTGTCAAGGGCGGCGGCGACGACCCCGAATACGCCCTGGAGAAGGCGGTCGTGGTGATCGCCCGAGCGGCCCGCTCCCGCGGCCGCGGCTAGCCACTCCGCCCGGTGCGGCGGCTCCACGGAGCCGGCCGCGCTGACCCGGGCAGCCCACCCCCGACGGTGCCGGTCACTCCAGCACGAGCGCGTAGCGCAGCGGAGCCGCTACCGCGGCCGCGGCTAGCCGGCCCGGAATGCCGAAACCCCGGCTGCCGCCCTGGGGAAGGGAGGTGGCCGGGGTTCCGGTTGAAGCTTGCGAGCCCGTTCCCGCGTGGCGAACGCAGGCCGCGAACAGGCTCTTGGGTGCCGGACGGGAGCGGATGAGAGAGGGCCCGCTCTGGGTCCCTCCGGCGGTCAGATCAGAAAGGGTTTCAGCCCTTGAGCGCGACGACCTTGGAAGCAAGCGCCGACTTCTTGTTGGCGGCCTGGTTCTTGTGGATGACGCCCTTGGAGACGGCCTTGTCGAGCGCACGCGCGGCAGCGCGCTGCAGCTCGGTGGCCTTCTCCACGTCACCCGCGGCAGCGGCCTCACGGGCCTTGCGGATCGCGGTCTTCAGGGAGGACTTGACGGCCTTGTTGCGCAGCCGAGCCTTCTCGTTGGTCTTGATCCGCTTGATCTGGGACTTGATGTTCGCCACGAAGGAGCCTTTTCAGGTTCAGGTACCGGGCCGGGAGAGATCCCGTACCGGTGATCCAAATTTTCTCTGACGTGCCTCGCGCTGAGAGGGCATGAGGCACAGCCATCTACAGTACCAGTGGCCCTCCGGACGGCCCAAAACGGCCCCCGGTCCCTCCGCGTGGGACCATGGAGACTACGTAACGATCCGACCCGAGGCATAAGGCGCCTCAAGAGACAGGACCCTGCGTGCCCGCGACCCCTAACAATGTGCCCGCGCCGAGCCGTACCGCCCCGGCCCTGATCCGCAACTTCTGCATCATCGCGCACATCGACCACGGCAAGTCCACGCTCGCCGACCGGATGCTCCAGCTGACCGGTGTCGTCGAGCAGCGGCAGATGCGTGCTCAGTACCTCGACCGGATGGACATCGAGCGCGAGCGCGGCATCACGATCAAGTCCCAGGCGGTGCGTCTGCCCTGGGCCCCGACCGAGGGCCCCGACCAGGGCACGACCCACATCCTCAACATGATCGACACCCCGGGGCACGTCGACTTCACCTACGAGGTCTCGCGGTCGCTGGCCGCCTGCGAGGGGACCATCCTCCTCGTGGACGCCGCCCAGGGCATCGAGGCGCAGACCCTCGCCAACCTCTACCTGGCGATGGAGAACGACCTCACGATCATCCCGGTGCTGAACAAGATCGACCTGCCGGCCGCGCAGCCGGAGAAGTTCGCCGAGGAGCTGGCCAACCTGGTCGGCTGCGACCCGGAGGACGTGCTCAAGGTCTCCGCGAAGACCGGTCTGGGCGTCGACACGCTGCTGAACAAGGTCGTCAAGGAGATCCCGGCGCCGGTCGGGGTCACCGACGCGCCCGCCCGTGCGATGATCTTCGACTCGGTCTACGACTCGTACCGCGGTGTCGTGACGTACGTCCGTGTCATCGACGGCCAGCTCAACAAGCGCGAGCGCATCAAGATGATGTCGACGGGCGCCACGCACGAGCTGCTGGAGATCGGTGTCAGCTCGCCCGAGATGCTGCCGGCCGACGGCCTCGGCGTCGGCGAGGTGGGCTACCTCATCACCGGTGTGAAGGACGTCCGCCAGTCCAAGGTCGGTGACACCGTCACCAGCCAGAGCAAGGGCGCCACCGAGGCACTCGGCGGCTACAAGGACCCGAAGCCGATGGTCTTCTCGGGTCTGTACCCGCTCGACGGCTCGGACTACCCGGAGCTGCGCGAGGCCCTCGACAAGCTCCAGCTGAACGACGCCGCGCTGGTCTACGAGCCGGAGACCTCCGCCGCCCTCGGCTTCGGCTTCCGCGTCGGCTTCCTCGGCCTGCTGCACCTGGACGTGATCCGGGAGCGGCTGGAGCGCGAGTTCGGCCTCGACCTGATCGCGACCGCGCCGAACGTGGTCTACCGCGTGCTCATGGAGGACGGGACCGAGTACACGGTCACCAACCCCAGCGAGTTCCCCGAGGGCAAGATCAACGACGTGTACGAGCCGGTCGTGCGCGCCACCATCCTGGCGCCGACCGAGTTCATCGGCTCGATCATGGAGCTGTGCCAGACCAGGCGCGGCACCCTGCTCGGCATGGACTACCTGTCCGAGGACCGGGTCGAGATCCGCTACACCCTCCCGCTCGCGGAGATCGTCTTCGACTTCTTCGACCAGCTGAAGTCCAAGACCCGCGGCTACGCCTCCCTCGACTACGAGCCCACCGGCGAGCAGACGTCGAGCCTGGTCAAGGTCGACATCCTGCTGCACGGCGACAAGGTGGACGCCTTCTCGGCGATCACGCACAAGGACGCGGCGTACGCGTACGGCGTGCGACTCGTCGCCAAGCTGCGCGAACTCATCCCGCGGCAGGCGTTCGAGGTGCCCATCCAGGCGGCCATCGGCTCGCGGGTCATCGCCCGCGAGACCATCCGCGCCATCCGCAAGGACGTCCTCGCCAAGTGCTACGGCGGCGACATCTCGCGTAAGCGCAAGCTGCTGGAGAAGCAGAAGGAAGGCAAGAAGCGGATGAAGATGGTGGGTTCCGTGGAGGTTCCGCAGGAAGCCTTCATCGCCGTCCTGTCCAGTGATGACAGCGCGGGGTCGGGCAAGGGCAAGAAGTAGTCACGGGTAACTCCGGGTTACGCCCGCAAACCGGGCACGAGGGGGCTCGTCGTACGAAAGTGCGGCGGGCCCCTACGCGCGCGTAGCGTCGCTCTGCGTGGAAAGTGACAGGCCGAAGCCTCTTACGCAGCGGCCGGTCGCGGCTTACTCTGATCCCTGCTCGATAGTTACTCGCGAGTTAAACAACAGCTCGAAACCCCACCGTGAGTTAACCCAGCCGCACCGAGTCAGCCGCACCGTCGCGGGCCCCCGGAGGATGTCGTGAGCGACACACAGACCCTGATCGAGAACCGTCCGCCGTCCGTGGCGGCCCTCTTCCTGGAGCGCGTCGCGGCCACACCGGACGCCGAGGCCTACCGGTACCCGGTGCCGCCGGCCTCCGGACAGGGACCCGACGAGTGGAGGTCGCTCAGCTGGGCCCAGGCGTCCGAGCGCGTGTACGCGATCGCGGCCGGGCTCATCGAACTGGGCGTGCAGCCCGAGCAGCGGGTGGCGCTCGCCTCCTCCACCCGGGTGGAGTGGATCCTCGCCGACCTCGGCATCATGTGCGCCGGCGGCGCCACGACCACGATCTACCCGCAGACCAACGCCGACGAGTCGGCGTTCATCCTCTCCGACTCCGAGAGCCGGGTGCTGATCGCCGAGGACGCCGCCCAGGTCGCCAAGGCGGTCGAGAAGCGCGCCGAGCTGCCCGAGCTGGCGAAGGTCGTCGTCGTCGACCCGGCCGGTGTCGAGACGGACGACTTTGTGATCACCCTCGACGAGCTGGAGCGGCGCGGCGCCGCGTACCTGGAGAAGCAGCCGCAGCTGATCAAGGAGCGGGTCGGCGCGATCACCAGGGAGCAGCTCGCCACCCTCATCTACACCTCCGGTACCACCGGCCGCCCCAAGGGCGTGCGCCTGCCGCACGACAACTGGGCCTACATGGCGAAGGCGATCGCGTCGACCGGCCTGGTCACCCTGGACGACGTGCAGTACCTGTGGCTGCCGCTCGCCCACGTCTTCGGCAAGGTGCTCACCTCCGGGCAGATCGAGGTCGGGCACGTGACCGCCGTGGACGGCCGCGTCGACAAGATCATCGAGAACCTGCCGGTGGTGCAGCCGACGTACATGGCGGCCGTGCCCCGCATCTTCGAGAAGGTCTACAACGGCGTCGCCGCCAAGGCCCGGGAGGGCGGAGCGGCCAAGTACAAGATCTTCCAGTGGGCCGCCGAGGTCTCGCGCGAGTACGCCAAGGTCACCCAGGACAACTTCCGCCGCACCGGCACCGCCTCGGCACCCTTCGGGCTCGCCGCCAAGCACAAGGTCGCCGACACCCTCGTCTACGCCAAGCTCCGCGAGGCCTTCGGCGGCCGGCTGCGCGCCTGCGTCTCCGGCGCCTCCGCGCTCGCCCCGGAGATCGGCTACTTCTTCGCCGGCGCCGGCATCCACATCCTGGAGGGCTACGGCCTCACCGAGTCCTCCGCGGCCTCCTTCGTCAACCCCGGCGAGGCCTACCGCACCGGCACCGTCGGCAAGCCGCTGCCCGGCACCGAGGTCCGCATCGCCGACGACGGCGAGATCCTGCTGCGCGGCCCCGGCATCATGGAGGGCTACCACGGGCTGCCCGAGAAGACCGCCGAGGTGCTGGAGTCCGACGGCTGGTTCCACACCGGTGACATCGGCGAGCTGTCGCCCGACGGCTACCTGCGGATCACCGACCGCAAGAAGGACCTCATCAAGACCTCCGGCGGCAAGTACGTGGCGCCGGCCGAGGTCGAGGGCCAGTTCAAGGGCGTGTGCCCGTACGTCTCCAACATCCTCGTGCACGGCGCCGACCGGAACTACTGCACCGCCCTGATCGCCCTGGACGAGCTCGCGATCCAGGACTGGGCGAAGGAGAACGGACTGGCCGGCAGGTCGTACGCGGAGATCGTCGCGGCGCCGCAGACCGTCGACATGGTCGACGGCTACGTCCAGGAGCTCAACGCGGGTCTCCAGCGCTGGCAGACCATCAAGAAGTTCCGTCTGCTGCCCCGCGACCTCGACGTGGAGCACGGCGAGATCACGCCGAGCCTGAAGCTCAAGCGGCCGGTGGTGGAGCGCGAGTACAAGCACCTCATCGACGGCATGTACGCGGGCACCCGCGAGGGCTGAGCGGCCGCCCCGGCCCCGGGAGGACCCCGTCCTCCCGGGGCCGGGGCGCGCCCGGAACATCCGCATTACCCGTTGGCGGCGCCGGGCGGAAGCCCTGCCCGGGGGTTGCTCGAACCCGGTCGGATTTCCGACCGTCTTCGCACACTCACGTAGCACAGTTCTCACCCGTGACGGTCCACTTCGGTCACTGACCGCTTATGCGTGCCGCCGTTGTGTCACCCTGAGCCGCATGGACATGGCGGCCATACCCGCGCAGCGGGAGAGCGAGGCCCCGCACCGTGAGGTCCGGGGCCGGACCACGCTGCCCGGGAGCCCCCTCGCGCCGGGGTCGGCCCGCGGACTGGTGCGGGCCGCGCTGGCCGAGGTGCCCGGGGTGTCCGCCCGGCTCGCCGACGACGCCATGGCCGTCGTCAGCGAGCTCGTCACCAACGCCGTCGTGCACGCCGGCACCGACGTGGAGGTCGACTGGCGGCTGGAGGAGACCGGCGCGTTCGTCGTGGAGGTGCGCGACCGGCACCCCTCCCGCGCCCCGCGCGACCCCCTCGGCCGGGAGGTGCCCCACGACGCCGCCGAGCACGGCCGCGGGCTGCGGCTGGTCGCCACCCTCGCCGAGTCCTGGGGCGTCACCTACCGCAAGGGCGCCAAGACGGTCTGGGCGCGGCTTCCCCCCGGCGGCAGCGAGGCGACGGACGGCCCCGCGTCCGGCCCGGCCCTGGACGTCGCCGAGGACCTCGCCCCGGGGCCGCCCCGCACCGGCGGCGACCGGGACTGGCTCGGCCGGGGCGCGCTGTCCTTCCTCGCCGAGGCCTCCGATCTGCTCGCCGGACAGCTGGACGAGAACCTGGTCGCCGCCCTCACCGGCCAGCTGATCGTGCCCCGGCTCGCCGACTGGTGCGCGATCTGGCTGGAGGACGAGGCCTCCGTGCGCGGCGGCACCGGCGGCGGCCCGGCACGGGTCTGGCACGCCAGCGAGGCCCGCATCGAAGAGCTGCGGTGCGTCCTGGAGAAGGATCCGCCGTGCCCCCGGGACGGGCTGCGCTCCGGCCCGGAGCCCTACCCCTGGCCCGGTGTCGCGCTCGGCCCGCGGGGCGCCGACGGCACGGCGCTCGCGTACCGGCTGATCGCGGGCGGCCGGCCGCTCGGCACGCTGGTCATCGGCCGCTGCGGACCGGCCCGGTTCCCCGACGAGGTCACCGGGCTCGTGGAGGACCTGAGCAGGCGGGTCGCCCTCGCCGTCGGCGCGGCCCGCCAGTACGCCCGCCAGGCCACGATCAGCGCCGTCCTCCAGCGCGGCCTGCTGCCCGGCGCGGTCGCCGAGATCCCCGGTGTGCGCAGCGCGCTCGTGTACGAGCCGTGCGACAAGGGCGGCCCGAGCGGGGACTTCTACGACCTCTTCCCGGCCGGCGACGGCCGCTGGTGCTTCGCCGTCGGCGACGTCCAGGGCAAGGGCCCCGAGGCCGCCGTGGTGATCGGTCTCGCCCGCCCCTGGCTCCGGCTCCTGGCCCGCGAGGGCTACCGCGTCGCCGACGTCCTCGACCGCCTCAACCAGCTCCTCCTCGACGACGCCACCGAGGCCGCCGACGCCGCGGCCCGCGCCCTGGTCGCCGCCGGCGGCCGGCCCGTGGTGCCCGGCGACGGCCCGCAGACCCGCTTCCTGTCCCTGCTCTACGGCGAACTGACACCGCACGAGGGCGGGGTCCGCTGCACCCTCGCCTCCGCCGGGCACCCGCTGCCGCTCGTCCTCGGCCCGGACGGCGGCGTGCGCTCCGTCGCCCGGCCGCAGACCCTGCTCGGCGTGGTCGAGGACGAGACGTACACCAGCGACACCGTCGACCTGCGGCCCGGCGACAGTCTGCTGTGCGTCACCGACGGGGTGACCGAGCGCCGCTCCGGCTCCCGCCAGTTCGACGACGACGACGGCCTCGCCCGTGCCCTGTCCGGCTGCGCCGGGCTCGGCGCCGACCTGATCGCGGAAAGGATCCGCCACCTGGTCCACGACTTCGGCGGCGGCCTCCCCGAGGACGATCTGGCCCTGCTGGTGCTCCAGGCGGAGTGACGCCCGCGGTGCTGTTCAATGGAAGGCATGCCTTCCGCACTCCCCGACGGCGAGCCCGTCCCCGACGACGGCGCGCTGCCCGCACCCGCGCTCGCCGGCGCCGCCGAGCGGCCCCTCGGGTTCTATCTGCACGTCCCGTACTGCGCGACCCGCTGCGGCTACTGCGACTTCAACACCTACACCGCGACCGAGCTGCGGGGCACCGGCGGTGTGCTCGCCTCCCGCGACAACTACGCGGACACCCTGATCGACGAGATCCGCCTCGCCCGGAAGGTCCTCGGCGACGACCCGCGCGAGGTCCGCACGGTCTTCGTCGGCGGCGGCACGCCCACGCTGCTGGCCGCCGGCGACCTGGTCCGCATGCTGGCCGCCGTCCGCACCGAGTTCGGCCTGGCGCCGGACGCGGAGATCACCACGGAGGCCAACCCGGAGTCGGTGGACCCCGCGTACCTGGCCACCCTCCGCGAGGGCGGCTTCAACCGCGTCTCCTTCGGCATGCAGAGCGCGCGGCAGCACGTACTGCGGATCCTCGACCGGACCCACACCCCGGGCCGCCCCGAGCGCTGCGTCGCCGAGGCACGGGCGGCGGGCTTCGAGCACGTCAACCTCGACCTGATCTACGGCACCCCGGGGGAGAGCGACGACGACTGGCGGGCCTCGCTGGACGCCGCGATCGGTGCCGGACCGGACCACGTCAGCGCGTACGCGCTCATCGTCGAGGAGGGCACCCAGCTCGCCCGGCGCATCCGCCGGGGCGAGATCCCGATGACGGACGACGACGCCCACGCCGACCGCTACCTGATCGCGGACGAGACCCTGTCGGCGGCGGGCTTCGGGTGGTACGAGGTCTCCAACTGGGCGACCTCGCGGGCGGGCCGGTGCCTGCACAACGAGCTGTACTGGCGGGGCGCCGACTGGTGGGGCGCGGGCCCGGGCGCCCACAGCCACGTCGGCGGAGTGCGCTGGTGGAACGTGAAGCACCCGGGCGCGTACGCGGCGGCGCTCGCGTCGGGGCGGTCGCCGGGCGCCGGGCGTGAGGTGCTGTCGGACGAGGACCGCCGGGTCGAGCGGATCCTGCTGGAGCTGAGGCTCAGCGAGGGCGCGCCGCTGGACCTGCTGAAGGAGGCGGGCCTCGCGGCCTCCCGCCGCGCCCTGTCGGACGGCCTGCTCGAGGCGGGGCCGTACGACGAGGGGCGCGCGGTGCTCACGCTGCGCGGGCGGCTGCTGGCCGACGCGGTGGTGCGGGACCTGGTCGACTGAGCCCGCCGGCCGTCACTCCGGCGCCGTGACGAAGTCGATCAGTTCCTCCACGCGGCCCAGCAGCTCAGGCTCCAGGTCCTTGTAGGACCGCACCCGGGACAGGATCGACTGCCAGGCCGCGCCCGTGTTCTCCGGCCAGCCCAGGGCCCGGCACACGCCCGTCTTCCAGTCCTGGCCGCGCGGTACCGTCGGCCAGGCCGCGATCCCCAGGGACGACGGCTTCACCGCCTGCCAGATGTCGATGTACGGGTGGCCGACCACCAGCGCGTGTCCGCTCGTCACCGACTCGGCGATGCGCCACTCCTTCGTGCCCGGCACCAGGTGGTCCACGAGCACGCCCAGCCGCGCGTCCGGGCCCGGCGCGAACTCGGCCACGATCGACGGCAGGTCGTCGACGCCCTCCAGGTACTCCACGACCACGCCCTCGATGCGCAGGTCGTCGCCCCAGACCCGCTCGACCAGCTCGGCGTCGTGCCGGCCCTCGACGTAGATACGGCCGGCGCGGGCCACGCGCGCGCGTGCGCCGGGCACGGCGACCGAGCCGGAGGCGGTGCGGGTGGGCCGTACCGGGCCCGCGGCGGGCCGCACCAGGGTGACCACCCCGCCGTCCAGCAGGAAGCCGCGCGGCTCCAGCGGGAACACCCGGTGCTTGCCGAAGCGGTCCTCCAGGGTCACCGTGCCGGCCTCGCAGCGGATCACCGCCCCGCAGAACCCGGTACCGGCCTCCTCGACCACCAGGCCGGGGTCGGCCGCGACCTCCGGAGCCGGCTTCGGCTTCTTCCACGGCGGGGTCAGGTCGGTCGAGTACTGGCGCATTCGGATGACGATAGGAGAAGCCGTGGGCGGGTGCTCACGACACGCCGAATCGCGTGGCCAGGGCGTCGCGTTGACGTCGTACGAAGCCCGCGTCGACCACCGCTCCGTGACCGGGCACGTACAGCGCGTCCTCGCCGCCGAGCGCCAGCAGCCGGTCGAGCGCGGCCGGCCAGCGCGAGGTGACGGCGTCCGGGCCCGCCTGGGGCTCGCCGGACTCCTCGACCAGATCGCCGCAGAACACCACCTCCGGCCCGCCGGACACGCTCGCCGGGACCAGGACCGCCAGGTCGTGCGCGGTGTGCCCGGGGCCCACGTTGGCCAGCAGCGCCTGCCGGCCCTCGCCGAGGTCCAGGGTCCACTCGCCGGAGACCAGGTGCCGGGGCGGGGCCAGCGCGTCGACCGCCTCGTCCGCGTCCGCCACCGCCAGACCGTTGCGGACCGCGTCCAGGCGCAGCTCCTCGCGCTCGTGGGTGAACACCGCGTCGACGCCGACCGCCGCGTACACCCCGGCCCCGGCGAACGCGGCCGCCCCGAAGACGTGGTCGAAGTGGGGATGGGTGAGCGCGAGATGGGTCACACGTCCGCCGGACAGCTCCTGGGCCGCGGAGCGCAGCCGCGCCCCCTCGGCGAGGCTGGAACCGGCGTCCACCATCAGCGCCGTGCTCCCGCTCAGCACCAGGCCCACCGTGCAGTCCCAGCCGGGCAGCCGGCACCGTCCGACACCGGCGGCCAGTCGTTCCCATCCCAGGTCTTCCCAAGTCACCGTCATACCGCGACGCTAACGTCACGAGCCGGTACGGACCGGACCGACCTTGCCCGGTCAGTACCCCACGGCCGTACACTGGGCCGGGGAATGCTGGCACTCGCACGGGAAGAGTGCCAGGCGGACGACCCGAAGGGCCGAGGGGACGACGTGCAGGAGGTGCGCGCGAATGCTGAGTGAACGCAGGCTTCAGGTGCTGCGCGCCATCGTCCAGGACTACGTGGGCACCGAGGAGCCGGTGGGTTCCAAGGCGCTCACCGAGCGGCACAGCCTCGGCGTCTCCCCGGCCACCGTCCGCAACGACATGGCGGCCCTGGAGGACGAGGGGTACATCGCGCAGCCGCACACCAGTGCCGGGCGCATCCCCACCGACAAGGGCTACCGGCTGTTCGTGGACAAGCTCGCGGGCGTGAAGCCGATGACCGGGCCCGAGCGGCGGGCGATCCAGAACTTCCTGGAGGGCGCCGTCGACCTCGACGACGTCGTCGCGCGGACGGTGCGGCTGCTGGCGCAGCTGACCCGGCAGGTCGCGGTCGTGCAGTACCCCTCGCTGACCCGGTCCACCGTCCGGCACGTGGAGCTGCTCTCGCTCGCCCCCGCGCGCGTGATGCTCGTGCTGATCACGGACACCGGCCGGGTCGAGCAGCGGATGGTCGACTGCCCGGCGCCGTTCGGCGAGGCCTCACTGGCGGATCTGCGGGCGCGGCTGAACAGCCGGGTCGCCGGCCGCCGGTTCACGGACGTGCCGCGACTGGTCGAGGACCTCCCGGAGGGCTTCGACGTCGACGATCGCGGTACGGTCTCCACGGTGCTCTCCACCCTTCTGGAGACACTGGTCGAGGAGAACGAGGAGCGGTTGATGATCGGCGGTACCGCCAATCTCACCCGCTTCGGGCACGACTTCCCCCTCGTGATCCGGCCCGTCCTGGAGGCACTGGAGGAGCAGGTCGTGCTCCTCAAGCTCCTGGGCGAGGCGAAGGACCCCGGCGTGACCGTGCGCATCGGCCACGAGAACGCCCATGAAGGACTCAACTCCACGTCCGTCGTGTCGGTCGGCTACGGTTCGGGCGGCGAGGCGGTTGCCAAGCTCGGCGTGGTCGGACCGACCCGCATGGACTACCCGGGAACGATGGGAGCGGTACGCGCAGTGGCACGGTACGTCGGACAGATCCTGGCGGAGTCGTAAGTGGCCACGGACTACTACGCCGTTCTCGGCGTGCGCCGCGACGCGTCGCAGGATGAGATCAAGAAGGCGTTCCGTCGGCTCGCGCGCGAGCTGCACCCGGACGTCAACCCGGATCCGAAGACCCAGGAGCGGTTCAAGGAGATCAACGCCGCCTACGAGGTGCTGTCGGACCCGCAGAAGAAGCAGGTCTACGACCTCGGCGGCGACCCGCTCTCCCAGTCGGGCGGCGCGGGTGCGGGCGGCTTCGGGGCCGGCGGCTTCGGCAACTTCTCGGACATCATGGACGCGTTCTTCGGTACGGCGTCGCAGCGCGGGCCGCGCTCGCGCACCCGGCGCGGCCAGGACGCGATGATCCGGATCGACGTCGAGCTGGACGAGGCGGCCTTCGGCACGACCAAGGACATCCAGGTCGACACCGCGGTCGTCTGCAACACCTGCAACGGCGAGGGCGCGGCCCCCGGCACGTCCGCCCAGACGTGTGACATGTGCCGCGGCCGGGGCGAGGTCTCCCAGGTCACCCGGTCCTTCCTGGGCCAGGTCATGACCTCCCGTCCCTGCCCCCAGTGCCAGGGCTTCGGCACGGTCGTGCCGACCCCGTGCCCGGAGTGCGCCGGTGACGGCAGGGTCCGCTCGCGCCGCACGCTGACCGTCAAGATCCCGGCCGGTGTCGACAACGGCACCCGCATCCAGCTCGCGGGCGAGGGCGAGGTCGGCCCGGGCGGCGGTCCGGCCGGTGACCTGTACGTCGAGATCCACGAGCTGCCGCACTCGACGTTCCAGCGGCGCGGCGACGACCTGCACTGCACGGTCACGATCCCGATGACCGCGGCGGCCCTCGGCACCAAGGTGCCGCTGGAGACCCTGGACGGCATGGAGGAGGTCGACATCCGGCCCGGCACCCAGTCCGGCCAGTCGATCCCGCTGCACAACCGGGGCGTCACGCATCTGCGCGGCGGCGGCCGGGGCGACCTGATCGTGCACGTCGAGGTCACGACCCCGACCAAGCTCGACCCCGAGCAGGAACGGCTCCTGCGGGAGCTGGCCAAGCTCCGCGGCGAGGAACGCCCCACGGGCCAGTTCCAGCCGGGTCAGCAGGGGTTGTTCTCCCGGTTGAAGGACGCCTTCAACGGGCGCTGACGCCGTGCGCCGCGGGAGTGGCCGGAAGCCCGGGGGGTGACCCCCGGGCAGGCGCGGCCGGCCCGGGCCGGCAGGGGCTGTTCTCGCGGTCGAAGGACGCCTTCGACGGGCGCCGAGGCGGGCCGTACGGGGTGCTCCGGCGCCCCTATGCCGGTGGCCTATGCCGCGGGAAGCCCGGATTCGGACTTGTTCGGGGGACGTGACAACATGCGCTCATGTCCTCCGCGCTGACCGATCTCTTCCCCCACCCGATCGTGCAGGCCCCCATGGCGGGCGGCGGTTCCGTCCCGCAGCTCGCCGCTGCCGTATCCGAGGCCGGCGGCCTCGGGTTCCTCGCCGCCGGGTACAAGACGGCCGACGGCATGTACCAGGAGATCAAGCAGCTGCGGGGGCTCACGAGCCGCCCCTTCGGCGTGAACGTGTTCATGCCCCAGTCCGAGTACGCCGAGTCCGGCGCCGTGGAGGTCTACGCCCACCAGCTGGCCGGGGAGGCCGCCTGGTACGAGACCGAGCTGGGCGACCCGGACAGCGGACGGGACGACGGCTACGAGGTCAAGCTCGCCGTGCTCCTGGACAACCCGGTGCCGGTGGTGTCCTTCCACTTCGGCGTGCCGAGCCGTGAGGCGCTCGACGCGCTGCGCCGGGCCGGCACCCTCACCCTGGTCACCGCCACCACCGCCGAGGAGGCCCGCGCGGTCGAACGAGCCGGGGCGGACGCGGTGATCGCACAGGGCGTCGAGGCGGGCGGCCACCAGGGCACCCACCGGGACATCCCGGAGAACGACGGGTCCGGCATCGGGCTGCTGTCGCTGATCGCGCAGATCCGTGAGGCCGTGCGCATCCCGGTCGTCGCCGCGGGCGGCATCATGCGCGGCGGCCAGATAGCCGCCGTCCTCGCGGCGGGCGCCGACGCGGCCCAGCTCGGCACCGCCTTCCTCGCCACCCCCGAGTCGGGCGCCCCCGCGCCGCACAAGCAGGCACTCACCGACCCGCTGTTCGCGCGCACCGAACTGACCCGCGCCTTCTCCGGCCGGCCCGCGCGCGGACTGGTCAACCGCTTCGTACGCGAGCACGGCCCCTACGCCCCCGCCGCCTACCCCGAGATCCACCACCTCACCGCCCCGCTGCGCAAGGCCGCCGCCAAGGCCGCGGACGCGCAGGGCATGGCGCTGTGGGCGGGCCAGGGCCACCGGCTGGCCCGGGAGCTGCCCGCCGGGCGGCTGGTGGAGGTGCTGGCCGCCGAACTCGCCGAGGCCAGGACAGCGTTGTCGAACCTGCCCGGAACCGGAGGTGAGCGGCGATGACCGCACCCGTCTTCGTGGTGGACCGACTCGAGGGGGTCGGCCCGGAGTTCGTGCTCGACGGCCCCGAGGGCCGGCACGCGGTGTCGGTGAAGCGGCTGCGGCCGGGCGAGGACGTGGTCCTCACCGACGGGTGCGGCCACTGGGCCGAGGGCGTCGTCAAGGCGGCCGAGGGCAAGGACCGGCTGGTCGTCGCCGACCTGGCGCCCGTCCACGAGGAACCCCCGGCCGCCCCGCGGATCACCGTCGTCCAGGCCCTGCCCAAGGGTGACCGGGGCGAACTCGCCGTGGAGACCATGACCGAGGTCGGCGTCGACGCGATCGTGCCCTGGCAGGCGTCCCGCTGCATCACCCAGTGGAAGGGCGACCGGGGCCTGAAGGCCCTCGGCAAGTGGCGGGCCACGGCCCGGGAGGCCGGCAAGCAGTCCCGCCGGGTCCGCTTCCCCGAGGTCGCGGACGCGGCGACGACCCGGCAGGTCGGCGCGCTGCTGGCCGGCGCGGACTTCGCGGCCGTCCTGCACGAGAGCGGCGACGAACGCCTGGCCACCGCCGAACTGCCGGCCGCCGGTGAGATCATGCTGGTCGTCGGGCCCGAAGGTGGCGTCTCCCCCGAGGAGTTGGCGTTGTTCGCGGAGGCGGGCGCCAGGCCCTACGTGCTCGGCCCCACCGTGCTGCGCACATCCACCGCCGGCACCGCCGCCGCGGCCCTCCTGCTGGGCCGCACCGGCCGCTGGTCCTGACACCATCTGGGGGACAATCGTGGAACTCGCCCAAGTCCGGCTCCTGGTGACCGACTTCGCCGCCTGCTACCGCTTCTACGCCGACGTCCTCGGCCTGAAGCCGCAGTCCGGCGCGACCGAGGGCCCGTACGAGAAGTTCAGCGCGCACGCCGGCTCCGCCGGGCTCGCCCTGCAGGACCGGGTGATGATGGCCGAGGTCCTCGACGAGCTGAACGGGACCGTCACCGGCCACCGCTCGCTGGTCGTGCTGCGGGTGGACGACCTCGACGCCTACTGCGCGGAGATCACCTCCCGGGGCGCCGTCCTGATCCACGGCCCGGCCCCCATGACCGACCGGATGCGTGTGGCTCACCTCAAGGATCCCGAGGGCAATCTGGTCGAACTCCAGGAGTGGCTGCTGCTGCTCGGCTGACCGGGCGTCGGGTGGGCGAAGTCCCCTGCCCCGGGGGGCGCGTGGGCCGCTTCCCCGAACGGGTGAGTGGCCGTATGCGCCCTTCCGTCCCGGCCGCACCGGTGGCACCCTGCCCTTCATGGGGGCTTCGAGACGGATCCGGGCCGGGACGCGCGGGACGCGGACGTGGGCCGTCGCGGGACTGGCCGTGCTGGCCGGCGGCGCCATGGTGGCGTGCCAGGGCGATCTCAGCACCGCGACCGTCGCCTACACCACCGACACCACGGCGACGGCCCGGCTGAAACACGAGCACGTGGACGTCAGCTGGCTGACCTGCACCGGCAGCTACGGCGACGGCGGCGGTACGGCGGCCGGGACGCCCTCGCCGTCCGAGACCACCGTCGTCTCCGTCGACTGCCGGGGCGAGACCGAGGACCGGCGGAAGATCACCGTCACCGGCAAGGTCACCAAGGCCGTCGACGGCGCCTGCGTGCGCGGCGACCTGACGGCCAGGGTCGGCGGCAGACAGGTCTTCCACGTCGACGGGCTCGGCGACTGCGACGCCACGCCCGGGCCGACGTTCCGCCCGCCCACCGGAGGGGGGCGGCCGACCGTGACGGTCACCGTCACCCGGACCCTGTGGTGCAAGGGCGACCCCACCTGCTGGCCCGTCGAGGGCAAGTGATCGAAAGGGGAGCGGCGCGCACCGGCCGCTGCGTACAGTGACGGGGTGACTCAGGGTGCTTCGACGGGAACCACGGAAACCTCCGCCTATCTCCGATTCCCCCATGTCCGGGGCGACTTGGTGGCATTCGTCGCCGAGGACGACGTCTGGCTGGCGCCCCTGGACGGTGGCCGCGCCTGGCGGGTCAGCGCCGACAACAGGCCGGTGGCCAGACCCCGGATCTCACCGGACGGGCGCCTCCTCGCCTGGACCTCCACCCGGGACGGCGCCCCCGAGGTGCACGTCGCCCCCGTCGACGGGGGCCCCGCCCGGCGGCTGACGTACTGGGGCAACGGCCGTACCGGGGTGCGCGGCTGGACCGCCGACGGACGCGTCCTCGCGCTCGGCGCGCAGGGCCGGCCCAGCTTCCGCCAGACCTGGGCGCACGCCGTACCGCTGGACGGCGGCCCCGCCGAGACCCTGCCGTACGGGCCCGTCGGCGACCTGGCGTTCGGGCCGGCCACGGTGCTGCTGTCCGTGCCGATGGGGCGCGAGGCCGCCTACTGGAAGCGCTACCGGGGCGGCACGGCCGGCAAGCTGTGGATCGACCGGGCCGCCGACGGCGAGGGCACCGGCGACTTCGTCCGGCTGCACGAGGACGTCGACGGGAACATCGAGTGCCCGGTGTGGGTGGGGGACCGGATCGCGTTCCTCTCCGACCACGAGGGCACGGGCGCCCTGTACTCCTCCCTCGCCGACGGCTCCGACCTGCGTCGGCACACCCCCCTCGGCGGCTTCTACGCCCGCCACGCGGCCGGCGACGGCGACCGGGTCGTCTACAGCAGCGCCGGTGAACTGTGGCTGCTGGACGACCTGGAGGGCGCCGAGCCGCGCCGGCTGGACGTACGGCTCGGCGGCCCCCGGGTGGACCTGCGGCCCCGCCCGGTGAACGCCTCCCAGTGGTTCGGCGAGGCGTCCCCGGACCACACCGCGCGCGGCAGCGCCGTGTGCGTGCGCGGCGGTGTCCACTGGGTCACCCACCGCTCGGGCCCGGCCCGCGCCCTCGCCGCCACCCCCGGCGTCCGCGCCCGCCTGCCCCGCGCCTTCCGCGCCGACGGCGAGGAGTGGGCGGTGTGGGTGACGGACGCCGAGGGCGACGACGCCCTGGAGTTCGCGCCGGCGACCGGGACCGTGCCCGGTGCCCCGCCCCGCCGGCTCGCCGCCGGGCAGCTCGGCCGGGTCCTGGAGCTGGCCGTGTCGCCCGACGGCAGCCGGGCCGCGGTCGCCGCGCACGACGGGCGGCTGCTGCTCGTCGAGCGGGAGACCGGTGAGGTCCGCGAGGTCGACAGCAGTGACGACGGCGAGGTCTCCGGACTCGCCTTCTCGCCCGACTCCGCCTGGCTCGCCTGGGCCCACCCCGGTCCGCGCCCGCTCTCCCAGCTGCGGCTCGCCCACACCACCGACCTGTCGGTCACCGAGGCGACCCCGCTGCGCTTCCAGGACTACGCGCCCGCCTTCACCCTCGACGGCAAGCACCTCGCCTTCCTCTCCAACCGCGCCTTCGACCCGGTCTACGACGAGCACGTCTTCGACCTCGCGTTCGTGGTGGGCGCCCGGCCGCATCTGATCACCCTGGCCGCCACCACCCCGTCCCCGTTCGGGCCGCAGCGCCACGGCCGGCCCTTCGAGACCTCCGACAAGGAGGAGACCGCCGAGGGCGAGGGCACCCCCGCCACCCGCATCGACCCCGAAGGCCTCGCCGACCGGATCGTGCCCTTCCCGGTGGAGGCCGGCCGCTACTCCGGTCTGCGTGCCGCCAAGGACGGCGTCCTCTGGCTGCGCCACCCGGTGCACGGTGTCCTCGGCGCCTCCCGGGCCCACCCCGAGGACCCCGACCCGCACACCGAGCTGGAGCGCTACGACCTCGCCCAGCGGCGCCTGGAGCACCTGGCCTCCGACGCCGACCACTTCGAGGTCAGCGGCGACGGCAAACGCGTCCTGCTGTGGAGCGACGGCCGGCTCCGGGTCGTCCCCGGCGACCGCCGCACCGGCGGCGAGGACGACGGCGACACCAGCGTCACCGTGGACCTCGCCCGCGTCCGGCAGACCCTCGACCCGGCCGCGGAGTGGCGGCAGATGTACGAGGAGACCGGCCGCCTGATGCGCGACCACTTCTGGCGCCCCGACCTCGGGGGTGTCGACTGGGACGGTGTCCTCACCCGCTACCGCCCGCTGCTGGCCCGGCTCGCCACCCACAGCGACCTCATCGACCTGCTGTGGGAGGTGCACGGCGAACTCGGCACCTCGCACGCCTACGTGACTCCGCGCGGCGGCCGCGGCGGCGCCCGGCACGGCCTGCTCGGCGCGGACATCTCCCGCCACGAGGACGGCAGTTGGCGCATCGACCGCATCCTGCCCGCGGAGACCTCCGACCCGGACGCCCGCTCCCCGCTGGCCGCGCCCGGTGTCGCCGTGCGCCCCGGCGACGCGATCATCGCCGTCGCCGGTCACGCCGTCGACCCGGTGACCGGCCCCGGCCCCCTGCTCGTCGGCACGGCCGGCCACCCCGTCGAGCTGACCGTCTCCCCGGCGGGCGGCGGCGAACCGCGCCACACGGTCGTCGTCCCCGTCGCCGACGAGGAGGCCCTGCGCTACCACGCCTGGGTCGCCGACCGCCGCGCCCACGTCCACACCGCCTCCGGGGGCCGGCTCGGCTACCTCCACGTCCCCGACATGCAGGCCCCCGGCTGGGCGCAGATCCACCGCGACCTGCGCGTGGAGGTGACCCGGGAGGGGCTCGTCGTCGACGTCCGCGAGAACCGGGGCGGGCACACCTCCCAGCTCGTGGTGGAGAAGCTCGCCCGCCGGATCATCGGCTGGGACCTGGCGCGGGGCATGCGCCCCACCAGCTACCCGCTCGACGCGCCCCGCGGCCCGGTCGTCGCCGTCGCCAACGAGTTCTCCGGCTCCGACGGCGACATCGTCAACGCGGCCATCAAGGCCCTCGGCATCGGACCGGTCGTCGGCACCCGCACCTGGGGCGGCGTCATCGGTATCGACAGCCGCTACCACCTGGTCGACGGCACCCTCGTCACCCAGCCCAAGTACGCGATCTGGCTGGAGGGCCAGGGCTGGGACGTGGAGAACCACGGCGTCGACCCGGACGTCGAGGCCGTCCAACGCCCCCAGGACTGGGCGGCGCAGCGGGACACCCAACTGGACACGGCCATCACCCTGGCCCTGGAGGCTCTGGAGAACAGTCCCGCGAAGACACCCCCGGGCATGCCCTGAGGGCGCGGGGCGGTGCCGATGTGCGGCTTTGCCGCGTGGGCGCGACAAGCCACCGAAGACCCGCGGCCGAACGACTACCATGCCCCCGTAACCGATCACCGCCGAAAGCGAGCGCAGCGTATGGCTGGGGAACCGCAGGACGACTGCCTGTTCTGCAAGATCGTCGCGGGTCGGATCCCGGCGACGATCGTCCGCGAGACCGAGACGACCGTCGCCTTCCGGGACATAAACCCGCAGGCTCCCACGCACATCCTGGTGATCCCCAAGGCGCACTACGAGAACGCCGCCGCGCTCGCCGCCGGTGCGCCCGGACTCGCGGCCGACGTGCTGCGCGAGACGCAGGCCGTCGCCGACGACGAGAAGCTCGACAGCTACCGCGTCGTCTTCAACACCGGCAGCGGCGCCGGCCAGACCGTCTGGCACGCCCACGCCCACGTCCTCGGCGGCCGTGGTCTGGAATGGCCCCCCGGATAAGCCGTCATGTCCGTCCGTGAACTGGTGGTCCTCGGCACCGCGAGCCAGGTCCCGACCCGGCACCGCAACCACAACGGCTATCTGCTGCGGTGGGACGGCGAGGGCCTCCTCTTCGACCCCGGCGAGGGTACGCAGCGGCAGATGCTGCGCGCCGGGGTCGCCGCCCACGACCTGAACCGGATCTGCGTCACGCACTTCCACGGGGACCACTCCCTGGGTCTCGCCGGGGTCATCCAGCGGATCAACCTCGACCAGGTGCCGCACGAGGTCACCGCGCACTACCCGCGCTCCGGGCAGCGCTTCTTCGACCGCCTGCGCTACTCCACGGCCTACCGGGAGACGGTCGGCATCACCGAGGCACCGGTCGCCGCCGACGGCATCCTCGCGGTGACGCCGTCGTACACCCTGGAGGCCCGCAGGCTGTCCCACCCGGTCGAGTCCTACGGCTACCGCCTGATCGAACCCGACGGCCGCCGCATGCTCCCCGACCGTCTCGCCGCGCACGGGATCAAGGGCCCGGACGTGGGCCGTCTGCAGCGCGAGGGCCGGATCGGCGACGTGACGCTGGAGGACGTCAGCGAGGTGCGGCGGGGGCAGCGGTTCGCGTTCGTCATGGACACCCGGCTGTGCGACGGGGTGCACGCGCTCGCGGAGGGCTGCGACCTGCTCGTCATCGAGTCGACCTTCCTGGACGAGGACACCCCGCTGGCCGTCGAGCACGGGCACCTGACGGCCGGGCAGGCCGCCGCCGTCGCCCGGGACGCGGGCGTCCGGCACCTCGTGCTCACCCATTTCAGCCAGCGCTACACCGAACCGGAGGAGTTCGAGCGGCAGGCGCGGGCGGCCGGCTTCGAGGGCGAGCTGACCGTGGCGCACGACCTGCAACGGGTCGCGGTTCCGAAACGTCGGTGAGCCACCCGTACGATGCTTCGATGCCCCTCCCGAAAGCAGAACTGCACCTCCACATCGAAGGCACCCTGGAGCCGGAGCTGGCGTTCGAGCTGGCTGCCCGCAACGGGGTGACCCTGCCGTACGCGGACACGGACGAGCTCCGCAAGGCGTACGACTTCGAGGACCTCCAGTCCTTCCTGAACCTGTACTACGAACTCATGGCCGTCCTGCGCACCGAGCAGGACTTCGCCGACCTGGCGGACGCCTACCTGGCCCGCGCCGCCGCGCAGGGCGTGCGGCACGCGGAGATCTTCTTCGACCCGCAGGCCCACCTCGCGCGGGGCGTGCCGATGGGCACGGTCGTGGAGGGGCTGTGGCGTTCGCTGGGCGCCGCCGAGGAGAACCACGGCGTCTCCACGAAGCTGATCCTGTGCTTCCTGCGGGACGAGTCCGCCGAGTCCGCGCTCGCCACCCTCGAAGCCGCCCGCCCGTATCTGGACCGGATCACCGGGGTCGGCCTGGACTCCGCCGAGGTCGGGCATCCGCCGGTGAAGTTCCGCGAGGTGTACGAGGCCGCCGCCGCGCTCGGGCTGCGCCGTGTCGCGCACGCCGGTGAGGAGGGGCCGCCGGAGTACATCACCGAGGCGCTGGACGTGCTCGGTGTGGAGCGCGTCGACCATGGCCTGCGGTGCATGGAGGACCCGGCGCTGGTCGAGCGGCTGGTCCGGGACCGCGTCCCGCTCACCCTGTGCCCGCTGTCCAACGTCCGCCTGCGCACCGTCGACACCCTGGCCGACCATCCGCTGCCGGCCATGCTCGACGCCGGCCTGCTGTGCACGGTGAACTCCGACGACCCGGCGTACTTCGGCGGGTACGCCGGCGACAACTTCGCCGCCGTGCGGCGGACCCTAGGACTGACCGAGGACCGGCTGCGCGAACTGGCCCGCAACTCCTTCCTGGCCTCCTTCCTGGAGGACGACGAGGAGCGGCGCGCCCGCTACATCGCCGAGGTCGAGGCGTACGAGTTCGGGGACGCGGTCTCGTAGGCCTGCCGGGCGGCCACGGCGGGCGTCTCCACCGGGACCTGCACGACCGGGAGTTCCGCGACCGGCACGGGACGCCTGCCCGTGCGCAGCGCCACCGCCGTCATCGGCACGGCGATCAGCAGCAGTCCGGCGCCGAGCAGCAGTCCCATGCCGGGGAATCCCGCCCGGCCGGCGAGCAGGCTGCCGGCCAGCGGCCCCGCCGCGGTGCCCAGGGAGGACGCCGAGCCGACCAGGACCGCCCAGCGGCCGCGGGGGTCCAGCGAGGCGGCGAGTCCGATGACGTACGACAGCACGACCGGGTAGAGAAGGTTCCAGGAGATCTCGCCGGCCGCGAAGGCCGGCAGGTCCGTCGCCGAGGCGCTGAGCGCGATGCAGGCGGCGATGAGCGCCGTGCCGCCGCCGATGGGCAGCGCGCGGCCGAGGCGCGGGCCGAGCGCGCCCGCGCCCAGCACGCCGAGCAGTCCGGCGCCCAGCGCGATCGCGAACACCGCGCCGACGGTGACCTCCGTGAGGTGGGCCTGGGCGAGGCCGATCCGGCCGCTGACGCCCCACAGGGAGTTCTGGGCGAGGGACCAGCAGGGCATGGCGGCGGCGAGCAGCAGCCCGGCCCGGGGGTGGGGGAGACGGCCGTACCCGGCGGAGGTGCGGGCCGGTGCCGTACGGGCGGGCAGGAGCTTGGTGAACGGCCAGGCGGCGAGCGCGGTCAGCGCGACGGCGGCCAGGGGGAGCCCGTGTCCCGGACCGAGGTGCGGGATCGTCAGGTAGAGGGCGCCGGCGAGGGCGGAGACACCGAGCAGGCCGAGGGTGGTGACGCGGTGCGGGTCCCGGTGGGCGGCGATGCCGCTCGCGGCGACCGCCGTGACCGTGCCGGACCCGAATCCGCCGAGGAGCGCGCCCGCGACGACGGCGGGCACGGCGCCCGTGACGGCGGCACCGCCGTAGCCGAGGAAGGCGGACGCGAGACCGGCACGGGCGAGTGCCCGGGGTCCGAACCGGTCCACCCGGGACGCCAGCAGGAAGCCCGCCGCCGCCGAACTCAGCAGCAGGGCACTGCCGATGGCCCCGGCCTGGGTGGCGGTGAGCGGGAGTCCGCTGTCGAGTCTGCCGACGGTGGTCGGCAGCAGATACGGGGCGAGATACCCGGCCGTGAAAAGGGCGACGAGGGGCCAGGGCAGGGTGCGGGCGGGCGACACGGGCGTTCCCAGGGCAGGCGAGAGGAGCGAGGCTCAAGAAGGAGGGGGAAGGGCGACGACCGTCGACGGACAGGAACGCGCGAGCAAGTTGTATCAAGCACGCGGTTCCGGAAGAAGATCGGAGGGTGTGATCCGGGTCACTCCTGCGTTTGAGGGTTTCCGGGTCGGGTAGAAGGCGCCGACTTCCGAGGCTCCACCCGCTCAGCACGGGTGGGGCCTTTCGTGTGTCCGCCATTGACGGCCGACGTCCGTGTATCTAGCCTCTGTTCTCATACATGGACGACATTCATAAGGGGAGATGGTCAGGTGGGCGGCGACCCGGCTCCGCAGAACGTGGCGCGGCGACTGCGGGAGGGGATGGCGCGAGGCGTGCTGTCCTTCCCCCTCACCGCCTTCCATGAGGACGGCTCCCTCGACCCCGACGGCTTCCGGGCGCACGTCGCCGAGCGGCTCGCCGCCGGATGCGGCGCCGTCTTCCCGGCGTGCGGCACCGGCGAGTTCTTCTCGCTGGACGAGGACGAGTACCGGACGGCCGTCGGCATCACCGTCGAGGAGGCGGCCGGACGGGTGCCCGTCGTGGCCGGCACCGGATACGGCTGGGCGCAGGCCGCCCGGTTCGCGCGGATCGCCGCGGAGGCCGGCGCCGACGCCCTGCTCGTGCTGCCGCACTACCTGGTCGAGGCCCCGCAGGACGGCCTCGCCGCGCAGCTGGAGCAGCTCGCCGCCCGCACCCCGCTGCCGCTGATCACCTATCAGCGCGGCCCGGTCGCCTACACCGCCGCGTCGTTGCGGCGCATCGCGCGCCTCCCGAACGTCATCGGTCTCAAGGACGGGCACAGCGACCTCGACCGGCTCCAGCGCCTCACCCTCGCCGCCCCCGACGGCTTCCTCTTCTTCAACGGCGCCGCCACCGCCGAGATCCAGGCCCGCGCCTACGCCGCCGTCGGCGTCCCCGCCTACTCCTCCGCCGTGCACGCCTTCGCGCCCGAGATCGCCGGCGCCTTCTTCACCGCGCTCCGCGACGGGGACCACGGCGGTGTCGACAAGCTGCTGCGCGCCTTCTACGTCCCCTTCGTCGAACTCCGCGACCGCGCGCCCGGCTACGCCGTGTCCCTGGTGAAGGCGGCGGCCCGGCTCCGCGGGCAGCGGGTCGGGCCCGTGCGCGCCCCGCTCACCGAGCCCTCGCCCGGCGACCTCGCCGCCCTGAAGTCCCTCCTCGCCGCCGGACTCGACCTCGTGGGAGCCGCCCTGTGACCCGTGACCTGACCATCGCCGAGGTGCGGCTGACGCCGATCCTGGTCGCCGACCCGCCCCTGCTCAACACCCAGGGGGTGCACCAGCCGTACACCCCCCGGCTGATCGTGGAGATCGTCACGGCCGACGGGACCACCGGGATCGGTGAGACGTACGGCGACACCAAGTACCTGGTGCCGGCCCGGGCGCTGGCCGAACGACTCCCCGGCCGTTCGGTCATGGATGTGAACGGCCTCTTCGCGCTGGACCTCGCGGTCGACGCCTCCGGGGTCGGGGAGAGCGTCGACGCCGGCGGGCTGCGCGGGGTGCAGAGCGCCGACAAGCTGCGGCTGTCCGTGCTGTCCGCGTTCGAGGTCGCCTGCCTGGACGCCCAGGGCAAGGCGCTCGGGCTGCCCGTGCACGCGCTCCTCGGCGGCCGGCTCCGCGACACCGTCGAGTACAGCGCCTACCTCTTCTACAAGTGGGCCCACCACCCCGCGGACGCCGCGGCCGGCCCGGACGAGTGGGGAGCCGCCCTGGACCCGGCCGGAATCGTCGCGCAGGCACGGGAGTTGCAGCGGCGGCACGGCTTCGGCTCGTTCAAGCTCAAGGGCGGCGTCTTCCCGCCCGACCAGGAGGTCGCGGCCGTCCGCGCCCTCGCCGGGGCCTTCCCCGGGCACCCGCTGCGCCTCGACCCCAACGGCGCCTGGTCGGTCGCGACCTCGCTGGAGGTGGCCGCCGAACTCGGGGACGTCCTGGAGTACCTGGAGGATCCCACGCTCGGCACGCCCGCCATGGCCGAGGTCTCGGCGGGAACCGACGTCCCCCTCGCCACCAACATGTGCGTGACCACCTTCGGCGAGATCGCGGAGGCGTTCACGAAGGACGCCGTCCAGGTCGTCCTCTCCGACCACCACTACTGGGGCGGCCTGCGCAACACCCGGCACCTCGCCGCGATCTGCGCCGCCTTCGGCGTCGGGGTGTCCATGCACTCCAACACCCATCTCGGCATCAGCCTCGCCGCCATGACCCACGTGGCCTCGACCGTGCCGAACCTCCACCACGCCTGCGACTCCCACTACCCCTGGCAGTCGGAGGACGTCCTCACCGAGCGGCTCGCCTTCACCGGCGGCCGGGTCGCGGTGCCCGACGGGCCGGGGCTCGGCGTCGAACTCGACCGGGACGAACTGGCCCGGCTGCACCGGCGGTGGGCCGAGGACGACGGCTCGCTGCGGGACCGGGACGACGCGGCGGCCATGCGCGCGGGCGAACCGGGGTGGCACACACCGGTGATGCCCCGCTGGTGACGGGCACCACGGGCGATTCCGGTGGGTGACCTGGTGCACACTGGCCAGAACCGCACCACGTCAGGGAGCGCACCGTGACCCCCTCGCACACCGTCGCCGGAGAGGAACCGGACCATCTGACGCCCGCCACGCGCTGCCGGGCCCAGATCGACCCGCTGACCGCGCTGCGCGCCCCGGGCGACCCGCCCTGGGACGTCTGCCTCACGGGCACGGTCTTCCTCGACATCGTCTTCACCGGCCTGGACTCGGCGCCGGTGCGCGGTACCGAGTCCTGGGCCCGGGGCATGGGCTCCAGCCCCGGCGGGGTCGCCAACATGGCCGCCGCCCTGGCCCGCCTCGGCCTGCGCACCCTCCTCGCCGCGGCCTTCGGCGACGACCACTACGGCGAGTACTGCTGGGACGCCCTCGCACAGGGCGAGGGCATCGACCTGTCCGCCTCGCGGACCGTCCCGGGCTGGCACTCGCCGGTGACCGTCTCCATGGCGTACGAGGGCGAACGCACGATGGTGTCGCACGGGCACGAGCCGCCGCCGGAGGCCGTGCTCGTCCAGCAGGGCGCGCCGGACTTCCCGCCCCCCGCCCGGGCGGCCGTCGCCTCCCTGACACCGGGCCGCCGCGCCCCGTGGATCGCGCGGGCCGCCCGCGCGGGCACCCGGATCTTCGCCGACGTCGGCTGGGACGAGACCGGGGCGTGGGACCTGCGCGGACTGGCCGACCTGGAGCACTGCGAGGCCTTCCTGCCGAACGCGGAGGAGGCGAAGCGGTACACCGGCGCCCACTGCCCGCGGGAGGCCGCGCACGCGCTGACCGAGCACGTGCCGGTGGCCGTGGTGACCCTGGGGTCCGAGGGGGCGTACGCGGTGGACCGGCGCACCGGGGAGACGGCCGAGGTGCCGGCGATCGCCGTGGAGGCGCTGGATCCGACGGGGGCGGGCGACGTGTTCGTCGCCGGGTTCATGACGGGCTCCCTCGCGGGGTGGCCGCTGGCCGACCGGCTGGCCTTCGCCGGGCTCACGGCCGCCCTGTCGGTGCAGGAGTTCGGGGGGTCCCTGTCCGCGCCGGGATGGTCGGAGATCGGGGCGTGGTGGCGGCGGGTGCAGTCCGTGGAGGGCCAGGACCCGGCGGCGCTGCGCCGGTACGCGTTCCTGGAGGGGCTGGTGCCGGAGGAACTGGACCGGCCCTGGCCGCTCGCCCGGGCGGTGCCGACCATCGGGTTCCGCCGGTCCGGCTGAGCGGGCCGGACGGCGGCCGGCGGAAAAGTCCTACAGGCTTGTCGGTCCACCGTCGTACTCTGGAACGGCGAGGCCGCCCTCAGCCATGCGGCCGTGACGAGGAGGAAGCGCAGGCCTTCAGCGCCGGCCCATGACACAGACACCCACAGCTCAGAGCCCCGCGCAGGAGCGGGCGCGAGCGCAACTGACCGTCCCCGCCCAGCACCCCATGGTGACCGTGCTGGGTTCCGGCGACTCCCTCCTGCGTGTGATCGAGAGGGCCTTCCCGGCAGCCGACATCCATGTCCGGGGCAATGAGATCAGCGCGGTCGGCGACCCCCAGGACGTCGCCCTCATTTCGCGCGTGTTCGACGAGATGATGCTGGTGCTCCGCACCGGGCAGCCGATGACGGAGGACGCAGTGGAACGCTCGATCGCCATGCTCAAGGCGAGCGAGAACGGGACGAGCGACGGGCCGGAGACCCCGGCCGAGGTACTGACGCAGAACATCCTGTCCTCGCGGGGCCGCACGATCCGCCCGAAGACCCTCAACCAGAAGCGGTACGTCGACGCGATCGACAAGCACACGATCGTCTTCGGCATCGGCCCGGCCGGTACCGGAAAGACCTACCTGGCCATGGCCAAGGCCGTCCAGGCCCTACAGTCCAAGCAGGTCAACCGCATCATCCTGACCCGTCCCGCGGTCGAGGCCGGCGAGCGGCTGGGCTTCCTGCCCGGCACGCTCTACGAGAAGATCGACCCCTACCTGCGCCCGCTGTACGACGCGCTGCACGACATGCTCGACCCCGACTCCATCCCGCGGCTCATGGCCGCCGGGACGATCGAGGTCGCGCCGCTCGCCTACATGCGCGGACGCACGCTCAACGACGCCTTCATCATCCTGGACGAGGCCCAGAACACGAGCCCCGAGCAGATGAAGATGTTCCTCACCCGCCTCGGTTTCGACTCGAAGATCGTGATCACCGGTGACGTGACGCAGGTCGACCTGCCGAACGGCACCAAGTCCGGTCTGCGGCAGGTGCAGGAGATCCTGGAGGGCGTGGAGGACGTCCACTTCTCCCGGCTGTCGTCCCACGATGTCGTACGGCACAAGCTGGTGGGCCGTATCGTCGACGCGTACGAGTTGTACGACAGCAAGCACGGCACCGAGAACGGCACCCACAAGGGCGGCCGCGGCAGAACCGGTGCCAAGGCTCCCAAGGGGAAGTAGACCAGCACGACCATGTCGATCGACGTCAACAACGAGTCCGGTACCGAGGTCGACGAGCAGGCGATCCTCGACATCGCCCGCTACGCGCTCGCTCGGATGCGCATCCACCCGCTGTCCGAGCTCTCGGTGATCGTCGTGGACGAAGACGCCATGGAGCAGCTGCACATCCAGTGGATGGACCTGCCCGGGCCGACCGATGTCATGTCGTTCCCGATGGACGAGCTGCGGCCGCCCACGAAGGACGACGACGAGCCGCCGCAGGGGCTGCTCGGCGACATCGTGCTGTGCCCGGAGGTCGCCACCAAGCAGGGGGCCGAGGCGCCCACGCAGCACTCCATGGACGAGGAGCTCCAGCTGCTCACCGTCCACGGGGTGCTGCACCTGCTCGGGTACGACCACGAGGAGCCCGACGAGAAGGCCGAGATGTTCGGGCTCCAGGCCGCCATCGTGGACGGGTGGCGGTCCGAGCACGGGCTGACCGGGCCGTCCCCGGCGCCGACCGTCTCGTAAGCGGGCGGCATGTCTCCACAGATCGTGATCGGCGCGATCGCGCTGGTCGTCGTCGCCTGGCTCGCCGCCTGCGCGGAGGCGGGCCTCGCGCGGGTCTCCAGCTTCCGTGCCGAGGAGGCCGTGAAGTCGGGCCGGCGCGGTGGCGCCAAGCTCGCGCAGATCGCCGCCGACCCCACCCGCTACCTCAACGTGGCCCTGTTGGTCCGCGTCGCCTGCGAGATGGCCGCCGCGGCCCTGGTGACCTACGCCTGCCTCCAGGAGTTCGACACCACCTGGCAGGCGCTGCTGGTCGCCATCGGCGTGATGGTCCTCGTGTCGTACGTCGCCGTGGGCGTCTCCCCGCGCACCATCGGCCGCCAGCACCCGCTGAACACCGCGACCGCGGCGGCGTACGTGCTGCTGCCGCTCGCCCGGATCATGGGGCCCGTCCCGTCCCTGCTGATCCTCATCGGCAACGCCCTGACCCCCGGCAAGGGCTTCCGCCGCGGCCCCTTCGCCTCCGAGGCGGAGCTACGCGCGCTGGTCGACCTCGCCGAGAAGGAGTCCCTGATCGAGGACGAGGAGCGCCGCATGGTGCACTCGGTCTTCGAACTCGGCGACACCCTCGTGCGCGAGGTCATGGTCCCGCGGACCGACCTCGTCGTCATCGAGCGGTACAAGACCATCCGGCAGGCCCTCACCCTCGCCCTGCGCTCCGGGTTCTCCCGGATCCCGGTCACCGGCGAGAGCGAGGACGACATCGTCGGGATCGTCTACCTGAAGGACCTGGTCCGCAAGACGCACATCAGCCGGGACGCGGAGAGCGACCTGGTGTCCACCGCGATGCGCCCGGCCGTGTTCGTGCCCGACACCAAGAACGCCGGCGACCTGCTGCGCGAGATGCAGAAGGAACGCAACCACGTCGCCGTCGTCATCGACGAGTACGGCGGCACCGCGGGCATCGTCACCATCGAGGACATCCTGGAGGAGATCGTCGGCGAGATCACCGACGAGTACGACCGGGAACTGCCGCCCGTGGAGGACCTCGGGGACGACCGCTACCGGGTCACCGCCCGTCTCGACATCACCGACCTCGGCGAGCTGTACGGCCTGGAGGAGTACGACGACGAGGACGTGGAGACCGTCGGCGGACTGCTCGCCAAGGCCCTCGGCCGCGTGCCCATCGCGAGCGCGTCCGCCGAGGTGGAACTGCCCGACGGCCGCAGGCTGAAGCTGACGGCGGAGGCGGCGGCCGGCCGCCGGAACAAGATCGTCACGGTCCTGGTGGAGCCGGTCCCCGCGCCGCCCGCCGAGAAGGAGAACCCCGAGTGACGCCCCGGGAACTGCGCGCCTTCTGCCTGTCCTTCAACGCGGTCGTGGAGGACTTCCCGTTCAACCCGGAGACCTCGGTCTTCAAGGTGCTGGGCAAGATGTTCGCCCTGACGGCCCTGGACGCGCGGCCCCTGACGGTCAACCTCAAGTGCGACCCGGAGGACGCGCTCCGGCTGCGCGGGGAGCACGAGGGGCTGATCGTCCCCGGCTACCACATGAACAAGCGGCACTGGAACACGGTGACCGCCGACGGCGCACTGCCGGACCGGCTGCTGCGCGAGCTGATCGAGGACTCGTACGACCTCGTCGTCGCGGGGCTGCCGCGGGCGGAGCGGCTGCGGCTGGACCGGCCGTAATCGCCTTGCGGGGCCGGGCTGACCCCATGTCAGAATCCGGCGCATGACTGTTCGATACCCGCGCCCGCTGCGCCCAGGTGACCGTGTCGGTGTGACCTCCCCGTCCAGCGGGGTCGCCGAGGGGCTGCGCGGCCGCCTCGACGTGGCGGTGCGCGACCTCGAGGCACGCGGCTACGAGGTGGTCGTGGGCCGGTGCATGGACGGCTCGACGCACATCAGCGCCCCCGCCGCCGAACGCGCGGCCGAACTCACCGCGATGCTGACCGACCCGTCGATCCGGGCCGTGGTGCCGCCGTGGGGCGGCGAGACCGCGATCGACCTGCTGCCGCTGCTCGACTTCGAGGCGATCGGGCGGGCCGAGCCGACCTGGATGGCCGGCTGGTCCGACATCTCCACGATCGTCACCCCGCTGACGCTGCTCACCGGTGTCGCGACCGTCCACGGCAACAACCTCATGGACACCCCGTACCGGACCCCCGAGGGCCTGGTGTCCTGGCTCGACATCGTCACCGCCCCGCAGGGCGGGTCCTTCGCGCAGACGCCGCCCGGCCGGTACCGGTCCGGCGGGTTCGACGACTGGACCGCGGACCCGGAGGTCCGTGACCTGACCCTGGACGCCGAGGGCGGCTGGACCCGGCTGGACGGGGAGGGGGACGTCGACGCCCGGGGCCGGCTGATCGGCGGCTGCGTCGAGATCCTCGCCAACCTCGCGGGCACGCCGTACCTGGACACCTCGCGGTTCGCCGGGGACGAGCCGCTGCTCGTCTACGTCGAGGCCTGCGAGGACAACGCGTTCACCATCTGCCGCAATCTGCACGGCATGCGCCTCGCCGGGTTCTTCGACCGCGCGGCCGCCGTCCTCGTGGGCCGCACCCACGCCCCGGACAGCCGCACCCTCACCCAGTACGAGGCCGTCCTCGACGCGCTCGGCCCGCTCGGGGTGCCGATCGTCGCCGACGTCGAGTGCGGCCACGTGAGCCCCCACCTGCCCCTGGTGAACGGCGCGCGCGGCCGTGTCGTGCACACCGCCACGCGGAGCGAGATCGTCCAGACCCTGGACTGACCCGGTGCGGGCCCGGGCCGGGCACCCCGTGGCCGGGCGCACGCACCGCCGCTTCGTATGCTCAGGGCATGACCGAGAGCAACGCGCTTGACCCCGAGGACCGCAAGATCGTCACCCTGGCCCGTTCCGCGCGGGCCCGCAACGGCGTGCCGGAGGGGGCGGCCGTACGGGACGACACCGGGCGTACGTACGTCGCGGGGTCCGTGGAGCTCGCCTCGCTGAGGCTGAGCGCGCTGCGCACGGCCGTCGCGATGGCCGTGGCGTCGGGAGCGCGGTCCCTGGAGGCGGCGGCGGTGGTGAGCGACGCGGAGGCCGTGGCGGCCGAGGACCTGGCCGCCGTCGCCGATCTCGGCGGCGCCGGGACGCCTGTCCTGCTCGCCTCGGCCGACGGGACCGTCCGGGCCACCGTCTCCGCCGGCTGAGGCCGGGCGGGACCGAACGACAGGTCGGCCGGAATTCAACCTTGCCGTCGCCCGACCCTCGCGCATCAATGAAGCCGTAAGTTCCGACGACCCGTCAGATCCGCACCGCCGTGCCGGGTGCCCGCATCCGCCCGCCCGGCCTGCCGCTCGTCGGCGCACCTTCCGACCATCCCCACATGGCATCCCCACAGGGAAGGGAAGCGGATCCCCATGAGAGGCACACGCACGGCAACGGGTGCGGCGCTGGCGGCCGGGGCCCTCGCGGTCACCGGACTCGCCTTCGCGCCCACCGCGGCGGCCGTCACCCCCCAGACGGCGACCATCACCGCGAGCTGCGGTTTCTTCGGCGGTGGCGCGGCCACGCTCACCGCCACGCAGAACGGCACGTCGGCCACCATCACCCTCACCTCCACCGCGATCAGCGCGCCGGTCGCGGTCGCGCCGGACTCGATCTCCTCCACGCTCACCCTGGCCAGGGCGGGCGGCGGCGGTGTCGTGTTCAGCGGGACGAAGAACCCGGCCATGAACACCGGCGACCCGGTCAGCGTCGGCCCGCTGCCGGGCACCGTCGCCGCCGGGGACGCCCTGGACGCCTACGGCGGCTCCCTGAAGATGGTGATCTTCGGGATCACCGTGACCTGCAAGGCGAACGCCCCGCAGGCGCCCGGCCCGTTCGTCTTCGACTGAGCGGTCCGTACCGGGTGAGCGATCTGTTCCGGATGCCGCAGAAACTGATGATCCGTCAGGTTTCTGCGGCATCTCCATTGACTTCTCACCCCCGCTCCACATCAATGCCCCCTGTCGGCGCAGATGAGCCGCTGCGCCAGCAACCCTCAGGAGGGGGCCCATGGGTCCGACACCCCGAAGAACCCGACGGTGGCGCTGGGCGTCGCTGTTCGGGGCGACCGCCCTCGCGGTCACCGCGGGCGGCGCGCTGGCCTGTCCGGCCGGTGCCGCCGGCGCGAACGTGGACTTCGCCACGCACTGCATCCCGCCCGCCGTCTCCGGCCTGCCGCCGATCGACGGCACCACCACCGCGAGCGTGTCGGTGGACAACACCAAGCCCAAGGTGGGCGACACGGTCACCGTGACCTACACGGTGGTCACCCCCGCCGCCGGCAACCCCACCGACCTGGCCCTGCCGGCCGACATCATGACCCCGACCGGCAAGGTCGCGCTCGGCGGCGCCCAGACCGGGTCCGTCACGGTCGCCGGGCCGAAGAAGAACACCCCGGTCCCGGGGAAGGCACCCTTCCCGTCCTTCTCCATGACCGGCACGTTCACCGTCACCAAGGCCGGGCAGATCACCCTCTCGCCCGGCGACTACAACATCCACACCAGCTACATCCTGGAGCTGGACACCCCCTGCACGGTCACCAGCCCCCCGGCCCCGACCTCGGAGACCGTCACGGCGACCGACGGCACCCCGGCCAACACCCGGGCCATCTCGCTCGGTTCGGCCTCCGGTGACCTCGGCGCCGCCGTCACCGTCAGCGGCACGAACTTCACCCCGGGCGCGAGCGTCACCCTGGCCGGACGGTCCGGGACCACCCAGACGGCCGACACCGCGACCGTGACCGCGAACGCCCAGGGCTCCTTCAGCGGCTCCCTCGTCGTCAACGACAGGACGACGACCGGGGTCGTGGCCTACGAGGGCGCGTCCTGGAGCGCGGACAAGGGCGCGGGCCCCGCGGCCTACGTCGTCAACGACAACACACCCGTCCCGCCCGGCAGTCAGAAGCTGACGACCACCGTCAAGGCGGGCACCCTGTCCATGTCCCAGGCCGGGGACTCCGTCGCGCTGTCGGCGGTCGACTTCGGCAAGGGCGGGGCCTCGACCGGAGCCCTGCGGACGGTGACCGTCAAGGACTACCGCGGCGGGCCCGCGGGCTGGTCCCTGACCGGCAAGGTCACCGACTTCGCCGGCCCCGGTGCCAAGATCGACGCCGGGAAGCTGAGCTGGACCCCCACCTGCGCGACCAAGGCGGGCAGCCCCAGCACCTGCAAGGCCGGTTCGGCGGGCGCCGTGGGTCTGACGGGAGCGACCCTCGCGTCGACCCCCGACGGCACGGTCACCGGCGGTGAGTTCACCGTCGACGCCGGACTCTCCCTCGACGTACCGGCGTTCACGCCTCCCGGCGCGTACTCCGGCGTCCTGACCCTCACCCTCACCTGACCCGCACCCCGACACCGGTGGCCGGGCGCCCCGCCCTGCGAACGGGGCCGCACCCGCCCGACCGCCACCACCCCGAGCCCACGGGGGGTCCGCACCCATGCGCAAGCCGTACGTCCTCCTCCTGAGCCTGCTCCCCCTCCTTCTCGGGCTCCTCGGCCTCCTCGGCACACCGGCACGGGCCGCCGACAACGGCAGCTGGTCCGTCTACCCGGTCGCCTCGAAGGTCGCCGCGCGCCCCTACTTCTACCTCTCCGCCGACCCCGGCCAGACCCTCACCGACAAGGTCGCCGTCCAGAACAAGACCGGCCGGCCGCTCACCTTCCGGCTCTACGCGGCCGACGCCTACAACACCGCCCGCGACGGCGGGTTCGCCGTGCGCACGGTCGGGGAACGCATGCGCGGGGTCGGCGCCTGGGCGCGGCCCACGAAGTCACGGATCACCGTGCCCGGACACCGGACCGTCACCGTGCCGTTCACCCTGCGCGTCCCCGACGGCGCCGAACCCGGCGACCACCCCGGCGCGATCGTCGCCCTCGACGAGCGGGTCGACCCCGGCACCGGCAGACTCGCGCTCGGTGTGCGACGGGCCGTCGGCGCCCGCGTCTACCTCCGGGTCGGCGGTCCCACGCTGGGCGCCCTGGCCGTCGAGCACCTGCGGATCGGCCACCACCAGCCCGCGATGCCGGGCTTCGGCGACAGCACGGCGACGGTCTCCTACACCCTGCGCAACACCGGGAACGTCACCCTCCACCCCAAGGCCCGGCTGACCGCGCGCGGACTGTTCGGCCGGACGCTGCTCGACCGCGAACTCACCCGGATGCCCTCCGAGCTGCTGCCCGGACAGCGGGTACGGCTCACCGAGACCTGGCACGGGGCGCCCCAGCTCGACCGGGCCGACGTGACGCTCACCGTGCGCGCGCCGGGCACCCGGGAGTCGGCGAGCGCCTCGTTCCTCGCGCTGCCCTGGCTGCTCGCGACGCTGGTGTTCGCGGCCGGCGTGGTGACCGGGGTGCTGCTGGTCAGAGCGCGTCGGGGCCGCGCTCGCCGGTCCGCACCCGCACGACCGTCTCCACGGGCACGGACCACACCTTCCCGTCCCCGATCTTCCCCGTCTGCGCGGCCCTGACGACCGCGTCGATCACGTCGTCCGCGGCCGCGTCCTCCACCACCACCTCGATGCGCACCTTCGGCACCAGGTCGACCCGGTACTCGGCACCCCGGTACACCTCGGTGTGGCCGCGCTGCCTGCCGTAGCCGCTCGCCTCGGTCACGGTCAGACCCTGCACCCCCAGCTCCTGGAGGGCGGTCTTGACCGAGTCCAGACGGTACGGCTTGACGATCGCGGTGATGAGCTTCATGCCTGGGTGTCGACCTTCTGCGCGCTGGTGCCGGTGAGGACGGAGTGGGAGACCGGGGCGCCGTGCCCCAGGACCCCGTGATCGTAGGCCGTCTCGGCGTGCACCGTAAGGTCCAGACCGGTGTGCTCCTGGTCCTCGCTCGCACGCAGGCCCATCACCCTGTCGAGCAGCCGGCCCAGGCCGTACGTCACGCCGAAGGCGTACAGCGCGACGGCCGCCACGGCGAGCAGCTGCCTGCCCAGCGGGACGAGCCCGCCGCCGTAGAACAGCCCCTCCGTGCCGCCCGTCATCGCCCGCTCGGCGAACAGGCCGATCAGCAGGGTGCCGATGACACCGCCGACCAGGTGCACACCGACGACGTCGAGGGAGTCGTCGTAGTTCAGCCGGAACTTCCAGCTCACCGCGTAACTGCAGACCACGCCCGCCGCGAGGCCGACGGCGAGGGCGCCGAGCAGCGAGACCGTGCCGCAGGAGGGCGTGATCGCGACGAGACCGGCGACCGCGCCCGAGGCGGCGCCGAGGGTGGTGGGGTGGCCGTCCCGCCTCTGCTCCACGAAGAGCCAGCCGAGCAGGCCGGTGCAGCCCGCGGCCAGGGTGTTGAGGAAGGCGGCGGCCGCGAGACCGTTCGCGCCGAGCGCGCTGCCCGCGTTGAAGCCGAACCAGCCGAACCAGAGCAGGCCCGCGCCGAGGATCACCATCGGCAGGTTGTGCGGGCGCATGGCGTCCTTCTTGAAACCGAGCCGCGGCCCGAGGACCAGGCACAGGGCCAGTCCGGAGGCGCCGGAGGCGATCTCGACGGGCATGCCGCCGGCGAAGTCGAGGGCGCCCAGCCGGTCCACGATCCAGCCGCCCGGACCCCACACCCAGTGGGCGACCGGAACGTATACCGCGAGGGTCCAGACCGGTACGAACACCAGCCAGGCCGAGAACTTCGCCCGGTCGGCGACGGCTCCGCTGATCAGCGCGGCCGTCACGATCGCGAAGGTCAGCTGGAAGGTCGCGAAGAGCAGGGTCGGGACCGAGCCGTGGACACTGTCCGGACCGAGGCCGCGCATGCCGGAGTGGCCGAGGCCGCCGACGAGCCCCGCGAAGGTGTCCCCGCCGAAGGCCAGCGAGTATCCCGCCGCCAGCCACACCACCGTGACCAGGGCGATCGAGACGAAGCTCATCATCAGCATGTTGAGGACGCTCTTCGTGCGGACCATGCCGCCGTAGAAGAGGGCCAGGCCCGGGGTCATCAGCAGGACGAGGGCGGTCGCGGCGAGCAGCCAGGCGGTGTCACCGGTGTTCACGTGCGCGGCGGCGAGGGTCACGGGCGTCTCCAACGGTGTGGGGGCTCGTCAGAGCGTCACCGGTGCCGGTTTCCGGTCGCGTACAGGCGTGTTTCCGTGACGTTTCGTTGCGCGCCGGTTTCCGGAAGCTCACGGCGTCGGGGGCCGGCGCGGGGCGGTCACGGCGGCTGGTGCGGCGCGGTCCCGTGGATCAGGGACAATGAACGCCATGAGCGTTCGTACCCAGTCATCCGAGCAGCCGGCCGAGTCCGCCCACCGTGCCGGCTTCGCCTGCTTCGTGGGCCGCCCCAACGCGGGCAAGTCCACCCTCACGAACGCTCTGGTCGGGCAGAAGGTGGCGATCACCGCCGACCAGCCGCAGACGACGCGGCACACGGTGCGCGGCATCGTGCACCGGCCCGACGCGCAGCTGATCCTGGTGGACACCCCGGGCCTGCACAAGCCGCGCACCCTGCTCGGCGAGCGGCTCAACGACGTCGTGCGCACGACGTGGGCCGAGGTCGACGTGATCGGCTTCTGCCTGCCGGCGAACGAGAAGATCGGTCCCGGCGACCGCTTCATCGCCAAGGAACTGGCCGGCATCCGCAAGTCCCCGAAGGTCGCCATCGTCACCAAGACCGACCTCGTCGACTCCCGTGCCCTGGCCGAGCAGCTCATCGCGATCGACCGGCTCGGCAAGGAGCTGGGCATCGAGTGGGCGCAGATCGTCCCGGTGTCGGCGACCGCGAACAAGCAGGTCGACCTGCTGGCGGACCTGCTGATCCCGCTGCTGCCCGAGGGCCCGGCCCTCTACCCCGAGGGCGACCTCACCGACGAGCCCGAGCAGGTCATGATCGCGGAACTCATCCGTGAGGCGGCCCTGGAGGGCGTCCGCGACGAGCTGCCGCACTCCATCGCGGTGGTCGTCGAGGAGATGCTGCCGCGCGAGGACCGTCCGGCGGACAAGCCGCTGCTGGACATCCACGCCAACGTCTACATCGAGCGCCCCAGCCAGAAGGGCATCATCATCGGCCCCAAGGGCAAGCGCCTGAAGGACGTCGGCATCAAGTCCCGCCGGCAGATCGAGGCCCTGCTCGGCACACCGGTCTTCCTCGACCTGCACGTCAAGGTCGCGAAGGACTGGCAGCGAGACCCCAAGCAGCTGCGCCGACTGGGCTTCTGAGGGTCACCTCACGCCCCTGATCCGGTTCACCAGCACCGCGCCGGCCAGGCCGACCACTGCGGAGAACAGGTACAGCGCCCGGTAGCCGCCCAGGTGGGTCACGATCGGGGCGGCCAGGGCCGGGGCGGCCACCTGCGGGAGGGCGTTGGCCACGTTGATCACGCCCAGGTCCTTGCCCCGGTCCAGGGCCTTCGGCAGCACGTCGGTCATCAGCGCGAAGTCGACCGAGGTGAACACGCCGAAGCCGACACCCAGCACGGCCGCCGCCATGATCGCGCCCGGCCAGGTCTGGAGGCCGGCCAGCAGCGCCGTCGCCACCGCCATCAGCACCCCCGACCAGACGACGAACGGCTTGCGCCGGCCCACCCGGTCGGACCACACACCGCCCGTCACGACCGTCGCCGTCAGGGTGAGGCTGTTGACGGCCGTCAGGATCAGCACGCCCCGGTCGGGGTCGGGATGGTGCAGGCGGTCGCGGAGGTAGTACAGCAGGTACAGCAGCACCAGCGAGTTGCCGAGGTTGATCAGGAACCGGGTCAGCCAGGCCCAGGCCAGATCCGGATGACGGCGCGGACTCATCCGGAACCCGGCCGCGAAGCTCCGCCAGGACCACTCCGGGCGGTCCGCGCGCGCGAGCCGCAGGTCCCGGTGGCACAGCACGTACGGCAGCACGCCCACCACCGTGAACACCGCGCAGGCCGCGTACCCGGCCCGGACGCCGCCCGCCGCCGCGGCCAGTCCCGTGCCGGCGACCACGCCCAGGACCTGCGCCGCGCCCAGCCAGCCGCCCACCGTGCCCCGCTGGAGCCGCGGCACCCGGTCGGGCACGGCCGCGGTCACCGCCGCGAAGGCCGCGTTCAGGGTGAGCTGCACCAGGCACCAGCCGACGGCCATCGTCCCCACCCCGCCCGCGCCCGCGAGCAGCAGCAGCGCGAGCGCGCCACCCGCCGTCCCGGCCACGATCCACGGGGTACGGCGGCCCGCCCGGGCGGTCGTACGGTCCGACAGGGCGCCGAAGAGCGGGTTCGCGACCAGGGAGACCACCGCGCCCGCGCCGGTCACCCAGGCCAGCACCGTCTCCTTCGACATCCCGGAGCCGGGCGCGAAGTCCTCCGCCTGGGAGGCGAGCAGGATCTGCAACGGACCGAACCAGCCCACCCAGATCGCCCCGTTGGCCAGCGACAGCGCCGCCGTCCAGCCCCGGCCCACCCGGACCGTGGGCTCGGCGAGCGCGGCCGGGGCACCGCCGGTGGTCATCCCTGGTTCCGCAGCACGTCCCGGAACCAGTGGTAGGACGCCTTCGGGGTGCGCCGCTGGGTCGCGAAGTCGACGTGGACCAGCCCGAAACGGCGGGCGTAGCCCTCGGCCCACTCGAAGTTGTCCATCAGGGACCACACGAAGTAGCCGCGCACGTCCACCCCGGCCTCCGACGCGGCGTGCAGGGCGCGCAGATGGGCGTCCAGGTAGGCGATGCGGTCCTGGTCGTCGACGCCCTCGTAGGAACAGCCGTTCTCGGTGACGACGATCGGCGGGAGCCGGTCGCCGTAGCGTTCGCGGAAGCCGCACAGCAACTCGGTCAGGCCCTCCGGGACGACCGGCCAGCCGAAGTCGGTCACCGGGCGCCCCTCGATCTCCCGCAGCGAGAAGGGGAGTTCGTCGGGCAGCACTACTCCGCCGTACTCGGACTCGCCGCCCCCGGGGGCCCCGACCCGGGTGGGGGCGTAGTAGTTGACGCCGTACCAGTCGACCGGTTCGCCGATGACCCCCAGGTCGGACTCCACGTCCCCGGGCATCAGTTCGCCCATGCCGTCGGGGTAGCGGCCCAGCAGGACCGGTTCGGCGAAGAGGCGGTTGAGCAGGAGGTCGTAGAAGCCGGCCGCCTCCACGTCGGCCGCCGCCCCGGAGGCGGGCCAGGTCGGGCCGTGGGAGTTGGCGATGCCGATGTCCGTCGCGCCGGCCGCGCGCAGCGCCCGCACCGCGAGCCCGTGGGCGAGGAGCTGGTGGTGGGCGGCCGGAAGGGCGTCGAAGAGCAGCTTGCGGCCGGGGGCGTGGGTGCCGAGCGCGTGCCCGAGGAGCGTGTGCTCCGCGGGCTCGTTGAGGGTGATCCAGGTGCCGACCCGGTCACCGAGCCGTCCGGCCACCACCGACACGTACTCGGCGAACCGGTCGGCGGTGTCCCGGCGCAGCCAGTCCAGCGAGGCGGGCAGGTCCCAGTGGAAGAGGGTGGGCACGGGGCGTACGCCGGCCGCGCACAGCTCGTCGACGAGGCGGTCGTAGAAGTCGAGTCCGCCGGGGGAGTTCACCCGGGGCCAGGAGACGGAGAAGCGGTAGGCGTTCACGCCGAGCCCGGCGAGGAGTGCCACGTCCTCCCGGTAGCGGTGGACGTGGTCGCAGGCGACCGCCGCCGTCGAACCGTCCTTCACCCGCCCGGGGACGTCCGTGAAGTCGTCCCACACGGACCGCTCGCGGTCCTCGGCCGCGCCCTCGATCTGGTGGGCGGAGGTCGAGACACCCCACAGGAAGCCGTCCGGGAAGCGGGGCATCGGATCGCCTGCGTCAGTCGCCATGGCCGGATCATCCTTACCCCAGGTAACTCACGTCAACGCCCGTGCGCGAAGCGCCGGTTGCGCCGGGCGAGCCGCGGTCCCGCGGAGGGTTCTATGATCACCGGATGATCGAAGGCAAGCTCGTGCGACTGCGCGCCCTGCGCGCCGAGGACCTGGACGCCCAGCTGCGCTGGCGCAACGACCCGGAGGTGGCCCACTGGGCGACCGGCGGTCATCCCGGCTTCGGCCCGGTGACCCGTGCGGCCATGGAGCGGTTCCACGAGGGCCGCCTGCGCGAGGACCCGCGCGACGGCGCCACCTTCACCGTCGAGGAGCTGGGGAGCGGCCGGCCGGTCGGCATGGCCGACTACCGGGGCCTGGACCCGTTCGCCGGGCGGGCCACGGTCGGGATCACCATCGGCGAGCGGGACCTGTGGGGCACCGGCCACGGCGGTGAGGCGCTGTCGCTGCTGCTGGACCACCTGTTCGGCGCCTGCCGGCTGCACCGGGTCGAGCTGGAGACCTGGAGCGGGAACGAGCGGGCCCAGCGGGCGTTCCGCCGTCTGGGCTTCACCGAGGAGGGGCGCCGCCGGGCAGCGGTGCTCGTGGGCGGCGAGTGGCACGACGAGGTGCTCTTCGGGCTCCTGCGCGAGGAGTGGGAAGCGGCCCGCTGAGAAGTGGCCGGGCGCCCTTCGTCAGGCGCCCTCCTTCAGCACCCGGGACACCAACTCCCGCTCCGGCTCGCTGAGTCGGGGGTCGGCCGCGTGGACCGTGCGGCCGTCCACCGTGATCTCGTAGCGGAAGCCGTCGGGGACGCCGGCGGGCGGAGCGGCCCGGCCGGACGCGAGGACGCGTTCGGCCAGGCCCTCCCACTCGTGGGCGTCCGGGCGGCCCGAGGTGTCCATCTCGGCCAGGCGCTCGATGCCCGCGAAGCCGCCCGTGCGCCGTACTCGAATACGCATGGGTCCCTGTGTAGTACGGAACTACAGCGTCCGCACCCCGACCTGTTCCCAGGACTTCTGCACGGCCTGGAGTTCGTCCCCGGCGCCGTACCGCTCGCGGGCCGCCTTCACCGTCAGCGTGGCGAAGTCGGCGAACAGGGCGTCCGCCTTCAGCTCACCGCCGGTCAGCACGTCGTACCAGATCTGCCCGGTCTTCTCCCAGGCGTAGCCGCCGAGGGCGGCCGCGGCCAGGTAGAAGGCGTGGTTCGGGATACCGGAGTTGATGTGCACGCCGCCGTTGTCGCGGCCGGTGCGGACGTAGTGCTCCATGGTGGCCGGCTGCGGGTCCTTGCCGAGGACGTCGTCGTCGTACGCCGTGCCCGGGGCCTTCATCGAGCGCAGGGCGGTGCCCGTGACGCGCGGGGCGAGGAGCCCGGCGCCGATCAGCCAGTCGGCCTCGGCGGCGGTCTGGCCGAGCGTGTACTGCTTGATCAGCGAGCCGAACACATCGGAGAGCGACTCGTTGAGCGCCCCGGACTGCCCGAAGTACTCCAGGTTCGCGGTGTGCTGGGTCACGCCGTGGGTCAGCTCGTGGCCGATGACGTCCACCGGGATGGTGAAGTCGAGGAAGATCTCGTTGTCACCGTCCCCGAACACCATCTGCTCGCCGTTCCAGAAGGCGTTGTCGTAGCCCTCGCCGAAGTGGACCGTGGCGTCCAGCGGCAGCCCCTCGTCGTCGATGGAGTGGCGGCCGTACGCCTTCAGGTACAGGTCGAAGGTGGCGCCGAGGCCCGCGTAGGCCCGGTTGACGGTGGCGTCGGAGCCGGCCTCCGAGCCCTCCTCGCGGACCTCGGTGCCGGGCAGGTCCTGGGTGTGGCCGGCGTCGTAGATCGTGCGGTGCGGTTGGTCGGCGGCGCCGCCGACCGGCGGGGCGGCGGCGGGCGCGCCGATCACCGTGGTCAGGCGGCGCTTGGTGCGCTGGTAGGCGTCGTGCTCCAGGGACCGGCGGGCCGGTCCGGACAGTCCGGGGTCCTCGGCCCGGGCGAGCCGGTCGAGGACGTGGGGCGGCACGATCGTGCAGAAGACGGGCACAGAGCCCCCGTTGGTCGTCATGCCCGGCACCCTTGCACTGCGTGACAGTGATGTCACTACTCGCAACCATGATTGGTGAAATACCGGGACATCGAGCGCCACGCAGTGTGACGATGTGGTACGGCGCACTTTTTGTCCATTTTGTGATGGCGGTCCCGCATACTGGAACAGACCCACCTCGTCCGCGACGGCTCGGCTAGGCTGCGGAGCATCATGCGTTACGGGCTGCTTCTTCTTAGCTGCCGCGGCGAGGGCCTGTAGTCGAGGCCGACTCCCTCCCCGCGGAGCTTGGCGTTGCGTCGTCGGCCGTCCTTCCGGTCACCCAGAGGAGCCTTACGCATCATGGCCAACCGCCAGCAGCCCAGTTCCATGCCGATCCACAAGTACGGCCGCTACGAGCAGGTCGACGTCCAGGACCGCACCTGGCCGGAGAAGCGGATCACCGCCGCCCCCCGCTGGCTCTCCACCGACCTGCGCGACGGCAACCAGGCCCTGATCGACCCGATGTCCCCCGAGCGCAAGCGCCGGATGTTCGACCAGCTGGTCGCCATGGGCTACAAGGAGATCGAGGTCGGCTTCCCCGCCTCCGGCCAGACCGACTTCGACTTCGTGCGCTCGATCATCGAGGAGGAGGGCGCGATCCCGGACGACGTCACGATCTCCGTACTGACCCAGGCCCGCGAGGACCTGATCGAGCGGACCGTGGAGTCACTGAAGGGCGCCAAGCGGGCCACCGTCCACCTGTACAACGCCACCGCCCCGGTCTTCCGCCGGGTGGTCTTCCGCGGCTCCAAGGACGACATCAAGCAGATCGCCGTCGACGGCACCCGCCTGGTGATGGAGTACGCCGAGAAACTGCTGGGCCCCGAGACCGAGTTCGGCTACCAGTACAGCCCCGAGATCTTCACCGACACCGAGCTGGACTTCGCCCTGGAGGTCTGCGAGGCGGTGATGGACGTCTACCAGCCGGGCCCGGGCCGCGAGATCATCCTCAACCTGCCCGCCACGGTGGAGCGTTCGACCCCGTCGACGCACGCGGACCGCTTCGAGTGGATGGGCCGCAACCTGTCCCGCCGCGAGTACGTCTGCCTGTCGGTCCACCCGCACAACGACCGCGGCACGGCCGTCGCCGCCGCCGAGCTGGCGCTGATGGCCGGCGCCGACCGCGTCGAGGGCTGCCTGTTCGGCCAGGGCGAGCGCACCGGCAACGTCGACCTGGTCACCCTGGGCATGAACCTGTTCTCCCAGGGCGTCGACCCGCAGATCGACTTCTCCGACATCGACGAGATCCGTCGTACGTGGGAGTACTGCAACCAGATGGAGGTCCACCCGCGCCACCCGTACGTGGGCGACCTGGTCTACACGTCCTTCTCCGGCTCCCACCAGGACGCCATCAAGAAGGGCTTCGACGCCATGGAGGCCGACGCGGCGGCCAAGGGCGTCACCGTGGACGACATCGAGTGGGCGGTGCCGTACCTGCCCATCGACCCGAAGGACGTCGGCCGCTCCTACGAGGCCGTCATCCGCGTCAACTCGCAGTCCGGCAAGGGCGGTGTCTCCTACGTCCTGAAGAACGACCACAAGCTGGACCTGCCGCGCCGGATGCAGATCGAGTTCTCCAAGCTCATCCAGGCGAAGACGGACGCCGAGGGCGGCGAGATCACGCCGAAGGACATCTGGGCGGCCTTCCAGGACGAGTACCTGCCGAACCCCGGGAACCCCTGGGGCCGCATCCAGGTCAGGACCGGCCAGTCGACCACCGACACCGACGGCGTGGACACCCTGACCGTCGAGGCCACCGTCGACGGCGAGGACACCGTCCTGACCGGTTCCGGCAACGGCCCGATCTCGGCCTTCTTCGACGCGCTGGAGTCCGTCGGCGTCGACGTACGCCTGCTGGACTACCAGGAGCACACGATGAGCGAGGGCGCCTCCGCGCAGGCCGCCTCCTACATCGAATGCGCGATCGGCGACAAGGTTCTGTGGGGCATCGGCATCGACGCGAACACGACGCGTGCTTCACTGAAGGCGGTCGTCTCCGCGGTGAACCGCGCGACCCGCTGACCCCTCTGACCGGCTGTTTCGTCGCCCTGACCGCTGTGAACGGCGGTCGGGGCGACGTCGATTGTCGGCCACCGCGCCCACCAGGTCACGGAAAGGTCTCGTACGGGGTACTGACTCCACCTCCATGATGTGGCTAACATCACGCCAGCGCGGCGATGTTGCCGTGCGGTTACGGAGGTGCGACGTGCTGCCAGTACGGGGACGAGACGGCCGTGCCGCCAGGGCTGCGCGCATCCTGGGCACCCGCACCGCATGGACACCCGTGGGCGACGGCGAGTTCTTCTGCCCCGGCTGCGGAGGCGACCGCAACTACCAGCGGCTCACCGGGCGCCGCCGCCTCACCCTGCTGGGCGTGCCGCTGCTGCCGCGCGGGGTGACCGGACCGGTCGTGGAGTGCGCGTCCTGCCACCGCCACCACGGCACGGACGCCCTCGACCACCCCACCACCCGCCGCTTCTCCACGATGCTCCGCGACGCCGTGCACACCGTCGCCCTCGCCGTCCTCGCGGCGGGCGGCACCTGCTCCCGTACGGCCCTGGAGACGGCCGCCGGCACGGTACGCGCGGCCGGCTTCGACGACTGCACCGAGGACCAGCTCGCCGCCCTGGTCGAGGCGCTCGCCGCCGACACCGGCCGGGTCTTCGAGCAGCCCTGCGGCGCGAGCCTGACCATAGAGCTGCACGAGGCCCTGGACCCGCTCGCCCCGCACCTCGCCCCGGCCGGCCGGGAGGCCCTGCTCCTTCAGGCCGCCCGTATCGCCCTCGCCGACGGCCCTTACACCCCCGCCGAACGCGACGCCCTCACCACCGTCGGCGCGGCGCTGACCATCTGCGCCGACGACGTGACCCGCCTTCTGGCGGCCGCCCGCACCCCCTCCTGACCGCCGCCGCCCGCTACTCCCCCGGGAGTAGTGGGGCGCCCCGGCCATCCCCGGCAGTACCCGCGAAGTCGCCCCCTCGCCCGACGATCGCCGCCGTTCCCGGCGGAAGTCTGGAGCCGTGTCCAGACATCCGTACCGGAGGGGAGGCCCGATCCTCATGGGGGCCGCGACAACACGTGCGACACGCGGGCGGCGGAGGCTGCCGTGGCTGGTGGTGGGACTGTGGGTGGTCCTGCTGGCCGTCGCGGCACCGTTCGCCGCCAGGCTGGGCGACGTCCAGCACGACCGCGCCACCGACTACCTCCCGGCGTCCGCCGACTCCACCCAGGTCGCCGAGCTCCAGGACCGTCTGCCGGGCGGTGCGACCACCGAGCTGGTCCTCGTCTACCACCGCGCCGGCGGACTCACCGCCGCCGACCGGGCCACCGCGGCCGGACAGGTCGCCGCCGTCGCCCACCGGCACACCCTGACCGGCACCCCGCGCGGCATCCCGTCCGCCGACGGCAGCACCCTCGTGTACCCGGTCGCCAGCAACGAGCCCGGCACGGACGAGAAGAAGCGCGACGCGTTCGTGGACGACGTCCGCCGACTCGCCCACGACAAGGGCGGGTTGACGGTACGGGCCGGTGGCCCGGCCGCCCTCGCCACCGACGCCTCCGGCGTCTACGCCTCCCTCGGCGGCCCGCTGCTCTACACCACCGTCGGTGTCGTCGCCGTCCTGCTCGTCCTCATCTACCGCAGCCCGCTGCTGTGGCTGGTCCCGCTCACCGTCGCCGGCCTCTCCGACTTCCTGGCCCGCGCCGCCGCCTACGGCCTCAACCAGGCCTTCGGCACCACCGTCTCCGGCCAGAGCGCCGGCATCATGACCATCCTCGTCTTCGGCGCCGGCACCGACTACGCCCTGCTCCTCGTCTCCCGCTACCGCGAGGAACTACGCCGCCACGAACTGCCCCACGACGCCATGCGGGCGGCGCTGCGCGGCTGCGGGCCCGCCGTCCTCGCCTCCTCCGGCACGGTCGCCGCGGGCCTGCTGTGCCTGCTCGCCGCCGACCTCAACTCCAGCCGCGGCATGGGCCCGCTCGGCACCGTCGGCGTGCTGTGCGCCCTGGCCGCGATGCTCACCCTGCTGCCGGCGCTCCTGGTGCTGCTCGGCCGCCGCGTGTTCTGGCCGCTCGTGCCCGCCCACGGCGGCACGCCCGTGGCCCGCCGCTCCCTGTTCTCGGCGATGGGCTCCTCCGCCGGGCGCCGCCCGCTGACCGTCCTCGCCACCGGCGCCGCCCTGCTCGGCGCCCTCGCGCTCGGCGCCCTCTCCCTGCCCGGCACCCTCAAGCAGCTGGACACCTTCGTGGACCGGCCCGACTCCGTCACCGCGATGGAGACCGTCGCCGAGGCCTACCCGGAGCGCTCCGCGCAGCCCATCGAGGTGCTGACCCCGGCCGCGCACGCCGACGCGGCCCTGACCGCCGTCCGGGACACCCGGGGAGTGGCGGACGCACGGCGGGGCCGTACCGGCGGCGGCTGGACCGAGATCACGGTGACCGCCTCCGCCCCGCCCCAGTCCGCCGCCGAGACCGCCACCATCGAGGCACTGCGCCACCGGCTGCCCGGCTCCCACGTCGGCGGGCCCAGCGCCCAGCAGCTCGACCTGCGCGACACCGACACCCGCGACCGCATGGTGGTCGTCCCCCTCGTGCTGCTGTCCGTGCTGCTGATCCTGGCCGCCCTGCTGCGCTCCCTCGTCGCCCCGCTGGTCCTGGTGGCCGCCGTGGTCGCCGTGTGGGGTGCGGCCCTCGGCCTCGGCGGGCTCGTCTTCGGGCCGCTGTTCGGCTTCCACGGCACCGACCCCGGACTCGGCCTGCTGTCCTTCGTGTTCTTGGTCGCCCTGGGCGTCGACTACGGCATCTTCCTCATGCACCGGATGCGGGAGGAGTCCCTGCGGGGGAGCGAGCCGGCCGAGGCCGCGCTCACCGCGCTGCGCACCACCGGCGGGGTCATCGCCTCCGCCGGGCTGGTCCTCGCCGCCACCTTCGCCGTGCTGACGAACATGGGCCTCGTGCCCCTGGTCGAGCTGGGCTTCGTCATCGCCGTCGGCGTGCTGCTCGACACCTTCCTCGTCCGCACCTACCTGGTGACCAGCGCGAGTGTGGCACTCGGACGCCGGGTGTGGTGGCCGGGGCGGCTGTCCAGGGCGCCGTCCACCGCCCCCGGGCGCGTCCCGGAACCCGTGGCCTGACCCCGGGCACCCCTGCCCTCGGCGGGGGTGCCCGCCTACCGGAGGATGAACCCCGTGCAGGCAACCATCACCGCCCCCCGGCCCCGACGGGCCCTCGCGTCCCTGGACCCCCTGCGGCAGGACGCGTGCCTCGCCGCCGGACTCGCCGCGCTCGCCTCCCTCATCGCCGTCACCCTCGGCACCGGACGGCACCCGGACGCCCTCGGCTGGGTCCTGCTGCTCGCGCTCCACGTGCCGCTGGCCTGGCGCCGGCGGGCCCCCCTGACCGCGCTGACGGTGATGATCGCGCTGATCGCCGGCTACCACCAGCTCGACTACAACCACTCCGCGCCGACCGCCGCCTCCATGGTCATCCTCTACACCGTCGCGGCCGGCGGCAGCCCGCGGCGCACGGCCGCCGTCGGCGTCTCCGTCGTCGCCCTCATGGTCGCCCTGAAGATCGACCACGGCGTGGCCGGGCTGGCGGTGACCTTCCAGATCACCGGCTGGATCGTCTCCATGCTCGTCCTCGGCGGCTACCTCCGCGTCCACCGGGAGAACACCGCCGCCGCGCTGGAACGGGCCGAGCGCGCCGAACGCACCCGCGAGGAGGAGGCCCGCCGCCGGGTCGCCGAGGAGCGCCTGCGCATCGCCCGCGACCTGCACGACCTCCTCGCCCACAGCATCACCCTCATCGGCGTGCAGACCTCGGTCGCCGCGCACGTCCTGGCCGCCGACCCCGACCGCCTCGACCGGACGGCCGTCGCCCGCTCCCTGGACGACATCGCCGAGACCTGCCGCACGGCCCGCGGTGAACTGCGCACCACCCTGGAGGTGCTGCGTGACCCCGGCACCCCGGACGCCCGCGGGCCGCTGCCCGGCCTGCACGGTCTCACCGACCTGGCGAAGGCGGCGGGCGTGACCGCCGAGCTCACGGTCCGGGCCGGCGAGGTGCCGCCCGCCGTGGGGGCCGCCGCCTACCGGATCGTCCAGGAGGCCCTCACCAACGCGGTGCGCCACGGCGGCCGGGACGACCTGACCGTGCGGGTGCGGGTGCACGAAGAGGAGCAGGCCGAGGGCTCGGTGCGCGTCCTGCGCGTCCGGGTCACCGACGACGGCACCGGCGGTGCCGTAGGCGAAGGGCGCCCGCCCGGTTTCGGACTCGTCGGCATGCGGGAACGCGCCCGCAGCGTCGGCGGCACCGTCGAGGCCGGACCGCGCGCCGACGGACCGGGCTTCGCGGTGAGCGCCGTACTGCCCCTGGGGGAGATCCGATGATCAGAGTCCTGCTCGCCGACGACCAGACCCTCGTGCGGGCCGCGTTCGCGATGCTCGTCGAGTCCGCGCCGGACATGCTGGTCGTGGGCCAGGCGGCCACCGGCGCGGAGGCCGTCGCACTCGCCCGCACCGAACGCGCCGACCTGGTGCTGATGGACATCCGCATGCCCGGACTCGACGGCATCGAGGCCACCCGGCGCATCGCCGCCGACGAGGACCTGGCCGGGGTGCGGGTGCTGGTCCTCACCACCTACGACACCGACGAGAACATCGTCGACGCCCTGCGGGCCGGCGCCTCCGGCTTCCTGGTGAAGGACACCCGTCCGGCCGACCTGCTCGACGCGATCCGCACGGTCGCCGCCGGCGAGGCGCTGCTCTCGCCCGGGCCCACGGCACGGCTGATCGAGCGGTTCCTGCGCAGCCCCACGACCCCGCACACGGGCGGCCCGGAGTGCCTGTCGGACCGGGAGCGTCAGGTGCTGACCCTGGTCGCCCGGGGCCTCAACAACACCGAGATCGCCGAGGCGTTGGGGCTGAGCCCGCTCACCGCCAAGACCCACGTCAGCCGGATCATGGGCAAACTCGGCGCCCGCGACCGGGCCCAGCTCGTCATCGTGGGCTACGAGTCGGGGCTGGTGATTCCGGGGAGCATGGGTGCGTGACACCGCTGAACCGCACCCTCCTCACCACCCTCGCGTTCCTCACCTCGCTCACCGTCCACCCGCCCGCGCACGCCGCGGCCGGCTGCGTCTCCTCCGCGCCGTACGTGTCCGGACAGGGCGGTTACGCCACCTACCGCATCCCCGCCGCGGTCCGGACCCGGCACGGCACCGTCCTCGCCTTCGCCGAGGGCCGGCACGACGGAGCGGGCGACACCGGTGACATCGACGTCGTGCTGCGCCGCTCCACCGACGGCGGCTGCACCTGGGGCCGGCTGCGGGTGGTGGCCGCGGGCGACGGCGACACCCGGGGCAACCCCGCACCGGTGGTGGACCCGCGCACCGGCGCCGTCGTCCTCGTGACCTGCGCCAACAGCGGGGCGGTGACCGAGGCGCAGATCATGCGCGGCGAGGCCGCGCCCGCACAGGGCCGCCGGGTGTTCGTGCAGCGCAGCCGGGACGACGGCCGCCACTTCACACCCCCGCGCGACATCACGGCCGAGGCCGGGCGGCCGGACTGGCGCTGGTACGCCACCGGACCCGGCCACGCCGTCGCCCTCACCCGGGGCCCGCACGCCGGGCGTCTGGTCGTCCCCGCGAACCACTCCACCGCCCCGCCCGCCGGCTCCCGCGACACGGGCCGGGAACCCCGCTACTACGGCGGCCACGCGCTCTACAGCGACGACGGCGGCCGCACCTGGCGGCTCGGCTTCGTGACCGGCGGCCACGACGGCGTCACCGACCCCAACGAGACCACCGCCACCCAGCTCACCGACGGCCGGCTGTACTTCAGCTCCCGCGACCAGAACGGCAGCGCCCCCGGGAACCGCCTGGACACCTACTCCGGCGACAGCGGCGCCACCCTCGACCGCCCCTACGCCGCCCAGCCCACCCTGGACGACGTGCCCATGGTCGAGGGCAGCGTCCTGCAACTCGACGGCCCCGACCGGAGGCTGCTGTTCTCGGCGCCCTCCGTGCCGACGGCCCGCCGCGCCATGGCGCTCTGGTCCAGCGCCGACGCCGGCCGCACCTTCACCAGGCTGCTCACCGTCTCGGACCGGCCGGCCGCCTACTCGGACCTGGTGCCGCTCGGCGGCGGCACGCTCGGCATCCTCTACGAGACCGGCACCACCGGCCCCTACGACGGCATCGAGTTCCGAAGGCTCCGCCTGGCCTAGAGCAGGCCGGCCGCCGCCAGGTGCTTGCCGATGCGCTCGACCTCCTCGCCCGACAGCGGGACCTGCGGCTCCGCCGTCACCGGGCAGTCGATGATCCCGCGCAGGTGCAGCGCCGCCTTGAACGCGCCCAGCGCCGCCGAACTGCCGCCCATCCGGGCGGGATCGCCGACGGCGGTGACGGCGAACAGCGCGCACAGCCGCTCCTGCTCGGTCCGCGCGCCCTCCCAGTCGCCGGCCCGGCACTGGCGGTAGAGGCGGACGTAGCCGTGCGGGTCGACGTTGGCGAGGCCCGGCACGGCACCGTCGGCGCCCAGCGCGAGCGCCGAGTCGGCGATCAGCTCCGAGCCGGTCAGCACGCTGAACCCGGCGTGGCCGCGGGCGCCGGTGATGAGCTCCCGGAAGGCCGCCAGGTCCCCGCTGGAGTCCTTGATCCCGGTCAGCACGCCGTCCCCGGCGAGCCCCAGCACCAGGTCGGCGGGGAGCTTGGTGTGCACGGCCACGGGGATGTCGTAGGCGATCACCGGGACCGGGCTGACGGCGGCGATCCGGCGGTAGTGGTGGACGATCTCCGCGCGGTGGGTGCGGGCGTAGAACGGGGCGGTGACGACGACGGCCTGCGCGCCGGCCGCGGTGACCGCCGTGACGTGGTCCAGGACGCGCGGGGTGGTCATGTCGATGGCCCCGGCCAGGACCGGCAGCTGACCGGCCACGTGCGCCGTCACGGCCGCCACGACCTGGGCACGCTGCCGGTCCGTCAGGAAGGCCGCCTCCGACGTGGAGCCGAGCAGGAACAGCCCGTGCACCCCCGCCTCCACCAGGTGGTCGACCAGCCGGAGCAGCGAGCGCAGGTCCACCTCGCGCTCCGGCGTCAGGGGGGTGCAGACGGGCGGGACGACACCGGTCAGCGGGGCGGGGAAGGTCATTCAGGGCTCCTGGCGTGCTAGGTCTCGGGTCGGCAGGTCCTCCTGGACAGGATGGTGACAGCGGAACCGGTGTCCGGGGCGTGACGCGGCCGAGAAGTCCGGCATCGCCCCGGCGCACACGTCGTCGGCCTTCCAGCAGCGGGTGCGGAACGGGCAGCCGCTCGGCGGGCGGGTCGCGGACGGCACCGGCCCGGTCAGCGGGATCGGGGCGACCGGGTCCAGCAGGCCCGGCGTGGCGGAGAACAGGGCGCGGGTGTACGGGTGCCGGGCGCTGTCGGTGACCCGGTCGGCCGGGGTCTCCTCCACGATCCGGCCCAGGTACATGGTGATCACCCGGTCGCTCATCCGCCGGACCGTCTGGATGTCGTGGCTGACGAACACCAGGGCGAGCCCCAGGCGGTCCTTCAGGTCCAGCAGCAGGTTCAGGATCTGCGCGCGGACCGAGACGTCCAGGGCACTGGTCGGCTCGTCGGCGATCACCAGGGCCGGGTCCAGGGCGAGCGCCCGGGCGATCGCGACGCGCTGCCGCTGCCCGCCCGACAGCTGCCCCGGCAGGGCGTCCGCGAGGGCGCGGGGCAGCCCCACCAGAGCCATCAACTCGCGGACCCGGTCCTCCCGTTCGGCGCGGGTGCCGCGCCCGTGGACGTCCAGCGGGTCGCGCAGGACACGGCCGACCGGCAGCCGGCGGTTCAGGGCGGTCGACGGGTCCTGGAAGATCATGCCGGTGCCCGCGCCGACCGTGGTCCGGCGTTCGGCGGGCGGCATCGACCACAGCTCGCGGCCCCGGTACGACACCGTCCCCGACGTCGGCCGCTGGATGCCCACGAGCACCTTCGCCAGCGTCGACTTGCCGCACCCCGACTCCCCGACCACCCCGACCGTCTCACCGGCGCCCACCGTGAGATCGGCACCGGTCAGGGCGTACACCCGGTCACGGGTGAACAGGCCCCCGCTCCGCGCCCTGTGGACGACGTGCGCGTCCCGGACTTCCACGACAGCGGTCACTGCAGGGCCTCCTCGCTCTCCGCCGACGTCAGCGCGACCGCCGGGTGGTGGCAGGCCGCCGTGTGCCCGGGCGGACCCGTGAGGACCGGCGCGGTCGCGTGGCACACCTGGGTCGCCAGCGGACAGCGGTCGGCGAACCTGCAGCCCGCCGGGAAGTCCGCCGGGGCGGGGACGACGCCCCTGATCTGCGTCATCCGCTCCTCGGCCGACTCCAGCGAGAGCACGCTGCCGAGCAGACCGCGCGTGTAGTGGTGGGCCGGCGCCGCCACGAGCTCGGCGGTCGTCCCGCTCTCCACGATCTGGCCGCCGTACATCACCACCACCCGGTCGGTGACGTCGGCGACCAGCGCCAGATCGTGCGAGACCAGGATCAGGGCGAAGCCCAGCTCCGCGCGCAGCCGCAGCAGCAGCTCCATGACCTGCGCCTGCACGGTGACGTCCAGCGCGGTCGTCGGCTCGTCGGCGACGATCAGACCCGGCTCGCGGGAGAGGGCCATGGCGATCAGCACCCGCTGGCGCTGGCCGCCGGAGAGTTCGTGCGGATAGCTGCGCAGGGTGCGCTCCGGATCCAGGCCGACCAGGGTCAGCAGCTCCCGCGGGCTGCGCCGGCCGCCGCGGCGGACGAGCTGCTTCAGCTGCGCCCGCACGGTCATGGCCGGGTTCAGGGCGGACAGGGCGTCCTGGTGCACCATCGCCATCTCGTGGCCGAGCAGCCGCCGCCGGACCCGCATCGGCTCGGCGAGCAGATCGCGCCCGCGGAAGCGGATCTGGCCGCCGACGCGCGCGCTCCCCGGCTGGAGCCCCATCACCGTGAGCGCGGTCAGCGACTTCCCGCACCCCGACTCGCCCACCAGGCCCAGCACTTCGCCCGGGTACACCTCGAAGCCGACTCCGGCGACGACGTCCACGCCCCGGTGCCGGGCCGGGAAGCCGATGGTGAGGTTCTCCACCGCCAGCACCGGCGGCCCGTCGCGGTCGGGCAGCGGCCGGGCGCGGGCGCGCAGCCGCCGGGCGGCCTCCGTCAGGCCGGGCAGCCGGAGCACCTCGCCACCGCCCGGCTCCGCCGTCCGGAGCCGGTCCTCGGGCACCGCGACCTCCCGGGGGGCCGGTGCCGCCCACGCGTCGGACACCCCCTCGGAGAGGATGTTCAGCGACAGCACGGTGAGCAGGATCAGCAGGCCCGGGAAGACGGTGGCCCACCAGCCGCCGGTCAGCACCATGTTCTTGCCGTCGGCGATGACACTGCCCCAGGACGGGTCGGGGGGCCGTACGCCGGCGCCGATGAAGGACAGCGACGCCTCGAAGACGATCGCCTCGGCCACCTGGACCGTGCAGAACACCAGTACCGGGGCCGCGCAGTTGACGGCCACGTGGCGCAGCACGATGTGCGGGGTCCGGGCGCCGATGACCCGCTCGGCGGTGATGTAGTCCTCGCCGTACTGGTCGAGGACGTTGGCCCGTACGACCCGGGCCACGGGCGGGGTGAACAGGAAGGCGATGGCGCAGATCAGCACGCCGATGCCGCCGCCGAACACGGCCACCAGCACGGCCGCGAGCGCGATGCCCGGGAACGCCATCACCACGTCCAGGCAGCGCATCAGCGTCTCGTCGGCCGCCTTGCGGGAGGTCGCCGCGAGGGCGCCGAGCAGCGCGCCGGCGACCAGGGCGAGCGCGGTGGCGCCCAGCCCGATCGCCAGCGACCAGCGGGCGCCGTACATCAGCCGGCTGAGGATGTCCCGGCCGAGGCTGTCCTGGCCCATCCAGTGCGCGGCCGACGGGTGGCCGGTGCCGTCCACCGGGTCCTGCTGGTCGAGCGGATCGTCCGGGGCCAGCAGGGGAGCGAGGACGGCGACCAGGGCGACGCAGCCCAGGAAGCAGACCGCGATCCGCGACGGCAGCGGCAGCCGGCGCCGGCCGCGCAGCCGGACGCCGGGCCGCGAGAGCCGTTCGGCAAGACGCGCGCGCGTGACCATCAGGCCGCCCTCAGACGTGGGTTGACCAGCAGATACAGGATGTCGATGACGAGGTTGACGACGACGAACCCGGTGGCGGTGGTGAGCACCACCCCCTGCACCACCGCGGGATCGCCGTTCTGCACGGCGTCGATCATCAGCTTGCCCATGCCGGGCAGCGAGAAGATCGTCTCGATGACGACGGCACCGCCAAGGAGGTAGCCGACGCGCAGACCCAGCACGGTCAGCGGGTTGACCAGCGCGTTCCTGAGGACGTTCCGGCCGACCACGACCCGCGGCGGCAGCCCGCTCCCGATCGCCGTGCGGACGTAGTCCTTGTCCAGCTCCTCCACCACCGACGTCCGGACGATCCGGGTGAGCTGGGCGGCCACCGGCAGGGAGAGGGCGAAGGCGGGCAGCACCATGGTCCTCAGCCAGCCGGTGACCGAGTCGGCCGGGTTGATGTACCCCCCGGTCGGGAACCAGCCCCGGTCCACCGCCAGGTACTGGATCATCAGCAGCGCCAGCCAGAACCCGGGGGCGGCGACCCCGACCAGCGAGACGACCCGGACGACCTGGTCCGGCACCCGGTCCCGGTGGACGGCCGCCGTGACCCCGCCGGCCAGCGCCAGCACCACCGCGATGCCCAGGCCCAGGAAGGTCAGCTGGAGGGTGAGCGGCAGCGCGGTGGTCACCTGGTCGACGACCGGGGCCCGGGTCAGGGCGCTGGTGCCGAGGTCGCCGTGCAGCAGGTCGCCGACGAAGTGGGCGTACCGCACGGGCAGCGGATCCAGCAGCCCGTTGCGCTCCCGGAAGTCGTGCAGCTGCCGCGGGGTGGGATTGGCGCCCTGGAAGAACGCGGACGCCGGGTCCACGTCGGAGAACCGCATCACCAGGAACACGAACAGCACGATGCCGAGCAGCAGCGGCACCAGCAGGGCGACCCGGCGCAGCAGGATCCGTACGACGGCCGCCATGCCGTCAGACCCACGCGGCCTGAAGGAGGTTGACGCCCGGATAGGGCTGCGCCCTTATGCCGGTGAGCCGGCGCGGGTCCCAGGCCGTCATCAGCTCGTTGTGCACCACCGGGTACAGCACGGCCTGCTCGGCGACGACGTCGATGTAGTCCTGGATCATCGCCGTCTTCCGCGCGGGGTCCGGCTCCCGGGTCGCCCGGTCCATGTCCTTGAACAGCTTCCTCGCGACGGGGTCGCCGGCCCAGCGGGTGTACTGCATCCACAGGTTCTGGGGGCCGTAGTTGTAGTGCATGATCAGGTCGGCGTCGAGCCCGAACTGGTTCGGGTTGGAGGCCGCCGCCACCACCTGGTAGTCCCGCTTCTGGTCCATCTTGGTGAACACGGCCGTGGTCTCCTGCGGCGCGAGGGTCGTCTCCACGCCGATGGCGTCCCAGGAGGCCTTCACGGTCGGCAGGCAGTCGACGATCCAGCTGACGTTCACGGCCAGGATCTCCACCTTGAGGTCCGTGACCCCGGCGGCCTTCAGCAGCGCCTTCGCCCTGGCGGGGTCGTGGTCGTAGACCGTCCTGGCGCGCCGGTGGCCGGGGTTGTTCTCGTCGAGGAACGACGTCGCCGGCCGGCCGTGCCCCTTCAGGGCGACCCGCACCATCTTCTCGGTGTCGATGGCGTAGTGCAGGGCCTGGCGGACCCGCACGTCGTCGAAGGGTTTGTGCGCGGTGTTGAACATCAGGAAGAGGTTGTTCATCCCGGCGCCGCCCGCGACCGTCAGACCGCCCTGTTCCAGCCGGGGGATGTTGGCGTAGGGGATGTTGTCGGCGATCTGGGCGCCCGCGCCGGTCCCGGAGATCTTCGCGACGCGTGGCGCCGCGTCCACGATGGTCAGCCAGTTCATCCGCTTGAAGGCGGGCCTGCGCGGGCCGTTGTAGCCGGGATACGCCTCGAAGGTGGTGTTGGACTTCGGGTGGTGCGCGGTCTGCCGGTACGGGCCCGAGCCGACCGCCAGCCCCTTGATCGCCTCGTCCCAGGCGCCGGGCCGGGAGAACACGTGCCGGGGCATGATCTTGGCCAGCGTGAGCCGCGAGAGCCCGTCCGGGAAGGGGAACTTGAGCACCAGCTCGACCGTGCGGGAGTCGACGGCGCGGACCTTCTCCAGCCAGCCGGCGAAGAAGCCCTTGGCCAGCGTCTGGGTGTGCGGGTCCAGTATCCGGTCGAAGACGAACACGACGTCGTCGGCGGTGACGGGCTTGCCGTCGTGGAAGGTGGCCCCGGAGCGCAGGGTGAACCGCCAGGTGGTGGCGCCCGGGTCGGCCGGTACCCGGGTGCCGAGCGCCGGGTACGGCTTCCGGGAGATCGGGTCGGTGTCCAGCAGCCCTTCGTAGACGTGGTTGTTGGCGGCCATCGCGAACGCCGACGCCGTCTGCGTCGGGTCCCAGCTGCCGTCGTTGCCGTACCCGATCACCGCGGTCAGCGTGCGGTCGCGGCCGCTGCCGCCGCTGCCGGTGTCGTTCGTGGAGTCCGGCCCGGCGGAACAGGCGGCCAGCGCGGGCGGCAGCAGGGCGGCCCCGCCCAGCGCACCGGTGAGCTTGAGGAACTGCCGGCGCCGCGGTGCCGGTAGGTCGGGGGTCACGTCGTCGCGCACGGGTCCTCCAGCGAGTGGGAGAGGGGAGGGGCGGGAGATACGACGTCCAACGTCCTACGTCCGATTTCAGTAGCGCGACCATAGGTAAGCCCCCGGGGGCGGTCAAGAGAGCACACACGAATGGCGCAGCCACCGGAGGCGGGGACCGCCGGCGCGCACGCGGGCGCGGGCGGCCGCGGAGTGTAGGGGCGGAGCGTCACCGGGGATGAACGAAGCGTGAAACCCGTCGGGGGCGGGCAGCCACCGTGAGGGCGCGACACCACCACACATCCCGCGCCGTGTGCCGGGGGAGGCGGAGGAGACGTTGGGGGAATCGCAGCCGCCCGTCGGCACCCATGTCGTGGACACGGACACCGGGCGGGCCGGGATCGTCATGGGCCACGAGGGCCCCTACGTCCAGCTGAGACCCCCCGGCGGCGGCCGGGAATGGGACGCCGAACCCGGCGCCGTCCGCCGGACGGTCCCCGGCGAACGGACCGGCGCCGAGGCGGCACACCCCGAGGCCGGCGACGAGCCGCCCTGACCGGGCGCCCCCGCCCGGGCCGACCCCGTCATGGCCGCCCGGGCCATGGGCGAGAATGGGGGCATGAGTCTGTTCCGCGACGACGGCATCGTGCTGCGCACCCAGAAGCTGGGTGAGGCGGACCGGATCATCACGCTGCTCACACGCGGTCACGGACGGGTACGCGCGGTGGCCCGCGGGGTGCGGCGCACCAAGTCGAAGTTCGGGGCCCGGCTGGAGCCCTTCTCCCACGTGGACGTGCAGTTCTTCGCCCGCGGCAGCGAACTGGTGGGGCGCGGACTGCCGCTGTGCACCCAGAGCGAGACCATCGCCCCGTACGGCGGCGGGATCGTCGCCGACTACGGCCGCTACACCGCCGGCACGGCCATGCTGGAGACCGCCGAGCGGTTCACCGACCACGAGGGCGAGCCGGCCGTCCAGCAGTACCTGCTGCTGGTGGGCGCCCTGCGCACACTCGCCCGCGGCGAGCACGCCCCGCACCTCGTCCTGGACGCCTTCCTGCTGCGCTCCCTCGCCGTCAACGGCTATGCCCCCAGCTTCGGCGACTGCGCGAAGTGCGGCATGCCCGGCCCGAACCGCTTCTTCTCGGTGGCCTCCGGCGGCTCCGTCTGCGTCGACTGCCGGGTGCCCGGCAGCGTCGTACCGTCCCCGCAGACCCTGGTGCTGCTCGGGGCGCTGCTTACGGGAGACTGGGAGACGGCGGACGCGTGCGAGGCGCGGTACGTCCGCGAGGGAAGCGGGCTGGTGTCCGCCTACCTGCACTGGCATCTGGAGCGCGGACTGCGCTCGCTGCGCTACGTCGAGAAGTCGTAGCGGAATTCCTGGATCGCAGAGGGAGACGAGAAGCACATGGTGGTACGCGGGATCCTCGGACGCCAGCGGCGCGACCTCAAGGCGCCGGAGCCGCACCCGTCGGGGGCCCGCGCGCCGAAGCTCCCCGGCGAGCTGGTCCCGAACCACGTGGCGATCGTCATGGACGGCAACGGCCGCTGGGCGAAGGAGCGGGGACTCCCGCGCACCGAGGGGCACAAGGTGGGCGCCGAGCGGGTGCTCGACGTCCTCCAGGGCTCCATCGAGATCGGTGTGCGCAACATCTCCCTGTACGCCTTCTCCACCGAGAACTGGAAGCGTTCGCCCGACGAGGTCCGCTTCCTGATGAACTTCAACCGGGACTTCATCCGCAAGACCCGTGACCAGCTCGACGCCCTCGGCATCCGGGTGCGCTGGGTGGGCCGGATGCCCAAGCTGTGGAAGTCGGTCGCCAAGGAGCTCCAGATCGCCCAGGAGCAGACCAAGGGCAACGACCTGCTCACGCTGTACTTCTGCATGAACTACGGCGGGCGGGCCGAGATCGCCGACGCGGCGCAGGCCCTCGCGGAGGACGTGAAGGCGGGCCGCCTCGACCCGTCCAAGGTCAACGAGAAGACGCTCCAGAAGTACCTGTACTACCCGGACATGCCGGACGTCGACCTGTTCCTGCGCCCGAGCGGTGAGCAGCGCACCTCCAACTACCTGCTCTGGCAGAGCGCGTACGCCGAGATGGTGTTCCAGGACGTGCTGTGGCCGGACTTCGACCGGCGCGACCTGTGGCGGGCCTGCATGGAGTTCGCCTCCCGGGACCGGCGCTTCGGCGGGGCCGTCCCGAACGAGGAACTGCTCGCCATGGAAGCCGCCATGAAGGGCGAGTCCACCTCGTAGCCACCGTGGGTTCACGCGGGCCGCCGAGGATGCGGGACTCATGAGACGTCTCACTCCTGTCCTCGCCCTCGGCGCCCTGCTGCTCACCGCGCTGCCCGCGCACGCGGCCGACGGCCCCGCGCACCGCGAGAGCTACGGCACGAAGGCGCCGTACGCGCCCCGGCAGAACCCGCGCACCTACCAGCGGCCCCCGGCCGGTTTCGAGCCCGTGCTCACGGAGAACGTCTCCCGGCACGGTTCCCGTGCCGCGACCGACGGCGAGGACGCCGACCTCGTCCTCGCGCTGTGGGACAAGGCCGAGGCCGCCGGGCAACTGACCCGCCGCGGCGAGGAGTTCGGGCCGACGGTACGCGCCCTCCAGGCCGCCATGGCGAAGGTCGGCTACGGCAACCTCAGCGGGCGCGGGCGGCAGGAGATGCGGGACACGGCCGCACGCACGGAGCAGCGGCTGCCGTCCCTGTTCGCGACGATCGCCGACAAGGGCGAGCGGATCGACGTCGTCAGCTCCGGGCAGGGGCGGGCGGTGGACAGCGCGAAGGAGTTCACCGACTCCCTCGCCGCGGCCGACCCGGCGCTGAAGCCGCTGATCGGCCCGACCCGGACCGACAAGGACCTGCTGTACTTCCACAAGGCGGCGGGCGGCGCGGCCTACCGCGACTACATCGAGAACGACCAGCGCCTCAAGGAGACCCTGAGCGGCATCACCGGGCAGCCGAGGACCGGGCGGGCCGCAGACCGCGTCCTGCGCAGGATCTTCACCGAGCCCTTCGTCGAGGGGATCGGCGACCGGACCGGCGCCGCGCAGGCCGTCTACAACCTGTACGCCATCGCCCCCGCGATGACCGAGGAGAGCCCGGGCGGCGCGGGCTGGGGCATGGAGCGCTTCCTGTCCCGTGCGGACGCGGCGTGGTTCGGCTACCTCGGCGACGCCGAGGACTTCTACGAGAAGGGCCCCGGATTCGCCGACAGCGACATCACCTACAAGATGGCGGGCGTACTCCTCGACGACCTCTTCGCGCAGGCCGAGGCCAAGCGCGCCGGCACCAGCGACCTCGGTGCCGAACTGCGCTTCACGCACGCCGAGGAGCTCATCCCGCTGGCGGCGCTGATGGGTCTGCCCGGCAGCACGGAGCCGGCGGCGCCCGGGGAGCCGTACTCCTACGCGGACAACCCGTGGCGCGGTGCCTCGGTCGCCCCGCTGGGCGGCAACATCCAGTGGGACGTCTTCCGCAAGGGCGACCGCTACCTGGTCCGCATGCTCTACAACGAGCGGGAGACGGCGTTCAGGGCGGGCTGCCACCCGGTCAGGAAGGGCAGCACCTTCTACGAGCTCGACGAACTGGAGCGCTGCTTCGGCCGTTCCTGAGCGGCCGTGCGCCGGCTCAGCCCGCGGCGCACTCCGCGCAGGTGCCGAAGATCTCGACCGTGTGGGCCACGTTGACGTAGCCGTGTTCCGCGGCGATCGCCTCCGCCCACTTCTCGACGGCGGGGCCCTCGACCTCGACGGCCCTGCCGCAGGCGCGGCAGACCAGGTGGTGGTGGTGTTCCCCGCTGGAGCAGCGGCGGTAGACGGACTCGCCCTCGGACGTGCGCAGGACGTCGACCTCGCCCGCGTCGGCGAGGGACTGCAGGGTGCGGTAGACCGTGGTCAGGCCGACCGAGTCGCCCTTGTGCTTGAGCATGTCGTGCAGTTCCTGCGCGCTGCGGAACTCGTCGACCTCGTCCAGGGCCGCCGCCACGGCTGCGCGCTGGCGGGTCGCGCGACCCTTCACGGGCGGTCCAGCGGTCGTCACCGGTTGCCTCCTCACGTCTGGCGTCTGCCCGGGCCATTGTGCCAGCCCGGGCGGCACGCGGTCAGACGCCGACCTCGTCCCCGGCCCGTCTGCCGGCCGGAATCGCGCACTCCGCAGGGTCCCCGGCGGGCTGTGCGGCGGCGGCCGCCCGAGCGCGTCGGCGGGCCAGCGGAGCGGCCAGCGCCGTCAGCGCGACGAACGCGGCGATGGTGAGCAGCACGATGGTCGCGCCGGGCGGGACGTCCTGGTAGTACGAGGTGATCGTGCCGCCGACGGTGACGCCCACGCCGATCGCGACGGCGATCGCGAACGTGGCGGCGAAACTCCGGCTGAGCTGCTGGGCCGCGGCCACCGGCACCACCATCAGCGCGGAGACGAGCAGCAGCCCGACCACGCGCATCGCGACCGTCACGGTCACCGCGGCGGTGACCGCCGTCAGCAGGTTCAGCGCGCGCACCGGAAGCCCGGTGACCCGCGCGAACTCCTCGTCCTGGCTGACCGCGAACAGCTGGCGGCGCAGCCCCAGGGTGACGAGCAGGACGATGGCGGCGAGCACGCAGATCGCGTTCACGTCGGACGGTGACACCGTCGACAGCGAGCCGAACAGGTACGACGTCAGGTTGGCGTTGGAGCCGCCCGGCGCGAGGTTGATCAGCATGACACCGCCGGCCATGCCGCCGTAGAAGAGCATGGCGAGGGCGATGTCGCCGCGCGTCCTGCCGTACCAGCGGATCAGCTCCATCAGGACGGCGCCGAGCACCGAGACGGCCGTCGCCATCCACACCGGCGAGGTGGAGAGCAGGAAGCCGAGGCCGACGCCCGTCATGGCCACGTGCCCGATGCCGTCGCCCATCAGGGCCTGGCGGCGCTGGACCAGGTAGATGCCGATCGCGGGCGCGGTGAGGCCGACCAGCACGGCGGCGAGCAGCGCCCGCTGCATGAAGGCGAAGTCGAGGAATTCCATCAGCTCAGCAGTCCCGTGCGGATCGGTTCGGCGCCCGCCGGTGCGTGCGGGTGCACATGGTCGTGGCCGGGCAGGGCGTGCTGGCCGACCGCGCGGGGCGGTGGGCCGTCGTGCAGGACACACCCGTCGCGCAGGACGACCGCCCGGTCGATCAGGGGCTCCAGCGGGCCCAGTTCGTGCAGCACGAGGAGGACGGTCGTACCGGCCGCCACCTGCTGCTCCAGCGTCCGTGCGAGCACCTCCTGGCTGGCCAGGTCGACGCCCGCCATCGGCTCGTCCATGATCAGCAGTTCGGGTTCGGCGACCAGCGCGCGGGCGATCAGCACCCGCTGGTGCTGGCCGCCGGAGAGGGCGTCCGCCGAGTCCTTGGCGCGGTCCGCCATGCCGACCAGCTCCAGGGCCCGGCGCACCGCCTCCCGGTCGCTCCTGCGGAAGACGCCGAAGCGGGTGCGCGACAGCCGGCCGGCGGAGACGATCTCGGTCACGGTCGCCGGGACCCCGCCGGCGGCGGTGGTGCGCTGCGGTACGTAGCCCACCCGCGACCAGTCGCGGAAGGACCGGCGCTCGGTGCCGAAGAGTTCGATGCCGCCGCCGCTGACCGGCACCTGGCCGATGATCGTGCGGATCGCCGTGGACTTCCCCGAGCCGTTGGCGCCGAGCAGCGCGACGACCTCGCCGCGGCCGACGGTGAGATCCATGCCGCGCAGCACGGGACGCGCGCCGAGTTCGGCGGTCACCGCGCGCATGGTGATGACGGGCTCGCCCATGGTCCTGCCCTCCGTGCCGGTCATTCGGCGCCCAGTGCCCGCTGGAGCGCCTTGAGGTTGGCCCGCTGGACCGCGAAGTAGTCGGTGCCGCGGGACTTGCCGGTGATGCCCTCGATCGGGTCGAGGACGTCGGTCCTCAGACCCGTGTCGTGCGCGACGGTCTTCGCGGTCTCGTCGCTGACGAGCGTCTCGTAGAAGACGGTGGTGACGCCGTCGGCCCGGGCCATCCGCTCCAGGTCCTTCACGCGCGCGGCGCTGGGCTCCGACTCGGGGTCCAGGCCGTTGACGGCCTCCTCGGTGAGGCCGTAGCGCTCGGCGAGGTAGCCGAAGGCGGCGTGGGTGGTGATGAAGACCTTGTCCGCCGTGTGCGCGAGGCCGTCCCGGAACTGCCGGTCCAGGCCGTTCAGCTGCTCGACCAGCTCGGCGGTGTTCTTCTCGTAGTCGGCCGCGTGCTTCGGGTCGGCCTTGGCGAAGGCGTGGCCGACGCCGCGGGCGACCTGGGCGTAGCGCACCGGGTCGAGCCAGATGTGCGGGTCCCTGCCGCCGGACTCCTCGTCGTCGTGGGAGTCGTGCGCGGCCGCGTGGCCGCCGACCTCGGTGCCGTGGTTCTCCAGCGTGGTCAGCGAGGCCGCGTCGATCTTGGTCCCGACCGGCGACTGGGCCACCGCCCGGTCGACGGCGGGCTGGAGGTTCTTCAGGTACAGGACCGCGTCGGACTTCTCCAGGCCGCCGATCTGCCGGGGGCTGAGCTCCAGGTCGTGCGGTTCCTGGCCGGGAGTGGTGAGACTGGTTACGTGGACGTGGCTGCCGCCGATCCGCTCGGCGAGGAACGTCATCGGGTAGAAGGACGTGACGACGTCGAACTTGCCGGTGCCGGCCGCCGCCGCGCTGTCGCCGGAGCATGCGGTGAGGGTGCCGATCCCGAGTGCGGTGACCGCGCCGACCGCGGCGGCGGGTATGAGGCGTCGTCGTACGTTCATGACAGTCATTTTCAACAAAGATGGAAACCGTTGTCAACAAGCCCTCCGAGGGCCCTGGACCAGGGGCCGATTTGGCCGTGGGGGAGCCTGCGCCGGTAACCTGAATCATTCGCTGGAAGCATCTCGCTTCAACGCCCGTCGTCGTAATGAAGAGAGCACCGTGGCCGCCGACAAGATCGACACCATCGTCAGCCTGAGCAAGCGCCGTGGCTTCGTTTTCCCGTGCAGTGAGATCTACGGCGGACAGCGTGCCGCCTGGGACTACGGACCGCTGGGCGTCGAGCTCAAGGAGAACATCAAGCGCCAGTGGTGGCGCTACATGGTGACGTCGCGCGAGGACGTCGTCGGTATCGACTCGTCCGTCATCCTGGCCTCCGAGGTCTGGGTCGCCTCCGGCCATGTCGCCACTTTCACGGACCCGCTGACCGAGTGCACCTCGTGTCACAAGCGGTTCCGCGCGGACCACCTGGAAGAGGCCTACGAGGAGAAGAAGGGCCACGCCCCGGCGAACGGCCTGGCCGACATCAACTGCCCGAACTGCGGCAACAAGGGCCAGTTCACCGAGCCCAAGCAGTTCTCGGGTCTCCTCTCCACCCACCTCGGCCCGACGCAGGACTCCGGCTCCGTCGCCTACCTGCGCCCCGAGACCGCCCAGGGCATCTTCACCAACTTCGCCCAGGTGCAGACCACCTCGCGCCGCAAGCCGCCCTTCGGCATCGCGCAGATGGGCAAGTCCTTCCGCAACGAGATCACGCCCGGCAACTTCATCTTCCGGACCCGCGAGTTCGAGCAGATGGAGATGGAGTTCTTCGTCAAGCCGGGCGAGGACGAGAAGTGGCAGGAGTACTGGATGGAGCAGCGCTGGAACTGGTACACGGGCCTCGGCCTGCGTACCGAGAACATGCGCTGGTACGAGCACCCGAAGGAGAAGCTCTCCCACTACTCCAAGCGCACCGCCGACATCGAGTACCGCTTCCAGTTCGGCGGCAGCGAGTGGGGCGAGCTCGAGGGTGTCGCCAACCGCACCGACTACGACCTCGGTGCCCACTCCAAGGCGTCCGGCCAGGACCTCTCCTACTTCGACCAGGAGGCCGGCGAGCGCTGGACCCCGTACGTCATCGAGCCCGCGGCCGGTGTCGGCCGCGCGATGCTGGCCTTCCTCCTCGACGCGTACGTCGAGGACGAGGCGCCCAACGCCAAGGGCAAGATGGAGAAGCGCACGGTGCTGCGCCTCGACCACCGTCTCGCGCCGGTGAAGGTCGCGGTGCTGCCGCTGTCCCGCAACCCCGAGCTGTCGCCGAAGGCCAAGGGCCTCGCCCAGGCGCTGCGTCAGAACTGGAACATCGAGTTCGACGACGCCGGTGCCATCGGCCGCCGTTACCGCCGCCAGGACGAGATCGGCACGCCGTTCTGCGTGACCGTCGACTTCGACACCCTCGAGGACAACGCGGTGACCGTCCGCGAGCGTGACTCGATGAAGCAGGAGCGGGTGTCCCTCGACCAGATCGAGGGCTACCTGGCCCAGCGCCTCATCGGCGCCTAGTTCGCACGGCGGATGCCGGGCGGGCCGATTCGATCGGCGCGCCCGGCATTCGCATGTCCGCCCCGCTCGTCCGCTCGGTCGCTCAACGCCCCTGAAGGGCCTTGACGTTGTCACCGAAGGTCCAGTTCTTCGAGCCGTCCCAGTTGACGGACCAGGTCATCAGGCCCTTGAGCGAGCCGCCGTAGTGCTTCCACGCCTGGGAGACCAGGGACGGTGACATGTGGCCGCCGCCCGCGCCCGGCTGGGCGGGCAGGCCCGGCACCTGCTTGTCGTACGGCACCCTGACCGTCGTGCCCTGCACCACCAGGCCCCTGTCCAGGCAGTCCGTCTGCGCGGTGAAGCCCTGCACCGTGCCCGCCGCGTACGAGTCGCCCGAGCAGCCGTACATGCTGCCGTTGTAGTACTGCATGTTCAGCCACCACAGCCGGCCGTTGTCCGCGTACTTCTTCACGATCGGCAGGTATGCGCCCCAGATCGAGCCGTAGGTGACGCTGCCGCCGGTGACGTACGCCGTCTCCGGGGCCATCGTCAGGCCGAAGCCGGACGGCATCCGCGCGAGGATCCCGTCGACGATCCGGATCAAGTTCGCCTGCGAGGGGGAGAGCCGGCCGATGCTCCCGCTGCCCACCAGCCCCGTCTCGATGTCGATGTCGATGCCGTCGAAGTTGTACTCCTTCAGGATCGGCACGATCGTCGCCACGAACCGGTCGGCCACGGCGGAGGACGACAGGTCGATGCCGGCCGCGGCACCGCCGATGGAGAGCAGGATCGTCTGACCGGCCGCCTTGGCCCGGCACATCTCGCCGGGCGTGGCCACCTTGACGCCGGCGTCCATGCCGTCCTCCCACAGCGCCGTGCCGTCCGAACGGATCACCGGGAAGGCCGCGTTGAGCACGTTGTAGCCGTGGGCGGGGATGCGCGCGTCGGTGATCGGGGTCCAGCCGAAGGGCGGGTGGACGCCGTTGGCCGAGCCGTCCCAGTTCTCCCAGTAGCCCTGGAGCACCTTGCCGGCCGGCCGGGACTTCACCGCGCAGGTGTCGGCGGCGGAGGCGGGGGCGGCGGCCGGGACCTGGGTCAGACAGGCCGTGGCGAGCGCGGCGGCGAGCAGGGACAGGGTGCGGCGGAGCATACGGGCCTCCCGGTGGGGGTGCGGTGAGGTGTCGTAGGCATGACAATTCCGATGTCGACAGTGCTCGTGGTCCAGACCTCTCGTCAATAGGTCTGGACCAAATCCGGGAGACAGGGATCGGCGATCGGTGACAGAGAGATCGGTGACAGAGGAATCGGTGACAGAGATGGAATGACAGATATTGAAATCTGTCAGCTGTCATGGCAAGGTGGAGACATGACGATGCGAACCCGAACCCTCGGAACCACCGGCCCCCAGGTCTCCGCCCTCGGCCTCGGCTGCATGGGCATGTCCGCGCTGTACGGCGACACCGACCGCGCGGAGTCCGTCGCGACCGTCCACGCCGCCCTGGAGGCGGGCGTCACCCTGCTGGACACCGGCGACTTCTACGCCATGGGGCACAACGAGATGCTGCTCGGCGAGGCCCTGCGCACCGCCCCGCCCGCGCGCCGCGAACAGGCGCTGGTCAGCGTGAAGTTCGGCGCCCTGCGCGACCCCGACGGCAACTGGAGCGGCTACGACGGCCGCCCCGCCGCCGTGAAGAACTTCGCCGCCTACTCCCTCCAGCGCCTCGGCGTCGACCACATCGACGTCTACCGGATCGCCCGCCTCGACCCGGACGTACCGATCGAGGAGACCGTCGGCGCGATCGCCGAGCTGATCGAGAAGGGGTACGTCCGCCACGTGGGCCTCAGCGAGGTCGGCGCCGAGACCGTCCGGCGGGCCGCCGCCACCGCCCCGATCGCCGACCTCCAGATCGAGTACTCACTCATCTCCCGCGGCATCGAGCGGGACATCCTGCCCACCACGCGGGAACTGGGCATCGGCGTCACCGCGTACGGCGTCCTCTCGCGCGGACTCATCTCCGGCCACTTCTCCCGCGACCGGCAGCTGGCCGCGGGCGACTTCCGCGCCCACTCGCCCCGCTTCCAGGGCGACAACCTCCGGCACAACCTGAACCTGGTCGACGCCCTGCGCAAGATCGCCGAGCAGAAGGGCGTGAGTGTCGCGCAGATCGCCATCGCCTGGGTGCTCTCCCGGGGCGAGGACATCGTGCCGCTGGTCGGCGCCCGCACCCGCGAGCGGCTCACCGAGTCGCTGGGCGCGCTGGACGTCACCCTGGAGGCGGCCGACCTCGCGGCGATCGAGGAGGCCGTCCCGGCGGACGCGGCGGCCGGCGACCGCTACCCGACCGCGCAGATGGCACACCTCGACAGCGAGCGCTGAACCGGCCGCCGGGTACGGTCTAGAGCATGGCACCGACCAGCGAGACCCTGACCGCCGAGCGCATCCTCGAAGCGACCGAGGAAGTGCTGCGCCGCCACGGCCCGGCCAAGGCCACCGTGGTCGACGTGGCCCGCGCGCTCGGCGTCAGCCACGGCAGTGTCTACCGGCACTTCCGCACCAAGGCCGCGCTGCGCGAGGCCGTCACCAAGCGCTGGCTGGACCGCACCTCGCTGAAGCTCGCCGGGATCGTCGCCGACGGCGGGAGCCCGGAGGAGCGGCTGCGGTCGTGGCTGGCGGCGCTGTTCGAGGCCAAGCGGCACAAGGCGGGCGACGACCCCGAACTCTTCGCCACCTACACGGTGCTGACCGACGAGAACGGCACGGTCGTCGGTGAGCACATAACCGAGCTGACCGCCCAGCTGACCGGGATCATCGCGGCGGGGGCCGGGTCGGGCGCCTTCTCCGTCGCCGATCCGGCCGCCGCGGCCCGCGCCGTCTTCCAGGCGACCGGCCGCTTCCACGACCCCTGCTACGCGCGGGAGTGGACCGCCCCCGGAATCGACGAGGAGTTCACAGCCGTCGTGGACCTGCTGCTCCGCGGACTGGGCCCGACGACCCGGTGAGCCCGGGCGCTTGCGGGTAGCCGGGTGTCCCGCCGCCGAGGGCAGGGGACTTCGCGCCCGCCGGCGATCCGGCGGGCCGTCGCGGCGGGCGGTGGTCCGGGCGGGCGCCGTGTGTCCGGGGTGTCCGACGTGGTCGTCGGACCGGCCGGGCCGGTTTCCAGCGGGACGGCGGGCCGGCCGCACCGGTTCTCAGCGGGACGGCTGACGGGCCGCCGTCGGGTCGACCGTCGCCTGGTGGGCCTCGGCCAGGTGCTCCTCGGCCTTCAGCCACGGCAGGAACTGGGCGCCCCGCCGCCAGCCGCACGTGTCGCATCTGATCGTGCGCTGCACCCCCGCGCGCTGCACTCTGACGACGTGCTCCCGCCCGTGCTGGTCCCAGCGGCTGACCTTGCTCGTAGTGCTGACCCGTGGCATGACGCCTCCCGTCCCCGCGTCCGGCAACCCGACGGCAAGGAGTGTGCAGCAGGACCAACATCAACAGGGTGAGATTCCCGGTGAGTTGTCCAAGCCGTGCCCTCGGCCCACCCCGGCTCAGCCGATGTCGCGGGGCAGCCGCAGACTGAGCAGGCCCGTCAGCACGGTCCCGGCCAACTGCGCCAGCAGCGTGACGACCAGCGCGTCCCGCATGCCCAGATGCGGAACCAGGGTCAGGAACAGCGTGCCGAGCGTGGCCACGCCAAGGGCGAGCGCGGACTGCTGGGTGGTGACCATCACACCGCTGCCGACGCCCGCCCGGGCGGCCGGCACCTCGGACATCACGATCCGCATCACATTGGGCAGTTGCAGCGCCTGCCCGGCACCGGCCACGGCCGCGCCCGGCAGCAGCGAGCCGAAGTCCAGGTGCGGCCAGTCCCGCCAGGCGGCCAGCACGATCAGCAGCACACCGACGCCCTGCACGACGGACCCGGCGGTGACCACGCGGGTGCCGTGGCGGGCGATCAGCCGCGGTCCGGCCAGCGAGACGAACAGGAACACCACCGCCATCGGCGCGAGCGCCAGCCCCGCCTGCACCGGCCCCAGCCCCGCGCCCTGCTGCAACGCGAGCGCGATGACGAACATGAACCCGCTGAAACCGACGGAGAACGGCAGGATCAGCAGCAGTCCGCGCCGCAGCGAGGCCAGCGCCAGCAGACTGGGCGGCACCAGCGGGGTCCGGCCCGCCCGGTCCGCCCGCCGTTCCACGGCCCAGAACGCCCCGGCGACGATCGGGAACGCCGCCAGCGACACCCACGTCCACAGCGGCCAGCCCGCCGCCCGGCCCTCGGTGAGCGGAGCGAGCAGCGTCAGCAGGGACAGCGCGAGCAGGACCGTGCCCGGGACGTCCACCGGCTCCGGACGCCGCGACCTGGTCTCCGGCACGTACCGGACGGCGAGCACCAGCCCGGCCGCCACCACGGGCACGTTGACGAGGAAGACCGAGCGCCACCCCGTACCGGCGACATCCGCGGCCACGAGCACCCCGCCCAGGATCTGCCCGGCCACCATGGACAGCCCGGCCGTGGCGCCGTAGAGGCTCATCGCCCTGGCCCGGCGCGCACCCGTCGTGGCGGACTGGATGGTGGCGAGCACCTGCGGCAGCATCGCCGCGGCCGACGCGCCCTGCGCGACCCGCGCCGCGACGAGGCTCCAGGCGCCGGGGGCGAGCCCGCAGGCCAGCGAGGTGAGCCCGAACGCCGCCATGCCGCCCAGGAACAGGCGACGCCGGCCGAACAGGTCCCCGAGCCGCCCGCCGAGCACCAGCAGCACGGCGTACGCGACCCCGTAACCGGCCACGACCAGCTCCAGCACGGCCTCGCCCGCGGCGAGGTCCGTGCCGATGGCCGGCAGAGCGACATTGACGATGAAGAAGTCGACCAGCGGCAGGGCCGCGGCCAGCAGGACGGTGAACAGTCCGGGCCCGCCGAGCGCGGGCGGGGCGGCCGCCGTCCGGACGGCCTTCGCGGTAATGACGGTTTCGCTCATGCCCCCGAGCCTGCGCCCCCGCCGAGACGGGTACCAGAGTCTCCTCATCCTGGTACCAGGACCACCTGGCAACAGGATGGCGATCGCGGGACCCTGGAATCATGACGACCCTGTCCCAGGAGCCCGCCGCGCGGCCGACCGCCCGGGGCGCGGAGATCCGCCGGCACGAGCTGGCCGCCTTCCTGCGCAGCCGCCGCGAGCGCATCAAGCCCGAGCAGGTGGGGCTGCCGCGCGGCACCCGCCGCCGTACGCCGGGACTGCGCCGGGAGGAGGTCGCCCAGCTCTCCGCGGTCGGCGTCACCTGGTACACGTGGCTGGAGCAGGCCCGCGACATCCAGGTCTCCGTCCAGGTCCTGGACGCCCTCGCGCGGACCCTGCGGCTGGACGCCGGCGAGCGCGCCCACCTCTTCCAGCTGGCCGGCGCCGTCGACCCGTCGCCCGCGGCGAGCTGCCCGAGCGTGACCCCGGCCCTGCGCGAGATGCTGCGCCGGCTGGACCCGATCCCGGCCTGCGTCCAGAACAGCCGGTACGACATCCTCGCCTACAACCGCACCTACGGGCGCCTGCTGGGCGACCTGGACGCGATCCCGCCCGAGGACCGCAACTGCATCCTGCTCGTGTACACCAGCGAGGAGTGGCAGTCGGCGGTCGTGCACCTGGAGCAGACCCAGCGCCTGATGGCCGCCCGGCTGCGCGCCTCCCTGGCCGGCCACCTCGGCGAACCCGCCTGGAAGATGCTGCTCAGGCGGCTGGAGGAGTCACCGGAGTTCCGCGAGAACTGGGAGCGGTACGAGGTGGTCGCCGGCCGCTCCAGGACCAAGGAGTTCCTCAACCCCCACGTCGGCCGTCTCAGCCTGGAGCACACCGACCTGTGGCTCGGCCCGGAGGCGGGCGCCCGGATGGTGACGTACACCCCGCGCGACGAGGAGACCCGGGAGCGTCTGGAGCGGCTCTACGACCTCGCGCGGGCGGACTGACCGGCGGCGCCGCGCCCGCTCACCGGGCGGCTCCGGAAGCCCCCACGACCTCCCGCACCTCCGCCGTCCGAAGCTGCTCGGCCGTCCGCTCGGCGGTGCGGTGGGCCCAGCGGCCGCTGGTCAGCAGGCCGAGGACCAGGACGGCCAGACCGCACACGGTCAGGATCCACCAGCCGGGGCGGGCCGCCGAGACGAACTCCTGCCGGTAGGAGGACGAGCCGATACCGGCCACGAGGACGGCGCCGACGACCGCCACACCCAGCGTCTGGCCCAGCTGCCTGCTCGTGGAGGCGACCGCGGCGGCGACCCCGGCCTGGGCGCGTGGCATGCCCGACACCGCCGTGTTGGTGATCGGCGCGTTCACGAAGCCGAAGCCGATGCCGAACAGGACGTACCCGATGAAGAGAGTGGTGTTGGAGGTCTCCGCCTCGAAGGCCGCGAACAGCACCCCGCTCGCCGTCATCGCCGTACCCGCGACGAGGAGAGGCAGCCGCGGACCACGGCTGCCGACCAGCCGGCCGGACAGCGGTGCGCACAGGAACGTCGGCGCGGCCATGGGCAGCATCCACAGCCCCGCGTGCAGGGCATCGAGACCGCGCACGTTCTGCAGGTACAGGGTGGACAGGAAGAGGAAGCCGCCCAGCGCGGCGAAGGCGCTGACCGCGATCACGGTCGCCCCGCTGAACGGTGCGGAGCGGAAGAAGCGCAGGTCGATGAGGGGTTCGGCGCGCCGGGGTTCGTACCACAGCAGGGCCAGCAGCGCCGCCAGGGCCACCGCGGCGAAGGGCGCCACCGTGGCCGCGCCCGCGTCCGGCGCCTCGATGATCGCGTACGTCAGCGAGCCGAACAGGGCGATCACCAGCAGCTGGCCGACCGGGTCGGGGCGGCGGGCCCTGGGCGCGCGGGACTCGGGCACGAAGCGGAGGGTGAGGAGCAGGGCGGCGAGACCGACCGGGAGGTTGACCCAGAAGATGGCGCGCCAGCTCACCGACTGCACGAGCAGACCCCCGACCAGCGGACCCGCGGCCATGGAGATGCCGACCACCGCGCCCCACACGCCGATCGCGCGGGCGCGTTCGCGGGAGTCGGTGAACGTGTTGGTGATGATCGACATGGCGACCGGGTTGAGCATCGAGCCGCCCACCGCCTGGACCATCCGGAACACGACGAGCAGTTCCAGGTCGGGTGCCAGGGAGCAGAGCAGGGAGCCGACGGAGAACAGCACCAGGCCGGTCATGAAGACCCGCTTGCGGCCGATGCGGTCGGCCGTGGAACCGGCGAGCATCAGCAGCGAGGCCAGGACGAGCGTGTAGGCGTCGATCGTCCACTGCAGCCCGGAGGTGGTGGCGTGCAGGTCGCGCTGCATCGAGGGCAGCGCCACGTTCAGCGCGGTGTTGTCGAGGCTCACGATCAGCAGGCTCATGCAGCAGATCGCGAGCACCAGCATGCGTCGGCGGTGACTCAACTCGGGCATGCGTTCCATCCTACGTCCGCTTCGATAGTGCGTCTAACTAATGAGTGATACATGATCTTTGTCGATGGGTGACAATGGGGCAATGCCCACGCCCGAGTCCCCCTTGCAGATCGGCCCGCACACCGTGCGGCCGCCCGTCGTGCTCGCCCCCATGGCGGGTATCACGAACGCGCCCTTCCGCACCCTGTGCCGGGAGTTCAGCGGCGGCAAGGGCCTGTTCGTCAGCGAGATGATCACGACCCGGGCGCTGGTCGAGCGCAACGAGAAGACCATGCAGCTGATCAGGTTCGACGCGAGTGAGCGGCCGCGTTCGATCCAGCTGTACGGCGTCGACCCGGCGACCGTCGGCAAGGCCGTCCGCATGATCGCGGAGGAGGACCTGGCCGACCACATCGACCTGAACTTCGGCTGCCCCGTTCCCAAGGTCACCCGCAAGGGCGGCGGCTCCGCCCTGCCGTACAAGCGGAACCTGCTCCGGGCGATCCTGCGCGAGGCGGTCGCGGGCGCCGGCGACCTGCCGGTGACCATGAAGATGCGCAAGGGCATCGACGACGACCACATCACCTTCCTCGACGCGGGCCGCATCGCCGTCGAGGAGGGCGTCACGGCCATCGCCCTGCACGGCCGCACCGCCGCCCAGCACTACGGCGGCACCGCCGACTGGGACGCCATCGCCCGCTTGAAGGAGCACGTCCCGGAGATCCCCGTGCTCGGCAACGGCGACATCTGGTGCGCGGAGGACGCGCTGCGGATGGTGCGTGAGACGGGCTGCGACGGGGTGGTCGTGGGCCGTGGCTGCCTGGGCCGCCCGTGGCTGTTCGCCGACCTGGTGGCCGCGTTCGAGGGCCGGCCCGACGACGTCGCCCGGCCCGCCCTGCGCGAGGTGGCCGACGTCATGGTGCGGCACGCCACCCTGCTCGGCGAGTGGGCCGGCGACGAGTCCAAGGGCGTGGTCGACTTCCGCAAGCACGTCGCCTGGTACCTCAAGGGCTTCGCCGTCGGCTCCGAGATGCGCAAGCGGCTCGCGATCACCTCCTCGCTGGAGGCACTGCGGGCCGGCCTGGACGAGCTGGACCTCGACCAGGCCTGGCCGGCCGGCGCGGACGGGCCCCGGGGGCGCACCTCCGGCAACAATCGCGTGGTGCTGCCGGACGGCTGGCTGAAGGACCCGTACGACTGCGCGGGCGTCGGCGAGGACGCCGAGCTCGACACCTCGGGCGGCTGATCAGCCCTTCCTGGGGTGCGGGGTCGAGCCGTACGCCGTCAGGAAGCGGTCGCGGAAGGAACTCATCTTCCACACCGGCGCGTCGTGGGCCGGACGCAGACCGTCCGTCCAGTGCCAGTCGGCGACCTTGTCGAGCACCCGGGGATCCTTGGCGACGATCGAGACCGGCACGTCACGGCTGGCGTGGTTGCCGCTGACCCGGGCGATCGGCTGGTGGTCGCCGAGGAACACCAGCACGGTGTCCTCGGTGCCGTAGCGCTCCAGCCACTCGGTCAGCGCGGTCACCGAGTACTGCACCGACTTGCCGTACTCCTCGCGGGACTTGGTGGTGTCGGCGATGACGTCGGCCGGGTCGTTGCCCGCCGCCTCGATGCCCTTGAAGACCGAGCCGTCGCCCAGCTGGTCCCAGCCCACCATCTTCGGGACGGGCGCCCACGGCTGGTGGCTGGAGGTCAGGATGAGCAGCGACATCCGGGACTTGCCGCCGGCCGGCCGCTTGCTGTGCACCCGCTCCTGGTACTGCTGGAGCGCGTACTGGTCGGGCATGGTCGACCAGCTGAACTTCGGTCCCTTGTAGCCCAGCTGGAAGGCGTTGTACACCTTGCCGAGGCCGTACCACTTCTGCTCCGGCCAGCCCTTCTGCACACCGGGCATCACGCCGACCGTGTCGAACGCGCCGGTCCGCTCGAACGCGTCCGTCAGGCTCATGTGGTCGCTCGCCATGACGGTCCGGTAGCGCTGCTGGTTGCTGATCCACAGCCCCGACATGGTGGTGGAGTGGCCGAGCCAGCTGCTGCCGCCGTAGGTCGCGGAGGTCAGCCAGCCGCTCTTGGCGTGGAAGCCCGCTGCGGCCAGGGCCTTGGTCCGGACGTCGAGAGTTCTGTCCACGCCGGGCGCCATGATCGGGTCCTCGATCGCGCTGCGGCCGTAGGACTCGATGAACGTGAAGATCATGTCCTTGCCGCGCAGGTCCGGGACGAGCTGGCTGCCCGGGGTGTTCCCGAAGGCGTCGACCCGGGCCACCTTCCGGAACTCCGCCTCGTCCCGGAGGGTGTCCGAAATGCGCCGGGCCTGGACCTTCAGCGCGGTGGCCGTCCGTTCGGAGGCGAGCGGCACGCCGGACACCTGGAGGCCCAGGGACGTACAGGTGATCCAGACGACCCCGGCGATCAGCGTGCCCCGGGTCGCGGTGCCGGTGTGCCGGGCGAGCACGTTGCTCAGCCGGACCGTGGACAGCGCCAGCAGGACGAAGAGGAGGAGCACCAGGACGATCACGCCGGCCACGGCCGCGAGGGTGGCGGTACGGCCGAGGGAGTCCTCCAGGTACGACTCCGCGTCGGTCAGCAGGCTCCAGTCCAGGACGAGGTTGAAGCTGCGGCCCAGGTACTGGTTGAAGCCCATGTCGAGCGCGTTGAGCAGGGTCATGGCGCCGAGCGCGACCCCGGACACCGCCGCCAGCACCACCCGGGGCCGGCGCGGCAGCGCGAGCATCACCGCCGCGCCGATGACGGCTTCCCCCGGTATCCGCAGGAACTTGGCGGGCCCCAGGTTCACGACGCTGTTGGGCATCACGAGCGCGGCGACCACGAGGACGGCGGCCAGCACGGTGACCGTGACCGACAGGGCCCGGGCGCCCGCGGGGTGCCGCTCCCGCCACCGCCCCGCCCACGCGGACCAGACCTTCCAGGGCCACCGGACGGACCGCCGGGCGGGCCGCGCGCTGTCGGCCGCGGCCGGGTCGGCGGCCTCCGGTGCGGGGGCGGCGGCGGGCGCGGGGCCGGGTTCTGACGCCCGGTCGGGTTCCGGCGCGGGGCCGGCGTCCGAGCCGTGCGCCTCGGGGTCCGGCACCTCGGCCTTCGTCACATCGGCTTCCGCCGCCTCCGGTTCCGGCCCCTCCGGTTCCCGCAGCTCCGGTGCCCGCGGTTCCGGTTCCGTCGACTCCGCCTCCGTCGACTCCGCTTCCACCGAGGCCGGTTCGGCCGTCTCGCGCGCGGCCCGTTCCGGCTCCCGCTGCTCCGGGACCGCCGCCTTCGCGTCCTCGGCCGGTGCCGGGTCCGGCGCCCCGGGTTCCGTTTCCTCGCGGCGAGGCCCCGCGGCCGTACTGGATGGCTGGCGCGTGCTCGTGTGCTGAGGCAACCCGGAGGTCCTTCCGTGCGAGACCCTTGATGTCCTCCCGTACGGCCACCTCAGGGCCCCTGTTCACAGCCCCGGGCAAACAGCTGGCAAACGCTCACCGGGCCGGCCGGCGGCCCGGCGCGCCTACGTTCCGCCCACCGCCGTGAGCAGCGCGAGCGGTGCCGCGGCCGAGCGGGACTCCCGGACACAGGCGTGCGGACAGGGGACCGGTTCCGGATGGGTGTCGCGGCCGTATCCCGCCAGTACCTCCGGCAGCCGGTGCCCGCCCGCCGTCGCCGCGTCGACCAGCGCGTGCGCGACCGTACGGGCCTCGTCGTGCAGTCCGTAGCGCGCCAGGCCGAGCGTGATCAGCGCGTTGTCGTGCGGCCAGACCGAGCCGCGATGGCGGGAGAGCGGATGGTACGCCGGCTGCCCGGCGGCGAGTGTGCGGACGCCCCAGCCGGAGAAGAAGTCCGGTTCGAGCAGCCGCCGGCCGACCACCTCGCCGTACTCCTTGTCCAGCAGCCCCGACCACAGCAGATGCCCGGCGTCGGACGCCAGCGCGTCGATCCGGCGGCCCTCGGCGTCCAGCGCGAGCGCCGGGAAGGAGTGCTCGCCCATCCAGAAGTCCCGCTGGAAGCGGTCCCGGAGGTCGGCCGCCGCCTGCTCCAGCAGGGCCGCGTAGGTCTCGTCGGCCCATACCGTGCGCGCCAGCCAGGCCGTACGGCGCAGCGCGTCGTACGCGTAGCCCTGGGCGCCCGCCGCCATGACCGCCCCGGTGGGCCGGGTGCCGTCGGCGCAGCAGATCGCGTCGGGGGAGTCCTTCCAGTTCTGGTTGGCGAGACCGCCCTCGTCGGCGCGGTGGACGAGGTAGCCGCGCGTGGTCAGGCCGCCGTGGTCGAGCATCCAGCCGACGGCGGCCCGGGCGTGCGGCTCCAGGCGGCGGGCCGGCGCCGGGTCGGAGGTGCGCTCGGTGTACGCGCCCAGCAGGACGAGGAAGAGCGGGGTGGCGTCGACCGAGCCGTAGTAACGCCCGTACGGCACCTGCCCGAAGTGCGCCAGCTCACCGTGCCGCACCTCGTGCACGATCTTGCCCGGCTGGGCGCCCCGGGCCCCGCCGGTGCCGGTCGCCTGGGTGGCGGCGAGCGCGTGCAGCGTGGCGGCGGCCGGCCGCGGCCGGTACGGCAGGGCGAACAGGGAGGTGAGCAGGGCGTCCCGGGCGAGAAGGGTGAGGAACCAGGGGGCGCCGCCGGCCGGTACACGCAGCTCCTCGCCGTCGGGCCCGGTGGCCGGCACCTGGAGCGCGGCCAGGTCGGCGAGCCCCCGGGCACAGGCCGCCGCCAGTTCCGGCCAGCCGGTCGGGAAGGCCACACCCTCCATGAACTCGCCCTCGGCGGCGAGGAGCTGGTCCCGCAGGGCCGCCGGGTCGCGGGGCACCCGCAGGGCGCGCCGCTCGCCGTGCGGGCGGGCGATCACCCGCAGCACCAGCCGTGCCGTGCCGTGCGGTTCCAGTTCGAGGGTCCACACCAGGCGCCGGGCACCGGTGCCCGTCTCCTCCACGGCCTCCGGGGCCGGGTCGGCAGTGATGGTCGTACAGGACCGCCACTCGGCGCGCCGGTAGGTGAACTCGATCCCGTCGTCCAGCACCTGACGGGATCGCAGGGCGCCGGGCTTGGCGTAGGTGCGGTGGTCGGAGCGGAGTTCGAACTGGTCGGTGAAGTCGGCGTCGACGGTGAGGGCGAGCCGGATCGTGGTGGGCACGGGGCGATTGCTGGTCACCCGCAGCGACTCCACGAACGAGCTGTCACCGACGCCCTGTTCACGGAAGACGGTGTACGCCGGGGGCTCCTGCCGGCCGCCGCGCGGCACCAGCGCGCAGCGGCTGGCGTCCCCGTCCGGGACGGGGCGCAGCACCTCGGGCACCGCGCCGTCGACGGTGAGCTGCCAGCGGCTCAGGTGCCGGGCGTCCCGGACGAACCACCCGTCCGGGGAACTGCCGCCCCGGACACCGCTGATGTCGCCCCGGTCGTCCACGGCGGCGAACGTCGCCCCGTGCACGAGCAGATGATGCCGGTCCGTCATCCCCGGTCTCCTCCTTCGTCACTCCTGGCGAACGTGGCGGTGCCCGTCGGGGACACGCCCTGTGCGGGGTGCTTGAGAAGCTCTTGGTGCAGGTCCAGTGCGAGTGCGGCGGTCCAGGAGAAGCCGGTCGCGCCGCAGGCCTCGCCGGTGAACGGGTCGGCGTACTCCGTGAAGCCGGTTGAGCCGGCCAGCTCGACGACCGCCGCGCGCAGGGCGTCGGCCTGGTCCGTCTCGCCGTGCGTGCGCAGCCCGCGCTCCACCAGCCAGCTCGTGTTGAACCAGGCCGGGCCGCGCCAGTACCGGTGCGGGTCGAAGGTCTCGGCGAGCAGGTCGTGGCTGGGCACCAGCCGGGTGCGGTCGCCGAGCGAGAAGTGCGGTCCGCGCAGGGTGCGGACGAGAGCGGCGGCGATGTCCCGGGGCAGGTCCGGCAGCAGCAGCGGGATCAGCCCCGTCACGCCGCGCTCGCGGACGGCCGCCCCGCCGGCCCGCAGGTCCCGGCACAGGAACAGGCCGGCCGCCGGCTCCCACAGCCGCTCCACCAGGGCCGCCGTCAGCCGCTCGGCGCGGGCCCGCCGGGCGGTGCCGGCCGCGCCCAGCTCCTCGGCGATCCGGGCCAGCGCGTGCTCGGAGGCGATGAGGAGGGCGTTGAACGCCGGGTCCTCCACGGCGAACTGCCCGCCGCCGTCCGCGTAGCCGGCGTCCCGGTAGTCGGCGGCCAGCCGTACGTACCGCCCGTAGTCCAGATCCGTCGGCCGGTCCTCGGGTGCGCCGTGGTCGAGGTCGGCACGGCGGAAGGAACGGGCCGGAGCCGGGGTGATCCGGGCGAGCGGGGCGTCCCAGCAGGGGCTGTTGTCCATGCCCTGCTCCCACGGATGGACCACGGACACCAGCCCGCCGCCGCCCAGGTCGCGCCGGTGCAGCAGATACCGGTGCCAGGCGGCCAGCCGCGGGTACACCCGGGCCAGGAAGCCCCGGGCCCGGGACAGTCCGGGGTCGGCGATGTGCACCAGCCAGGCCGCCAGGGCGTGCACCGGTGGCTGCACGATGCCGGACGTCTGTACGGTGCGCGGGGCGCCGGCGGCGCTGCCCGCGGTCGCGGAGCGCCAGAAGTCGGGGCTGGGGAAATAGGCGTCGAGCGGTACGGAGGGGTTGAACACGATGTGCGGGACGCGCCCGTCGCCCCACTGGGCCGCCAGCAGCGTCTCCAGCTCGGTCTGGGCCCGCAGCGGCGACACGTGCCGCAGGCCGATCGCGATGAACGCCGAGTCCCAGGACCACTGGTGCGGATACAGGCTCCGGGAGGGGACCGTCGAGGTGCCCGTCCAGTTCGCCGCGAGCACCCGGGCGGCCCCGGCCTGCGGGGACGTGTCGGAGAGTGGGGGATCGTATGCGATGTCGAGTCGTGTGGAGCGGGCGGTGAGCTGGGCAGTGCGATCCACTCGGGGCTCCCCGAAGACGTCCGGCCGACCGGGTTTGGTGGTGGCTACCGCAGGGTTACGTCTATTTAACACGCAAAACTCACTATGTAATGCAGGCTTGAGGAACACAAGGGGGTGCGTATGACGGGACGTCCGGGAAGAACCGGGACAACCTCCAGGGCAGGCGGTCAGGCCGGCGCCGGCGATCTGCTCGAACTGGTGCGCAGCGGACGGGCCGTGACCCGTGGTGCGCTGCAGGAGGCGACCGGACTCTCCCGTGCCACCGTCGGCCAGCGCCTCGACCGGCTGTTCCGGGCCGGCTGGCTGCGGGAGGGCGCCGGCGGTCCCGTCGGCTCGCCGCTCGGTGGACGCCCCGCCGTCACCCTGGAGTTCGACGACTCCCACGCCGTGGTGCTCGTCGCCGACCTCGACACCCGGCACGCCCGCGCGGCCGTCCTCACCCTGACCGGCGAGCTCCTGGCCGAGGACTCCGGCGCGCTGGTGGTGGAGCACGGTCCGGAGGCGGTGCTCGGCGAACTCGGGCGCCGGTTCGCCGACCTGCTGACCAAGGCCGGCCGGCCGGCGGCGGCGGTCTGCGGGATCGGGCTCGCGGTGCCGGGCCCGGTGGACAGCGAGACCGGCCGGGTCGTGCAGCCCCCGATCATGCCGGGCTGGGACGGCTACGACATACGGGGCCGGCTCTCCCGTGCCTTCACCGAGCACACCGGCACCCCGGCGGTCCCCGTCCTGGTCGACAACGACGCCAACCTCATGGCGTACGGCGAACAGCGCACCGGCCACCCGGACTGCTCGGCCCTCGTCCTCGTCAAGGTGTCGACCGGCATCGGCGCCGGAGTGGTCGTGGGCGGTTCGATCTACCGGGGTGTCGACGGCGGCGCGGGCGACATCGGGCACGTCCGGGTCGGCGCGGACGCGCTGTGCCGGTGCGGCTCGTACGGCTGCCTCGCGGCCGTCGCGAGCGGGGGCGCCGTGGCCCGGCGGCTGGCCGAGTCCGGGGTGCCGGCCGCGTCCGGGTCAGACGTACGGGACCTGCTGGCCGCGGGACACCCGGAGGCCGCCGCGCTGGCCCGGGAGGCCGGGCGCCGGGTCGGGGACGTGCTGGCGACGGTCGTCACCCTGCTCAACCCGGGCGTGCTGATGATCGCCGGCGATCTGGCCGGCACCCCCTTCCTCACGGGGGTGCGCGAGCTGCTCTACCAGCGGGCCCTGCCGCGCTCCACGGCCCACCTGGAGGTCGTCACCTCCCGGCTGGGGGAGCGGGCCGCGCTCATCGGAGCGGGGGCGCTGGTCGTGGAGCACCTCTACGCACCGGCGCGGGTGGAGGAGCGGCTGGCGGCCATGGGCGTGTGACCGGGCCGGCGTGTGACCGGGTCCGGCCACGTCCGGGGCCCGCCGGGCCCGCCTGTGACAGGCGTGTTCGCCCTCCGTTTCCGTCCCGGATCCGCGTCCGCATGGTGAAATCCGGGCCGCTGTGGCAGCGTGATTCTCGCCACCCTTGATAAGGGTTGCGCTCAGATGAGCGGATCAAGCACGGCTGCACTTCTCCAAGGGGTGGCACTCGGTGCCACCCCTTGATCGTTCATCGATCGAACTCAGTCGTGCCGAGGGTCGCTCAGATGAGCAGGATAGGGCCCCTTTCGGGGCGTGTGCGTTCAAGAAGTGAAAACATCAGCCCGTCTTGGCTTGCCAAGCTTTGACTTTCGATCCACTGGCGGACGGGTGGTTACAGGCGCATGACGCACAAGTAGACGTACCCATGGACCTTCGATCTGGGTATGTTCCTCGCCGTCAGGGCAGCCACCGTGGCCTCAAGGAGTCGAGACCCGTGTCGGAAAACAAAGAACCCCACGTAGCGAAGTTCGTTTACGACTTCACCGAGGGCAACAAGGACCTCAAGGACCTCCTCGGTGGCAAGGGTGCCAACCTCGCCGAGATGACCAACCTCGGTCTTCCGGTCCCTCCCGGCTTCACCATCACCACGGAGGCCTGCAAGGTCTACCTGGAGAGCGGTGAGGAGCCCGCGGCACTGCGTGACGAGGTGAGTGCGCACCTCGACGCCCTCGAGCAGGCGATGGGCAAGAAGCTCGGCCAGGCCGACGACCCCCTCCTGGTCTCCGTCCGCTCGGGCGCCAAGTTCTCCATGCCCGGCATGATGGACACGGTCCTGAACATCGGCCTGTCCGACAAGTCGGTGCAGGGCCTGGCCAAGCAGGCGGGCGACGACCGCTTCGCGTGGGACTCCTACCGCCGGCTCATCCAGATGTTCGGCAAGACCGTCCTCGGCGTCGACGGCGAGCTCTTCGAGGAGGCCCTCGACAAGGCCAAGGAGGCCAAGAAGGTCACGGTCGACACCGACCTCGAGGCCGCCGACCTGAAGAAGCTGGTCACCGCCTTCAAGAAGATCGTCAAGAGGGAGGCCGGCCGGGACTTCCCGCAGGACCCGCGCGAGCAGATGGACCTCGCCATCAAGGCGGTCTTCGACTCCTGGAACACCGACCGCGCCAAGCTCTACCGCCGCCAGGAGCGCATCCCCGGCGACCTGGGCACGGCCGTCAACGTCTGCTCGATGGTCTTCGGCAACCTCGGCCCCGACTCCGGCACCGGTGTCGCCTTCACCCGCGACCCCGCCTCCGGCCACCAGGGCGTCTACGGCGACTACCTGCAGAACGCGCAGGGCGAGGACGTCGTGGCGGGCATCCGCAACACGGTTCCGCTGGCGGAGCTGGAGCAGATCGACAAGAAGTCGTACGACCAGCTCATGCAGATCATGGAGACCCTGGAGAACCACTACAAGGATCTCTGCGACATCGAGTTCACCATCGAGCGCGGCCAGCTCTGGATGCTCCAGACCCGAGTCGGCAAGCGCACCGCCGGTGCCGCCTTCCGCATCGCCACGCAGCTGGTGGACCAGGGCCTCATCGACGAGACCGAGGCCCTCCAGCGGGTGACGGGCGCCCAGCTCGCGCAGCTGATGTTCCCGCGCTTCGACGACAGCGCCACGACCGAGCAGGTCGGCCGGGGCATCGCGGCCTCGCCGGGCGCGGCGGTCGGCAAGGCGGTCTTCGACTCGTACACGGCCGTCAAGTGGTCCCGCTCGGGCGAGAAGGTCATCCTCGTCCGCCGGGAGACCAACCCCGACGACCTGGACGGCATGATCGCGGCCGAGGGCATCCTGACCTCGCGCGGCGGCAAGACCTCCCACGCGGCCGTCGTGGCCCGCGGCATGGGCAAGACCTGTGTCTGCGGCGCCGAGGAGCTGGAGGTCGACACCAAGCGCCGCCGGATGACGGTCCCGGGCGGCCACGTGGTCGAAGAGGGCGACGTCATCTCCATCGACGGCTCCTCGGGCAAGGTCTACCTGGGCGAGGTCCCGGTCGTGCCGTCCCCGGTCGTGGAGTACTTCGAGGGCCGGATGCACCCGGGCGCCGACGACGCCGACGAGCTGGTCGAGGCCGTCCACCGCATGATGGCCTTCGCCGACCGCAAGCGCCGGCTGCGCGTGCGCGCCAACGCCGACAACGCCGAGGACGCGCTGCGCGCCCGTCGCTTCGGCGCCCAGGGCATCGGCCTGTGCCGCACCGAGCACATGTTCCTCGGTGACCGCCGCGAGCTGGTCGAGCGCCTGATCCTGGCGGACACGCAGGAGGAGCGCGAGGACTCCCTGAAGTCCCTGCTGCCGCTGCAGAAGACCGACTTCGTCGAGCTCTTCGAGGCGATGGACGGCCTGCCGGTCACCATCCGCCTCCTCGACCCGCCGCTGCACGAGTTCCTGCCCGACATCACCGAGCTGTCGGTCCGGGTGGCCCTCGCCGAGTCCCGCCAGGAGCCGCACGAGAACGACCTGCGGCTGCTCCAGGCGGTCCACCGCCTGCACGAGCAGAACCCGATGCTGGGTCTGCGCGGTGTGCGCCTCGGGCTCGTGATCCCCGGCCTGTTCACGATGCAGGTCCGTGCGATCGCCGAGGCCGCGGCCGAACGCAAGGCGGCCAAGGGCGACCCGCGCGCCGAGATCATGATCCCGCTCGTCGGCACGGTCCAGGAGCTGGAGATCGTCCGCGAGGAGGCCGACAAGGTCATCGCCGAGGTCCAGGCGGCGACCGGCACGGAACTGAAGCTGGCGATCGGCACGATGATCGAGCTGCCGCGCGCCGCCCTCACGGCGGGTCAGATCGCGGAGGCGGCCCAGTTCTTCAGCTTCGGCACGAACGACCTGACGCAGACGGTGTGGGGCTTCAGCCGGGACGACGTGGAGGCCAGCTTCTTCACGGCCTACCTGGAGAAGGGCATCTTCGGTGTCAGCCCCTTCGAGACGATCGACCGCGACGGCGTCGGCTCCCTGGTGAAGCTGGCGGCGGAGGCCGGCCGGCGCACCCGTCCCGACCTCAAGCTCGGCGTCTGCGGCGAGCACGGCGGTGACCCGGAGTCGGTCCACTTCTTCCACGAGGTCGGACTCGACTACGTCTCCTGCTCCCCGTTCCGCATCCCGGTCGCCCGCCTGGAGGCGGGCCGCGCGGCGACGCAGTCGGAGGGCAGCGACCACCGCTAGGCCTCCCGGCCACCGAACCCCGGAGCCGCCGTCGGTCCCCGACCCTCAGACCGATCGGCGGCGGCTCCGGCGCACGAGAAGAGGGGCGGCACCCTGTGCGGGGGTGCCGCCCCTTCGACGCTGTTGTGTCCTCGTTGTGCCCTGTCCGCTCCTGCCGCTTGTCGCGCACGAAGTGAGGGCGCCCCTGAGCGACCTCGGGTCATCTCGATGCAGCGGGCCCTTCAGGGTCGCCCCGTCCAGGGTTGGCCTGCAAGGCGAGGGGCCGGGGCGCGCTGCCGTCGGGAATCTCTCCGGGACCGGGCGTAGCGTGAAATGACACCCGACGCCGATGACAGCCTGGGTGCGGGGCGGCGGCGATGTCGGCGCCGGGCGGATGCAGTCCGGAGCGCCCGCCGACTTTCCCGGGCGCCACGAGACGAGAGGTCACTCATGTCTCGATCCATGCGCGCGCTCGTGGCCGTGAAGGCCGGTGAGCCCGCTGATGTCCTGCGGCTGGAATCCCGGCCCGTTCCCACGCCGGCGGCCGGTCAGGCGCTCGTCCGGGTGGCGGCGACTCCGATCCACGCCAGTGATCTGCACGTGCTTCGTGGCCGCTACGGTTTCTCCCTCGAGTTCCCCGCTGTCGGCGGTCACATGGAATGCGTCGGCCGTGTCACGGCCCTGGGGCCGGACACCGAGGGACCGGAGGTCGGCGAGCGGGTGGTGGTCGCCGCGATCCCGGCGGTGCCCGGGCCCCCGCCGGTCGGCACCTGGCAGGAGTACCTCGTGACCGACACGCACAGACTCCTGCCGGTCCCCGCCCCTCTGAGCGACTCCAGCGCCTGCCAGCTCGCCGTCAACCCGCTGACCGCACTGCTTCTCGTGACGCGCGAACTCGACTGTGAGCCCGGCGAGTGGCTGCTGCAGACGGCGGCGGGCTCCACCGTCGGCCGCCTGGTCATCCAGCTGTGCGGGCATCTCGGCATCCGCACCATCAACGTCGTGCGGCGACGCGCTGCCGTCGAGGAGATCAAGGCGCTCGGCGGTGACGAGGTCATCTGCACCGAGGACGAGGATCTCCTGCAGCGGGTGGCCGAGACAGCGGGACCGGCCGGCGTGCGCAAGGCGCTCGACTGTGTCGCGGGACCTGTGGGTGCCCAGGTGTCCGAGGCACTGGCACCGGGTGGGCAGGTCGTGGTCTACGGCGCGCTCTCCACCCATCGGCAGACCGACCCGGCTGCGCTGACCATCCCGCTGCAGGCGCGCTCGGTCATCTACGAGACCAAGGCGGTCCGGGGCTTCTGGCTGAACCGCTGGTTCGGCACCGCCTCACCCGAGACGGCACTGCACGCGCTGTCCCAGGTGCGCGATCTCGTCGCCGACGGGGTGCTGACCATCTCGGGAGGCCGGACGTTCCCGCTCGGGCGCTTCGCCGAAGCCGTCACGCTGGCCGAGGCACCCGCCCACGGCAGCAAGCCACTCTTCGTCTTCGAAGACGGCCAGGACGACGACGGGTAGGAAGCGGCTCTGCCCTCGTCGAGCCGGGCAGGAGCAGGTCCGGGGGTGCCGTGCGGGGCACGGCCCGCCCGTCCAGCCCGGCCCGCCCGTCCGCTCACCCGCCCCTCCCGGAAGGACCCGCTCATGCCCGGTTGGACGACCGCCGACATTCCCGACCAGGCCGGCCGCGTGGCCGTGGTCAGCGGGGCCAACAGCGGGCTCGGGTACGTCACCTCGCGGGAGCTGGCCCGCAAGGGGGCGCGGGTGGTGCTGGCGTGCCGGAGCGAGGAGCGCGGGGGCCGGGCCGCCGAGCGGCTGGCGGCGGAGGTGCCCGGAGCCCGGGTGGAGCCGGCCCGGCTCGATCTCGCGGACCTCGCGTCCGTGCGGGAGTTCGCCGACCGGCTGCCGTACGACCGGCTCGATCTGCTCCTCAACAACGCCGGTCTGATGGCCGTACCGTACGGGACCACCGCCGACGGGTTCGAGACGCAGTTCGGCGTCAACCACCTCGGGCACTTCGCGCTCACCGGGCTGCTCCTGCCGAGGCTGCTCACCACCCCCGGCGCCCGGATCGTGACCGTGTCGAGCTTCCTGCACGCCCTCGCCAACATCGACATCCGGGACCTGGGCAGCGAGCGCGGATACCGGCGCTGGATCGCCTACGCCCGGTCCAAGACGGCGAATCTGCTCTTCACGCACGAGCTGGCCCGGCGTGTCGGCCGGCACGGCGGTGAGGTCGTCGCCGCCGCCGCGCACCCCGGGTACGCGGCAACCAACCTGCAGACGGCCGGGCCGCGCGCCGAGGGGCGCCGGGGCGCCGAGCGGATGATGGAGGCCGCCAACCGGGTCTTCGCCCAGTCGGCCGAGGCCGGCGCGCTGCCCTCGCTGTACGCGGCCACCGCGCCGGGCGTACGGCCCGACTCCTTCTTCGGCCCCTCGTTCGTGATGTGGCGCGGCGCGCCCGCACCGTCCTGGCGGGCGCCGTGGACCCTCGACGACGAGGCGGCGCGACGGCTCTGGGCGGAGTCGGCCCGCCTGACCGGTGTGTCCTACGACGCCCCGAAGGAGTGAGCCGCCCCGCGTCGGTACCGCCTCAGGACGCACGCACCTCGTACGCCGTCACCCGGGCCGACGCGTCGTCCAGGCACGCCCCGCTGGCCAGGTCGAAGCGCTGCTTCAGCAGGGGGGAGGCGACGAACGGGCGGCCCTGGTGGGTACCGGTCAGACCGCGCGAGAGGACGGCCGCGCCGGTGAACGGGTCGCGGTTGTCGATCGCGTACAGGCCGCCGGAGCGGTCGCGGAACAGGGCCACCTGGCGGCCGTCCGGCAGCAGCGCGGCCACTCCGCGGCCGGAGCCGAGCGCGCTGAGGTCGCAGACCGTGAACCAGCCGTCGGACAACTGGAGTTGGACCTTCAGGTCGGTGGTCTCGAGGGCCAGGGTCATCGCTGGGCGCTTCCTTCCAGGACGTCTTCGGCGGACCGCATGCCGATCGACAGCAGCGGCAGGTCGGGCTTGATCTGGTCGCGTTCGGGAACGAAGGCGACGACCGGGTCCGGGGTGTCCGGGGCATTGACGAAGGACACGAACCGGGCGAGCTTCTCGGGGTCGTTGACGGTCTCGGCCCACTCGTCGCGGTAGTGCGCGACGTGCGCGGCCATCAGGGACTCCAGCTCCGCGCAGATGCCGAGCGAGTCGTGCACCACCACGTCCCGTACGTGGTCCAGGCCGCCGGGGATCCGCTCCAGCCAGGCCGAGGTGCGCTCCAGGCGGTCGGCGGTGCGGATGTAGAACATCAGGAACCGGTCGATCAGGCGCACCAGTTCGGCGTCGGACAGGTCCTGGGCGAGCAGGTCGGCGTGGCGCGGGGTGGCGCCGCCGTTGCCGCCGACGTACAGGTTCCAGCCGCCGGCGGTGGCGATCACCCCGAAGTCCTTCGACCGGGCCTCGGCGCACTCGCGCTGGCAGCCGGAGACCGCCGACTTCAGCTTGTGCGGGGAGCGCAGTCCCCGGTAGCGCAGCTCCAGGTCGATCGCCATGCGGACCGAGTCCTGCACGCCGTAGCGGCACCAGGTCTGCCCGACGCAGGACTTCACCGTGCGCAGCGACTTGCCGTAGGCGTGCCCGGACTCGAAGCCGGCGTCCACCAGGCGGGCCCAGATCAGCGGCAGCTGCTCGACCCGCGCGCCGAACATGTCGATCCGCTGACCGCCGGTGATCTTCGTGTAGAGGCCGAAGTCCCGGGCGATCTCCCCGATCACGATCAGTTTCTCGGGCGCGATCTCCCCGCCGGGGATGCGGGGCACCACCGAGTACGAGCCGTTCTTCTGCAGGTTGGCGAGGAAGTGGTCGTTGGTGTCCTGGAGCGCGGCCTGCTCGCCGTCCAGGACGTAGCCGCTCGCGCCGATCGTGGGCGCGAGGGAGGCGATGATCGAGCCGACGGCCGGCTTGCAGACCTCGCAGCCGTCGCCGCCCCGGGCGCCCTCGCGGCCGTAGCGGTCCAGCAGATCCTGGTACGAGGTGACGCGCAGGGCGAGGACGATCTCGTAGAGCTCCTCGCGGGTTTGGCCGAAGCAGCCGCACAGCCCCTTGTCGACCTCGACGCCCGCGGCCTCCAGCTCGGCGGTGACCAGCTGCCCGAGCACCTTCACGCAACTGCCGCAGCCGGTACCGGCCTTGGTGCACTTCTTCACCTCGGGCACGGTGGTGCACGTGTGCTCGGTGACCGCGCCGCGGATCGTGCCCTTGCTGACGTTGTGGCAGGAGCAGATGATCGCGTCGTCCGGCAGCGCGGACGGGCCGAGCGTCGCTCCCGACCCGGCTCCGGCGGGCAGGACCAGCGACTCGGGGGAGACGGGCGGGACGGAGCCGGTGAGCGCGCGCAGGGTGCCGTACGCCTCCGCGTCGCCGATCAGGATGCCGCCGAGCAGCGTGCCGTCCGCACCGATGACCAGCTTCTTGTACAGGCCCGCGCGGGAGTCGGAGTAGACGACGTCCAGGCAGTCGCCGGTGGCGCCGTGCGCGTCGCCGAAGGAGGCCACGTCCACGCCGAGCAGCTTCAGCTTGGTGGACAGATCGGCCCCCGTGAAGGACGCCTCGTCCCGGGCGATGGCCGCGGCGGCCGTCTCCGCCTGCTCGTAGCCGGGCGCCACCAGGCCGTACACCCGGCCGTCCGCGGCCTGCGCGCACTCGCCGATCGCGAACACGTGCGGGTCGGCGACCGTGCGGCAGCGCTCGTCGACGGTGATGCCGCCGCGCTCGCCGACCGTCAGACCGCAGTCCCGCGCGAGCTGATCGCGGGGACGGACACCGGCGCTGAACACGACCATGTCCACGGCGAGTTCGGAACCGTCCGACAGTTTCATGCCGGTGACGGCGCCGTCGGTCCCGGTGACGATCTCCTGGGTGCCCGTGCCGGTGTGCACGGTCAGGCCCATGCCCTCGATGGTCCGCAGCAGCGCCGCGCCACCGCCGTCGTCGACCTGCACCGGCATCAGCCGGGGCGCGAACTCCACGATGTGGGTGGCCAGTCCGAGGCCGTTCAGGGCGCCGGCCGCCTCCAGGCCGAGCAGGCCGCCGCCGACCACGGCGCCGGTGACGGCGCGGGACCGCGCGTACTCCTCGATGGCGAGCAGGTCCTCGATGGTCCGGTAGACGAAGCAGCCGGCCGCGTCCTTGCCCGGCACCGGCGGAACGAACGGGTAGGAGCCGGTGGCCAGCACCAGGACGTCGTAGCCGACGACGAGCCCGGAGCGCGCGGTCACCTTGCGGGACTCGCGGTCGATCGTCTCCGCCGGGTCCCCGAGGTACAGCTCGATGCCGTGGGTCCCGAGGAACTCCCCGTCGGTCAGGGAGAGGTCGTCGGGTGTCCGCCCCGAGAAGTACGAGGTCAGCTGCACGCGGTCGTAGGCCGGGCGCGGCTCCTCGCACAGGACGACCACGCGGTGCGTGGCGGTCAGGCCGCGCTCGGCGAGTGCTTCGAGGAAGCGCTGGCCGACCATGCCGTGCCCGACGAGCACGATCGTGGGACGGTCCCCGGCGGGTGCGGTCGTGGACATCAGGAGCCTCCGTCGTTGGTGAGCAGGTGGAGCAGGGGGCCGCCGTCGGACGGGAGCGGCTCTGCTCCCTCCCAGGCGCGGGCGAGCGCGCCGACGGTGCCGAGTTCGCCGACCAGGACCCCGCCCACCAGCCGGTCGTTGCGGACGACGACCTTGCGGTAGGTGCCCCGGGTGGCGTCGGCGAGCCGCACGACGTCGTCGCCGGGACGGGCCTCGGTCTCGCCGAACGCGGCGAGGTCGAAGGGGGAGCCCGGGCCCGTGAGGGTCAGCCGGGTCAGGGAACGGGTGCCGCGGTAGCGGGCGCCGGCCGGGCCCGCGAGCAACCCGGCGAGCACGTCCGCCTGTTCCAGCGCGGGGGCGGCCAGGCCGTAGACCGTGCCGTCGTGCTGGGCGCAGTCGCCGACGGCGTGGATGTGCGGGTCGGAGGTGCGCAGCTCGTCGTCCACGACGACGCCCTTGCGGACGGTGAGCCCCGCCTGCTCCGCCAGGCCGGTGCGCGGGCGCACCCCGCAGGCGACCACGACGAGGTCGGCGTCGAGGGCGTACCCGTCGGCCAGTTCCACGGAGCGGACCGCGCCGGCGACGCAGCGCACGTCCCGCACCCGGCACTCGGTGTGCACCTCGACGCCGAGGTCGGTCAGGTGCCGCCGCACCAGCCGGGAGGCGTCGGGGTCCAGCTGGCGTTCCATGAGGCGTTCGGCCTGCTGGGCGAGGACCACCTGGGCGCCGCGCACGGCGAGCGCCCGGGCGGCGGAGACCCCCAGCAGGCCGCCGCCGATGACGACGGCGCGCAGCCCCGGCCGGACCGCCTTGACCAGTCCCAGGCAGTCGTCCATGGTGCGGAACGCGTGGACGCCCTCGGGCAGCTGGTGGTCGGCGGTGAACAGGCCGCGCAGCGGCGGCAGCACCGGGTTGGAGCCGGTGGCCAGGACCAGCGTGTCGTAGGCGATCCGGGTGCCGTCGGCGCAGGCGACGGTCCGGGCGGCCCGGTCGATCCCGGTGACCCGGGCGCGCAGCAGGCCCTGAGGTGCCGGCAGGCCGATCACCTCCGGGGCGTACCGGCCGGCCAGCACCTCGGCGAGCAGCACCCGGTTGTAGGGGGCGTGTTCCTCCTCGCCGACCAGCAGCGCGGGCGTGCCCAGGTCGCCGAGCCGCCGGGCGAGCCGTACGCCCGCGAGGCCGGCGCCGATCACCACCACACGCGTTTTCGAGGTCATGTCCCGAGCGTGCGGCCCCGACGTTTCCCGGCAGCATCACCTCTGTTTCCCGGGAGGAACGCTGCCCTCAGCGGCAGGCGGCGGGGGGTGTGAGGGTGCCGTCGGCGCTCGGCGGCGGCCGGCGGGGTGCCGGGACCGGGCGCCGAGCCTCAGAAGCCGCTCAGATACGTGGACGGCACACGCATCCTCTGCCTAGGGTCGCGATCATGCCCGACATACCCGTGACCGTCGTCGCCCTGCTCTGTGTGGCCTCCCTCGCGGCCGGCTGGATCGACGCGGTGGTCGGCGGGGGCGGACTGCTGCTGTTGCCGGCCCTGCTGCTGGGCCTGCCCTCGGCCACCCCGGCCGCGACGGCGCTGGGCACCAACAAGGCGATCGCGATCGTCGGCACCACGGGCGCCGCCGTGACCTACGCCCGCCGGGCGCCGGTGGACGTCGGCACGGCCGTGCGCATCGGCTTCGCCGCGCTGGCGGGTTCCTCGGCGGGCGCGTTCTTCGCGGCCGGGATGAGCACGGAGGTCCTCAAGCCGGTGATCATGGTGGTGCTGCTCGGGGTGGCCGCCTTCGTGATCCTGCGTCCCGCCTTCGGCACGGCCCCGGCCCCGGGCCCCGCCGGCCGGCGCCGCAAGCTCGCCGCGATCGGCCTGGCCGGCCTGGGCATCGGCTTCTACGACGGTCTGATCGGCCCCGGCACCGGCACGTTCCTGGTCCTCGCGCTGACCGCGGTCCTGCGCCTGGACCTGGTCAGCGCCTCCGCCACCGCCAAGATCGTCAACTGCTGCACCAACGCGGGCGCCCTGGCCATGTTCGCCTGGCAGGGCACGGTGCTGTGGCGCCTCGCGCTGCTGCTCGCCGTCTTCAACCTCGCGGGCGGCATGTTCGGCGCCCGCACCGCGCTCAAGCGCGGCAGCGGTTTCGTCCGGGTGGTCCTGCTGACGGTCGTCCTCGGCCTGGTGGCGAACCTGGCCTACGAGCAGTGGGCCGCCTGACCGCGCAGCAGGTCCACCAGCCCGATGGTGTCCTCGTCCTCGTGCCCGGCGCCGGGACGGCCGCGCGCCGAGGGGTCAGCGGGAGCCCGTCAGATGGGCGAAGACCACCACGTTGCCCTGGTAGCCGGTGGTTCTCGAGTAGCCGCCGCCGCAGGTGATGACACGGAGTTCGGGGCGGGCGGCGGCGCCGTAGACCTTCTCGTCGGGGAAGTCGCGGGCGGAGTACACCTCGACCGCGTCCACCGTGAACACGGCCACGGAGCCGTCCCGGCGGTCCACCTCGATACGGGCGCCGCGTTTGAGGGCGCCGAGGTCGTAGAAGACGGCGGGGCCGTCGGTGTTGTCGACGTGCCCGGCGAGGATCGCGGTGCCCGTCTCACCGGGCATGGTGCCGGCCTCGTACCAGCCGGCGAGGTTCTTCCGGGCCGCGGGCGGCGCGTCCAGGCTGCCGGACGGAGTGAGGGCCAGGCCCATCAGCGGGGCGTTCACGCGGATCGCGGGGATGCGGACCCGGGTCGGCGGGGACGGGGCGAGCGCCGGCGCCGCGAGCCGCCCGTCCGCCGGATCGGGGCGGCCCTCGGCCGGCGACGGCTGCGGTGGGGTGTGCGCGCCGGCACCGCCGCCGAGCAGCCACACCCCCGAACCGAGGGCCACGACGGTGACCGCGGCTATGGCGGTGTCGCCGAGCCGGTGGAACCTGGCTCTCGTGCGCATGCGAACCCCTCTCCCGGGGGCGGACCCCCGAAGGCCCTCCCCCTCCGGGCCGCGAGGGGCATCGGACCCGGAGGGGGTGGGACTGCGGTACCTGCGGACGGACAGCGGAGGGTGTCCGTCAGATCCCGTCGCCTCTCGCCCGGCGATGCAGGAGCCAGGTACCGCCCGCGGCGGCGACGGCCAGAGCCGCCACACCCGCCGTGGTCTGCGCGGGGTCGGTGCCCAGTGCGCCACCGGCCCCCGTCTTCACGCTTCCTTTCGGCTGCACGCCGCCGGCCGCCTGCTCGTGCGCCGCGCTCAGCGCCACCACCAGGTCGCCCTTCACCTGCCGGTCGCCCTCCGCGCACTTCGCGACGATCTCGTACGTCCCCGGCTGCGCGCTCTCCGGCACCTTGAACTGGCCGATGGCCTCGCCCTCGTGCGTGCTGGGCGCCAGCGTGAAGGTGCCGGCGCCGACCGCGCCCGCGTCCCCGGTCGCGGAGCCCTTGTCGCCGCACGCGGCGGTGTTCACCGTGACCTGGGCACCCGGGGCCACCGTCGAGGGGTACACGTCCAGGCTGCCGGTGCCGGCGGCGTGGGCGGGTGCCGCGGCTGCCAAGGCGAGCGCGGTACCGGTCAGCAGACGGGCGGTGCGGCGCATGGTGCTCCCCGAAGCTTGTCCGACTCGTGCCCTTCCGAGGTAAGTGGCTCGGGGGCCCGTCCGCTTCCCGGGAGAACGCCGGGGATTGCGGAGAACGGGTGTCGGCCGAGCCCCCCGGACGGGCTAGCGCTTCTGGGGTTCGGGCAGGTCATGGGCGTGTGCGGGGGCTTCGGAAGGTTGCGGTATGAAAAGCACACGAATGGAGCGGTGGGCACCGGTGAACGGGTGACGGAGCGTCAAGGCGGGAGGGGCGCCTCCGCGGGTGCCGGGGACCGGTCGGGCCCGCCCGCGAGCAGGGGGACGCCGAAGGCCGGTGCCCGCGGGGGGCACCGGCCTCGTGTCGTCGGCGACGGGTCAGTTGACGTTGACCGCGCTCCACGCGGCGGCCACCGCGTTGTACTCGGCGCTCCCCGCGCCGTAGAGGTCCTTCGCCGCGTTGAGGGTGGCGGTCCTGGCCCCCGCGTAGTTCGTCGAGGAGGTCATGTAGACCGTCAGCGCCCGGTACCAGATCTTGCCGACCTTGTCCCGGCCGATGCCGGTGACGGTGGAGCCGTTGGCGGTCGGCGAGTCGTAGGCGACGCCGTTGATGGTCTTCGCGCCGCTGCCCTCGGCGAGGAGGTACGCGAAGTGGTTGGCCACGCCCGAGGAGTAGTGGACGTCGAGGTTGCCGACCGAACTGCTCCAGTAGTCGGCGGAGTTGCCGTCCTTGGACGGCTTGTCCATGTAGCGCAGCGCGGTCTTGCCGAAGCCGGAGCGGACGATCTTCTCGCCGATGAGGTAGTCACCGGTGTCGGAGGAGTTGTTCGCGTACCACTCGACCATCGTGCCGAGGATGTCGGAGGTGGCCTCGTTCAGGCCGCCGGACTCGCCCGAGTAGGTCAGCGCGGCCGACTTGGACGTCACGCCGTGGGTCATCTCGTGCCCGGCGACGTCGAGGGCGACCAGCGGGCCGAAGGTGGTCCCGTCGCCGTCGCCGTACGTCATGCAGAAGCAGCTGTCGTCCCAGAAGGCGTTGTTGTAGTTGTTGCCGTAGTGGACGCGGTTGTAACTGCCCTTGCCGTCGCCCGCGATGCCGTTGCGGCCATGGACGTTCTTGTAGTAGTCCCAGGTCTCGTCGGTGCCGTACTGGGCGTCGACGGCGGCCGAGGAGCGGTCGGCGGTGGTACCCGTGCCCCAGTGGTTGTCGGCGTCCGTGAACAGGGTCGCGGGCGCGCGGCTGAAACAGATGCCGAAGATGCACAGGTCGGTCTTGTTGGCCGCGTCACCGGTGTAGGTGTTGCCGCGCGTCGGGTCCTTGAGCTGGAACGACGACCCCGACTGGGTGGTCTCCAGCGCGACGGTGCCGCCGTACAGGGACTTGCCGTCGCCGGTGGCCGTCTCGATGTTGTCCCACGCGTCGATCCGGGCGCCGGTGCGCGCGTCGGTCAGCACCGTGCGGGCGACCGGGTTGCCGAGCGAGTCGAGGCCGGCGGCGTCGGTGCGCCAGGCGAGCCTCGGCGCGCCGTGCAGGGCGTCGACCACCAGCTCCGGCCTGGCCTTCACCTGCTTCAGCCTCTCGCCGAGGTTGGCGGCGCGCAGGGCGTTCACCGCGAGGTCGGCGGCCTTCTGACCGGAGATCTTCGGGACCACGGACGCCAGGGATATCCGGCCGCGGGTCGCCCGGTCGGCGCTGCGGTAGCCGCCGTCCGCCGCCAGGTGGACGACGAAGTCGCCGCCCAGCACCGGCAGTCGGTGGTAGGTGCGGTCGTAACGGACGTGCTGGGTGCCGTCCTTGTCCACGATCACGTCCCGCACGCTGGTGTCCTCGGCGGAGGTGAGGCCGAGGCCCGCGGCGTGGGCGAGCAGTGCCGAGGCCGCGTTCTGGATCGCGGTGGCCCGGGTCGGTCTGCCGTCGGCGTGGGCGGCGGGGGCGAGAGCGGTGACCATCAGGGCCGCCGTGCTGACGGCGACGCCGGTGGTGGCGAGACGACGGGTTCCGCGGACGTGCTGACGTATCCGGCTCATCAGTCTCCTTGGGGAGGCGCCAGGTTGGAGGTGGGGGTGGCGCTGGCAACCCCTGAGATTTAAGGGGCCATGACATGTCATGTCCATAGGGCGTTCATGGAGATGTGTGGGGAGGCGGCGGGGGTACAGAATCGTTTCCGTGATCACTGAGGACCCCGAGCCGCTCCCCTTCTTCGTGTACGGCACCCTCCGCCCCGGCGAGGCGAACCACGATCTCTTCCTGCGCGGCCGGACCTCGGCGGAGGAACCGGGCCGCCTCCCGGGCGCCGTGCTGTACGACGGCCCCGGCTACCCCTACGCCGTCGAGCGGCCCGGCGACGAGGTGCGGGGAGAACTGGTGACCGCACGCCCCGAGGCGTACGCGGACCTGCTGGCCGCCCTGGACCGGCTGGAGGAGTACGTGCCGGGCGACCCGCGCAACCTGTACCTGCGCGTCGCCCGGGACGTCGTACGCGCCGACGGCGGTACCGTCCGCGCCTGGGTCTACCTGGCCGCCCCGAGGGTGGCCGCCCGGCTGCGCACCCGCGGCACCCGCATCGAGGGCGGCGACTGGCTCACCCGCCGCTGAGCCGGCCCAGCAGCTCCAGCCCCTCGGGCACCTCGATCCCGAACTCCTCCGTCACCACGCGCCGTGCCTCCGCCTCGCCGGCCAGCTCACGCACGGCCACCGTGCCGTCGGCGCGGGTCTCGGTCAACCGGGCTCCGTCCAGGGCGAGATGACGCTCGGCGGTGGTCCGCTGAAGGTACGCCCGGCGGGTGAAAGGGGAGCGCGGGTTGCTGCCGACGTGCCAGTTGAACACCTCGAAGTCCGCGGCCGTGAACGGCTCCAGCGTGAACGCGTACTGGCTCACCCAGTCCCGCGCCGCCCCGTCGTACGCCTGCAACGCCCACAGTTCCAGCGGCCCGTCGTGCGGCAGGCGCGTGAAGCGGTGCCGGCGTCCTCCGTCCTCGAACTCCTCGCCGACCGTCAGCGGTACCGGCGCCAGCAGCGCCCCGATCGCCCCGAAACCGACATCGGCCAGATACGGCAGCGGCTCGCCCGGCACCTCGACCCGGAGCATCGCGTGCGTACGCGGCCGGCTCTCCGGGGTGTCCGCCCCCAGCACCACCCGCCCCGCCAGCGGGGTCACCCGGAAACCGAGCGCCTCCAGCGCCAGCCGCAGCAGGGTGTTGTGCTCGTAGCAGTAGCCGCCGCGCCGCCCGTGGACCATCTTGGCCACCACGTCGGCGGGTGCCAGCGACGGGACCCTGCCGGACACCGGGTCCAGGTTCTCGAAGGGCAGCGCCAGGGCGTGCGCCAGATGCACGCCCCGCAGCGTCGCCAGGTCGGCCCGGGCGCCGCCCGCCCAGCCGATGCGCTCCAGATAGGCGTCGAGGTCGAACTTCTCCCGCTCGGACATACCGCGAATCTACGCGTGCCCCCTCCGCCCCGCACCGGCCCGGAGACCGAACCGGCCTACTCCTCGCGTCCCAGGACCTCCACCCGCACCGCGCACGACTTGAACTCCGGCATCCGGGACGTCGGATCCAGCGCCGGGTTGGTGAGGTTGTTCGCGCGTCCCTCGCCGGGCCAGTGGAAGGGCATGAAGACGGTGTCCGGACGGATGGCGGTGGTGATCCGCGCGGGCGCCACCGCCCGGCCCCGCCGGGAGACCACCGCGAGCCGATCGCCCTCCGCCGCCCCCAGCCGGGCCGCGAGGCGCGGATGCAGCTCCACGAACGGACCGGGCGCCGCCGCGTTCAGCTCCGCCACCCGCCGGGTCTGCGCCCCCGACTGGTACTGCGCCACCACCCGGCCGGTGGTCAGCAGCAACGGGTACACGCCGTCCGGTTCCTCCGCCGCCGCCCGGTGGGCCACGGCGACGAACCGGGCCCGGCCGTCGGTCGTGGCGAAACGGTCCAGGAACAGACGCGGGGTGCCGGGATGCACGGCGGCCCCGGCAGGCCGCGCCGGGTCCCCGGGCGCCCCCGGTTCCCCGAGGCCCTCCGGCCCCTCACGACCCCCAGGAGCCTCAGGGACCTCAGGGGTCTCCGGGCACGGCCAGAACACCCCGTTCTCCTCCGCGAGACGGCGGTAGGTGATGCCCGAGTAGTCGGCCGGGCCACCCGCGCTCGCCCGGCGCAGCTCGCCGAAGACCTCCTCCGCGTCGGTGGGGAAGCCCTTCTCCACCCCGAGCCGGCCGGCGAGCTCGTGCAGGACGACCAGGTCGCTGCGCACACCGGGCGGGGGAGCGACCGCCCGCCGGCGCAGCAGCACCCTGCCCTCCAGGCTGGTCGTGGTGCCCGTCTCCTCCGCCCACTGCGTCACCGGCAGCACCACGTCCGCCAGCTCCGCCGTCTCCGACAGCACCACGTCCGCCACCGCGAGGAAGTCCAGCGAGCGCAGCCGCTCCTCGACATGGGTGGCGCGCGGCGCCGACACCACCGGGTTCGAGCCCATCAGCAGCAGGGCCCGGACGTCCGTGCCGAGCGCGTCGAGGAGTTCGTAGGCGCTGCGTCCGGGCCCCGGCAGGCTGTCCGGGTCCACGCCCCACACCCCGGCCACGTGCCGCCGGGCCGCCGGGTCGTCCAGCTTGCGGTAGCCGGGCAACTGGTCGGCTTTCTGGCCGTGTTCCCGGCCGCCCTGCCCGTTGCCCTGCCCGGTCAGACAGCCGTACCCGGACAGCGGGCGGCCCGCCCGGCCGGTCGCCAGGCACAGGTTGATCCACGCGCCCACCGTGTCCGTGCCCTTGGCCTGCTGCTCGGGCCCGCGCGCGGTGAGCACCATCGCCGACTCGGGCTCGCAGAACATGCGCACCGCCTGCCGCAGCTCGGGAACGGACACCCCCGTGATCCGCTCCACGTACTCCGGCCAGTGCGCCATCGCCGCCGCCCGGGCCTCCTCCCAGCCGGTGGTCCGCTCCCGGACGAACCCCTCGTCCGTCCGTCCCTCGGCGACCACCAGGTGCAGCAGCCCCAGGGCGAGGGCGAGATCGGTGCCGGGCCGGGGCGCGAGATGCAGATCGGCCTGCTCGGCGGTCCTGGTACGGCGCGGATCGACGACGATCAGCGTGCCGCCGTTCTCCCGCAGCTCGGTGAAGAAGCGCAGCGACGGCGGCATGGTCTCGGCCAGGTTCGATCCGACGAGGATCACGCACCCGGTCCTCGGGACGTCCTCCAGGGGGAACGGCAGCCCGCGGTCGAGCCCGAACGCCTTCGTCCCCGCGGCCGCGGCCGAGGACATGCAGAAGCGGCCGTTGTAGTCGATCTGCGAGGTACCGAGCACCACCCGCGCGAACTTGCCGAGCGCGTACGCCTTCTCGTTCGTCAGCCCGCCCCCGCCGAACACCCCGAGCGCGTCGGCGCCGTGCTCCCGCCGCGTCCGCCCGAGCCGCTCGGCGATCAGGTCCAGCGCCTCGCCCCAGCCCGCCTCCACCAGCCGCCCGCCGGACCGCACCAGCGGAGTGGTCAGCCGCACCGCCGGCGACAGCACCTGGGCGGCCGTACGGCCCTTGCCGCACAGCGCGCCCCGGTTGACCGGGAAATCCGGCCGCTCGGACACCTCGGCGCCCCCCTGCGGCAGGGGCGTGACCGTCATCCCGCACTGCAGGGCGCAGTACGGGCAGTGGGTGGGCGTCGAGGTGTTCTCCATACCGCCCAGCCTGCGCGGACCGTGTTACGGCCCGTGCCCGCCCCCGGTTACACCGCCGGGACGGTCACCTCCCCGCGCCCGCCCGGCCACCGTGAGGCCCGCGCCGCGCACCCCTCCGGCTCCGGCGCCCGGGTCACCGGCCGGACGCCAGCGCCCGGCTCACGCCCCGCTCCTTCGGGCCCAGGAACCGCGGGTCCGGCCGGAGCACCGCGTCCAGCGCCGCCTTGCCCGCTGCGAAGACCTCGCGCGTGCCGCCGTAGTACCAGGTCACGTCGTGCTTGGCGGCGACCCCGACCCCGTAGGAGTCGATCCCCGCCGCCTCGCACAACGCCACCGCCCGCCGGATGTGGAAGTCCTGGCTGATCAGCACCGCCCGGTCCACCCCGAAGATCTTCCGGGCCCGCACACAGGAGTCCCAGGTGTCGAAACCGGCGTAGTCGCTGACGATCCTCGTGCCCGGCACCCCGTGCCGGGTGAGGTAGGCGCGCATCGCGTCGGGCTCGTCGTAGTCCTCGCGGCTGTTGTCCCCGGTGACCAGGACGACCTCGATGCGCCCCGCCCGGTACAGCTTCGCCGCCGCGTCCAGCCGGTGCGCGAGGTACGGCGACGGCTCCCCGTTCCACAGCCCGGCGCCGAACACCACCGCCACCGGCGTGCGCGGCACGTCCGCCGTCGTCCGCAGCCGGTCCGCCGTGGACACGTACAGCCAGGTCGCCGGCAGCAGCGCCAGCACGCACGCGGCCATCACCGACTGCACCAGCCGCCGCTGCCCCGTGCGGGTGCGCGGCAGCCGCGGTCGACGGATCTTCATGGCGTCCCCCGGAGAGAGTGATCGGTTCCCACGGGGGAGACGCCCGCACCGGCGGACCGGTTCACCTCACGCCCCGCATCCGCGCACCGTGAAGCCGCGGAAAACACCCGTGACGGCCCGGCAACGGGGCCGCAACCTCGGCCCGCCAGGATCCTTCCATGACGGCGTCGCACCCTCCCCGCTCCGAGTCCCTCCACCACCTCGAAAGCACGGCGCACCTCATGGACAGCATCAGCAGCCACCTGGCCGGCCGGCTCCGGCTCGTCTCCCCGGTCGGACGCCGCCGCCCGACCCCGCCCGCCCTCGTCCTGGTCGCGCACGGCAGCCGGGACTCCCGCGCGGCGGTCACGGTGGGGGCCCTGCGGGACCGGGTCCGCGAGCTGCGCCCCGGCCTCTCCGTCCACCTGGGGCACATCGAGCTGAACGAGCCGCTGCTCCCGGACACCCTGGCCGCCCTCGGGGACAGCCCCGCCGTCCTCGTCCCGCTCCTCCTGAGCCGCGGCTACCACGTCAAGCAGGACATCCCCGCCATGGCCGCCGCCGCGGCGGGCCACACCCGCGTGGCCGCCCCGCTCGGCCCGCACCCGCTCCTCGTCGAGACCCTGTACGACCGCCTGACCGAGGCCGGCTGGCAGCCGGACCCCGACCCGGCCACGCGCCGCACGAGCGCGGTCGTCCTGGCCGCGGCGGGCTCCCGCGACCCCGAGTCGGCGGCCGACACCGCCCGCACCGCCCGCCTCCTGGCGGACCGCCTCGGCGTGCCCGTCGTCCCCGCGTACGCCTCCGCCGCCGCACCGACCGTCGAGGCGGCCCTGCGCACCCTGGCGGCCCGCGGCCGGCACCGGGTGGCGGTCGCGTCCTGCTTCACCGCCCCCGGCCGCTTCGCCACCCAGTGCGCGGCCGCGGCCCCCTGGATCGCCTCCGCCCCCCTCGGCGACCACCCGGCGATGGCCCGTCTGATCCTGCACCGCTACGACCGCGCCCTCACCGCACCGCGCACGGAAGCCGCCTGATCCCGCACTGCGACCGTTCGGCGTCGGCCGGTCCGGTCGCTCACCGCTGTGCCCGCGCCTGACCGCACCGCGCACGGAAGCCGCCCGGAGCGTCGGCGGCGGGGCGGCCGACACCCGGCTTCCGGCACCGGGGCGCCGACACCCGGCACCCCGGCGGGCACCCGGCCGCACCCCGAATGTCACCGGCGCCGCTTACTGTCGAGGCATGGAAGGCACCGCAGGCACCGCAGAAGTCACCGGCACCGCATCCTCCCCGGCCTACGACCCGGCGTCGGCCGACCGCTGGGCGCCGGAGCCGGACAAGCGTCCCGGCCGCACCGCCTTCCAGCGCGACCGCGCCCGCATCCTGCACTCGGCCGCCCTGCGCCGCCTCGCCGGCAAGACCCAGGTGGTGACCCCGGGCACCCGCACCCGGGCCTGGGACGCCAGCCCCCGCACCCGGCTCACCCACTCCCTGGAATGCGCGCAGGTAGGACGGGAGCTGGGCGCGGCCCTCGGCTGCGACCCCGACCTGGTCGAAGCGGCCTGCCTCGCCCACGATCTCGGCCACCCGCCCTTCGGTCACAACGGCGAACAGGCGCTGAACCTGTTCGCCGCGGACTGCGGAGGCTTCGAGGGCAACGCCCAGTCCCTGCGGCTCCTCACCCGCATCGAGCCCAAGCGCTTCACCCCGGAGGGCTCCGTCGGCCTCAACCTCACCCGCGCCACCCTCGACGCGGCCACCAAGTACCCCTGGCCGCGCGGCGCCCACCCCACCGACCCGGCGTCGGTGAAGTTCGGCGTGTACGAGGACGACCGCCCGGTCTTCGACTGGGTCAGGGCGCACGCCCCCGGCACCCGCACCTGCTTCGAGGCCCAGGTCATGGACTGGTCGGACGACGTGGCCTACTCGGTGCACGACATCGAGGACGGGCTGCACGCCGGTCACATCGACCCCGACTGCCTGCACGCCGAACCCGAGCGGCAGGCCGTGTTCGAGGTCGCCGTCGGCCGCTACGTCCCCGCCGGCACCGACCCGGCCGAGCTCGCCGCGGCCCTCGACCGCCTCCGGGACCAGGACTGGTGGCCGCACGGCTACGACGGCACGGCGGTCGCGCAGGCCCGCCTCAAGGACGCCACCAGCCAGCTCATCGGCCGGTTCTGCCTGGCCGCCGAGGGCGCCACGCGCGCCGCGTACGGCACCGGCCGGCTCACCCGGTACGGCGCCGAACTCGTCGTACCCCGCGAGGCCCGCATGGAGTGCGCGGTGCTCAAGGCGGTCGCCGACCGCTACGTCATGCAGCGCGCCGAGCAGGAACTGCTGCGCGCCGACCAGCGGGTGATCGTCGCGGAACTGGCCGAGGCCCTCACCGCCCGCGCGCCCGAGGGTCTCGACCCGCAGTTCCGGGCCCTGTTCGACGCGGCACCCGGCGACCTGGCGCGCAAGCGGGTGATCGTCGACCAGATCGCCTCCCTCACGGACGCCTCGGCCCGCTCCCTGCACGCCAGACTGACAGGGCATATCTGAGCGGAATGTGACCCGGGCTGGCCTGATCGGGTCACTCCCTCTTCCCGCAGCACGCCGGGTGCGGGACGCTCGCATGTGGCGGCACCCTTACGAGGAGGCATCAAGTGGTCGACGCGGATCAGACATTCGTCATCGTCGGAGGCGGCCTGGCCGGCGCCAAGGCGGCGGAGACGCTCCGTGCGGAGGGCTTCACCGGCCGGGTGATACTGATCTGCGACGAGCGCGACCACCCCTACGAGCGCCCCCCGCTCTCCAAGGGCTATCTGCTCGGCAAGGAGGAGCGCGACAGCGTCTTCGTGCACGAGCCCGCCTGGTACGCGCAGAACGACATCGAGCTGCACCTCGGCCAGACCGTCGACCGCATCGACCGTACGGCGAAGACCGTCCGCTTCGGCGACGACGGCACCCTGGTCCGCTACGACAAACTGCTCATCGTCACCGGCGCCGAACCCCGCCGCCTCGACATCCCCGGCACCGACCTCGCGGGCGTCCACCACCTGCGCCGGCTCGCCCACGCCGAACGCCTCAAGGGCGTGCTGGCCTCCCTCGGCCGGGACAACGGCCACATCGTGATCGCCGGTGCCGGCTGGATCGGCCTGGAGGTCGCGGCGGCGGCACGCGAGTACGGCGCCGAGGTCACGGTGATCGAACCGGCCCCGACCCCGCTGCACGGCGCCCTCGGCCCCGAGCTGGGCAACGTCTTCGCGGAGCTGCACCGCGAGCGCGGCGTCCGCTTCCACTTCGGCGTCCAGCTCACCGAGATCGTCGGCCAGGACGGCATGGTCCTCGCGGCCCGCACCGACGACGGCGAGGAGCACCCGGCGCACGACGTCCTCGCGGCGATCGGCGCGGCTCCCCGGACCGGCCTCGCGGAGGCGGCGGGACTGGAGATCGCCGACCGGGCGCACGGCGGCGGCATCGTCGTCGACGAGCGGCTGCGCACCTCCGACCCCGACATCTACGCCGCCGGTGACGTCGCGTCCTTCCCGCTCGCCCTGTTCGGCACCCGGCTGCGCGTCGAGCACTGGGCGAACGCGCTGAACGGCGGACCGGCCGCCGCCCGCGCGATGCTCGGCAAGGACGTCACCTACGACCGGGTGCCCTACTTCTTCACCGACCAGTACGACCTGGGCATGGAGTACAGCGGGTGGGCGCCGCCGGGGTCGTACGACGAGGTGGTGATCCGCGGCGACGCCGGGAAGCGGGAGTTCATCGCGTTCTGGGTGCGTCAGGGCCAGGTGCTCGCCGGGATGAACGTGAACGTGTGGGATGTCACAGAACCCATCCAGAAACTGATCCGAGCCGGTGCGCCGGTGGACCTCGACGCGCTGGCCGACCCGCACGTACCCCTCGACAGCCTCGCCCCGTGACCTCCGCGCGCTCAGGGACTGTCACACCACCCCCGTAGAATTCATCCGTGGCAGGACGGATCAACGACGAGGACGTGAAGGCGGTTCGGGACGCGGTCCCGATCGACGCCGTGGTCTCCGAGTACCTCCAGCTGCGCAACGCGGGCGGCGGCAACCTCAAGGGCCTGTGCCCGTTCCACGACGAGAAGTCGCCGTCCTTCCAGGTCAGCCCCAGCAAGGGACTCTTCCACTGCTTCGGCTGCCAGGAGGGCGGCGACACCCTCACCTTCGTGATGAAGGTGGACCACCTCTCCTTCTCGGAGGCGGTCGAGCGGCTGGCCGCCCAGGCCGGCATCACCCTGCGCTACGAGGAGGGCGGGTACAACCCGGCCCACCAGCGCGGCGAGCGCATCCGCCTGGTCGAGGCGCACAAGACCGCCGCCCAGTGGTACGCCGAGCAGCTCGCCACCAGCCCCGAGGCCGAGACCGGCCGGATCTTCCTGGCCGAGCGCGGCTTCGACCAGGCCGCCGCCGTCCACTTCGACGTCGGCTACAGCCCCCAGGGCTGGGACCACCTCACCCGCTACCTGCGCGGCAAGGGGTTCACCGACAAGGAGCTGATCCTCTCCGGGCTGTCCCAGGAGGGCCGCCGCGGCCCCATCGACCGGTTCCGGGGCCGCCTGATGTGGCCCATCCGCGACATCGGCGGCGAGGTCGTCGGCTTCGGCGCCCGCAAGCTGTACGAGACGGACAACGGCCCGAAGTACCTGAACACGCCCGAGACGGCGATCTACCGCAAGAGCCAGGTGCTGTACGGCATCGACCTGGCGAAGAAGGACATCGCCAAGGCCAGCCGGGCCGTCGTCGTCGAGGGCTACACCGACGTCATGGCCTGTCACCTGGCCGGTGTCACGACGGCCATCGCGACCTGCGGCACGGCCTTCGGCGGCGAACACATCAAGATCCTTCGCCGGCTGCTGATGGACAACGGCTCGGCCCGCGTGATCTTCACCTTCGACGGCGACGCGGCCGGCCAGAAGGCCGCCCTGCGCGCCTTCGAGGACGACCAGAAGTTCGCCGCCGAGACGTACATCGCGATCGCGCCCGACGGCATGGACCCCTGCGACCTGCGTCTGGCCAAGGGCGACGAGGCGGTCACCGACCTGGTGGAACCCCGCACGCCGCTGTTCGAGTTCGCGCTCCGCCAGATCGTGCGCCGCTACGACCTCGACACCCCGGCCGGCCGGGCCGCCGCCCTGGACGAGGCCGCGCCGATCGTCGCCCGCATCAAGAACAGCGGCGCCCAGCACGAGGTCGCCGTCGAACTCGCCGGCATGCTCGGCATCCTCGACACCCAGTTCGTGGTCCGGCGCGTGGCCCAGCTCGCCCGCTGGGCCCGCGACCGCGGCGGCAAGGGCCCGGCTCCGCAGCAGGGTACGGGCCGTCCGGCCGACCAGCAGTGGGCCGGCGCCCCCCGCCCCGCGGCCTCCGGGCCGGCCCTCACCCTGCGCAACCCCGTCTTCGCCGCCGAGCGCGAGCTGCTCAAACTCGCCCTGCAACGGCCCGAGCTGGTCTCCCCGGCCTTCGACGCCTACGGCGTGGACGAGTTCACCGCCCCGCCCTACGCCGCCGTCCGCCAGGCCGTCGCGGAGGCGGGCGGCGCCGAGTTCGGCGTGGCCGACCCGCAGGAGTACCTGGTCCGCGTCCGTGAGGCCGCCCCCGACGACGCCGTCCGCGCGATGGTCACCGAGCTGGCCGTGGAGCCGATCCTGCGCCGCACGGTCGACGAGACCTACGCCGGCACCGTCCTGGTGCAGATCCGCCGCCGGGCCGTCGAGCGCCGCATCCGGGACATCCAGTCCCAGCTGACCCGCCTGACCACCGGCGGCGACCCCGCCCAGCTGGCCGCCGTGCAGAACGAGCTGTGGGTCCTCCAGCAGTACGACCAGACGCTGCGCGAGCGGGGCGCGCAGGCGCTCTAGCCGGCCTGCGGCGGGAAGGCCGGCGTGACCGCCCGCACCAGCCGCTCGGCGAACTCCCGCTCCCGGTCGGTGAACTGCGGGTACTCGGTGACGAAGTGCTCCCACTCGACGTACCCGACCGCCTCCACGACGTCCTCGAGGAGCACGTCCTCCCGGTACGGGTACGGCCACTCACCCGACAGCCGGAACACCTCGCACAGCAGCTCGTGCCGCAGCGGGTGGCGCTCGGCGAGCAGGACGGCGTCGTAGAGGTCCTTGCCCTGGGCGTGCGCGTCGTTGACCAGCCACATGAGCTTCCAGGCGAGCGACAGCGCGGGCGTCGCGCCGAGCAGCGTGCCGCCCGGCAGCCGGACCGGCTCGGGCTCCTCGGGCAGCGGCTCGTTGAAGACGAAGTCGAGCTGGACGTGCCCGCCCGGCAGCCCGGGCGCCGACCAGGGCAGGACCATGCGGCGGCCGGGCACCCGGTCGTAGGTCCAGATGTCCTCCACGACCGCGTCCCGTGCCGAGAAGCGCACGTCCCCGGCGCGAGCCCCGGCCGCCCGGGCGATCCCGTCGAGCATCCGCGCCGTCCGCTCCTCCTCGATCCGCCACGTGGCCGGTACGACGACGAAGTCCAGGTCACCGGGCTCGCGCGCCGCCTGCCCGAACCACACCGACATCAGCGCACTGCCGCGCAGCACCAGCGCCCCGGCCCACTCGGAACCGGCGATCGCGGCCAGGACCCCGTCCAGCGCGGTCCGCCGGGCCGTGTGCCAGGCCGCGCCGAGCGCCGGGTCGGCGAAGACGGGATCGGTGGCCCGGTAGGCGTGTCGGAAGTGCTTGAGGGCCGGTTCGAACACGGGCCGCCGGGTGATGCCGTCACCCGGCACCCAGGTCAGGGTGCGGGGCAGGTCGTTCGCCCGCCGGGCCGCCTCGTCCGGCGGCTCGGGGGGAAGGTCCCCGCCGTGCCACAGGGCTCGCCAGGTCTCGCTCATACGGACACCTCCCGCTCCTCGATCCATCCGTCGTCCACCGACTCGTCGCTGTCGTACAGCACGAACTCCCGCTCCACGCCGAGGACGTCGAGCCCCTCCAGCTCCGCGAGCAGCCGCCGCAGGGCCCGTTCGGCCTCCGCGTCCGACACCCCCCGGCAGCGCTGCGTCACGAACCGCTCGTGCCGTCCGCCGCCGCGCGCCCGCCGCGCGTTCCACGACAGGTGCGCGCCGTGCGGCACGACCCGCGCGGCGAGCGCGCCGAGGTCGGTGCCGGCGTCGAGCAGCAGCTTGGCGTGGTGTTCGAAGTACTGTCCGCCCCCGCACGGTCCGGCGGGCACCTCCGGCGCCCAGGGCACCGACTCGGTCTTCACCCGCACCGGTGCGAAGCCGGCCGACCGCAGGGCCGCCACGGTGCCGGCCGCCCGGGCCGACTCCTCGGCGTACGAGGACGAGCCGGCGAGGGTGAGCATCGGCTGGTGCCGCATCCGGCCGCGGGCCAGCACGATGTGCGTCAGCTTGAGTCCGGACGCGTCCGCCCAGCCGCGCAGCCGCTCGGCCTCGGCGGCGTCGTCGCAGCGGACGGTCACATGGGTTTCGTACAGAAGTCCGGACACTCGGGGATCCTCCCAGATCAGGGCCGGGGACGGCGCCCGCTTTTCCGGTGCCGGTCACCAGCCGGTCACGGTCCGGACGCAAAAAGTCACCGCACGCCCCTCGTGGCGGGGATGTGTCGTACTCCACACTGGGGGCGGTGCCCGAGTCCGCGGAGCGCAGGCCGTCGACTCTCCGCCCCCGAAGTGCCGCTGCCGCACACCTTCGGCAGCGATCATCCTGGAGGTCGCCCCCGTGCAGACCCAGACCCTCAGCCAGTCCGATGGCAACACCGGTGCCACCGGCACCACCGGCACCACCGGCACCTCCGCGGACGAGCCGGACGCGGAGACGGACGTCCTCGTGGCCGTGCCCCCGCAGGGCCGTGGCGGCCTGCACGCGGAATCGGCGCCCGCCGACCCGGGGGAGCCGCCCGCCGAGGAGCTCACGGAGGACTCCGGGCAGCCGGGGGAGGCCGCGGAGCCCGAGGAGATCACCGAGCCCGTCGGGCCGCGAGTCGCCACCCGGGCCGAGTCCGGCGGCCCCTCGGCCGATCTGTTCCGCCAGTACCTGCGCGAGATCGGCCGCATCCCGCTGCTCACCGCCGCCGAGGAGGTCGACCTCGCCCGCCGGGTGGAGGCCGGCCTGTTCGCCGAGGAGAAGCTGAGCAACACCCCCGACCTGGACAGTCAGTTGGCGAACGACCTGGACCGGCTCGTGGTCCTGGGCCGGATGGCCAAGCGCCGGCTCATCGAGGCCAACCTGCGGCTCGTGGTCTCCGTCGCCAAGCGGTACGTCGGCCGCGGCCTGACCATGCTCGACCTCGTCCAGGAGGGCAACCTGGGCCTCATCCGGGCGGTGGAGAAGTTCGACTACGCGCGCGGCTACAAGTTCTCCACCTACGCGACCTGGTGGATCCGCCAGGCCATGTCCCGGGCCCTCGCCGACCAGGCCCGCACCATCCGCGTCCCGGTCCACGTCGTGGAGCTGATCAACCGGGTGGTCCGCGTCCAGCGGCGCATGCTCCAGGAGCGGGGCTACGAGCCGACGCCGGAAGAGGTCGCCGCCCATCTGGACCTGCCGCCGGAGCGGGTCGGCGAGGTGCTGCGGCTCGCCCAGGAGCCGGTGTCGCTGCACGCCCCGGTGGGCGAGGAGGACGACGTCGCCCTCGGCGACCTCATCGAGGACGGCGACGCCGCCAGCCCCGTGGAGTCGGCCGCGTTCCTGCTGCTGCGCGAGCACCTGGAAGCGGTGCTGTCCACGCTCGGTGAGCGCGAGCGCAAGGTGGTCCAGCTGCGCTACGGACTCATCGACGGCCGGCCGCGCACGCTGGAGGAGATCGGCCGGCTGTTCGGGGTGACGCGGGAGCGGATACGGCAGATCGAGTCCAAGACGCTGAACAAGCTCCGGGACCACGCCTTCGCGGACCAGCTGAGGGGTTACCTCGACTGAGTCCGGCCGCCGGGGTGCCGCCGCAGCGGCGGCGGCACCCCGGCGCCGCTCGGCGCTAGTCCACCTCGGCCACGGCCTGGGCGAACTGGGCCTTGTACAGCCGGGCGTACGCGCCGTCGGCCGCCAGCAGGTCCGTGTGCGCGCCCTGTTCGACGATGGACCCGTTCTCCATCACGAGGATGGTGTCCGCGTCCCGGATCGTCGACAGCCGGTGCGCGATCACGAACGACGTGCGGCCGGCCGCCAGCTTGGCCATCGCCTTCTGGATCAGCACCTCGGTGCGGGTGTCGACCGAGCTGGTCGCCTCGTCCAGGACGAGGATCACCGGGTCGGACAGGAACGCCCGCGCGATGGTGATGAGCTGCTTCTCACCCGCGCTGACCCCGGTGCCCTCGTCGTCGATCACGGTGTCGTAGCCGTCGGGCAGGGTCCGCACGAACCGGTCGGCGTGCGCGGCCCGGGCGGCCTCCTCGATCTCGCCCCGGGTGACCTCGCGGGAGGCGCCGTACGCGATGTTCTCCGCGATGGTGCCGCCGAACAGCCAGGTGTCCTGGAGCACCATGCCGATGCCGGAGCGCAGTTCGTCGCGGGACATGCTCCGGATGTCCACGCCGTCGAGGGTGATCCGGCCACCGGAGACGTCGTAGAACCGCATCAGCAGGTTGACCAGCGTGGTCTTGCCCGCGCCGGTCGGGCCGACGATCGCGACCGTGTGCCCCGGCTCCACCTTGAGCGAGAGGTCCTCGATCAGCGGCTTCTCCGGGTCGTAGCGGAAGGACACGTGTTCCAGGCCCACCCGTCCGCGCAGTTCCGCGGGCCGCTCGCCCGGCACCGGATCCGCCTCCTGCTCCTCCGCGTCCAGGAGTTCGAAGATCCGCTCGGACGACGCGACGCCGGACTGCACCAGGTTCGCCATCGACGCGACCTGCGTCAGCGGCATGGAGAACTGCCGCGAGTACTGGATGAACGCCTGCACGTCACCGATGGACAGCGCGCCGGACGCCACCCGCAGACCGCCGACGACTGCCACGAGCACGTAGTTCAGGTTGGACACGAACATCATCAGCGGCTGCATGACACCGCTGTTGAACTGCGCCTTGAACCCGGCCTCGTACAGGGCGTCGTTCTGCTCGGCGAACTGCTTCGCCGACTCCTCCTGCCGGCCGAACACCTTCACCAGGGTGTGCCCGGTGTACATCTCCTCGATGTGGGCGTTCAGCTTGCCGGTGGAGCGCCACTGCTGGACGAAGTGCGGCTGCGAGCGCTTGCCGACCCGGGTGGCGACCACGAACGACAGCGGCACGGTCACCAGCGCGACCAGGGCCAGGATCCAGGAGACGTAGAACATCATCACGAGCACGCCGATGATGGTCAGCAGCGAGTTGATCAGCTGGCCCATCGACTGCTGGAGCGTCTGTCCGATGTTGTCGATGTCGTTGGTCGCCCGGGACAGCACCTCGCCGCGCTGACGCTTGTCGAAGTACGACAGCGGCAGCCGCGACAGCTTCGTCTGCACGGACTCGCGCAGCCGGTACATGGTGCGGTTCACGGCCCGGTTGACCAGCCGGGTCGCGACGGCCATCAGCAGACCGGCGACCAGGAACGTGCCCAGGGCCAGCAGCAGGACGTGCCCCACGGCGTCGAAGTCGATGCCCTCGCCGGGGGTGAAGTCGGTGCCCTGGAGCATGTCCGCGACGGAGCCCTGGCCCCGCTCGCGCATCGAGTCGAGGACCTGCTCCTTGCTGGCCCCGGCCGGCATCTGCCGGCCGATGATGCCGGAGAACACCAGGTCGGTGGCGCGGCCGAGGATCTTCGGGCCGATCACGCTCAGGCCGACACTGACGACCACGCAGAACAACAGGGCGTAGATGGTGACCCGTTCGGGCTTGAACTGGGCGACGAGCCGTTTGCCCGAGCCCTTGAAGTCCATCGAGCGCTGGTCGGGGCCGCCCCCGGCCATCATGCGTCCCATGGGCCCGGCCATCAGGCGGCCTCCGCTTCCGTCAGCTGGGAGAGCACGATCTCCCGGTAGGTCTCGTTGGATGCCATCAGCTCGTGGTGCCGGCCGGTGCCGACGACCCGGCCCTCGTCCAGCACGACGATCCGGTCGGCGTCCCGGATGGTCGCCACCCGCTGGGCGACGATGACGACGGTCGCCTCGGCGGTCTCCCGGGAGAGTGCCGAGCGCAGCGCCGCGTCCGTCGCGTAGTCGAGCGCGGAGAAGGAGTCGTCGAAGAGGTAGATCTCCGGGCGCTGCACGAGGGTGCGGGCGATGGCGAGCCGCTGCCGCTGGCCGCCGGACACGTTGGTGCCGCCCTGGGCGATCGGCGCGTTCAGGCCGCCCTCCAGCTTGTGCACGAAGTCCTTGGCCTGCGCCACCTCCAGCGCGTGCCACAGCTCCTCGTCGGTGGCGTCCGGATTGCCGTAGCGCAGGTTGGTGGCGACCGTGCCGGCGAACAGGTACGGCTTCTGCGGCACGAGCCCGACGGTCTTCGCGAGCAGCTTCGGCTCGACCTCCTGGACGTCCACGCCGTCCACCAGCACCTGGCCCTCGGTGGCGTCGAACAGCCGGGGGACGAGTCCGAGCAGGGTCGACTTGCCGCTGCCGGTGGAGCCGATCACGGCGGTCGTCTCACCCGGCCGGGCCTCCAGCGCGATGTCCGTCAGCACCGGCTCCTCGGCACCCGGGTAGCGGAAGCCCGCCCCGCGGATCTCCAGGTGCCCGTGGCGGCGCAGCTCGGTGACCGGCGCGGCCGGCGGCACCACGCTGGAGTCGGTCCCCAGGACCTCCTGGATGCGCTCGGCGCAGACCTCCGCGCGCGGCACCATCATGAACATGAAGGTGGCCATCATCACGGACATGACGATCTGCATCAGATAGGCGAGGAACGCGGTCAGGTCGCCGATCTTCATGCCGCCGCTGTCGATGCGGTGCGCGCCGAACCACACCACGGCGATCGACGACACGTTCACCACCGTCATCACGATCGGGAACATCAGCGCGAGCATCCGGCCGGTGGCCAGCTGCATCTCGGTGAGCTCGCCGTTGGCCCTCCCGAAGCGGCCCTGCTCGTACTCGTCGCGGACGAAGGCGCGGATCACCCGGTTGCCGGTGATCTGCTCGCGCAGCACCCGGTTCACCGTGTCGAGCCGGACCTGCATGGTCCGGAACAGCGGCCGCAGCCGGCGCACGATCAGCGTCACACAGATGCCGAGCACCGGGACGACCGCGACGAGCACGGCGGACAGCGGGACGTCGAGACCGAGGGCGAGCACGATGCCGCCGACGCACATGATGGGCGCGGAGACCATCAGGGTGAACGTCAGCAGGGCCAGCATCTGGACCTGCTGCACGTCGTTCGTCGTACGGGTGATGAGCGAGGGCGCCCCGAAGTGGCCCAGCTCACGGGAGGAGAAGGACTGCACCCGGTCGAAGACGGCACCGCGCACGTCCCGGCCGAGGGCGGAGGCGGTCCTGGCGCCGAAGTACACGGCACCGATGTTGCACACGACCTGGACCAGCGAGATGCCGATCATCAGGGCACCGAAGGACAGGATGTAGCCCGTGTCCCCCTTGACGACACCGTTGTCGATGATGTCCGCGTTCAGGGTGGGCAGGTAGAGGGTGGCGCAGGTCTGCAGGAACTGCAGCAGCACCAGGAACGCTATGGGTTTCTTGTAGGGCCTGAGATAGGTCCGCAGAAGTCGTATGAGCACGCTACGTCTCTCGGAGTCGGCGGTGGGGGCGGGGTGGTTGCCCCTGGCCCCTATCGTCCGACACTCCACCCGCGTTACCTCAACCGATTAAGCCGACAGCGGCGAACCGGCAGCCATACGGGTTCGCGGTGCTACGGGCGGAACGCGCCCGGATGGGTCTGCTCCCGCACCGCGGTGAACTGCTGCCGTACCGCCTGGCCCACCGCCAGCTCCTCGCCCGGCTCCAGCACCTGCGCCGCGGCGCCCTGCCAGGCCGGCGGGGTGCGCGGGTCGAGCGTGCCCTGCGACACCCCGAGCGCCCAGGCCGCCTGCCGGGCCGCGCCGATCGCCGCGTAGTCCGCGGGCTGCGGCACGACGACCTGGGCACCGAACAGCGAGGGCGCCGCGGCCTGCACGGCGGGCAGCTCGGCGGCCTGGCCGAGCAGGAAGATCCGGCGCACGTCCACGCCCCGCCCGCGCAGGACGTCCAGCGCGTCGCCGAGTCCGCACAGCATGCCCTCGAACGCGGCCCGCGCCAGGTGCTCGGGCTTCATCGACTCCCGTCGCAGCCCCGCGAGCGTCCCCGCGGTGTGCGGGAGGTTCGGCGTCCGCTCACCCTCCAGGTAGGGCAGCAGCACCAGTCCGTGGGAGCCCGGCGTGGACTTCATGGCCAGGTCGGACAGGCTCTCCAGATCCGGCAGCCCGAGGAGTTCGGTGGCGCCGCGCAGGGTCCGTACGGCGTTCAGGGTGGTGACGACCGGCAGGTGCATGCCGGTGGCGTCGGCCAGCGAGGTGATCATCCCGGACTGGTCGACGAGCGCCTCCGGGTGCACGGCCATCACCGATCCGGACGCCCCGAGGGACACCACCGCGTCCCCGAGCCCGATCCCGAGCCCGAACGCGGCGGCCATGGTCTCGCCGGTCCCGGCGGAGATCAGCAGCCCCTCCGGGGTCGTGCCGGCCGCGTCCGAAGGGCCGATCACCTCGGGGAGTATCGCCTGGTGGCCGAGGGCCAGCTCGACCAGGTCGGGCCGGTAGCCGCCGCTCGCCGCGGACCAGTAGCCGGTGCCGGAGGCGCCGCCCCGGTCGGTGGTCCGCCGCACCGGCCGCCCGAGCAGCTGCCACACCAGCCAGTCGTGGGCCTGCAGCAGCACGGCCGTGCGCAGGGCGTTCTCGGGCTCGTTCTTGGCCAGCCAGCGCAGCTTGGTGACCGGCTGGGCGGCCTGGGGCGCGCAGCCCACGGCCTGCGCCCACGCCTCGCGCCCGCCGAGCGCGTCGACCAGATCGGCCGCCGCGACCTGCGCCCGCTTGTCGCCGCCGACCAGCGCCGGGCGGACCGTGTTGCCCTGGGCGTCCAGCGGGACCAGCGCGTTCTGCTGGGCGGAGACGCCGATGGCCTGCACGCCCTCCAGCAGGCCGCCCCCCGCGGCCTCGCCCAGGGAGAGCAGCCAGGCCTGCGGGTCGACGTCGCTGGGGCGGCCCGCACCGTCCGGCGTCTCCACCGGATGCGGTGCGTATCCCTGCCGGAGTACGGCACCGGTGTCCGTGTCACAGACCACGATGCGCGTGAAATCGGGCGAGCTGTCCAAGCCGGCGACTATCCCCATACCGAAGATTTTGCCGTACCGCCGGGGCTGCTTCCGCCAGGGCGCCGCGGGCGGTCCCGGAGCACCGGCGCCGAGCTGGGACGTCAGGTGTTGCTCGTGCCCCAGTCGTCGTCGGCCGTGCCGTTGACGTTGCGCTCGCGCAGGGAGCGGACGCGCTGGGCGACCGAGGCCGGGACACGGTCGCCGACCTTGTCGCTGACCGTGTGGAAGGCCTTCCCGGCGTAGACGCGGCCCTGCTGGGCGGCGCTCTCCGCGGTGTTGCGGACGGCCGGGTTCTGCATGATCTGCTGAGCGGACTTCTTCAGCTGCTCGTAGCGCTCGCGTCCGGCCCTCGTGCCGAGTACGTAACCGAGTGCCATTCCGGCGACGAACGTGAGCCGGTAGCGCATGGCTGCCACCCTTCCCTTGTGCCTAGGTCTCTGGTGCGGCGTCGGCGCCGGGGGATACCGATTGGCGGAGCACCCCCCTGCTTGCGCTAATGTATGTGTCGCAGCGAGCGCCCGCCCCCTGGCGAATACCCAGGTAGGTACGTTCGATGCAATCGAGGCGATCCTCCGTAGCTCAATTGGCAGAGCAGCCGGCTGTTAACCGGCAGGTTACTGGTTCGAGTCCAGTCGGGGGAGCTTCGGTCCTCCGTAGCTCAATTGGCAGAGCAGCCGGCTGTTAACCGGCAGGTTACTGGTTCGAGTCCAGTCGGGGGAGCACGCTGAACGAGGACCCTCCGGGGTCCTTTTTCATGTCCACGGGGAACCGCCGCGCCTGCGGAGATGTCCTCAGGTTCATGAGCAGCGCGGAAGCCGACCATCCGAAGCAGGAGATCGTATGAGCGGCTATGCTGCGGCAGACGGCGCGCACACATGTACGCGACACGCCGCTATGGGGCGGTAGCTCAGCCGGTTAGAGCAGCGGACTCATAATCCGTCGGCCGTGGGTTCGAGTCCCACCCGCCCCACAGGACACCGCAGGTGCAGAAACGATGCGACCTGCGTGGTGAGGAACACGATCAAGCGCGGGCCGGGAGTATTCCCGGCCCGCGCTTTCGTCGTCGGCGGACCTTCCCGGGTCGTGTCACCCGTGCGGACCCGTGCGCGGCGGGGGTCCGGCGGTCCTGGTGGGGCGGGTGGGGCGGGCGCGGCCGGCCGCCCGGACCGCCGCCCCGCGGCCACGACGGCTCCCATGAGATCCGGCTGCGCAGGGTGGCGACGTGTCAGGCCCGGGCCATACCCTGGACGCAGAGCGGCGGAGCCCGGACTGCCCGACTGCGACGAGGAGTTGAGGGGACCGGGCGAGACGGGGGGACGCTTGTTCGGCGACGGAAATGGCGGTCGTGCGCCAGGACTCGAGCGTGAGCTGGTTGATCAGATGTGCGCGGTGACGGGACTCGATGCACCGGAGGGGCGCGATCTCTTGATCAATATGCTGGCGAGCCGGTTACCCGAGTTAGGCAACATCCGGCGCCACGGCCGGACCCGGCCCGAGATGCTGGAGATCGTCCGCGCCTGCCTGAGGGAGCCCGGCGGGCTTCCCGAGCTGGCCGCGACCCTCAACGACTACGCCCCCAACACCGTGCCCGTGCTCCGGATCAGCGAGCTGGCCGTCACCTCCCCGGTGCTGGCGGTGCTCTCCGAGGCGGAGTCGCGCGAAGTCCACTCCCTGCTGTCCCGCGTCCGCCATCTCGACGTGCGCGGTGTGCTGTACGCGGCGGCCGGTGAGCTGACGCTCCCGGACCGGCGGGTCTCCACCCTCCGCGACGCCTTCGACTTCCTCTCCCAGGTCAACGCCCGCGCCGACGGACTGCTCCCCGTCATGGCCCTCGTCGAGCACGTCGTCGCCGCGCTGGAGGGAGACGCCCACCGCCAGGTCGCCGACGGGCTGCGGGCGTGGAACGACGCCCAGGCGCGCAGGCTCGGCACGGGGGCGCAGCTCAAGGCGCTGCGCGCGGAGATCGCGCAGGCCCCCACGGCACAACCGGCGCCCGCCTGCCTCGTTATCCAGCTCAGCAGACACGGGATGACCCCGGACCACTATCTGCTGTCCCACTGGCGGCAGATACGTCCGGGACCCTGGCGGCCGGAGCGTGGAGAGGACCAGATCGTGGCCCTGAAGGACGTGGAGGCCACCGTGGAGCGGCTGGTCGTCCGGGCCGAGAGGGACTGGGCCGGGCGGCCCGGCAGACCGGTGCTGGAGTTCGTCCTGCCCTTCCATCTGCTGAACCATCCCCTGGAGTGGCTGCCGATGGCCTCGCAGTCCTCCTCGTCGACCGCGCTGTGCCTCAGCTATCCGGTGGTCCTGCGGAGCCTGGAGCGCATGCGCGCCCGCGAGTTCCACCGGCGCTGGCACAACCGCTGGCAGCAGATGACCGAGGACGCCGGCATCGTCTGCCACTGGGACACCACCGGGCGGCGCGGCCACGACCCCGTGCAGTGGACGAGCAGGCTGACCGCCGACGAGCGGCTGGTCTCGGTCGCGCTCAACGCACCGCCGCTGCCGGGGCCCGCCGGCAGCCAGGCCTCGCTGGAGGCCGCCCTGCGCGCCGGGGTCCCGCTGGCGGTCTGGGACCGCCGGCCGGAACCACCGGGCGAGTTCCGAAAACGGGTGAAGAAGATCATCAAGGGAAAGCCGATCGAACTGCCGCAGCGGGTTCAGCAGTTGCGCAACGAGGCGGCGACCGCCGCCGCGGCGCAGCGGGACGCGCACGCCGGCCGTCATTTCGCGGTTCTGTTCGACGACCCGAACCGCATCGTCGACGGGTCGTCCCCGGGAGCGGATTCCGGGAGCACGCGGGGCGGACACGACGACGAGGGGGATTCATGAACGGTGTCCATCACCCGGTCGAGAGCACCGGGAACGGAGGGTCCGTCAGCAGCCGCAGCTGGTGGATCTACCGAGGCACCGGGCAGCCGCTGGCCGACATCCGCCTCGGCGACGTACTGCCACCGCCACCCGCGTGGCGGGACTTCGACGGCGGACCGGTACTGCCGCCCGTACCGGCCGAGAGCGCCGAGACCGACCGCCGGCTCGGTGGCGCGGGCCGCGCCACCCCCCGTCAGAACCCGCACGACATCGACATGATCAACACGGCCCTGCTGCTGCGCCGCCCGCTGCTCGTCACGGGCCGCCCCGGCATCGGCAAGTCGACGCTCGCCTACCTGGTCGCGCGCGAGCTGGGCCTCGGCCGGGTGCTGCACTGGGGCATCACCTCCCGGAGCACCCTGCGCTCGGGCCTGTACGAGTACGACGCCATCGGCCGCGCCCAGGCCTCCCTCGGCCGCGGTCCGGCGGCCGCCGGGACGTCCGCGGCGCCGGGCACCGGCGCGGACGGCGAGGCGGGGCCGGGTCCGGACGGCGGGGGAGCGCGGATCGGGGACTTCGTCCGGCTCGGACCGCTGGGCACCGCGCTGCTGCCGTACGAGCTGCCGCGCGTCCTGCTCATCGACGAGCTGGACAAGAGCGACATCGACCTGCCCAGCGACCTCCTCCATGTGCTGGAGAACGGCGCCTACGACATCCCCGAGCTGGTCCGCGCCCGCCAGCGGGAGCGGCACGCGCAGGTGTTCACCGACGACCCGGACAGCACGGTCACGGTGACCGACGGGCGGATCCGGTGCCGGGCCTTCCCGTTCGTCGTCATCACCAGCAACGGGGAGCGGCAGTTCCCGCCGGCCTTCCTGCGCCGCTGCGTCCGGCTCGACGTCTCGCCGCCGCGCGAGGACCAGCTCGCCGCCATGATCGCGGCCCACTTCCGGGACCAGGACGGCCGCCACGACGCGCTGATCCGCGCGTTCGTGGAGCGCAGCCGGGAACACGGCGGGCTGGCGGCCGACCAGTTGCTCAACGCCGTCTTCCTGCGCACGGCCGGTGTCCGCGACGACGACGCGGCCTGGGGCGACCTGCTGGAGGCCCTCTGGCGTGAGCTGTCGGGGGCGCCCTGATGGGTGAGGACCCGCGTCCGTACCCGGAGCCCGTCGAACTGGCGGAGGCGCTGTGGCTGCACGCGTACCAGACGCTGGCGGCGCGGCTGCCCCCGTCCGACCGCCCGCCGCAGCCCCGGCCGTCCACGCCGCCGGGGCTCTCCGGGCTGCCCGAACCGTCCGGACGGCGGGCCGCCGGGCCCGGGCCCGGGGATCCGCCCGGTGAGCCGGCGGACGGCGGACCGCAGGGGGCGGAGGGCTCTCGGCCGGAGCCGCGGACGGCCCCCGCGGCGGACCGGGCGGCACCCGGCGGCCGGGAGGGACCGGCGGGCGGGCGGCCGTGGCCCTCGCCGGCGGCCGACGCGCCACGGACACCGCTGCGGTACCTGCGCACCGGGACCGACACGTCCGGATCCGGGGCCGGTACGGGGCGGCGGGCCGCGTACGGCGAGGCCCGTGCGGCGGTCGCGCCGGGACCGGATCTGCGCGACGCGCCGGAGATCGGCCGGCGGCTGCGACCGCTGAAGCAGGTGGTGCCCTCGGCGTCCGAGGTGGAGCTGGACGAGGAGGCCACCGCCGAGCACGCCGCCGAGGACGGCCTCTGGCTGCCGTACACCCGGTCGGCGGACGAGCGCCGGTTCGATCTCGTCCTGGTGGTGGACGATCATCCGACGATGGTGATCTGGCAGCAGACGATCACCGAGTTCACCGCCGTGGCGGAGCAGCTGGGCGCCTTCCGGGACGTGCGGGTGCGCCGGCTGGGCCTGCGCGAGGGGCCCGGCGGCGAGGAGGCGGTGCTGCGCGGCCCGCATCCGGACGACGAACGCGCCGGTGCCCCCGGCGAGCTGGTGGACCGGACCGGCCGCCGGATCGTCCTGGTGCTGACCGACGGCCTGGGGCCGCTGTGGCGGGGCGACGCCGGCCGTGCGGCGCTGGAGCTGTGGGGGGCCGCCGGGCCGGTCGCTGTGGTGCACCTGCTGTCCCAGCGGGACTGGCACCGCACCGCCGTGGTGCCCCGGCAGGCCCGACTGCACAGCCCGCGCGCGGGAGCCCGCAACACCGAACTGTCCGTGCACTTCCCGCCGGAGCAGCGCGACCCGTTCGACCCGCCGCCCGACAAGTGGACGGTGGCCGTCCCGGTGCTGGAACTGGACGCCGACTGGCTGGGCCGCTGGGCCCGGCTGGTGGCCGGCGACGAGTCCGGCCGGGTCGACGCCCCCGTGCTGCTGCTGGGCGTGCCCGAGCGGCCCGTCCCGGACGACGACCGCGAGCCGCCCCACGACGTCCCGGTGCCGTCGGTACGGGAGCGCATCCGGCGTTTCCGCAGCCACGCCACCCCCACCGCCTTCCGGCTGGCCACCCATCTGGCCGCCGCGGTCCTCGAACCCCGCCTGGTGCGGGACGTACAGCGCAAGCTGGTGCCGGAGGCCCAACCGGTGCATCTGGCCGAGCTGTTCCTGAGCGGCCTGCTGGAGCAGACCCCGCCCGGCGAACCGGCCGGCGACCCCGCCCGTATCCCGCTGGACTTCGTCGACGGCGCACGCGAGGAACTGCTGTCCGCCGCGATGCGCGCGGACACGGCGCGGGTGGTCAGTTCGGTGTCCGACTTCTACGGAGACCGCTTCGAGGCGGCCCGCGGGCTGCACGGCGCCCTGCTCGCTCCCGAAGAGGCGCCCGATCCTCCGGTCACGGCGGAGAGCCTGCCGTTCGTGCGCGTGGAACTGGCGGTCCTCCGTGCCCTCTCGGGGCCCTATCTGCTCCGTGCCCGACGCATCAGCGCAGCTCTGGAAGGGGCTCTGCCGGGAGCGTCGATCACGCAGAACACGGAGCGAATGGTCCACGATGTCCACAATGTAGACATAAATTCCGACACGGACGGCCTGATCATGACCGACACCACTGCCAGTCAGCACCAGCGTGAGGACGGGGGCGCCGTCAACAGCAACCCGGCCAAGGGCATTCCGGCACCGAGCCCCGACGGGCAGTCGGACGCCGTCACCCCGGCACGCGGCACACCGGTACCGGCCGCACCGCAGTCAACGCCGTCCCCGCACACCACGGCACGCACCTCCGTGCCCGCCGTGTGGGGCAACGTCCCGCCGAACAACCCCAACTTCGTCGGCCGCGAGGACCTGCTGGAGCAGGTCCGTGAGCAGTTGGTGACCGGCGACACCTCGGCCGTGCTGCCGCACGCCCTGCACGGCATGGGCGGTGTCGGAAAGTCGCAGATCGCCATCGAATACGTGTACCGGTACGCCTCCGACTACGACGTGGTGTGGTGGATCCCGTCGGAACAGCCGACGATGATCCTCACCGCCCTCACCGAACTCGCCCACCGGCTGGGCCTGAACGTGAGCAGCGAGGCCAACCGGGCCGTCCCCGCGGTGCGCGAGGCACTGCGCCGGGGCCACCCGTACGACCGGTGGCTGCTGGTGTTCGACAACGCCGAGAACGTGGAGGCCGTACGCCCCTACTTCCCGACCGGCGGCACCGGCAAGATCCTCATCACCTCCCGCAACCAGGAGTGGGACCGGGTCGCGAGGACGCTGTCCGTCGACGTCTTCACCCGTGAGGAGAGCAAGGCGCTGCTGCGCCGCCGCGCCCGCAACCTGAGCGACGGCGACGCCGACCGGCTCGCCGAGGCCCTGGGCGACCTGCCGCTCGCCATCGAGCAGGCGGCCGCCTGGCAGGCGGTCACCGGTATGTCCGTGCCCGAGTACCTGCGGCTGATCAACGAGAAGATCGCCGAGCTGATGCTCGAACTCGTCCCGTCGCCCGACTACCCCATGTCGGTCGCCGCGGCCTGGGACGTCTCGCTGCGGCAGCTGGAGCAGCGCAACCCGGCGGCCCTCCAGCTCCTCCAGGTCTCCTCGTTCTTCGCGCCCGAGCCGATCTCCCGCAGCCTGTTCAACAACTCGCGGAGCACCACCATCGCCCCCGAGCTGGACGAGGCCCTGCGCGACCCCATCAAACTGGGCCGGGCCATCCGGGAGATCAACGTCTACGCACTGGCCCGGATCGAGCACCGGCACGACACCATCCAGCTGCACCGACTGGTCCAGGCGGTGCTGGTCAACCGCATGTCCCCGCAGCAGCAGGCGGACATGCGGCACGGCGCGCACCTGCTCCTCGCCGACGCCAACCCCAACAGCCCGGGCTCGCGCGAGCTGTGGCCGCGCTACCAGGCACTGCTGCCGCACGTGGTGGTGTCCCGCGCCGTGGAGTGCGAATCCCCCTGGGTGCGCGGCCTGGTCCGGGGCATCGTGGAGTTCCTCTACGTGTGGGGCGACCACGACGGCGCCGCGGCGATGGCCCGCGAGGCGCTGGAGATCTGGACCGAGAAGTTCGGTGCCGAGGACCTCCAGACGCTGCAGATGGCGAAGTGGCTGGCCTTCCTGCTGCGCATGCTCGGCGAGTACCGGGAGGCCGCCGAGATGATGCAGCGCACCGCCGACACCTACATCCGGATCGCGGGCGAGGACGACGAAGGCACCCTGGACGCCCTCATCCAGCTCTGCAGCGGTCTGCGGCTCAGGGCCGAGATGCCCAGGGCGCTGGAGATCAACCGGTCGGTCTACGACCGCTCGCTGCGGGCCTTCGGCGAGGACGACCCGGCCACGCTCCGCGCGGCCCACAGTCTCGGTGTCGGCCTGCGGCTGATGGGCCTGTACCAGGAGGCGCGCGAACGCGACACGGAGACGGCCCGGCTGCGCGCCGTCACGCTCGGCGAGAACCACCTCGACACCCTGAGCACCCTCAGCGGTCTCTCCATCGACCTGCGCGAGACCGGCGACTACCTGGGAGCCGTCGTCCACCAGGAGGACGTGTACACCCGCTACATCGACAACTACGGCGAGGACAACCCCGCGAGCGTCAGCTGCGCCCGGGTCCTCGCGGTGTGCCGCCGTCGCGCGGGCGACCACGAGGGGGCCCTGCGACTCGGCGAACAGGCCCTGACGAAGTTCGAGAGCCGCTACGGCGCCGACCACCCGGACGCCGTCGCCTGCGCGGCGAACCTGGTCAACGACCTGAGGCAGGACGGCCAGTTGCCGCGGTCCAAGGAGCTCGGCGAGGCCACCGTCGTGCGCTACGCGGCGAAGCTCGGCGACGCCCACCCGTACACGCTGTCCGCCCGCACGAACGTGGCCATCACCCTGCGGCAGCTCGGGGAGCTCGGCGCCGCCGACGAGCACCTCGACGCGGCGCTGCCCGGCATGCGCGAGTCCCTGGGCGAGGAGCACATCCTCACCCTGGCCGCCGCCCTCGGCACGGCCACCCAGCACAGTGCCCATGGGCGGCACGCGGAAGCCCTGGAACTGGACAGCAAGTCGCTTCAGATCCTGACCCGCAACCAGGGCGAGGACCACCCGACCACGCTGGCCTGCGCCAACAACGTGGTCCTCGACCTGCGGGCACTGCGCCGCGACGACGAGGCCACGGCACTGCACACCGAGACCCTGACGCGCTATCGCCGTACGCTCGGCGAGAGCCACCCCGCGACCACGGCCGCCGCCAGCAGCCGGCGCGCCGAGGTGGACATCGCGCCCGTGCCGTTCTAGCCACCCCCCTGGAACGAGAGAGCCGGTCGGGCCCGCTCCGGGCCCGACCGGCTCCGCGTGTCGGTGGTGCCGTGTCCGCGGCGCTACGTCCGCGGGGCCGGCTCGGCGTCCGCGGCGGGGGACTGCCCCGGCTCCGGTCCGGGCCGGCTGTCCGGCACCTTCTCGTCGTAGCGGGCGTCACCTGCGTGCCCGGGCAGCGGCGGGCCGTCCGGGCGGTACAGCAGTGTCAGCAGCGGACCGGTGGCCGAGGTGGTGAGCAGCGCCATCACGACCAGCAGGGCGTACAGGCGCGAGCCGATCACTCCGGCCTCCAGCCCGACGTTGAGCACGATGAGTTCGGTCAGCCCGCGGGTGTTGAGCAGGACGCCGATCACCACCGAGTCGCGCCACGGCATCCGGGCCGCGCGGGCCGAGAGGGCGCCCGCGGCCACCTTGCCCACGACCGCCGTGACACATATCAACCCCAGGAGCAGCAGGTCGGAGCTTCGCAGCCCGCTGAGCCGGACGGCCATCCCGGAGATCGCGAAGAACACCGGCAGCAGCAGTCCGCCGGTCTCCTGGAGCGGGCGCAGCAGCCGGCTGTCCGGCACACCGTCGGGCTGGCGGGGCATGATGAGCCCGGCCAGCAGTGCGCCGAAGATGACGTGCAGCCCGAGCGCACTGGTGGCCCAGGCCGAACCGAGGGCGACGGCGACCGCGACGGGCACCTGGTTGGTCATCAGGGCGCCCGGCCTGCGCATCCACCACACCAGCAGGGGCCGTACGGCGAAGAGCATCACCAGGAGGTACCCGGCGAGCAGGGCCACCCGGACGGTCCAGGCCGGCGTCGATCCGTCCGTGCTGCCCACCAGCACCACGGCGAGCACCGGCCAGCTCAGCGCGTCGATGACACCCGCGGCGGCCATGGCGATGACGGCCGGCCTGGTGCCGGCCACCCCCTGGTCCCTGATGATGCTGGCGAGGACGGGCACCGCAGTGATGGACAGCGCGACCGCCATGTAGAGGGTGAAGGTGGCGTCGACCGGATGGCCGCCGTTGGCGGAGCCGAATCCTCCGGGAAAGAGCAGGACGGCTCCGGCGCCCATCAGCATGGGAATGGCGAATCCACCCAGCGAGACCGCGGACACCGCATTCTGGCCGCGCAGCATACGCAGGTCCAGCTCATATCCGACGGCGAAGAGAAAGAGGACCAGCGCCACTTGTGACAGGGAGGTCAGAATGGGCTGGATCTGCTTCGGGAAGAGGGTTTCGTAAACGCCGCCCGGGACGAGGCCCAGCAGGCTGGGGCCGAGGGCGATGCCCGCGAACAACTGGCCGATGACCGGCGGCTGACCGAGCCTGCGGGCCACCGCGCCCATGGTGTACGAAGCCGTGATCACCACCGCGAGAGCGGCTACCACATGGGTGACGATGGCGTCCGTGCTCACCGGCATCCCCCTTCCGGCAAGTGCCGCCGCAGTGGCGGAGTCTGTACGGAGTGTAGCCGGTTTCGGGCAAACGGCCTATTGTTGCCTGCACTTGGTATATGCCGTCACGAGCGGGGGGTCGGCAGTGACGACGGTGTTATTCGTACACGGCACCGGGGTGCGCGAGCCGGGTTTCAGCGAAACCCTGGAACGCGTACAGCAAGGTTTCCGGTCGCTACGCCCGGAAATCCGGATAAATTCCTGCTATTGGGGGGGAAGCGCAGGATCGGTACTCCATTCGAACGGTATCTCCGTGCCGGGGTACGCGACCGGGCGTGACATTCCCGGCGCGCGCGCCGTCGACGAGCGGGACGGCGACCTCGACGCGGACGTCGAGTTCTGGGGACTGCTCTATCTGGACCCGCTGCTCGAACTCCGACTGCTCGCCTCGGAGTCCGCGGCCCCGGCCGAGCTGGCGCCGGGAGCCCGGCCGCCGGGCGAGGACATCTCCGCGGCGGCCCTGACGCTCACCTCGGACGCCCGGCTGCGCGGACTGCTCGAGGAGGCCGGGACCGGCGACGACTTCGCCGCCGCCGTGGCCGCCGTGCTCACCGCGCCGGACTGCCGGCGCTTCCTGCGCGATCCCGCCGCGCAGGACCCGGCGGCCGTGCTGGCGCGGGCGTTCCTCGCGGAGGCGGTACGGCGGCGGGCCGGGGAGGAAGGACCGGCGCCCGCCCTCGACGGCACCGCGCGGGACGAGGCGGTCGCCCGGATCACCGAGCTGCTCCCCGGGACGGCCGGCCCGGGGACGCACCGCGGACCGGTGACCCGGAAGGTCAAGCGGATGGCCGGACGGCTGGCGCTCGGGCTCGCCTCCGCCCAGGCGGTGAAACGGCGTTCGGCGCTCACCGACGCCGCCCACCCGGCCGCGGGCGACGTGCTGCTCTACCTCTCCCGGGGCGCCGCGATCCGCGAGGCGATCGCGGAGGCGGTGCGTACGGCGGAGCCGCCCGTCGTGCTCCTCGCGCACAGCCTCGGCGGCATCGCCTCGCTCGACCTGCTCGTGCTGCGCCCCCTGCCCGAGGTCGCGCTGCTGGTCACCGTCGGCTCGCAGGCGCCGTTCCTCTACGAGCTGGGCGCGCTGCCCAGCCTGGAGCACGGCAGCCCGCTGCCCGCGCACGTACCGCGCTGGCTGAACGTGTACGACCGGCGGGACCTGCTCAGCTACCTCGGGGCGGGCGTGTTCCCCGGCCGGGTCGACGACCTCGCCGTGGACAGCCGGCAGCCCTTCCCGCTCTCGCACAGCGCCTACTGGAGCAACCCCGAGCTGTACCGGCTCCTCGCCGGGGAGCTGCCGTGACCGCCGCCGCGCGCCCGGACCGTACGTACGCCGTCGTGGCCGGGGTGGAGCGGTATGCCGCCGGGCCGTCCTGGGACCTGCCCGGGCCCGCCGCCGACGCCCGCCGCTTCACCGCGTGGCTGCGCGGACGCGGGGTCCCCGCCGCCCACATCCACCTGCTGCTGGAGGAGCTGCCCGGGGCCGGTGGGCCGGACGTCGACGTCCCCGCGGGGACCGCCGTACGGGAGACGGTGCAGGAGGTGCTGACCCGACGGCTGCCCCGCCTTGAGGGCGATCTGCTGTGGGTGTTCTGGGGCGGGCACGGCGTCACCGACCCCCAGGGGCACCGCCGGCTCTTCTACGCCGACGCCGGCACCGACGACAAGCGGAACCTGGACCTGGACGCGTGGCTGAACGCCTTCACCACCGATCTGCTGCCCGGCTTCGGACGGCAGATCTGGCTGGTGGACTCCTGCCAGACCTTCGTCGAGAACCTCGGCCTCGCCCGCTCACTGCCGGCCGAACTCCCGCCGGGCGGCGACCGGTTGCCCGGCCGGGAGCAGTTCGTCCTGCTGGCCTCCGCCCCCGGGCAGCGGGCGGTCAACGACCCCGCGCGGCGGACCGGGGTGTTCTCCCGTGCCGCCCTGGCCGCCCTGACCGCGGCGGGCGGCGAGAGCTGGCCGCCGGACATGGGCAAGGTCGCGGACGGCGTGATCGGGCAGTTCACCGGCGGGACGCAGCGGCCCACCTCGCTCTGGTACCGGTCCTGGACCAGCGACGTACGCCAACTGGTCTTCCCCGACGCGCGGCGCCGGGAGGAACCGGTGCCGGACGCGGCGCTGAGCGAACTGGTCAACCTGCTCGCCGGGTGGCCCGGCATGGCGGACCGGGACCAGCGCCAGCTCGTCCTCGGCATGCTGCCCGCCGACCTGTCCTCCTCCATCCCCCGGCTGGGGGCCCCGCGCCCCGACATCATCAGCATCGTCCGCACCTGCCGGCGCCACCCGGGTGGCCTGGCCGCCCTGGTGGAGGCGGTCGCCCTGATCGAACCGGGCTCGCTGGAGCAGCGGGAGCTGAAGGACTGGGCGGCGCGCTGGCTCGCTCCGGAACAGGGCGCCTGACCGGCTGATCACGGTCTTCCCGAACACTTCCGCCATGCGTCATCATGAAGTCATCGGGATGCAGGGCGTTCACAGGGGGATGTCGCATGGATACGTCCGCGGAGTTCATGGGATCCGAACTGGCCGATCTCAGCGACGTCCCACTCTCCGCCCTCAGGTCGCAGAGCGCGGACGTCTACGCGCGCTCACTGAACAGGCTGCTCTGTCAGGTCGAGCGGCCGCGGGTCAACTTCTCCGGTGGTGAGGGACCGCCCGGACGGACCGCCTGACGGTTCCCGGGGAGGAGACCTGTGCAGACCGACGGACGTTCCGGACGCCCCCGTGCCGCGCACCATCTCATCCCCTCGGCGTACTTCGAGGACCTGGCCGCGGGCCGGGGAGGTCCGGGGACGATCCGTTTCCTGCGGCGGACCGAGTACAGCAGGCGCCTTCTGCTGCTGCGCGCCCTGCTCGACACCATGGCCTCCACCCCCGGCGCGCTGGGTCCCCTCCCTGCCGTCGACAGCGCCTGGGACACCCTGACCGCGGCTCAGGAGGAGGCTCCGGAGGAGTTCCGTGAGCTGCTGCTGCACCCGCAGATCGGCATCTGGCTGGGACACAGCCTCCGGCGGCTGACCCACACGGCCTGGGGGGACGGGCCGTTGTGGACGGACCTCGGCCATCTGTTCGCGGTGTGCTCCGTCGCCGCGCTGCGCGCGGGGCTGCCGTTGCGCACCACCGTGCCGGTGCGGGACGGCACCGCGATGTTCCCCACCCTCGGGCTGGCCCGCTTATCGGGCCGCCCGCACTGGGGGACCGCGGAAGTCGTCGTGTCCGGGGGCCGGTTACGGGTCGACGCGTACGGCGAGAGCGTGGGGCCGCCCGAGCCGCCCGGGACCCCCGGCGGCGACGTGCCCGGCTGGCAGGGACTGCGCACCCTGCGCGCGGACGCGGCCGGGCGGCCGGTGACCGTCCTGCTCGACGACATCGACCCCTACCGGCACCTCGGCGAGCCGTTGCCGCCGCGCCGCCTCGGCAAGGACCGGATCACGCGCTGGCAGGAGCTGTTCGGCGGCGCGCTGGGCCTGCTGACGCGCGTCGACCCGGGCACGGCCGCGGCGGTCGCCGAGGGACTGCGCACCGTCACCGACGTGGAACCGGCGCCCGGCGGGGTGGTCCTCAGCGCCTCCTCCGGCGACGCCTTCGGCGCAGTGCTGACCTCGCTGCCTCCCGATCCGGTGACCCTGGCGGTCACCCTGGTCCACGAGTTCCAGCACACCAAACTGGGCGCGCTGTTGCATCTGCTGACGCTGGAACAGGACAGCGGTGCCGAGCGGCACTACGCCCCCTGGCGGGACGATCCCCGGCCCCTCGGCGGACTGCTTCAGGGCGCGTACGCCTTCCTGGGCGTCACCGACTTCTGGTCCCGCTACCTGGACGAGGCACCGCGCGCCGAACGCCCCCTCGCCGCATTCGAGTTCGCGCTGCGCAGACGGCAGACGGAGGAGGCCGTCCGGGTGCTGGCCGCCGATCCGGGACTGACCGGGCACGGGCGCCGGTTCCTGCGGGGCATGACCGCGCGGCTGTCCTCCTGGTGGGGGGACGAGCGGATCCGGCCCGACGTCGCGGCCCTCGCCGAGTTCGCGGCGAGGGACCACCGCACCGGCTGGCGGATACGGCATCTGAGCCCCGCCCCGGAGGACGCGCGTGCCCTCGCCCGGGCCTTCGCCGCGGGCATCCCGGCCGACTTCCGCATCGCCCGCTCCTCCGTCGTGCCGGATCTCGCCGCACCCTGGTCGCACGCCCGCACCGGGCTGATCCGGCGGCGCCTCGGTGCGCCGCCCGGCGCCGGGCGGCCCGCGGCGTCCGCCGCCGACCGCGCCCTCGTCGCGGGCGACCCCGCCGCCACGGACGCCTACGCCCGCCTGCTGGCCGACGACCCCGAATCCGCCGAGGCCTGGACCGGCCTCGTCCTTGCGGCCGACCCCGACGGCACGCTCCTCGGCCGTCCCGAGCTGCCGCGCGCCGTCCACCGTGAACTCCGCGTGTCCGGGACGCCGGCCGACCCGCGCCGAGTCACCCGCTGGCTCGCCTCCCGCCCGGGCTGACCGGTTCCCCGTCGTCCGGACTCCGGCCGGGCCGCGCGTCGGCACCCCGCGGGCAGGGCGTCGCAGCCGGATTTCGGGTGGTATGTCGGGGTCTGTCGTCACGGGCCGTCATCGATCTTTCACAGGTTCCGGGCCGGGAAGCATCGAACACTCCTGTGGTTTGCCGATAAGCTCGGCGGGACCGGAAGCGGCCACGGGGGCGTCGCGGACGTGACGCAGGACGACAGGACGCGTACCCGGAGGACACTGTGCCCGCCGTACCCCCTGCCTTAGCCGGCAGGCCGCCCCAACCCGGCCTTCTCCAGGCCGTCGTGGTCACCCCGCAGCCCGTCAGGCCCTCCGGGCCCCCCGGGTCCTCTCGCGTCCCCGGCCCGCGTTCATCCCTTCTGTCCTGTCATGCCCGCGTCATGCGGGTGTGGTCCCGGCCGCCGCGATGCCGTCCCGCCTCCGACCCGTTCGCGACTCGGACTTTGGAGAGGACTCGATGACCGATCTCATACTGGCCGTCGGTGCCGTGGCCGTCCTGGCGGCCGCGGGGACCGCCTGGCGCTTCCACCGCGCATACCGGCGCGAGCAGCGCAGGGCCGAGGAATTCCGGGGCAGGGCGGAACAACTGGGCCACCAGTTGCGTGCCGTGGAGCTCGCCCTGGAGCAACTCGCCGCACACATACCGGTCCTGGGAGCGGCCAACCCGCCGGGCGAGCACCACGCCGGTGACCTCACCCTGCCCCCGCCCCCCGCGCACACCGTCCTCGCCCACCGGCTCCGCGACGTCACCGGCCAGGTGGCCGCCACCGTCACACAGGTCCGGGAGACCGCGCAGGCGACGGCCGAACAGCACATCGGCATGATCCGGACCGCGGCGGACCAGGAGATCGCCAGGGCCCGCCGGGAGTCGCGGGAAGCCACCCGCGCGGCCGTACGCAGCTTCGCGTCCGGCGTGGTGGCGCGGGCCTCCCGGCTGAGCCGGGAGATCAGCCAGGGCGTGCGCTCCCACCAGGACGACGAGGCCTACGCGACCCTGGTGCACATCGACCACATCGCCCAGCAGATGCTGCTCACCGCGCAGGGCTACGCCGTACTGGCCGGCGACAAACTCTCCCGCCGCTGGCCCCGGACCTCCCTGACCGACGTGATCCGCGCGGCGATGGGCCGGATCGAGGGCTACCAGCGGGTGGAGCACCACGAGCTGGACACCGTCGCGGTGCACAGCCGGGCCGTCGAGGCCGTCGTCCACACCCTGGCGCTGCTGCTGGACAACGCCCTGCGGTACTCGCCGCCGGCCGCCCGGGTGCACGTCGCGGTCGAGCAGGGCCACCACGCCTGCTTCCTGACCGTGGACGACGCCGGCCTGCGCATGGACGACGAGCGGCTGCTGTGGGCCAGCGACATCATGTCCGGCAAGGACCGCGACGACATCACGCAGCTCGGCGCGCACCCGCAGACCGGCCTGCGGGTCGCCTCGCTGCTCGCCGAGAACTACGGCTTCCGGGTCGAGCTGACCGCGCCGAACATCTACCAGGGCACGCGGGCCGTGCTGGTCCTGCCGAACAACCTCCTGGCCTTCCCCGCCGCGACGGCGCCCGAACCGGCGGCCGTCCCGGCCCCGCGCACCGCCGTGTCCCCGTCGCCCGCCGCGACCACCGCCAGCGGGCTGACCGTCCGCCGGCGGCCCGCCAAGGCGCGCGGCGCGTCCCCGGCACCGGCCGAGGCGCCCGTCGTGCCGGGCCGGCCGAGCGTCGCCGCCGCCTGGGCGGCGGGCACCCGCCAAGGACGGCGGTCCCAGGAAAACACCGGAACCACCGAAGGAAACTGACGATGCGTGACACGCACAGCAACAGCCTGGGGTGGCTGCTCGACCAGGAACTCGGCTGCGTCGAAGGCGTCGAGTACGCGGTGCTGATGAGCGGCGACGGCCTGCTGCAGGCCCGCACGCAGACGATCGGCCAGGAGGACGCCGAGAAGCTCGCCGCCGTGACCGCGTCGCTGCGCGCCGCCGGCAAGGCGTGGGACGAGCACGTCGGCGGCAAGGGCATGTGCCAGCTGCTCATCGAGTCGCGGGGCCGCATCGGACTGACGACCGCGGCCGCGAAGAACAGCATGCTCTCGGTGGTCACGACCGGCCCCGAGGCCGACGTCGGCCTGATCAGCCACCACATGGTGCGCCTGGCCACCCGGCTCGGCCACGAGCTGGAGGTCGGGGACCGCCGTCCCGCCGCGGACGGCGGCACGGCGACGTGACGGGTCCGCGGCACGACCCGGACCTGATCAGGCCCTACGTCCGCACCGGCGGACGCAACCGTCCCAGCCGGGACGTGCGCCTGGAGACGGTGGTCATCGCCGCGTCCGCCCCCACCGGGACACTGGCGCCGGACGCCCGCCGGGTCATGCGCCTGTTCGCCGGCGGCCGGGGCGGCCTGGCCGTGGCGGACATCGCCGCCGCGCTCGAACTGCCGCCCTCCACCGTCCGCATCATCGTCTCCGCCCTCATGGACAGCGGCCACCTGTCCAGCCCGGTCCCCGTGCAGGAGGGCCGCCCCGGGCTCGACCTGCTCCAGGAGGTGCTCCGTGGACTCCGCGAACTGGTCTGACCAGCCCGCACCCCACTACCTGGCCCCCGCCGTCGCCCGCTCCGCGAAGATCGTCGTCGCCGGGGCGTTCGGAGTCGGCAAGACCACTTTCGTCGGCAGCGTCTCCGAAGTGGCACCGCTGCGCATGGAGGAGCCGATCACCGAGGCGAGCGTCGGCGTCGACGACCTGCGCGGCACACCGCACAAGACGACCACGACGGTCGCCATGGACTTCGGCCGCATCCACCTGCTCGGCGACCGCCTCGTGCTCTACCTGTTCGGCACCCCCGGCCAGGCCCGCTTCCGGCCCCTGTGGGAAGGGCTGACGGAAGGCGCGCTGGGCGCCCTGGTCCTGGCCGACACCCGCGACCTCGACGGCTGCCACGAGGTGCTGGGCCTGCTGGAGGAACAGCGCACACCGTACGCCGTCGTCATCAACGTCTTCCCGGACGCGCCCCGCTACCCCCTGGACGAGATCCGGCAGGCGCTCGCGCTGGACCCCGACACGCCGCTGACCGAGTGCGACGCACGGGACCGCCGGTCCTGTGTGTACGCGCTCATCACCCTGATCGAGTTCCTGACCACCCGGCACACCTCTGCCTCACTCGTGGAGCCCCGTTCATGACGACCCCCGACCCCGGCACCGCCGTCCCCCCGACGCGGATCGCGCTCCACGAAGCCGAGTTCGCCGACGACCCGCACGCCGCCTACGAGCGCATGCGCCGCAGCCACGGACCGCTGGTCCCGGTGGACCTCGCCCCCGGCGTCCCCGCGACCCTCGTCATCGGCTTCGAGCAGGCCCGGCGCATCCTCAACGACCCGCTGCACTTCCCCGCCGACCCGCGGATCTGGCAGGAGGCCGTACCCGACAGCTGCCCGGTCCGGCCGATGATGGAGTGGCGCCCCAACGCCCTGCGCTCGGCCGGCGCCGAACACACCCGCTACCGGGCGGCGAACACCGCGAGCCTGCACGCGGTGGACCAGCACGAACTGCGTGCCCTGGTCGAGAAGGTGGCCTCCACCGCCATCGGCGACTTCCTCCCCCTCGGCCACGCCGACCTGCTCACCCAGTACTCGTACCCGATCGCCTTCCGCGTCCTGAGCGCGCTGCTGGGCTGCCCGGACGAGATCGGGCTGCGCATCGCCGACGGCATGGCCAAGATCTTCGAGTCGGAGGCCGAGACGGCCGCGCGCGGCAACGAGATCCTCGGCCGGGCGGTGGCCGACCTCGTGGCCCTGCGGCGGCGGCAGCCCGGTGACGACGTCACCTCCCGGCTGATCGCCCACTCCGCCCGGCTGGACGACGTCGAGATGTCCCACCAGCTCGTCACCCTGTACGGCGCCGGCATCGAGCCGCTCACCAACCTGATCAGCAACACCGTGCTCAGGATCCTCACCGACGAGCAGTTCTCCGCCGGACTGCACGCCGGCCAGCCCGTCCGGGACGCCCTCGACACCGTCCTGTACACCGACCCGCCGCTGGCCAACTACTGCATCACCTACCCGCCGTACCCGATCGACGTCGAGGGCGTGCTGCTCCCCGCCCACCAGCCCGTCGTCATCTCCATGGCGGCCTGCAACAACGATCCGGCCGTCACGGCCGGCGTCACCGCCGCCGGTCTCAGCGGCAACCGCGCCCACCTGTCGTGGAGCATCGGCCCGCACACCTGCCCGGCCCGCACCCACGCCTACCTCATCGCCGAGACCGCCGTCACCTGCCTCCTGGACGCGCTCCCCGAGATCGACCTCGCCCGCCCGGAGTCCGAACTGGCCTGGCGGCCCGGTCCGTTCCACCGCGCCCTGGAAGCCCTGCCCGTCCGCTTCCCCGCCGTCGCCTGAAGGAGACCGGCCATGTCCCAGCCCACCCCCCTCGTCCTCGACCCGGCCGGCGCCGACCGGCACCAGGAGCACCGGACCCTGCGCGCCGAGGGTCCGGCCGCACGCGTGGACATCCTCGGTGTCCACGCCTGGGCCGTCACCGACCCCGTCCTGCTCAAGCAACTGCTGACCAGCCCCTCGGTGTCCAAGGACGGACGGGCGCACTGGCCCGGCTTCCAGCAGACGGTCACCGACTGGCCGCTCGCGCTGTGGATCGCGGTGCGGAACATGTTCACCGCCTACGGCGCCGACCACCGCCGGCTGCGGCGCATGGTCGCCCCCGCCTTCAGCGCCCGGCGCATCGCCGAACTGCGCCCGGCCGTCGAGGCGATGGTCACCGACCTCGTCGACGACCTCGCCGCCGTGCCCGCCGGACAGGTCGTCGACCTGCGCGAGCGCCTGGCCTACCCGCTGCCCATCGCCGTGATCGGCCACCTGATGGGCGTACCCGAGGACCGGCGGGCCGACTTCCGGCACGTCGTGGACGGCGTCTTCGACACCACGCTCACCCCGGAGCAGTCCCAGGCCAACGCCGTCCGCCTCTACGGCATCCTGGACGAGCTGATCGCCACGAAGTCCGCCGCTCCCGGCGACGACATGACCTCCCTGCTCGTCGCCGCCCGCGACGAGGAGTCGGACGGCACCGGGTTCACCGGCGAGGAACTCCGCGACACGCTGCTGCTGATGATCAGCGCCGGGTACGAGACCACCGTCAACGTCATCGACCAGGCGATCGTCGCCATGCTGACCGCCCCCGACCAGCTCGACCTCGTCCGCGCCCGGAAGGCCGGCTGGGACGACGTCGTGGAGGAGACCCTGCGGCACGAGCCCGCCGTCAAACACCTGCCGCTGCGCTACGCCGTCACCGACATCGAGCTGCCCGACGGACGGACCATCGCCCGGGGCGAGGCCATCCTCGCCTCCTACGCCGCCGCCAACCGTCACCCGAACTGGCACGGAGAGGGCGCCGACACCTTCGACGTCACGCGCGGCCTCAAGGAGCACCTGGCGTTCGGCCACGGTGTGCACTTCTGCCTCGGCGCCCCCCTGGCCCGCCTGGAGGTCGCGGAGGCCCTCCGGCAGCTCTTCGACCGCTTCCCGGACCTGTCCCTCGCGGTCCCGGCCGGCGAACTGCGGCCGGTGGCCTCCCTCATCAGCAACGGCCACCAGGAACTCCCGGTCCGGCTGACCCCCGCGTAGACCCGGCTCACGGCGGGTCCGGGCGCCGCCCCGGTGCGCCGGTCCGCGCGGCTCACCGGGTCGGACGGCACCCGCCCGCCGGCCGTCCAACTCGATCCACTACTTGGGCAGGTTCACGCTTGAACGGGCCATGTCCTGGGCACGGACCTCCTACCGGCGTCCACCGCCGGGCCGTCACCGGCAGAAGGAGGGCGTCATGGACCGTCGGATCCGAGTACGTGTCAGCCGGCGCCCGGCCGCACCGCGCGGGCAGGAGATCGACCGCAGGACACCCTCCGGACGCATCCTGCCGTACTGACCTCTCAGGTACGGCGGTTGACGAACCGTCATCGGGCATGGCGGGCCGCCGCCTCGCCCAGGGCCGCGCGCAACGGCCCGGGCGGCGCGGGCCCGTCGCGGGTCGCGCTCTCCGTGACCGCCGCCGCCACCTGCCGCAGCTTGGTGTTGGTCCGCTGGGACGCCTCCCGCAGGATCTCCCACGCCTGGTCCGGGGTGCAGGCGTGGGCGGCCATGAGGATGCCGCGTGCCTGGTCGATCACCGGGCGCGAGTCGAGCGCGTGCCGCAGCTGTTCGATCTCCAGGCGCAGCAGCTCCAGCTGCTCGGCGCGCTCCCGGGCCACCGCGGAGGCGGTGCGGCTGCCGGAAGCGGCGGGCGGCGCGGCCCGCAGCGGGTCCGTGGTGTCCAGTCCCACCAACTCCAGGACCCGGCGCGGCTGTCCGTGCCAGCCGGTGGCGGACACCGGTACGCGGTGCCGGCGGGCGTAGTCGCCCAGCAGGGTCAGGAACGTCAGACCGGCCGTGTCCATGAACGACACCCCGGAGACGTCCAGCTCGATCCGGGCCACCCCCGCCGGCAGCGCCGCCAGGGTCCCGGCCAGGGTGTCGGTGCAGCCGAGGACCAGCTCGCCCCGCGCGGACAGCAGGACCCGCTCCCCTTCCGTCCGGCCGCCCATGGCCAGTGTGTCCGGCCGCCCGGCGTGCGGCGCCTGTGCCGGTGAGGTCATGTGTCCGCCCTGTTCCGTCCTCCGGATGTCACGCCGGTCGCCTGCCCGGGGCACCTCCGGCTACACCCGGCGCGTCGTGGATCACACGCTCCGTGGCGGCGGGAGGTGGAGGCGGGAGGCCGGGGACGGAAAGGGGCCCGGCGGATCAGGCGGCCAGCGGGTTCAGCAGCAGCGGCTCGATCCGGCCCTCCAGCATGGCGCCGAGGCCCTCGGCCGCGCACAGCTCCGGCCGCTCGGCGATGTGCACCGGCATCCCGGTGGCCTGCCGCAGCATCTGGTCGAAACCGGGCAGCAGCGCGGAGCCGCCGACCATCATGATCCCGCGGTCGGCGAGGTCGGCGACCAGATCGGGCGGGCAGTCCCGGAGCACCCTGCCGATGCCGTCCAGGACGGCCGTCAGTGGGGTCTGGATCGCCTCCCGCACGGCGGCGGTGTTCACCCGCACGCTGCGCGGGAGCCCGGTCACCACGTCCCGGCCGTGGATCTCCGCCGACGCCGGGCCGTGCGGGGTCAGCCCGTTGCCCCGCAGGGCCACCTGGAGCGGCCGTACCGACTGGCTCGGCAGCACCAGCGCGTGCTCGTGCCGCAGGTGCTGCACGATCGCGTGGTCGACGGCCTCACCGCCCACCGGGACCCGGACGGCGGTGACGATGGACCCGAGCGAGAGCACTGCCACCTGGGTGGCCGCCGCCCCGCACACCATGATCATGGTGGCCTCGGGGCGTTCGACGGGCAGCCCGCAGCCGACGGCGGCGGCGATCAGCGTGTCCACCAGCTCGACCCGGCGCGCGCCCAGGCCGACCAGCGTCTCGATCGTCGCGCGGGTGGCCAGCGGATCGGCGTCGTGCGGGGTGCAGGCCGCAGCGCGCAGCCGGAGGTTGCGGCGCAGGGCCCGGCGGGTCTTGTCGCCGAGCAGCTGCCGCAGCATCCGCTGGGCCATCTCGATGTCGACCACGGTCCCGCCCGAGACGGGCCGTACGACCCTGATGTAGCTCGGCGTCCGGCCCGTCATCTGCTCCGCGAACTCGCCCACCGCGATCAGTCCACCGGTACGGGTGTTCACGGCCGCGACCGAGGGCTGGTCGACGACGAGACCGGCGCCCTTCACGAAGACCCTGGTGCGGGCCGCGCCCAGGTCGACGGCGAAGTGACAGCGGCGCAACTGCTCCAGGCTGACGGTCACGACAGATCCTTCCGTGCGCGGGCCTGCGATCCCCGCCGGGCCGGCGGGCTCACTGGAATCCTGCGCGGGCCCGGCAGCGGGCGCCTTCTGGGGGCGACCGGCCGGGGTGCCGCTGAACGGGCGGTTTTCGCGGCCCGTGCGGAGTGTCGCCCGGACTACAGGGCGCGGGCGGCCTCCAGAAGCGGCTCGAGGGACGCGACGGTGACCTCGCTGCCCTCCTCGCGCAGACGCCGGCGTGCGGCCGCGGTGGGGGCGTACCCGATGAAGCGGAGGCCGAGCTGCTGCGCGGCGGTGAGCTCGGCGACCGAGGAACCGATCAGGACGCCGGCCCGGGCGGGTACGCGCAGGGCGTCCAGGGCGCGCAGCAGGCAGTCGGGGTGGGGCGTCAGCAGACCGAGGTCCTCGCTGCGGCCGTGCACGCCCGCGAACGGCAGCCGGTAGGGCTCCAGACAGCTGCGCACCGCCCGCGGCGCCACGTCCGTGACCACGCTGACCCGCCGGCGCGCGCCGTGCAGGGCACGGACCAGCGCGAGGGAGCGGTGCGTGGTGGGTGCGTCGGGCACGGCACGGAGTTCGAGCTCGTCCAGACGCGCCCGCAGCACGGGGCCGAGCCGGTCGTGGGCGAACGCGCGCAGGACGTCCAGCGGATGGACGAACGCCTCCCGGCCGGCCGGGCTCGCCACGGCGAGCGGCCGGCCCGCCAGCGCGTCCGCCGGGTCGCGGTGCTCGGCCACGACGGACAGCAGGTCGAGCGCGGCCTCCCGGGCGCGCCGCGCCGAGAACAGCCGGGCCAGCGGCCCGTCGAAGCCGATCAGCACCGTCTCGGCGCCGGCGAGCAGGGCCGAGAGCCGCCGGCGCGACGGAGCCGACTGCTCCACCACCGGCACGGGCGCCCCCTCCGGGACCAGGTGCACGGTGTACGACACCGCCAGTCCCGGCACCGGCCAGTCGCCCACCCCCGCGTTCACCGCGCGCTGCGCCCCGCCCGCGCGGCGCAGCGGATGGCGGCGGGTGATGCGGGCCGCCGCGGCGCACAGGTGGGCCAGCAGCAGCCTGGAGACGTCGGCGGTCTCCCCGCGGACGAGGGCCACCGGATCGTCGACCCGCCAGGACAGCTCGACCGCGGCGGTGAACGCGCCCTTGCCGGAGCTCGGCAGGGAGACGGTGTGCCGGGCCTGGTGCGGGGCGAGGTCGACCGCGTAGTACGTCTCCGGGCGCGGCGGCCGGGTGCCGTACGGCTGGATCGGGTCGAGCAGGGTGAGCGGACCGTCGGGCCGGGTGTGGACGACGGCGGTGCGGCCCGGGGTGGGGATGCCCAGCTCGTGCAGGTCCTGGGTGATGAACGGGCCCTGCACCAGGTCGCGTTCGCCGGGTTCGGGGGCCGTCGGCCCGAGCAGGCAGTACCAGGCCTCCGGGGCGCTGTCCGGGGCGCCGTCGCCGAAGAGGGGACGGAAGCGCGGGGAACGCTGGGCGGCGGAGCTGGCGGCGAAGTCGTCGTACAGCGCGGGCGGGACGACGACCGTGACGTCCGCGGCCGTCTCCGGCGGCCGGGCGGACGGCTGTGCGAACGTCACCCGCAGCCGCGGCGGATCGGTCAGCCGGGTGAGCGCCTGGGGGAGTTCCCGCAGGACGGCGACGAGGACGGGAAGCAGGTAGGCGCCGGGTTCGGTCCGCACCAGGTAGCCGTCCGGGCGGACCTCCACCTCGTACCGGCGGGTGCCGAGGGAGCCGCGCGAGAGGACCTCGTGCACCGCGGCCTCCAGGGTGATGCGGGCTTCCGGGCGGCCGGTGAGCGCGTCGGCCGTGAAGAGGATCCCGGGCCGCTCGACGGGGGCGCCGTCCCGGGCCGCGGTGGCGCCGAGCACCCGGTGCAGGGCGCGCAGGCCCTCGCGGGCGTCCTCGGCGGCCGGACCCGGGACCCCGGCCAGCGGATCGCCTCGCCACGACTCCAGCGCCTCGGCCGCCAGTTCGCGGGAACGTGCCGGGTCCCCGGAGGCGCCGGCCCGCTCGGCCTCGCCGGCCAGCCGGCGGAAGCGGTAGACGTCGACGCCGTCGCGGCCGTCGAGTTCGCGGACCCGGTCCGGGTGCAGGGCGTAGCCGCCCTCGGTGGTCAGGACGTCCGGGCCGAGGACGTGGCGCAGGCGGGCGAGGTGCGTCTCCGGCATGCGGACCCCGGACGGGACAGGGGGGTCCCAGCAGCCGGCGGCCAGCTCGGCCCACGCGGCCGGCCGCCCCCGCCGGAGCAGCAGCATGCACAGCAGGGCCCGGGTGTGCGGGTCCTCGACGGCCAGCGGGTGTCCGCCGCGCGTCACCCCGAACGCGCCGAGGAGGGTGAACCCGAGGGCGCCGCGCTGCGGATCCGGCTGCCCGTCGCGGTCCGCCGTGAGCCGTCGCACGCTGTCCTCGCGGACCGTGGCGAACGGGTCGCCCTCCACGCTCGCTCCCTCCCCCCGCGCGGCGGGGACCGACGCCCGGAACTCGCCCGGCGCCCGGCCCGCCCGCCGGTCGATGAACCCGCCCATGCGCGCGAGGAGTTGCGCGGTGCTGTGGTGGGCGGTGCGCGGCAGGCCGAGCAGGAGCAGCTCGCGCACGCCGTCGCGGAAGGCGTAGGAGCCGGGCGGGCCGCCCGGGACGGCGGTGAGCATGCCGCTGAGGACGACCTCGGCCAGGTGCTGGGGGCGCGGATCCGGTTCCACGGCGGCCTGGACCAGGCGCATCACCGGCAGGTCGGGGCGCCCCACCGCGAGATGGCCGGCCAGCCGGGACGCCTCGGGGGAGGCGGTCGCGCGGAACCGCAGGACCAGTTCCTCGGCGGACAGCAGGCCGACGTCCGTGCGGTCCTCGGCGTCCGCCGCCAGGGGCCCGCGCAGCGCGGCGACGGCACCGGGGACGGCCCCGCCGCCGGGCGTCGTGAGCAGCGCGGCCCAGTGCGCCAGCCACCTCGGCTCCGGCTCCAGCACGGGCAGGGGTACGGCACCGTCGAGCACCGGCGGCTCGTGCGGCTCGTGCGGTTCGGGCGGCTCGTACGGGGTGAACGCGAGGGCCGCCGTGGGGGCCGCGGGGCCGGGCGCCGACAGCCGGCCGGGGACGGCGGGCAGGGCCGTGTCCCGCCACAGGTGTTCCGGCAGCGGCTGGACGACGGCCAGGGGCATCCGGCGTGCCCAGCGGTGCAGGGTGGCGTACCAGAGGGTGCCGGCGGGCCCCTCCCGCCACTGCGGGCCCATGCAGTCGCTGACCAGGAGGGTGACCGTACGGCCGTCGCCGGGTGCGTGGGCGCCCGGGCCGCGCACCGTGCCGTCGGGGGCGGCCCGGTACAGGGCGACCGTGCGGAAGGCGCCCGACTGGGCCAGGGCCGTGTGCAGTTCGCGGACCAGGGGGCGCCAGACCGGCATGGTGGGGCCGGCGTCGTACACCAGGTTCAGGCGCAGCCAGCGCTCCTGGGCGGGGCGCAGTACGGGCAGCCACCACTCGGGGCCGGCGCCCAGCCGGGCGATGCGCTCGGCGGTCGCCCGTTCGTCCAGTTCGCGGCCCACGGGCGCGTCGACCCGGCGGGCCAGCGGGCGCAGCGCGCGTTGCAGCGCGAGGGGGTGGCGCAGCATCGGGGGCGCCGGGGCCAGCAGTTGGGTGTGCGGCGTACCGCCCGCCGCCGGGGCGGGCCGGCGGGCGGGCAGGTGCAGCGGGACGCGCGAGACCGGTTCGGGGGGCCGGGTGGTCTCCGGCCGGTGTTCAGCCGCCGGGGCCGGCCCGTCCGGCGCCGGTGGGACGGGCGGGGCCGGGGCCGGGGCCGGCGCGTCCCGCCCCGGAGCCGGCCGCCCGGCACCCGCCGCGTCCGCGCTCTGCCCGCCGTCGGGCCGCATCCGCCCGGCCAGCCAGAGCAGTTCGGCCAGCTCCAGCGGGGTCGGGCGCGTGCCGCCCGCCGCCTCGGCCAGGACGTCGGCGAGGCGGGCCAGCGGGTCCGGGGAGGCGGTGGGGTCAGAAGACATCGGGCTGCGCGGCCTGCCCCAGGTAGGGCATCAGCTGTTCGGCCAGCCGGTCGAGGGAGCCGGTGTCCAGGTCGGCCGAGCGGGCCAGGTAGATGGCGTTGAGGAGCTGGTCGGTGGCGAGGTCGCCGGCGCCGGCCCGGGACAGGAAGCGGTCGATCAGGGTGCGTGCGTACGCGTCGGGTTCGCCCAGGTGGGCGCGGACGATCTCGGCGAGGTGCCGGTCGTCCGGCTGCCGCAGGTGCAGCGTGACGCAGCGGCGCAGGAAGGCGGGCGGGAACTCGCGTTCGCCGTTGCTGGTCAGCACGACGAAGGGGAAGGCGCGGCAGCGGACCCGGCCGTGCGCCACCGGGACCCGCTCGTCGGTGCCGTCGGCCAGCACCTCGGCGACGCCGTCCGGCGCCAGCCGGGCGGAGCGGACCAGCTCGGGAATCTCGTACTGGCCCTCCTCCAGCACGTTCAGCAGGTCGTTGGGCAGGTCGAGATCGCTCTTGTCGATCTCGTCGATGAGCAGCGCGCGGGGACGGGCGTACGGCAGCAGCGCGGTACCGAGCGGGCCCAGGCGCAGATGGTGCTCGATGCCCGAGCCGTCGGCCGTCCCGTCGGCGGGGCCCCGGTCGTCCCGGTCGGAGCGGGCGGCCTGCCGGCGGGCCGCGTACAGCCGGGACAGCGGGTCGTACTGGTAGAGCCCGTCGTGCAGGGTGCTGCGGCTGGTGACGTTCCAGCGCAGCACCGGGCCGAGTCCCAGCTCACGGGCGACCGCGTACACGAGCGAGGACTTGCCGGTGCCCGGCGGGCCGGTGACCAGCAGCGGACGGCGCAGGTACAGGGCCGCGTTGACGAGCTGCACCGTCTGCTCCGTGGCCTGGTACGTCTCGGCGCGGTGCATCCGGTCGGGGGAGACGGCGGAGGCGTCCGCGGCCGCGTCCGGGGCGCGCAGCACCGGCCCGCCGTCGAAGGCCCGCCACGGCGGCGGCGGGGGGAGCTCGGTGATGCCGTCGTGCGGCTCGTTCGTACCGGTGTAGACGGGCCACAGGGGCATGGGCTCTTCTTCTCCGTGGGGGGCGCGGTCGGTGGTGCGGTCGGTCAGGCGACGGGCGAGTGCAGGCTCGCGGTGGTCTCGGGGAAGCAGCGCGGGTCGTCCCAGAGCAGCTGGAGGTCTCTCGCCCAGTGCCGCTCCGGTTCGTCGGCGGCGTCCGCGGCGAGCCGCAGGGACAGGACGTGGCGGGGGAGTTCGGCGGCCGGGACCTCGGCGAGGGAGGCGGTGAGCCGGTCGAGGAACGCGCTGCCGGGGCACGGCGGTTCCTCGGCACGGGCGCGGGGCGGGTCCTCGTGCCAGTCGCACGGGCAGCCGGTCCGCGGCCACAGCAGGACCGGCACGGGCACGGTGAGCCCCACCTCGAAGTGCTGCCGTGCCGTCGTGGGCGGCACCGCGTAGCCCGCGAGCCCGGCATCCCCGTCCCAGAGCCGCTTGCGCAGGCTCGGCGGCCGCTCCCGGGTGCCGCACTCGACGCGGTGCACCTCGACCCCACGACCGGAGAGGTCCAGCTTCCGCCACTTCTTGCGCAGTTGATGGCGCAGCCGGCCGCTGCGGTGCCGGGCGCGGTCGGTCACCACCAGGGGATAGGCGCAACCGAGCGGCGTGCTGTCCTCCGCGCCGCACTCCCAGTGCGCCACCGCCTCGTTCAGCCACTCGCGGGGCAGGACGAACGTCACCAGTTCGTCGGCGTCCGGGGCGAGCTGGGCGACGGCCTCGTCGATGCGCCCCTGGACGTAGGCCCGCACACCGGTCCGCGGCAGCCGGCGCGTGCCCACCGGCCGGCGCCGTCCGTCGCGGTACGCGGACACCTCCACGGTGACCTGGTCGGGTCCGGCACCGCTGTGGTCGATCTCGACGACCACCGGAGACCAGGCCGCCGACGCCGACGCCGACGCCGATGTCGGGCCCGGCGGCGGGGACACGGGAGCCGCGGACGGCCGGGACGCCCGGGCGCCGTCCAGCAGTTCGCCGAGCCGGCCGGCGAAGCGGTCCACCGCCTCCGGGTCGGGGACCTCCCACTGCACGTACGCGGCGGCCGCCCACAGGGTGGGGAAACCGTCCGCGGGCAGGGGCGGCCCGAAAGGGCCCACCGCGTCGACGTAGAGCCGGTTCGGATCACCGACGCGCCCGGCGCCCGCGGCCCGCCGCAACAGGGCGTACAGCCGCCGGCGGGCGTCGTCCCGGTGGCCGGGGGTGGGCACCAGCTCACCCAGCTCGGGCCAGTACCGGGCCATGACGTCCAGCGGCAGCATCCGGCCCTTGCGCACGTCCGGCGTGCCCGAGGCCGCGGTGACCATGCCGACGACCCGGCCGTCCGGCAGCGTCGCCGCCGCACCGCTGAACCCGGCCACGAGCGGCTGCCCGTGCCCGTGCCACGCCACGAGTTCGAGCCATTCGCCCGCGATCAACTGGCCCGAGACCGCCTGGTACTCGGCGAGGGTGCCCTCGTCGTACCCCTCCGGGAAGCCGTACGCGACCAGCCGGGGGTAGGGGTCCGTGTACGCGACGTCGGGCGCCGCGAAGCCGGCCGGGTCGAGCGGGACCCGGCGGTCCAGTTCGAGCACGGCCACGTCACCGGGGTCGGCGGGGTCGCCCGCCCAGCCGCCGTGGGCGACGACCGAGGCGGACAGCTCGCCCAGTTCCCGGGCGTGCGGGAAGGAGACGGTCACCGCCGCCCGGCCGCTCCCTCTGACGACGTGGGCGCAGGTGAGCACCCGGTGACCGGCGACCAGGAATCCGGCCCCGACCTCGTTGCCGCAGGCGATGCGGGCGTGCCAGGCAGCACTGCGCATCACCGGGCGGCGGGCTCCGCCGCGGGTACGGCCTCTCCCGGCACGCCCTGTCCCGGCAGGGCGTCTGGCGCCACGGTCCGCCCCGGTGCGGCCTGCGCGGCCGGGTCCGCGGTCGTCGGCCCCGGGGACCAGCTGAGCTTCACGACCAGGTGGCCCTCCGTCGATCCCTTCGCGATGACCGCGCCGGCCTCCGCGGACAGCCGTACGCCGAACTCGATCTCCACCGTCTCGGGGCGCAGGCTGCCGTCCCGGAAGACCCGCAGCGCGGACGCGGCGGCCGCCCGCACGCCCTCCAGCGCCCCCTCGAAGGTGCGTGCCGCCTGGGCCGGACCGTCGCCGCGCGAGACCAGGCGGGCACCGGATCTGGTGACGACGTCCTCCACCACGACCAGCGCGCCGTCCTCGGTCCTGAACTCCACCAAGCCGTCCATGGCGACGTCTGCTCCCCCGTCGTACCCGATGCGTGAACCAACACCCATGTTACGGACGGTGCTTCGGGTGTCACATCGTCCGAGGCGTGTGGCGGGACATCGGCCGAGGTTGGCGAGAACCCGCCAGTGCGCCAACCCGCCACCTCCGGCCGGATCCGCCGCCGCGCGAACCGCCCGACACTCTTCGCAGCACTCGACACGCAGTTCTCGCACGCGATTCCCGACACACCGTGCACGGGCCGCGGTTCACGTGACGCAGGTCCCGACTCGCACACGGACGCAGAAGAGGGCGTTGATGATCAGAGAACCAGTCAGGCGTGGGGCGGCCCTCCTGTCGGCCGGGCTCGTGCTGGCGATGTTGCCGGCCGCGGCGGCCGCCGCGGGCGACACGCGGGCCGTCCCGCGCACGGTGGGCGCCGGCCGGACCGTCACCCTCGTCACCGGTGACAAGGTGACGGTCACCGACCTCGGGCGGGGCCGCAGGACGGTCACCGTCCAGCGGCCCCGCGGGGCCACCGGAGCGGTGCGCACACAGGCAAGCGACGGCCGCCTCACCGTCGTACCGGACGAGGCGCTGCCGTATCTGCGGGCCGGGACGCTGGACCGGCGGCTGTTCGACGTGAGCGGACTGATCCGGCAGGGGCTCACCGACGCCGGGTCGGACGCGACGCCGCTGATCGTGACCTACGGCAGGAGCGCCCGCACCGTCGCACCGGTCGGCACCGAGCGGGTGCGGAGCCTGCCCAGCCTGCGCGGGGCGGCGGTCGAGGCGGACAAGGGCCGCACCTTCTGGCGGTCGTTCACCCGGTCCGCCGGCATCGAGAAGGTGTGGCTGGACGGGCGGGTGAAGGCCGATCTGGCCGAGAGCAACGCCCAGATCGGCACGGAGACGGCCTGGGACGCGGGACTGACCGGCAAGGGCGTCACGGTCGCCGTCCTCGACACCGGCGTCGACACGAGCCACCCCGACCTCGCGGACCGGGTGAGCCGGACGAAGAGCTTCATCGAGGGGGAGGAGGTCGCCGACCGCAACGGCCACGGCACCCACGTCACCTCCACCGTCGGCGGCAGCGGCGCCGCCTCCGACGGCAGGGAGAGGGGGGTCGCGCCGGACGCGACGCTCGCCGTCGGCAAGGTCCTCAGCGACCAGGGCTCGGGCAGCGAGTCGCAGATCATCGCCGGGATGGAGTGGGCGGCACGGGACGTGCACGCCAGGATCGTCTCCATGAGCCTCGGCTCCACCGAACCGAGCGACGGCACCGACCCGATGGCACGGGCGGTGGACACCCTCTCCGAGGAGACCGGCGCCCTCTTCGTCATAGCCGCCGGGAACACCGGCGCCCCGTCCTCCATCGGCTCGCCCGGCGCCGCCGACTCCGCCCTCACCGTGGGCGCGGTGGACGCCGACGACCAGGCGGCCTACTTCACCAGCGCCGGCCCCCGTTACGGCGACAACGCCCTCAAGCCGGACCTGTCGGCCCCCGGCGTCGACATCCTCGCCGCCCGCTCTCAACTCGTCGCCGGAAGCGGCTACTACGCCTCCATGAGCGGTACGTCCATGGCGACCCCGCACGTCGCCGGGGTGGCCGCCCTGCTCGCGCAGGAGCACCCCGACTGGACCGGCGCCCGGCTGAAGGACGCCCTGCTGTCCACCTCCGCCCCACTGGACGCCTCCGCCTACACGCTGGGCGCGGGACGGGTGAGCGTGCCGGACGCGGTGCACGCGAAGGTCACCGCCACCGGCAGCGCCGACCTCGGCTTCTTCGGCTGGCCCTACGACGGGAACAAGCCCGTCACCCGCACCCTCACCTACAGCAACACCGGCGACGAGCCGGTGCGGTTGAAGCTGTCCGTGCACGGCGCCCCCGACGGGGTCGCCACCCTCGCCGACACCTCCCTCACCGTGCCCGCGCACGGCACCGCCGCCACGACCGTCACCGGTGACGGCTCCCGGGCGCCGGTCGGCCGGACCAGCGGGCAGATCGTCGCCGCCGACCCGGCCGGCACCACCGTCGCGCACACCGTGTTCGGGCTGGTCAAGGAGGAGGAGCGCTACACGCTCACCGTCCACGTCAAGGACCGGGCGGGCGAGGCCGCCGCCGCCGACCTCGCGGTGCAGCGGCTCGCCGAGGGCGAGGACGCCCAGCCCGCCCACGTCGCCGACTCCGGGACCCTGAAGCTGCGTCTGAAGCCGGGCACCTACTCCCTCACCTCCTTCCTCGACGTGCACGGCAGCCACGGCGCCGACTCGCTCGGCCTCGGCTTCCTCGCCGCCCCCGAGATCGCCCTCGACCGGGACCGGGACGTCACCCTGGACGGCCGGAGACTGCGGGAGATCCGCGCGGACGTCGACCGGCGCACCGAGACCCACCAGCTCCTCATGGAGTTCGACCGGAAGGCGGGCGGCGCCGACCTGTTCGGCGCGGTCCAGGTGCCCCTCACCTACGACAGCGTCTTCGCCGCCCCCACGAAGCAGGTGACCCGGGGCGACTTCGAGTACCGGACCGTGTGGCGGCTCGCCAAGCCGGCGCTCCAGGTCGCGGGCGTCGGAGAGGCGACCGTCCAGGCGGGCGGCACCCTCATCGAGGGCCGGACCCGGCTGCCGCTCGTGGACGTCGGCGACGGCCCCGTCACCGACGTGGCCGGCAAGGCGGTGCTCGCCCGTCTCACCGAGGGCACCGACCCCGCGGCACTCGCCCGGCAGGCCCAGGACGCGGGCGCCGAGGCGCTGTTCGTGACCGACGACACCCCCGGCCGGCTGATGGCCTGGTGGGGTACCGACGACAACGCCGACCGGCCCCTGCAGATCGCCACCGTCGACGCGGCCGACGCGGCACGCCTCCGCGCGGCCGGCCGGGTCGACATGACCGGCACCGCCGACTCGCCCTACGTGTACGACCTCTCCGAGGGGCACCGGGGCGCGATACCCGACCGGCCCCTCACCTTCGCCCCCGCACCGAGTCGACTGGCGGCCGTCCCCGTCAGGTTCCACGCCGCGCAGCCGCTGAGCGGCGGCGAGTTCCGCTACTCCCTCACCGACGCCTTCCCGATCGGGCTCGGCTTCCAGGAACGCGTCGACTTCCCCGCCGAACGCACCGACTACGTCTCCACGGGCCCCGGCCAGCTGTGGCACGAGTCCGTCGCGGTCGGCGACGGCACGCTGGAGGAGCGCAGCGGACTGGTGCGCTACGACGCCGGCACCCGGCCGGCGCTGCACTGGTTCCGCCCGGTGTGGCACCCCTGGCTGGGCACCGGGCTCGGCTGGGGTCAGCAGCGCGCGGGCAACCAGATCCAGCTGAACACCCCCGGCTGGGGCGACTCCGGGCCCGACCACACCGGCTTCGGCGACGCGTGGAGCGAGGACAGCGGCATGAGCCAGACCACCGCCGTCTACCTCGACGGCACGCTCGTCGACCGCAACACCGGTTCCGCCGCCTATGTGTGGGACGCGCCCGCCGACGAGCACGGCTACCGGGTCGTCACCGACACCGCGCTCGACGCCGGCCGGTGGAAGCTCGCCACGAAGGGCCACACCGAGTGGACCTTCCGCTCGGCGGCCACCCCGGACGACCGCTGGACCTATCTGCCGCTGATCAACCTCGCCTTCGATCTCGACACCGACCTCGCCGGAACCGTGCGCGCCGGGCACCGCGTCCCGGTGACGCTCGGCGCCGAGTACGTCGCCCGCGCCACCGGCACCGGCACGCTCGGCGGCGAGAAGCTGGAGGTGTCGTACGACGAGGGGGCCACCTGGCACCAGGTCCCGCTGAAGGGCACCGGCACCGGCCGGCACGGCACACTGAGCGTGCCCCGCGAGGCCCGGACCGTGTCGCTGCGGGCCTCGGCCCACGACGACAGGGGCGGCTCGGTGACCCAGGAGATCATCCGGGCGGTGGCCGTGCGGTGACCGGGGGCGGGGGTGGCTCAGCGGCCGGATATGCCCCGGACCACCCCCAGCTCCACCAGGTCCTGCGGCCGGATGCGCAGTTGCCCGGCGGTCGCCTCCACCTCCTCGGGCGGCCGCTTGAGGATGGCCGCGGCGAGTTCCGGCGCGATCACCGAGAAGTAACTGTCCGGCACGGCCCAGGTGTTGCCGGGTGCGGCGAGGGCGAGCGCGCCGCCGGAGCCGCCCTCGCCGACGACGAGCGTGGTGACCGGGACCCGGGCGGCGGCCACCGCACCGAAGACCTCGGCGATGGCCGCCCCGGCCCCCTGCCGCTCCGCCTCCGCGTCGTTCGCCGCGCCCGGGGTGTCCACCAGGGTCAGCACCGGGACGCCGAGCCGGTCCGCCAGCCGGATCAGCCGGGCCGCGGTCCGGTACCCCGCGGGCCGGGTCGCCGTGCCGGTCTGCGCCGCGTAGGCCACCGTACGGCCGTCCCGCTCGCCGAACCCGCAGAGCATGCCGTCCTCGTCGGTGCCGCCGCAGCGGTCGCCCACGAGGGCGGCACGCGCCGAGAAGTAGGCGTCCAGATAGGCCCCCGCGCGCGTGCGTCCGGCCGCGCGCGCCCGCACCACGGCCTCCCAGCCGGTACGGGGGAGCCCACCGCCGCCGAGCGCGGCCGGGACGGGGGCGGGGGCGATCCCGGACGCCCGCGCGCCGGCCCCGCCCGCACCCCCGGACGGGTCCGCGACGGCCTCCGCGGCGCCGCGCGACAGCAGCCGCAGCCACAGCCCCAGCACCGGCCTCAGCCCCTCGGGCCGCACCACCGCGTCCGCCGAACCCGCCGCGAGCTGGGCCTGCGCGGTGTACGCGGCCGGGTCGGCGTCCGGTGGCCGGACCCGGGAGCCGGCGAACCCGACCTGGGCGCCCGACAGGGCCAGGACGACGTCCGCGCCCGCACCGAGGGTGGCCCAGCCGCCGCCCGTCGTCGGGTCCCGCAGGACGGCGATCTGCGGCAGCCCCGCCTCCCGGGTGAGCGCCGACTGCCGGGCCACCCGCTGGAGCTGGGTCAGCGCGAGCATGCCCTCCTGCATCCGGCTGCCGCCGGTCGCGATCAACGGCACCACCGGCAGCCGGTGTTCCCGTGCGTAGGCGTACGCCGCCTCCAGCCGGTCGCCGGTGCGTTCGCCCAGCGAGCCGCCGAGGAAGCCGAACTCGAAGGCGAGCAGCACGGCCGGGCTGCCGTCGACCTCGGCGGTGCCGCACACCACCGACTCGTCCTCGCCGGTGCGCTCGGCGGCGCGGGCGCGCGAGGCGTCGTACCCCTGCCAGGCGAGCGGGCCGTCCGGCGCGGACTCCCGGCCGGGTACGGCGAGTTCGCGGAAGCTGCCCGCGTCCGTCACCAGGGCCAGCAGCTCCCGCGCCGAGCGCCGCTCAGACATCGGCCAGCGCCCGCTTCATGATCTTCCCCATGTCGTTGCGGGGGAGCGCGTCCAGCAGGCGGACGACCCGGGGCCGCTTGTGCGGGGCCAGCCGCCGGGCCACGTGGTCCGCCAGCTCCTCGGTGGTGGGCGGGGCCCCGGGGTCCGCCGGGACGATCCAGGCCACGATCCGCTCGCCCAGGTCGGCGTCCGGCTCGCCGGTGACCGCCGCCTCCCGCACCTCCGGGTGCTCCAGCAGAGCGTTCTCGATCTCACCCGCCCCGATCTTGTAACCACCGCTCTTGATCAGGTCGGTGGCCTTGCGTCCCACGATCCGCACGTACCCGTCGCGCTCGCGCACCGCCATGTCCCCGGTGCGGAACCAGCCGTCCTCCGTGAACGCGGCGGCCGTGGCGTCGGGCCGGTTCAGGTACTCGGTGAACAGGTTCGCGCCGCGCACCTGGATCTCGCCCACGCTCTCCCCGTCCGGCGCGGCGATCTCCGTGCCGTCCTCCTCCACCAGCCGCAGCTCCACACCCGGCAGCGGCACCCCGACCGTGCCCGCCCGGGCCTCACCGTCCGCCCGCACGCTGGTGTTCATCAGCGTCTCGGTCATGCCGTACCGCTCGATCACCCGCCGTCCGGTCGCGGCCAGGATCCGCTCGTGGTCGTGCACGGGCAGCGCCGCCGAACCCGAGACCAGCAGCCGGGCCCGGCCGAGCGCCGCGGCCAGCCCCGGGTCGTCCGGCAGGGCCTCGGCGAGGCGGTGGTACATCGTCGGCACGCCGAACAGCATGGTCGCGCCGTCGTTCAGCTCCCGGGTCACCCCCTCGGGACCGAACCGGCCCAGATGCCGTACCGAGCCGCCGCGCCGCAGCGGCCCGAGGACGCCGAGCACGAGCCCGTGCACATGGAACAGCGGCAGCCCGTGCACCAGCACGTCCTCCCCGGTCCACTGCCAGGCGTCGGCGAGCGCGTCCAGGGTCGTGGCGAGCGCCCGGCGCGGGAGCACCGCGCCCTTGGGCGGGCCGGTGGTGCCGGAGGTGTAGACGATCAGTGCCGGGTCGCCGTCGGCCGCTTGCTCCCCGGGGAGGGCGCCGGCGGCGGACGCGTCGACGTCCAGCCGCGGCAGCCCGGCGAACACCGGGGGCAGTGCGGCGCCCGGCGCGGCGAGCACGAGCGCCGGAGCGCTGTCGGAGAGGATGTGCGCCAGCTCTTTCTCGCCCGACTTCGGGTTCAGCGGCACCGCGGCCGCCCCGGCGAGCAGCGCGCCCGTCACGGCGACGGCGGTCTCCAGCTCCGGGGTGGCCCACACGGCGACCCGGCCGGTGCCGCCCAGCCGGCCGGCCAGCGCACCGGCGGCACCCGCGAGCTCGCCGTACGTCGACGACCGTTCGCCGAACCGCAGGGCGACCCGCTCGCGGGGACCGTCCGCCAGGGCGGGGAAGAGGGAGGACACGCGGCGCACTCCTTACTGCCGGCTCGTCGGCCGACGGGGACGACAGCACCCTTCCTACCCCATGAGCCTCGTCCCCACGACCGTGCTCGGGTCCGCTGCGATCGCGGCTCGTGCCCCGCGCCGGGCAGCCGGGGCGGTTCTTCAGCCCACGGGGGCGGACGTGCGGCCGGACACGACGACGTCGGCGACGACGCAGCTCACGTTGTCGGGACCGCCCGCGGCGTTGGCCTCCTCGACCAGCAGCCGCACCGTCCGCTCGGGCTGCGCCCCGGCGGCCAGCAGCGCCGCGATCCGCGCGTCCGGCAGCACCTCGGTCAGCCCGTCCGAGCACAGCAGGAACCGGTCCCCCTCCCGGACCTCCTGCAGCCGCAGATCGGGCACCGGGGCGTCCCCGCCGGTCAGCGCCTTGAGCAGCAGCAGCGACTCCGGCTGCACCCGGTGGTCCCGGGTGATCCGGCTCAGCTCCCCGTCCCGCAGCAGATACGCCCGTGAGTCCCCGATGTGCGCGAGGGCCAGCTCCGCGCCCGTCCACAGCAGCGCCGTCAACGTGGTGCCGACCTCGCCGCCGCCCGCCAGATCCCCGACGGCCTCACCGGCGGAGCGCACCGCGTCCTCCAGCAGGTGCAGCACACCTCCCGCGGCGAGTTCCTCGGCGTCGTCCAGATACCGCAGCGCCGCCACCGCCGCGCTGCTCGCCGGCGCCCCCGCGGGGCCGAAACCGTCCGCGACGGCGAGCAGCCGGCGGCCGGCGTGGACCGTGTCCTGGTTGGCCGGACGGACCTGCCCACGGTCGGAGTGGGCGTGATGACGCAGTTCCAGCATGGTGAGGGGTTCCCTTCCCGTCGCTCCGGTCAGCTGGTGGACGAGGAACGCGGCGAGATCCCGCCGTACGGCCGTCTCCGCCTCGACCCGCTCCCAGTAGGCCCGGATCGCCGGCGCGGCGCCCGCCGCGTCGAGGGCGCACACCGCGCGTATCTCCGCGAGCGGCATGCCCAGCCGCCGCAGCCAGGCCACCAGCCGGGCCCGCCCGAGCTGACCGGCCGCGTAGTACCGGTAGCCGGTGTCCGGGTCGACCCGGGCGGGCCGCAGCAGATCCAGCTCGTCGTACAGCCGCAGGGCCTTCGGCGACAGCCGGCTGGCGCGGGCGAAGGCGCCGATCGTCAGGAACTCGATGTCCATTCCGTGCTCCTCCTCGTCCGCCACCGATGGTGGGGCTTCACCGAAGGTGAAGGTCAAACCCCCTGTCCCGGTTCCGCGTCCGGTTGTTAGCCTCGCCGCGTAGATCACCCGACCGAGACGCCGTACGACAAGGAGTCCGCCGTGCCCCGCATCGCCCTCGCCACCTACGACCCCGGGACCGAGCCCGTCCGCGACCCCGATCTGGCGGTGCTGGTGCGGGCGCTCGGGGACGCGGGGGCCGAGGCCGAGGCCCGGTTCTGGGACGACCCGGAGGCGGACTGGGGCGGCTACGACCTCGTCGTCATCCGCTCCACCTGGGACTACAGCTGGCGGGCCGCGGAGTTCGCGGCCTGGGTGGAGCGGGTCGGCGCGCTGACCCGGCTCGCCAATCCGGCCCCGGTGGTGCGCTGGAACACCGACAAGCGGTACCTGGGGGAGCTGGCGGCGGCCGGGGTGCCCACCGTCCCGACGCGCTACATCGCCCCGGGCGAACCGGCCGACCTGCCCGACGGCCACGAGTTCGTCATCAAGCCGACCTCGGGCGCGGGGGCGCGGTTCGCCGCCCGCTACACCCCCGGCGAGCACGACACGGCGGTACGGCAGCTCGCGCGCATGCACGCCGAGGGCTTCACCGCGATGGTGCAGCCCTACGTGCGGGGCATCGACGTCAGCGGGGAGCGGGCCCTGCAGTTCTTCGGCGGCCGGCTGCTGCACGCGAGCCGCAAGGGCGCCGTCCTCACACCCGGCACCCCCTACGACGCCGACAAGATGCCCCACCCCGACCTGGTGCCCTGGCAGCCAACGGACGCCGAACTCGCCGTCGCGGAGAAGGCGTTGGCCACCGTCCCCGGTGGATCCGGGCTGCTGTACGCCCGCGTGGACCTCGTGGACGGCGAGGACGGCGAGCCCCGCCTGATGGAACTGGAACTGGTCGAACCGAACCTGTTCCTGTGGCTCCACCCGGCCTCCCTGCCCCGGGTGACGGAGGCGATCCTGGCGGCGGCGGAACGCGACTAGCGCGGCGGGGTCCGGGCGCCGTCCCGGCCGGCGGCCCCCATCGTCGCCCGGCACGCCCCCGCGTACGCCCGCACCAGGGGCCGTCCGCCGTCCTCACGGCGCCACGCCAGCGCGTACCGGCTCGGGCCGACGCCCCGCAGCGGGCGGGTGGTGACCCCGCCCAGACGGACCAGCGGGGCGTTGCCCGCGGCGACCAGGCAGACCCCGAGGCCCGCGACCAGCGCCTCGTACGTCTCCTCGGCACCGGCGATCTCCGCGCCGATCCGGGCCGCCCGGCCCGCCCGCGCGTCCACGGCCAGCCAGTGGTCGCGCAGCACGCCCGCGCTCTCCGGCAGGGCCAGGAACGGCTCGTCCAGCACGTCGGCGAAGTCGATCTCGGCCCGGGCGGCCAGCGGATGCGTCTCCGGGAGGGCGAGCAGCCGGGGTTCCTCGGCGACCACCGTCCAGGCGTAGCGCTCCTCGTCGGGCAGCGGCAGCCACACGAACGCGACCTCCGTGCCGCCGCCCGCCAGACCCGCCGTCGGATCGTCCCAGCTCAGTTGGCGCAGCCGGACCGTGACACCGGGATGCGCGGCGGTGAAGCGGGAGCGGATCGCCGGCAGCAGTCCGCCCCGCCCCGGACTGGTGCTCATGCCGACCATGAGCGTGCTGCGCTCCGCCGCCCTGGCCGCCTCCACCGCCGCCGCGCCCGCCTCCCACGCGGCCAGCACCTTCCGGGCGTGCGGCAGCAGCGCCTCACCGGCACCCGTCAGCGCCACCCCGTGCCGGTCCCGCCGGAACAGCTCCGTCCCCAACTGCCGCTCCAGCGCCCGGATCTGCTTGCTCAGCGCGGGCTGGGAGACGTACAGCCGCTCGGCCGCCCGGGTGAAGTGCAGCTCCTCGGCGACCGCGACGAAGTAGCGCAGTTCGCGGCCGTGGACGTCACTGGTCATAGCCGTTGGTTATCACCACGGGTCTTGGACGGGCAATGGGGCGCGGCGGGAGGCTGGGGGACGTCGAGAAGGACGAGACGCACGGGGAGTTGTGATGAACAGGGTATGGCTGGTGACCGGGGCGAGCAGCGGCTTCGGACGGGCGATCGGCGAGGCGGCCGTGGCGGCGGGCGATGTGGTGATCGGCGCGGCCCGGCACCCCGAGGCGCTGGAGGACCTGGTGGCCGCCCACCCCGACCAGGTGGAGGCGCTGCGCCTGGACGTGACCGACACGGCCGCGCTGGAGGTCGCCGTACGGGACGTCGTGGCCCGGCACGGGCGGATCGACGTGCTGGTCAACAACGCGGGCCGCACCCACGTCGGCGCGGTCGAGGAGACCACGGAGCGGGAACTGCGGGACCTGTTCGACCTGCACGTCTTCGGTCCGACCGCGCTCGTGCGGGCGGTGCTGCCGTACATGCGGGAGCGGCGCTCGGGGGCGATCGTCCAGATGAGCAGCATGGGCGGGCAGATGTCCTTCGCGGGCTTCGGGGCGTACAGCGGGACCAAGTTCGCGCTGGAGGGCATCTCCGAGGCGCTCGCCGACGAGGTGGCCGAGTTCGGGATCAAGGTGCTGATCGTGGAGCCGGGCGGATTCCGGACCTCGCTGATGGAGGCCGGCCGGGCCGGGGCCAGCGCGGACAGCGGGGTGTACGCGAAGGTGGGCGAGACCCGCGGCTTCGTCTCCGGTGGCGACGGCACGCAGCCCGGCGACCCGGCCAAGGCCGCGGCGCTGATCCTGGCCGCGCTCGGGGGGGAGCGCACCCCGCTGCGGCTGCCGCTCGGCGACGACGGGGTGAGCGCGGTGCTGGCCCACCTCGACCAGGTCCGCGAGGACGTCACGGCCTGGGAGAAGCGGACCAGGGCGACCGGGTTCGAGGACTGAGCCGGCGCGGCCGGCCGAGGCGGGTCAGCCGACGACGGCCGACCGCTGCAGCAGGCCCCAGGTGAACTCGGCGACCACCTCGTGCCGTACGCCCTCCCGGTCGGGGGCGGTGAACGCGAGCCCCCACCGGGTGGGTGCCGTGCCCTCCAGGGGGCGGGCCGGGGCGAAGGCGCGGGCGGCCTCGTCCACGGTGCAGGACCAGGGGACGAGGTCGTCGAGGGTCTCCGGTCGCGCCGCCGGGGCGCCGGGCGCCCGCACCAGCCACTCGTTCCACACACCGCCGTCCGGCCCGACCAGCACCTCGAAGAGCAGGTCGGGCCAGAGGGACAGGGCCCATCGGCGGGCCTCGCAGTCGACGTCCCCGAGCCGGCGCGGGACGACCGACTCCGGCTCGCCGAGGACCGACCGGTAGCGTGCGGCCGCGGACCGGGAGCGCGGCGAACGGACCATGGCCTGCCAGCGCTTGTTGGTCTCCCGCATCTCGGCGAGCGACACCCCGAGCCGCCGCCGGGCGTCCTCGACCAGGTCCGGGTTGTGGTCGGCCATGCGGCGCAGCAGCACCAGCTGGAAGTCGAGTGGCATGCCCCCATGGTGCCCGGGCGCACGGGCGTGCTCGGAGACCATTGCCCGCGGAACCCGGTATGACTAGCCTGTGTTCGTCATGCCGATCGCCTGTTGAAATCTCGAACATCGGGTTGCCGACTCCGACATCCCGTACAGGCGCCTAGACCCAAGGGAGGGGGCCGGCCGTGGGACGTCTCGTGCCTGCCGTGACCCGGGCTCTCGACATTCTGGAGCTGTTCCTCGACGGGGACGGGACGCTCTCCGCCCCCGACATCGTGCGCCGGCTGCAACTGCCGCGCACCACCGTGCACGAGCTGGTCACCACCCTCGCGGCACGCTCGTACATCGTGCAGGTCCCCGGACAGCCCGGACGGTACCGGCTCGGGGTGCGCCCGTACCAGCTCGGCAGCCGCTACGCGGAGCAGCTCGACCTCGCCGCCGAGGGCCAGCAGGTGGCCCGCTCGGTCGCCGAGACCTGCGACGAGACGGTGCACGTGGCCATCCTGGAGGGCACCGACGTCATCTACATCGCCAAGGTCGACTCCACGCACGCCGTCCGCATGGTCTCGGCCGCCGGCCGCCGGCTCCCCGCCCACTGCACCTCCGTCGGCAAGATGCTGCTCGCCTCCCTGCCCGAGCAGGAGCTGGCCGCCCGGATCCCGGACGGCGCCGAGCTGACCGCGATGACCCCGAACAGCATCACCGGGCCCGCCGCGCTGCGCGAGGCCCTGGCGGAGATCCGGCAGCGGGGCATCGCCGTGGAGAGCCGCGAGTCCAACCCGGACGTCTCCTGCGTGGCCGCGCCGGTCCGCGACCGCACCGGCCAGGTCGTCGCCGCCCTGTCCATCTCCGTGCCCATGATCCGCTGGAGCGAGGAGCGCCGCGCCGAGCTGGAGCGGCTCGCCGTGAAGGGCGCCGCCGAGCTCTCGGAGCGGCTGGGCCACCGGAGCGCGGTATGACGGCGTACGAGGTCGCGGTGCGGGCCGGGGCGACGCTGGGGGAGGGCCCGGCCTGGGACCCGGTCTCCGGCCGGCTGATCTGGCTCGACATCCTCGGCGCGCGCGTCCACACCTACGACCCGTCGACCGGCCGGCGCACGGTGCGCACGACCGGCCAGCACATCGGTGCGGCCAAGCCCCGGGCGGGCGGCGGTCTGGTGCTCAACCTCCGGGACGGGGTGGGGCTCCTGGACCCCGACGGCACGTTCCGCTGGCTGCGCCGCGAGCCGGTGCCCGGCCGCCGCGGGAACGACGCGGCGGTGGCACCCGACGGCTCCCTCTGGGCGGGCACCATGCGGTACGACGAGGCGACCGGGGGCGGCACGCTGTCCCGGCTGACCGGGGACGGCACCGCGGCGACGGTCCTGCCGGACGTCACGGTCAGCAACGGCACCGGCTGGAGTCCGGACGGCCGGCTGATGTACTACATCGACACCCCGACGCGTCGCGTGGACGTCTTCGACCACGACGCCGACGGGGTGCGCGACCGCCGCCCGCTGGTGGAGATCGAGGAGGGCGCGGGCTTCCCGGACGGCCTGACGGTCGACGCGGACGGCTGCGTGTGGGTGGCGCTGTGGGACGGGGGAGCGGTGCGCCGCTACACACCGGCCGGCGAACTGGACCGGGAGATCACCCTGCCGACACCGCGGACCACGGCCTGCGCGTTCGGCGGCGCCGCGCTGACCGACCTGTACGTGACGACGGCCCGCGTGGGTCTGCCGTCACCGCACCCCGTGGCCGGCTCGCTCCTGGTGATCCCGGACGCCGGCCAGGGCCTCCCCCAGCCGGCGTTCGCGGGCTGACCGGTCGCCCCGGCCTAGACGACCCCCGCGGCCCGGTCCTCCGGCACGGCCGCCGAGGACCGGACCGCCTCCACCGTCCCCGGATGCCGCAACGCGCCGGAGATCGCGGCGATCTCGCGGAGCAGGCTCGTGGGGTCGGGCCCCGCCACCGGCTCGGACCTCCGGCCCGCCCCGCTCTCGACCGCGTCCAGGATGCCCACCGCGGCGGCCAGCGCCCGCGCCCGCTCCGGCGGATGCCCCAGCGCGAGCGCGGCGTCGTACGCCCGTGTCCCGAGGTCCGCGTCGATGCGCCGGGCCAGCGGCAGCAGCACGTCCCGGATGAACGTCTCGCGCCGGGTCAGCCGCAGCTCCGGTGTGCCCCGCAGGGTGAACGGCACGCCCTCGCCGCTCACGGCCCGCATCAGCCGGTACAGCGGCCGCAGTTCGCGGTGGGCGAGCCGGACCCGCCTGCGGTCCTGCACATACTGGCCGGCGTGCGGAAGGATGAAGCCGGCCGCGACCAGGATCGCGGACAGCGCGGCGAGCGGCGGTGCCAGGTTCGTGCTCAGCCAGTCCAGGTCACGCCCGCACCAGCGCGCGAACACCGCCGTCAGCTTGGCCCCGTCGAAGATCAGGTTGAGCGCGTACCCGGCGCCCAGCAGTTTCAGCCCCCGGCGCAGCCAGGCGTCCAGGCCCTCGGTGTGCGCCCAGTCCCAGATGAGCCGTGAGGTGATCAGACAGGCCACGCCGTGCGCGACGAGGTAGAGCAGGATCTCCTCGCGCATGAAGGGGGTGCCGGCGTAGTAGGTGTCCAGGTCCCGCACCCGTTCCTCGGGGGCGTCGGCGAGCAGGAACAGCACCCACAGCGCGACGATCACCCCGCCGTACGCCGACACCACCCGGCGCAGCGCCTGCCGGGTCGCCGCCGAGCGGTCGTACCGGCCGTTGCGCCAGGCGACGAGCAGCAGCAGGCAGAAGCCGGACATCGCGGTGATCAGCGAATAGCACCAGGGCGCCGCGATGTTGGGCACCCCCGTCAGCCGGTTCACCCGGACGATGGTGGACGGGGTGCAGAACACGAAGACCGCGCCGGCCAGCAGCAGCAGGCCGCCGACGGCGCGCAGCAGCGGGTCCCGCCACAGCCGGATGATCGAGGGCAGTTTGACCACCAGCGCGACGGCGAGGACCGCGGTCGGGATCCAGAAGGAGATGTAGAACTCGTCGAGCAGCGCCGAGGGGTCGAGGGCGAGCCGGGTCACCGCGCGGCTCCGCCCCGTCCGCGGTAGCCGAGGGCACGCTGCACGGGGCCCGGCGGGGCGTCGCCGGCGCCGGTCACCTGGCGGCGGAACAGGGTGGCGAGGCGGTGCCCGAAGTCGTCGGCCTCGGCCTCGTCGGACTCCCGGGAGCCGTTGCGCGCGGCCACCGTGAGCGCCATGTCCCGCCAGCCGGGCGCGTCGGCGAAGGCGCGGGCCACCGCGGCCCCGGCCGGGTGCTGATGCCGGTGCCCGGCGTGCAGATGCCACAACTCGTGCCCGAGGATGACCAGTTGCTGCAGGGCCTCGGCCCGTTCCTCCACGATGACCAGGTCGAAGTCGGTGAACTCCACCCAGAGCCCGGTGACCTCGATCTCGTCCGGGAACCGTTCGAAACGCAGCTCGACCGGGCGTCCGCCGCGCAGCACGCTCATCTCCTCGCACAGGGCGCGGCCCAGCTCCCGTACTCCGCGGGGGGTTTCGGGCCGGGCCTGGACGGCGGCGGCGAGACGACCGGACAGGGAGCGCATCCCCGGGCCGGGGCGGGAGCGGCGCAGCCGTGCGGCCAGGCGTGCCGACCGCTGTCGCGCGCCCGCGAAGTCCATCGGTCTCCCTCCCCACCGCCGGTACGGCGGCCGGTCCGAGCGTACGCGCCCGGATGTGTCCGCGTCATGCGATGAGGCGACCGTCGTCCGGGGCGCGACCACCGCGTGAGCACCGGCGGCAGGGCCGCGCCCGGGGCCTCAGCGGCCGGGGGAGGGCACCGGGTCCACCGGTACGCCGCCGGCCGCCCTGCCCAGCAGGGTCAGGCCCACCTTGCCGGGCCCCGAGTCCGTGGTGAACTCCGAGAGGACCGCCAGCGCGAGCGTGTTGGCGCCCCGGGTGCGCAGGATGCCGTTCGGCAGCACGAAGGTGTGCTGCGGGCCGACGTTGTTGACGTACTGGCCCATGTTCCAGCCGTTGAGGAAGATCTGCGCCCGGTAGGCCCGGTACGGGTCGTCCTCCAGGGTCAGCCCGATCGACGCGTCGACATCGGCCGGCACCGCCAGCCGGAACGTGGTCCGGTACCAGGTCACGCCCTGGTACCGCGCGGCCCGCGGGAGGGTCACCGCCTCCCAGTCCCGGTCCCGGAAGCCCGGCAGGTGCCAGCCCTCCCGTTCCCCGTACAGCCCGCCGTTGTTCATCGGCCCGCGCACGGGGTCCGGGGCCGCCTCGCCCTGGATGCGCCAGGTGACGTCCGGCGCGGCCCCCGCGAAGGAGACGGCGGTCAGTCCGCGTGCCGCCTTGTGGGTGTCGAGCGCCTTGCCGTCCTGGTCGTGCTGCATGCGCCGGACCAGCACCGACAGCACGTGCCGGCCGGGCGAGCGCAGCCGCTCGCGCACCGGGAGGACCGCGGTGTCGGCCCAGCTGCCCTGCCGGATGGTGGTGGTCTTGTTCGGCACGGGCATCCGGTGCGTGCCCAGCGGCTCCCCGTCCAGCCAGGCCATCAGCAGGCCCTGGGTGCCGGTGCGGTAGGCGAGCGAGATCTCCTCCAGGCCCTCGGAGCCGCTGAAGGCGCCCCGGTACCAGACGTCCCCGTAGTGGAAGCCGTAGTCGTCCGCGAACAGCACCGGCTGCCCCTCGGGCACCTCGGTGGTGCTGTACGACGTCTTCTTGTCGGCGACCCGCCACGACGAGTCGTCGAAGCTCGGGCCCGCCTCCGGGTTCTCCGTACGCATCCGCCAGCCGCCCAGCTTGGGCAGCTCCACCTCGGGCACCTCGGGCAGCAGACCCGTGGTCATCAGGCTGCCGGCCAGGGTGGTGCGGGTGGGCAGGGTCCGCCCGTTCCACACCAGCTTGTCGATCCCGCGCGGCCCCCACACCTCCACGGTCGCCGTCTCGGTGACGTCGCCCGTCAGCCGGACCTCGGAACCGTGCACCTCGACGTGGCGCAGCAGTTTCGGGCCGTACACCAGCAGCGTGCCGGAGGGGGTGTCGTAGGGGAAGAGCCGGACGGCGGTGGCGTCGTCGGCGAAGAGCAGCAGCAGCGGGGTCTCGCTCTCGCCGTTCTGCACCAGCACCCGGGTCAGCCCGCCCTGGCCGAGGGGCGCGCTCACGTGCAGTTCGTTGCGGTCGTAGATCCAGGCGCCCTCCGGGTCGAGGCGCTGCACGAACGGCTCGACCGGGCACTTCAGCACCAGCTCGGCCATGTCGTCGCGGCGCCCCGAGAACAGGGCGATGTCCTGCCGCCCCGCCGACAGGTGCAGCACGGGCTCGGCGGTGGAGTACTTCACCGTCCGCCGGCCCACCGAGAGCCCGGTCGTCACCAGCCTGGCGTCCTTGCCGGGCACGGTGATCCGCAGGTCCCCGGCGTCGGTCGGCAGGTCCGTGGTGACCGCGTCGGTGCCGTCGTTGCGCGCGATGTACACCTGCGCCCCGGTGTCCGGGTTGGCCAGGTGGTAGACCTTCACGCCCTCGGCCTTCACCTCGGACGCCTTGTCCAGCTTGGCGAAGTCCGGCACGCGTTGCAGCAGATGCCCGAGCTGGTGCATCGGGGCGATCTTGTCGGTGACGTTGCGGCCCTCGTCGATCGCGGCCCCGTAGTCGTACGAGGTGTAGACGACCGGTGCGGGCAGCCACCCCCAGGAGGTGCCGCCGAACGTCATGTAGACGTTGTGCAGGGTCAGGCCGTTGGCGAGGTTGGTCAGGTAGAAGCGGCGCTCGTAGGCCGCGTCCCGGGTGCGCCGCGACTCGGCGTACCCCTTGCCGTCGAACCAGGCACCGCCCCACGGGTCGAACCAGCCGCCCCCGAACTCGGGCACGAACCCGGGCGTCGCCGGCGAGGCGGTGGCCCCGCCCTTCGGGCCGCCGGACCCGAAGTGCCCCCAGTCCGGCGGGGTCTGGGACGGCGACGGGTAGCCGTCGAACCCGTACAGCCAGCCGCCCTTGTCGCCGCCGGTGTCGAACGAGCCGGGGACCCAGTAGCCGTTGCGCCCCTTGTCGTTGTGGAACAGCGGCACGTCGATCCCGTCCGCGCGGACCTTCTTGTACAGGTGGGACATGTAGTCCCGGCCGGCGGCCTCGGTGACGTGGGAGTCGTACTCGTTCTCGATCTGGTACAGCAGGATCGTGCCGGTGCCCCGGGTGAACAGATGCCGGCGGGCGATCCGGTTCACCTGCGACAGCCACGCGTCCACGTGCGCGAGGTAGTCCGCATCGAAGGTGCGTGCCGTGCCCTTCGCCGCCGTGAGCCACCCCGGGAAGCCGCCCCCGTCGACCTCGGCGTTGATGTACGGACCCGGACGCAGGATGACGTACAGCCCCGTCTCGGCGGCCATGCGCAGGAACAGGTCGAGGTCCCGCACGCCCGTGAAGTCGTACCGGCCGGGCGCGGGGGAGTGGTAGTTCCAGGCCACGTAGATGCTGACGGCGTTGTAGCCGTGGGCCCGCATCTTCTGGAGCACGTCGCGCCACAGCGACGGGCTCGGCAGCCGGAAGGGGTGCAGCTCGCCCGACCACACCACCAGCCGCTTGCCGTCGACGAGCAGCGAGTAGCGGTCGTACCCGATGGTGTGCCGCTCGCCGTCGGCGCTCGGCGGCTCGGGCGCCGGACCGGTCGGCGCGGTGCCGCCCGCGAAGGCCGAGGGCGCGCCGGGGCCGCCGCTGCCGCCCAGGGCGAGGCCGAGCGCGGCCGAGCCGGCGAGGGCACTGAAGGTACGTCTGCTGAGCGCCAAGGTGGATCCTCCCGGGCGATCGTACGGGGCGCGGGTGCGGCCATTCTCCACGCGGGTACGCCCCACAATGGACACATGAGGATCTCGGCGCGGGCGGATTACGCGGTACGGGCGGTACTGGAGCTGGCCGTACGGCAGGGTAACGGCCCGGTGAAGGCGGAGGAAATCGCCGCCGTCCAGGACATCCCGCACAAGTTCCTGGAAGGGATCCTGGGCGATCTGCGGCGCGCGGGGGTCGTCGACAGCCGGCGGGGCGGGGGCGGCGGCTACCGGCTCGCGCGGGACGCGGCGGCGATCACCGTGGCGGACGTCGTCCGGGCCGTGGACGGTCCCATCGTCTCCGTGCGCGGCGAGCGCCCGACCTCGCTCTCCTACACCGGTACGGCCCAGCCCCTGCTGCCCCTGTGGATCGCCCTGCGGGCCAACGTGCGCCGGATCCTGGAGGGCGTCACGGTCGCCGACCTCGCGGCGGACGCCCTGCCCGAGCCGGTCCGGGCGCTGGCGGCGGAACCGGCGGCGTGGGAGAACCCGTGACCGAGTGAAAACCCGGAAGTGAATGGCCTGAGTTCGCTCTGCCCGGTGCTCGTGGGGCTTTCTACGCTACCCACGCCTCCCTTCCTCCTTCACGGTTGACGCACAGTTTCTTCAAGGGTGAACGGGCGGGCGGAGGCATGACCCCCCACTCGACAACCGGGAGAAACGATGGCTGGTGGACTCCTCCTGAGCGGCGCCGTAGCCGCTCTACTCACCACCGCGCTACCTGCCCAGAGCTCGTCCCCCGTGTTCGACGACCCGCCCCCGGACAAGATCGTCATCGACGTGGCGACGGTGAACGGCTCGGGCTGTCCCGCGGGTACGGCCGCCGTGGCCGTGTCGCCGGACAACACGGCCTTCACGGTCACGTACAGCGCCTACCTGGCCCAGGCCGGCGGCAACTCCGATCCCACGGCCTTCCGTAAGAACTGCCAGCTCAACCTGGTGGTCCACGTGCCCCAGGGCTTCACGTACGCGATCGCCAGCGCCGACTACCGGGGCTTCCTCTCGCTCCAGCCCGGCGCGACGGCGACGCAGAAGGCCTCGTACTACTTCCAGGGGTCCCCGACCACCGTGCCCCTGTCCCACCCCTACGGCGGGCCCTACAACGACGACTGGCAGGCCACCGACACCACGGACTGGGCCCAGCTGGTCTGGGCGCCCTGCGGGGTCCTGCGCAACTTCAACATCAACACGGAGCTCAGGGTGAACGCGGGCAGCGCCAACCCCGGCAAGGTCAGCTTCATGACGATGGACTCGACCGACGGTGACATCAGCACCGTCTACCACCTGGCATGGAAGGAGTGCCCGCACTAGTCCGCGGTCCGGCTAGCCCGTCTGCCCCATCCCCGCCGCGTTCGGCCAGCTCTGGGCGTTGGGCCAGCCCGTCGCCGGGGCCGGAGACAGCCCCGTGGCGGGGGCCGGGGTGGCGGGGGCCGTCATGCCGCGCACCTGCGCCGCGGTGAGCCCGCCGCGCGCCGGGACGCCGGGCGGAGTCGGTGCCACCACGGCCGCCGGCGCCGGGACGGGTGCCTGCACCGGGACGGGCGCGGGCGCCGGCATGGCGGCGGCCGCCGGCACCGGCATCTGCTGGGGTGCCGGCGGCTGCTGCACCGGGAACTGCGCGGGCGCCGGCATCTGCGCGGGCACCTGCATCGGTACCGGCGCCGGTACCGGCGCGGGCACGGGCGACGGCTGGGCTGCCGCCGGCATCGGCATCCCGCCGCCGGTCGGCGACGCCGCGGCGGGGAGCGGCATGCCGGTGCCGGCGGCCGGGGCGGGACCGGCGCCGAGGGCCTGGGCCGCCAGCCCCGGCACACCGGCCCCGTTGGTCTCGTTGATCAGGCGGTCCACCGCCGCCGTACCCGAGCTGTAGCTGGTCCCGGTGCCCAGCTCGGGTACGGCGGCTCCCCTCCTGGACCCGTAGAGCACCTGTTCCAGGCCGGACACCAGGCGACGCACGTCGACCTGGGGGCGCACCACGAGTCTCAGGAAGCGGCTGGAGGAGCCGATCTTGTTGCCGCACTCGCGGACCAGGATCCGGTGCTCGGTGAGCATCCGGTCCCGGACCACCGTGCCCTCGGCCCCCACGGGGAGACGGACGAAGAGGAAGTTGCCCTGGGAGGGGTAGACCGTGAGGCCGGGGAGCGCGGAGAGCTGGCTGGCCATCTCCAGCCGGTCCCGGCGCACCTGCTGGAGGCTCTGGGCGTACTCGGCGCCGTGCTCCTTCAGCATGAACACCACGTGCTCGGCGAAGGAGTTGAGGTTCCACTTCGGCAGCATCGAGCGGATCCGGCCCGCGAGCGCCGGGTTGGCGACGAGGTAGCCGAAGCGTATGCCGTGCAGGCCGAAGTTCTTGCCGAGGCTGCGCAGGACGACGACGTTCGGGCGCAGCATGGCCTCCTGGACGACGCTCGGCTCGGTCTCCGCGTCGGCGAACTCCAGGAAGGACTCGTCGATCACCACCAGGTCCAGGTCGGCCATCGCGTCCATGAACTGCACCACCTGCTGGCGGCGCAGACAGCCGCCGTCGGGGTTGTTGGGGTTGCAGATCACGGCCACCCGCGTCTTGCGCACGCGGATGAACTCGGCGTACTGGGCGAGGTCAAGGGCGAAGTCGTTGGCCTCCTGGAGCGGGAACATGTCGACCCGCTTGCCCGTCTCCATCGGCTGGTCGGTCCAGCGGCCGAAGGTGGGGACCGGTATCGCCAGCGACTCGCGGACGAGGAGGTGGTCGATCCAGGTGATCAGCTCCGTGGAGCCGTTGCCCATCGCCACGCACTGCGGCGGCAGCCGGAGCAGGCTGCACAGCTCGGCCGTGATGGTGTCGGCGCTGCTCGGGTAGTACGTGACGATCTCGCGCAGCCGGGCCGACATCTCGTCGAACATGGCCGGGGTGGGGAAGTACGGGTTGCAGGGGATGCAGAAGTCCACCGGGCCGGTCCCGTCGCCGCCCTCCCGCGTCAGCGCCGCCATCGAAGGGCTGTGCGCGGCGGTGCCGCGGAACAACGAGGTGACGTTGCCGGACAAGGGGACCTCCGTTCGGGGTGGCCCGTGCGGGGGAGCACGGGCCACCCCTGGATACGGAGGCGGGCCGGGTGGCGTTCAACTCACGCGGCACGTGAGCCACTTCACGCCCGTGGCGCTACCTCGCCCCGAACGTGTGGATGGTCGTCGTCCGGTACCTCTGTCCCGGCCGCAGCACGGTGGAGGGGAACGACGGCTCGTTCGGCGAGTCCGGGAAGTGCTGGGTCTCCAGGGCCAGCCCGTCGCCCTGCCGGTAGGTGTGTCCGGACGGGCCGACGAGGGTGCCGTCGAGGAAGTTGCCCGAGTAGAACTGCACGCCCGGCTGGTCGGTGAGGATCCGCAGGGTGCGGCCCGAGCCCGGGTCGCGCAGCGTCACCACGTGCTCGGGACGGGCGGTCACGCCCTTGTCGAGCACGAAGTTGTGGTCGTAGCCCTTGGCGGTCACCAACTGGGCGTGGCCGACGCGGATGTCGCGGCCGATCGGCTTGGTCCGGGTGAAGTCGAACGGGGTGTGCGCGACCCTCGCCAGCTCGCCGGTGGGGATCAGTCCCGCGTCGGTGGGGGTGTACCGGCCCGCCCCCAGCCACAGTTCGTGGTCGTAGATGCTGCCGCTGCCCTCGCCCGCGAGGTTGTAGTAGGTGTGGTTGGTGAGGTTCACGACCGTCGGCCGGTCGGTGACGGCGTCGTAGTCGATCCGCCAGTCGCCGTGCCGGGTCAGCGTGTAGGTGACCTTCGTCCGCAGCGTGCCGGGGTAGCCCATCTCGCCGTCGGGGCTGGTGCGGTACATGCGCAGGCCGACGTCCGGGCCCGCGGTGAACGGCTCGACGTCCCACACCTTGGTGTCGAAGCCCTCGGCGCCGCCGTGCAGGCTGTTTTCGCCGTCGTTGACGGACAGCTGGTAGGTCCTGCCGTCCAGGGTGAACCGGCCCTTGGCGATGCGGTTGCCGTAGCGGCCGATGGTGGCGCCGAAGAAGGTCGTCCCGGCGACGTACGCGGCGAGGTCGTCGTAGCCGAGGGAGACGTTCGCGTACCGGCCGTGCCGGTCCGGGATCTCCAGCGACTGGACGATGCCGCCGTAGGAGAGGACCTTCAGCCGGGTGCCGCCGTTCTCCAGCGACCAGCGGTGGACCTTCGTGCCGTCGGCGAGGGTGCCGAAGAGCTCCTTCACCGGTTTCCTCCCCGAGGAGGCGTGGGCCGTACCGGCGGCGGTGGCGGCGAGGCCGGCCGCGGCGGTGCCGGCGATGACGGTGCGTCTGTTCAGTTCCATGTGCGACTCCGTTGTCTGGGCGCTTACGAACCGGACTTGCGCTTGTTCCACACGTCGAAGCCGACCGCCACCAGCAGGGCAAGGCCCTTGATGACCTGCTGCCAGTCGGTGCCGACGCTGAGGAGGTTCATGCCGTTGTTCAGCACACCGAGGACGAGACCGCCGATGATGGCGCCCAGGACGGTGCCGACACCGCCGCTCATCGACGCGCCTCCGATGAACGACGAGGCGATCGCCTCGAGCTCGTAGTTGAGACCCGCCTTCGGCGAGGCCGCGTTCAGCCGGGCGGCGACCACCAGGCCCGCGAGAGCCGCGAGCACGCCCATGTTCAGGAAGACGCAGAAGGTGACCTTCCGGTCCTTCACGCCGGACAGCTTGGCCGCCGGCAGGTTGCCGCCGATCGCGTAGATGTGACGGCCGAAGACGGCGTTGCGCATCACGTAGCCGTAGCCGACGACCAGCGCGCCGAGGACGATCAGCACGATCGGCGCGCCCTTGTAGCTGGCGAGCAGCATCGTGACGACGAGGATCGCGGCACCGATGGCGAGGAGCTTGAGCAGGAAGATGTTCCGCGGCAGCACCTCCAGGGCGAACTCCTGCTGACGCTTCCTGTCGCGGAACTCCTGCACGACCGTGAAGACGATCAGGGCGATGCCCAGCAGCAGGGTGATGTTGTGGTAGTTGGTGTCCGGTCCGGTCTCCGGCAGGAAGCCGTTGCCCAGCTTCTCCAGACCGGCCGGGAACGGGCCGAGGGTCTGGCCCTGAAGGAAGATCTCCGTCAGACCGCGGAAGATCAGCATCCCGGCGAGGGTGACGATGAACGAGGGTATGCCGAAATAGGCGATCATGAAGCCCTGCACCGCGCCGGCCACCGCACCCACCAGCAGGCACAGCACCAGGGCGACCGGCCAGGCCACCCCGTGCTGCACCGTGAGGACGGCGGCGAACGCGCCGATGAACGCCGTCAGCGAGCCGACCGACAGGTCGATGTGACCCGCGATGATCACCAGCATCATGCCGATCGCGAGGATCAGGATGTGACTGTTCTGCAGCACCAGGTTGGAGACGTTGCGCGGCAGCAGCAGGTCGCCGTCGGTCCACACCGAGAACAGGACCACGATCAGACCGAGCGCGATCAGCATGCCGAACCGCCGCATGTTGTTGCGCAGGCCGTCCAGCATCAGCCGCAGCAGGCCGCCGGGGGCCTCGCCGCCCTTTCCGGGCGGGGCCGGGGCCGGGGTCCTGGCAGTCACGTCCGTGCTCATCGGGATACCTCTTTGTCCTTCGTCATCTGGCGCATCAGCGATTCCTGGGATGCCTCGGCCCGCGAGAACTCGCCGGTCAGCCGTCCGGCGGCCATCGTGTAGATGCGGTCGCACATGCCGAGCAGCTCCGGCAGCTCGGAGGAGATGAAGACGACCGCCCTGCCCTCGGCGGCCAGCCTGTCGATGACCGTGTAGATCTCGAACTTGGCGCCGACGTCGATCCCGCGCGTCGGCTCGTCCAGGATCAGCACGTCCGGTTCCGCGAAGATCCACTTGCTGAGGACGACCTTCTGCTGGTTGCCGCCGGAGAGCCGGCCCACGGGCTCGAAGACGGTCGGCGCCTTGATGTTCATGGAGGCGCGGAACCGCTCGGCGACCCGCCGTTCCTCGTGCTCGTCGACCACACCGCGCCGGGCCACCCGGCGCAGCGAGGTCAGTGAGATGTTGCGGTTGATGGTGTCGATGAGGTTGAGGCCGTAGTGCTTGCGGTCCTCGGTGACGTAGGCGATGCCGTGCCCGATCGCCTCGGCGACGGTCTTCGTCCGGATCTCCTCGCCGTCCTTGAGGACCGTGCCGCCCGCGTACCGGCCGTAGGACCGCCCGAAGACGCTCATGGCGAGCTCGGTGCGGCCGGCCCCCATGAGGCCCGCGATGCCGACGATCTCGCCGCGCCGGACCGTGAGCGACACCCCGTCGACCACCTTGCGCTGCTGGTCGATCGGGTGGCGCACGGTCCAGTCACGGATCTCCAGGGCCGCGGCGGCGCCCTCCTCCGCGCGGTGCGGGGTGCGTTCGGGGAAGCGGTGGTCGAGGTCGCGGCCGACCATGCCGCTGATGATCCGGTCCTCGGTCGTGTCCGGGGCCCGCACGTCGAGTGTCTCGATGGAGCGCCCGTCGCGGATGATCGTCACCGAGTCGGCGACCCGGCGGATCTCGCCCAGCTTGTGGGAGATGATGATCGAGGTGATGCCCTGGTTCTTCAGTTCCAGGATGAGATCGAGGAGCTTGCCGCTGTCCTCGTCGTTCAGGGCCGCCGTCGGCTCGTCCAGGATGAGCAGCCGCACCTTCTTCGACAGCGCCTTGGCGATCTCCACGAGCTGCTGCTTGCCCACGCCGATGTCGGCGACGCGGGTCTCCGGATGGTCGGTCAGACCGACCCGGCGCAGCAGTTCGGCGGCGTGCCCCAGCGTGTCGTTCCAGTTGATGAAGCCGCGCGTGGCGTGCTCGTTGCCGAGGAAGATGTTCTCCGCCAGCGAGAGGTAGGGCACCAGGGCCAGCTCCTGGTGGATGATGACGATGCCGCGCTGCTCGCTCGCCCGGATGTCCCTGAAGCGGCAGAGCTCTCCCTCGAAGCGGATCTCTCCCTCGTAGCTGCCGTGCGGATGGACGCCGGAGAGCACCTTCATCAGGGTGGACTTGCCGGCGCCGTTCTCGCCGCAGATGGCGTGGACCTCGCCCTGACCTACCGTCAGTGAGACGTCCGAGAGCGCTGTGACACCGGGAAAGGTCTTGACGATCGAGCGCATTTCCAGGACGGGTCCCGCCATGGTCGTGCCTTCCAATCAGTGTGGGGTCGGGCGGTCGGCGGGACTACTTGAGCTGGGCGGCCGTGTAGTAGCCGCCCTTGACGAGGACCTCCTCGTAGTTGGTCCTGTCGACGCTCACCGGCTGGAGCAGGTAGGAAGGGACGACCTTGGAGCCGTTGTCGTACGACTTGGTGTCGTTGACCTGCGGCTTCTTGCCCTTCAGTACGTCGTCGACCATCGTCGAGGCGACCTCGGCGAGCTTGCGGAGGTCCTTGTAGACGGTCTGCGTCTGCTGGCCGCCGATGATCGACTTCACGGAGGCGAGCTCGGCGTCCTGGCCGGTGATGACCGGCAGCGGCCTGCTCCCCGAGCCGTAGCCGTCCGACTTCAGCGCGGACAGCACGCCGATCGAGATGCCGTCGTAGGGCGACAGGACGGCGTCGACCTTCTCGCTCTTGTACGAGGAGGTGAGGATGTCGTCCATGCGCCGCTGGGCGGTGGCGCCGTCCCAGCGCAGGGTGGTGACCTTGTTGAGAGCGGTCTGGCCGGACCGCACGACCAGTTGCTTCTTGTCCATGTACGGCTTCAGGACGCTCATCGCGCCGTCGAAGAAGTACCGGGTGTTGTTGTCGTCGTTGGAGCCGGCGAAGAGCTCGATGCTGAACGGGCCCTTCTTCCCCTTGCTCAGTCCGAGCTTGTCCACGATGTACTGGCCCTGGAGCCTGCCGACCTTCTCGTTGTCGAAGGAGGCGTAGTAGTCGACGTTCCGCGAGCCGAGGATCAGGCGGTCGTAGCTGATGACCGGGATGTCGGCGTCCGCGGCCTGCTGGAGCACGCTGTTCAGGGACTTGTTGTCGATCGCCGCGATGATCAGTCCCTTGACGCCCTGCGTGATCAGGTTCTCGATCTGCGAGACCTGCTGCTCGGGGTCGTCCTCGCCGTAGACGAGTTTGGTCTTGTAGCCCTTGGCCTCCAGGTCCTTGACGACGTTCTTGCCGTCGGAGATCCAGCGCTCCGAGGACTTGGTGGGCATCGCGATGCCGATGGTGGCGCCCTTGGTGCCGCCCGACTTCTCCTTGCTGCCCCCCTCGCCGCTCTGCCCGCAGGCGGTCAGCGTCAGGGCGAGCGAGGCGGCTGCGGCCGTCGCGGCGAGTGCGGCTCTGCGGTTGCGCATGATGATCAGTCCTTGGTCGTCTCGGCGTCGGGAGGGGGTCAGGCGGTGGTGAAGCGGTGGAGCGGGCCGGGCAGCCGGGAGCCGAGCGGCGCCATGTCGCCGTCCGCGCCGTGCCGGGCGAGCAGGTCCAGGGCGAGGCGGCCGCGCCGCACCCGCTCCCGGGCGGTGTCCAGGGTCACGTCCCGCAGATGGGTCCCCCACGGGTAGATGCCGGGGGCCTTGGACAGACCGAACTTCAGGTAGAGCGGTGCGCCGCGCCGGATCAGTTCGGCGACCTCGTACATCCGCACGTAGCCGCCGAGGTCGTCGGGGGCCTCGATGTACATGTCCATGGGGGCGCGGGACACCCGGCGGATCTCGGTGAGGTGATCCAGCGTCAGATCGCTGGGCACGTTGACCGAGTCGGCGCCGAGCTGCTCGTAGACGGCGTACGAGGCCGGGTTGACGGGGCCGATCAGCGCCGAGACCTTCAGCGTGGTGCCGGCCGGGATGATCCCCGCCTCGCGCGCCCGGTGCAGGGTCCACAGCACGCCCTCGTCGGCCACCAGCAGGCAGCGGACGCCCAGTTCGGTGGCGCGGACGGCGTCCTCCAGGCAGCCGGCGACGGCGTCGTGGCCGCGGGCGCGCAGTCCGGCCCCCCGCGAGTCGGACCGCACCGAGGCGCCGATGTCCCAGGTGCCGCGCGGGCCGGTGAACAGGCAGAGCTCGATGTCGCGTTCGGCGGTCGCCTCGACCATCTCGGTGATCTCGGCGTCGGTGAGCATCCACACGCCGCTGCCCTGGCTGATCCGGTGGATCGGCACGTCGAGGCGCGAGGCCTCCTTGAGCACGATCGCCAGCGCCTCGGGACCCTCGCACGAGGGGATCTCGGTGCGCCAGCGGCCGCCGCCCGGGAAGCTGTGGGCGGAGGCGTCGGCGGGATCGAGGGCGGGGGCGCCCAGGCCGAGGGCGGAGAGCACCTGCTCACCGGGCCTGCGGGCCGCCGGGGCGGAAGCGTCGGTCACGGGCTGTCCTTCGTGTTCGGTATTTCGGACGTGGTTCGCAACTCGGGACGGAGGGGGGTCCTGCCGGTGCCGCGAAAGAAGCGGCCCTCCCGGTACGCCGGCCGGGGCGCCGTCAGGTCACGCCCCGGCCGGCGTACGGCTAGGGGCGGAGCAGCACCTTGCCCACCTTGGGGTCGCCGGCCCCGACCAACTCGATGGCCCGCGAGAACTCGGTCAGCGGCAGCTCGTGCGTGACGAGCGGCAGCGGGTCCAGCAGTCCGGCGCCGAACACCCGCACGGTGTGCGCCCAGGCGTCCGGCGGCGCCCCGAAGACGGTGTGCACCTCCAGCTGCCGTACGACGAGGTCGGTCGGGTCGAGGCCGTCCGCGCCGGGTGCCGGGATACCGGTCAGGACCAGCCGTCCGCCCCGCCTGAGCAGGGAGGCGGCGGTGCGCGCGGCCGACGCGGACCCGGCGGTCTCGACCACCACGTCGAAGTCGCCGGGGAGTTCCTGGTCCCGGGTCCGGAAGTCCGTGGCCCCGTAACCCCGGGACAGCGCCTCACGGTCCCGTCCGGTGCCCACCACCAGCAGTTCCCCGGGCGAGACGGCCTTCAGGAACTGCACGGCGAACATCCCGAGCGTGCCGGTACCGACCACCGCGACCCGCTCGCCCGGCCGGGCGCCGGCCTTCAGCGCCGCGGCCGCCACACAGGCGGCCGGCTCCAGCAGGGCGGCCGCGGTGAGGTCGGCGTCGTCCGCGAGGACGTGCAGCAGCCGGGCCGGCAGGGTGAGCGTCGCGGCCATGGCGCCCGGCTGGGTGAAGCCCGTCTCCTCGTAGCCGTCCGTGCACAGCGTGGTCTCGCCCGCGTGGCAGCGGTCGCAGACCTGGCAGTTCCGGAAACCCTCGCCGACGACCTTGCGGCCGACCAGCGTCACGGGGACTCCGGCGCCCACGGCCCGGACCGTGCCGGCCCACTCGTGTCCGGGGGTGAGCGGGTAACGCACGTACCCCTCGGGCCGGTTGCCCTGGTACACCTCGCGGTCGCTGCCGCAGATGCCGACCGCGTGCACGGCCGCCAGCGCCTCGCCCGGGCCGGGCTGCCGGGGCGTGTGCTCCTCGACCCGGTGGACGCCCGGCGCCTCGACGACGACCCGCGAGCCCGGCGAACTCACTGGGTGTCCTTCGGCTTGCGCTGCTCCCAGCCCTCGGCCCACAGGTCGAACCGGGCCTGCTGCTGCGGGAACTCCGCCGCCGCGTCGACGTCCAGCTCGACGCCGAGCCCCGGTGCGTCGGACAGGTGGAAGTACCCGTCGACGACCTCCGGGGCGCCCTTGACCACCTTCTTGATCTCCGCGTCCGCGAAGTCGTTGAAGTGCTCAAGGATCTTGAAGTTCGGCGAGGTGAAGCCGACTTGGAGGGAAGCCGCGGTCAGTACGGACCCGCCCACGTTGTGCGGGGCGACCAGCATGTAGTGGGTCTCCGCGGTGGCGGCCAGCTTCCGGGTCTCCCAGATGCCGCCGAGGTGGCCGACGTCGGGCTGGATGATGTCCACGGCCTGGCTCTCGAACAGCTCGCGGAACTCGATCCGGTCGTGGATGCGCTCGCCGGTGGCGACCGGGATGTCGACCTTGGCGGCCACCTTCTCCAGCGCCTTGAGGTTCTCCGGCGGCACCGGCTCCTCCAGCCAGGCCGGCCTGAACGGGGCCATCTCCCTGGCCAGCCGGACGGCGGTGGCGGGGGAGAAGCGGCCGTGCATCTCCAGCATCAGCTCGGCCTCCGGGCCGATCGCGTCGCGTACGGCCTCGATGAGGGAGACGGCGTACAGGGTCCGGTCGTGGTCGAGCTCGAAGTGCCCGGTGCCGAACGGGTCGATCTTCAGCGCCTTGTAGCCGCGCTCGACGACCTCCTGCGCGGCCTTGTGGTAGGCCTCCGGGGTCCGCTCGGTCGTGTACCAACCGTTGGCGTACGCCTTGACCCGGTCCGTGACCTTCCCGCCCAGCAGTTGCCAGACCGGTACGCCGAGCGCCTTGCCCTTGATGTCCCAGCAGGCCGTCTCGATCACCGCGATGCCGGACATGACGATCTCGCCGGCCCGCCCGTAGTCGCCGTACTTCATGCGGCGCACGAGGTCCTCGGCGGCGAACGGGTCCGAACCGAGGATGTGGTTGGCCTCGGCCTCCCGCAGGTAGCCGATCAGCGCGTCGGTGTGACCGAGCATCCGGGTCTCGCCGACTCCCGTGATGCCCTCGTCGGTGTGCACCTGGACGTAGGTCAGGTTGCGCCAGGGCGTGCCGACCACGTGCGTGCTGATTCCGGTGATGCGCACGGCAGTTGCCTCTCAGCTGTTCGAGATTTCGTCACATGTTCGAAATGCTGGCGTGACAGTAAGGACGGCGCGGTGGGGGTGTCAATGGGTCGAACAGGTAACGGTTCCGGCACGGCGTGCGGGAGTTCTTCCGCTCCCCTACGAAACCTTCACAGAGCTGACTGGGAACTCGACCCATGCGGACTCTAGTCTTCCCGCGTCATGGACTTCTGCCACCCGTGCCAACGGCACCTCAACGGCGCTCTGGCCTGCCCGGGGTGCGGCGCACCGGCCGAGCGGCTCGCCGTGCCCGCCCACGCCCCGGCCGGCCACGCCCACACGGGCGCGGGTGAGCCCTACGGTGCTCCCATCCCTGCGACGGGCCACGGGATGGCCCAGGACCACGGGACCACGCACGGGTACGACGGCGCGCAGGAGTACGCCGGCACCGGGGGGTACGACGGCACGTCCGGGTACGGGCCGGGCGGCGCCGCGGGGCCGGCGGAACCGGAGGCTCCCGAGGAACCGGAAGCGCCGGAGTCCCCGGGCGAGCCCCGGGCCGGCGGCCGGGCCGCCCGGCGCAGACAGCGCGGCGCCGCCACCGTGAGCCCCGCCGAGGCCGACTCCAGCCGCCGTGACCGCAAGGCCGCGGCGCACCGGCGCAGACGGCGCCGGACCCTGCTGATAGCCGCCGGCTTCGTCCTGGCCGCGGGCGGACTCAGCCTCGCCGAGCTGGGCACGGACGCGCCCTTCTCGCCGTTCACCGAGGACCCGCCGGCCGCGGCCCGGGGCACCACGGTCGACGGCGGCTCGCCCTCCGCCGCGCCGGGGCGCACGGCCCGGCCGCTCGACGACGGCTCCGGCGCCACCCCCGGCGCCTCCGTCTCCGCCTCCGCGAGTGCCTCGGCCTCCGCGTCCGCCTCGAAGTCCCCGAAGGAGAAGGACTCCGCGTCCCCGTCCGCCGAGGACACCGGCGCCGCGCAGCAGCAGGCCACGACGGGTGCCGGCGCCACCGCGGGCGGCCCCGCCGCGCCGGCCACGACCCCGCCCGCCGCCACCCCGACGGCCGCACCGACGACCTCCGACCCCACCCCGCGGCCGTCCCCCACCAAGACCTGCAACCGTTTCCTGTGGTGGTGCACCTGAGCCGCCCCGGGCGGGCCGCGCACCACCTTCCCGTCCTGTCCCCGACGGCCCCGCGTCCGGCTGACGGTTGAGTCGTAAGGGCACCTCTCGCCGTACCGATCCAGGAAACGCCCTGATCCGGACGGCGTTGTGCCGAGGGGGAGCGGCGAGCACGGCTCAGTTGAGGAGAGCGGATGACGCAGGAGACCACTGTCCACGGCACGGTAGCCGAGGGTTTCGAGGCGGTGCGCGAGGAGTTCGCCGCCTTCGTCGCCGGGGAACGGGACGACTACGAGGGCCAGTTGTGCGCGTACCTCCACGGGCGCCCCGTGGTGGACCTGTGGACGGGGGAGGGCACGGCGGGCGACTCGCTCTACGGTGTCTACTCGGCCACGAAGGGCGCGGCCCACCTGGTCACGGCGCTGCTCGTGCAGGACGGCACGCTGGAACTGGACCGCAAGGTCACCTACTACTGGCCCGAGTTCGCCGCCGAGGGCAAGGGCGCGCTGACCCTGCGGGACCTGCTCGCGCACCGCGCCGGACTGATCGGCACCGACACCGGGTTCACCCCCGCCGAACTGGCCGACGACCGGGTGATCGCCGAGCGCCTCGCCGACCAGCGGCCGTTCTGGCGGCCGGGCACGGCCTTCGGCTGCCACGCCCTGGTGATCGGCGCGCTCACCGGAGAGGTCGTCCGGCGGGCGACGGGCCGTACCGTCCAGGAGCTGTACGAGGAACGGATCCGCGCCCCCTACGGCCTGGATCTGCACCTCGGCCTGCCCGCCGGGCACGAGCCGCGCTTCCGTTCCGTCCGGCCGATGCTGCCGACCCCGGCGCAGCGGGCCCTCCTCGACGGGCTGCCGGCCGGTCCGCACACCCTCGCCGCGATCGCCTTCAACCGGCACGGCACCCAGCCGACCGATCTGGAGGGCCTGGCGAACGAGCGGCTGATCCGCGCCAGGGGCCCGGCCTCGGTGGGCGGGGTCGGCTCGGCGCGGGGTCTCGCGGGGATGTACGCGGCGGCGATCAGCGAGGTCGACGGCAAGGCCCCGCTGCTGAAGGAGGACACGGTCGCGGAGTTCGGGCAGATCCACTCCGCCGGCCACGACCTGGTGGCCCGTATGCACGCATCGTTCGGCCTGGGCTTCCAGGCGACCGCCGACACCTGGCACTCCTTCCTCGGCGCCGGCACGATCGGCCACAGCGGCGCGAACGGCGTCCAGTCCTTCGCCGACCCGCGCAGCGGCATCGCCTACGGCTACACCCGGCGCCGGTTCGCCTTCCCGGGCGGCGCGGCCCCGGAGAACGACCGCCTGGTGGCGGCGGTGCACCGGGCCGCCCTGGCCGCGCGCTAGCGGGCGGCGGGGAACCCGGGCGGGCACAGACCACGGAAGAGGCCGCACCCCACGTCCAGGGATGCGGCCTCCGGTGTCTGCAACGACGGCCGTCAGGCCAGCGTCACGCTGATGTTCCCCCGCGTCGCCTTCGAGTACGGGCACACCTGGTGCGCCTTCTCGACCAGGTCCCGGGCGGCCTCCGCGGAGACACCCGGGATCTCGGCCGAGATCTCCACGATGATGCCGAACCCGTCGTCGTTCCTGCCGATGCCGACCTTCGCGGTGACGGTCGAGCCGGAGACGTCGGCGCCCTCCTGCCGGGCGACCACGGCGAGGGCGCCCTGGAAGCAGGCGCTGTAGCCGGCGGCGAACAGCTGCTCCGGGTTGGTGCCGGCGCCGCTGCCGCCCATCTCCTTGGGCGGGTTCACGACGACGTCGAGCCTGCCGTCGTCGGTGGCGACACGGCCGTCCCGGCCGTTCTCGGCCGTGGCGACAGCCGTGTACAGGACGTCGGACTGCTGAATGGGCATGCGGTTGTCCTCCTCGTCGGTCCGCCGCGACTCGCGCCCACGATCGGCGACGGATTTCGGAAAAAAGTTACCGCATTACGGAAAGTCAGGCCAGAGGGGTCAGAGCTTGACGATCATCTTGCCGGTGTTGTCGCCGCGCAGGACGCCGAGGAACGCCTCCAGGTTGTTCTCGATGCCCTCGACGACCGTCTCGCGGTACTTCAGCGCGCCCGAGGCGACCCAGGGGCCGACCTCCTGGACGAACTGCTGCTGGAGGTCGTAGTGGTCGCCGACCAGGAAGCCCTCGATACGGCCGCGGGTCTGGATCAGGCGGGCGAGGTTCCTCGGACCGGGGGCGGGCTCGGTGTTGTTGTAGACCGAGATCATGCCGCAGACCGCGATCCGGCCGCCCTGGTTGAGGGAGTCGATGGCCGCCTCCAGGTGGTCGCCGCCGACGTTGTCGAAGTAGACGTCGATGCCGTCGGGCGCGGCCTCGCGCAGCTGCTCGGCCACCGGGCCGTTCTTGTAGTTGAAGGCGGCGTCGAAGCCGTACTCCTCCACCAGCAGCTTGACCTTCTCGTCGGAGCCGGCCGAGCCGATGACCCGGGAGGCGCCCTTGAGCTTGGCGATCTGCCCGACCTGGCTGCCCACGGCCCCCGCGGCGCCGGAGACGAACACCACGTCGCCCTCCTTGAAGGACGCGGTGCGCAGCAGTCCGGCGTACGCGGTCAGGCCGGTCATGCCGAGCACGCCGAGGTACGTCGACAGCGGCGCGGCCGAGGCGTCGACCTTGACGGCGTGCTGCGCGTCCAGGGCCGCGTACTCGCGCCAGCCGAAGAAGTGCAGGACGTGGTCGCCGACGGAGAGGCCCTCGGCGTTCGAGGCGACGACCTCGCCCACCGCGCCGCCCTGCATGGCCTTGCCCAGCTCGTAGGGGGCGGCGTACGACTTCGCGGCCGACATCCGGCCCCGCATGTACGGGTCGACGGAGACGTACGTGTTGCGCACCAGCACCTGGCCCTCGCCCGGGGTCGGGACGGGCGCCTCGACGAGGGCGAAGTCCTCGGGCTTCGGCCAGCCGACCGGGCGGCTGAGCAGGTGCCACTCGCGGCTTACGGCGGGAAGTGCGGGGGACTCGGACATGGTGCGTGACCTTCCTGGGACGGTGCAGACGTTTCAGAACCTGAAACAACCCTGCACCTGAATATTTCATGATGTCAAGTAACCGGGTATCCTGGTGAGCATGTCCACCCCATCGAAGACCCACCGCGTCGACGCCCTCACCATGGAGGTCGTCGAGCTGATCGGTGACGTCGTCGCCCGCTTCTACACGGACTACGAGGAGGCGGCCGGCGAGCACACGCTGACCGGCCCGCAGGCCCGTCTCCTCAGCCTGCTCTCCGTGGAGCCGCTGCCCATGCGCAAGCTCGCCCACAAGCTCAAGTGCGAGCCGTCGAACGTGACCGGGATCGTGGACCGCCTGGAGACGCGCGGCCTGGTGGAGCGCCGTCCCGACCCGGCCGACCGCCGGGTGAAGCTGGCCGTGGCCACCGACGAGGGTCTGCGGGTCGCCCGCGAACTGCGCGAGGGCCTGCGCTTCGCCCGCGAGCCCCTGGCCGGTCTCTCCGCCGACGAACGCCGCTCGCTGCGCGACCTCCTGCGCCGCATGCTGGACGCCTGACCGGCCCCTGCCGGTGTCCGAGTCCTTCGGTAAGGTCTTCGGCATGCGTGATCTCGGGGCGGGGTTCGGTTACTTGGTGAAGGGCCAGCGGTGGGTGGCCCGGCACGGGCGCAGCTACGGCTTCGGCCTGCTGCCCGGTCTGATCACGCTCGTGCTCTACGCGGGGGCGCTGGTGGCGCTCGCCGTGTGGGGCGAGGACGGCGTCGTCTGGGCGACCCCGTTCGCCGACGACTGGTCCAGCCCCTGGCAGGGCCTGTTCCGCGGCTTCCTCACGGCCGTCCTGTTCGCGCTCGGACTGCTGCTGGCCGTGCTCACCTTCACCGCCGTCACCCTGCTGGTCGGCCAGCCCTTCTACGAGAACCTGTCGGAGCAGGTCGACGCCGACGTCTCGCCCGACGGCACCGCCCCGCGCTCCGACCTCCCGCTCTGGCGCGAACTGTGGATCTCCGGCCGCGACAGCCTGCGCGTCCTCGTCCGGGCCCTGGTGTGGGGCGTGCTGCTCTTCGCCCTCGGCTTCCTGCCGTTCGTCGGCCAGACCGCCGTACCGGTGCTCGGCTTCTTCGTGACCGGCTTCTTCCTCACCGAGGAACTGGCCGCCGTGGCCCTGCAGCGCCGGGGTGTCGAACTGCGCTCCCGGCTCGCCCTGCTCCGCTCCCGCAAGACGCTGGTCTGGGGCTTCGGCACCCCCCTGGGCCTCGCCTTCCTGGTCCCGTTCGTCGCGGTGTTCCTGATGCCGGGCGCGGTGGCGGGCGCCACCCTCCTCGCCCGCGACCTGCTGGGCGAGGAGAACGCCGACGACGACTCCGGAGCCCGGGACGGCCGGCCCGACGCGGAGGGCGTCAGCCGGTGACCCGGCTGCTCAGCCCCGTGTCCGCTCCGTCGCACCGAGCGCCACGGCCACGATCGACCGCACCTGGCCGATGATGTCGAGCCGGTTGCGCACGAACTCCGGGTCGGTGACCGTGCCGGTCGCCGGATCGGTGTTGCCGGCGCCGAACTGCAGCACCGGTGTGTGTACATGGCCGCCGGGCAGGGTGTCGTGCAGACCGAGGCGGTCCCGCAGCAGCGTGGCCCGGTAGGCGATCTCGTTGGAGAGGTAGTCGCCGCCGCCCCCGGCACGGGCCGTGGAGCCGGCGGTCGGCCCGTCGGGCCGTACGACCGCGGCGGTGCCTCCGGCCGGGATCTCCGTCACCTCCGTGTGGTCGTACACCGGGAAGCGGCCCGTGTGCGCGGCGACCACGGCGGCGTACGGCAGGGTCGTGCTCGTCCACTGCGGCTGCGAGGCCGGATCGGCGACCGGCACGGACTCCGTGCGCGAGACCTCGTCGTTGTCCGGGAACCCGCCCCGCCAGGCGCCGTTGGTGCGCTCGACGTCGAACCGGCCGGCCCTGCCCTGGCTGACGGTGGTGAACAGATCCACCCGCGGCAGATACGGCCGCAGCGTCCGCTCCACCGTGCCGGCCGCGAAGTCCGCCCAGCGCACGGGGAACACGGCCGTCTCGACGCGCGCCGGGCCCCCGGGCGTCTCGATCACCGTGCCGTCCAGCGCGAGCGCGGTGGCCCCGGACGGGTTGGAGATCCGGATGTCCCGGTCCAGGGTGAACGGGTCGAACCCGGTGAGCAGCACCCGCCGCAGCTGCCCCTTCGCCGGGTAGCGGATGCCGTCCTGGCCGCGCGAGCCGCGCTCCAGCCGGTCCAGCAGGGCCGCCCGGTCCCGGTCGGTGAGCCCGAACCCCGGCTCCCAGGTGCGCACGGCACGCGTCAGCTCCAGCCTCGCCCAGTACAGCGGCCGGTCGTCGTCCCGGCTGAGGTCGCCGCCCGCCGGGCCCCGGCCCTGCGCCCGGTCCACGGCCCGCCGCCACAGCGCGGCGCCCTCCCGCGCGACGAGGCTCCGGGCCTCGGCGTAGGAGTGCGCGCGCTCCAGCTCCCGGGCGAACCGCGGGGCCACGTCGTCGAACCCCGAGCGGCGCAGGATCTCCCGCGGCACGGCGCGGTCGAGCCGCTGCTCCTCCGCCGTGGGGGAGGGGGCCGCGGGCGCCGGGGCGGACGATGCCGTGGCGGTGGGTCCGGACAGGCCGGACAGCCCGGTCAGCAGGGCCAGTCCGAGCAGACCGAGGCGAACGCGTCGGGATGTCACGGGAGTTCGGGTCCTTCCGTCGCTGCGCGCCGCGTGGTGCGGTGGACTGCGGCAGTATCGCGTGACGGAAGTGACCGGCGCCACGGGGCGGTTCACGCCACGGGGCGCATACGGTTCGGTACGGCGGCGGCGCCGGCCTGCGGCCGCTCAGTCCACCGGCTCGCCCAGCAGGTGCAGGAAGTCGCGGAAGGCGCCCGGCATGTCGACGGACTCCGGGTCCAGCAGCCACTGGTACTGCAGACCGTCCATCACCGCCACCAGGAGCGGCGCGGCGCGCTCGGGGGTGAGGCCGCTCGGCAGCCGGTCGCCGTACTCCGCGCGCAGCACGGCCGTCATGCTCGCGCGGACCCCCGCGTAGCGCTCCGTGAAGTACGCCCGCGCCGGATGCCCCTCCGTCACGCTCTCGCCGAGCAGCGCCGAGAAGGTCTGGACGATCGCCGGGCGCATCGCGTTGTACTCGACCAGCGAGACCAGCAGGTCCATCCGCCACCGGGTGTCGGGCACCGCGTCCCACCGGTCCCGGTCCTGGAGCACGGCCACCAGCAGGGCGTCCTTGGTGGGGAAGTGGTGCAGCAGCCCCTGCTGGGTCAGCCCCACCCGCTCGGCCACCGCGCTCAGGCTCGCCCCGCGGTAGCCGCGCTCGGCGATCACCTCCAGGGCCGCCCCGACGATCTCCGCACGCCGCTCCTCGCTCCTGACCCTCGCGCTCATGACGTCACCGTACGACATCCCCCCGAGCCGAAAGGAACGGGAAGATAACGAAACCTACCGCTCCACAGGTAGCGGCTGCAGGATGGGAGGCACCCGACGGACTTCAGCGAGGAGGCACCGCCGTGACGGAGAGGGACGAGCGACGAGCGGACCAGGCCCGGGAGACGGTCGTGGAGGCGGCGCTGCGGCGGCTCGACCTCGACACCAAGACCCGGCTGCTGGCCGGCCAGGACACGTGGACCCTGCCCGCCGTGCCCGGGATCGGCCTGGAGTCCCTGGTCATGTCGGACGGCCCGATCGGGGTCCGGGGGGTGCGCTGGACGGCCGACGACCCCTCCGTCGCGCTGCCCTCGCCGACCGCGCTCGCCGCCTCCTGGGATCCGGAACTCGCCCACCGGGCCGGCGTGCTGCTCGCCCAGGAGGCCCGCCGCAAGGGCGTCCACGTGCTGCTCGCGCCCACGGTCAACCTGCACCGCTCCCCGCTCGGCGGCCGGCACTTCGAGTGCTACAGCGAGGACCCCTACCTGACCGGCCGGATCGGCACCGGCTACGTCACCGGCGTCCAGTCCGGCGGCGTCGGCACCACGGTCAAGCACTTCGTCGGCAACGACGCCGAGACGGACCGCTTCACCGTGAACAACCTGATCCCCGAACGCGTCCTGCGCGAGCTGTACCTGGCCCCCTTCGAGGCCATCGTGGAGAACGCCCGCCCCTGGGGCGTCATGACCGCCTACAACTCGGTCAACGGCACGACGATGACCGAGCACCGCCACCTGGTCGGTGACGTCCTGCGCGGCGAATGGGGCTTCGACGGCTGCAACGTCTCCGACTGGACGGCGGCCCGCGACACGGTCGGCGCTATCGAGGGCGGCCTGGACGTCGCCATGCCCGGCCCCCGGACCGTCTACGGCGAGGCCCTCGCCCGGGCCGTACGGGACGGCAGGGTCGCCGAGGCCACCGTCGACGCGGCCGTCCGCCGGGTACTGCGCCTCGCCGCCCGCGTGGGCATCCTGCGGGGCGCCGAACCGGTCGTCACCGAGCCGCCCGCGCCGGTCGACGGCGAGGCCCTGGCCCGCGAGATCGCCCGCCGCTCCTTCGTCCTCGTCCGCAACGAGCGCGGCGCGCTCCCGCTGAGGGCGGGCACGGTGGCCCTGATCGGCGCCGCCGCCCGCGACGCCCGCATCCTCGGCGGCGGCTCCGCCACCGTCTTCCCGGCCCGCGTCGTCTCCCCGCTCGACGGCCTCACCGCCGCCCTCCCCGAGGGCACCCTCGGCTACGCCGTCGGAGCCGACCCCGCCACCGAACTCGCCGTGGCCGAACGCGGCTTCGCCCTGCGCGCCGTCTGCCGGGACACGGACGGCACCGTCATCGGCACCCGCTCCGCACCCGGCGGCCTGATCCAGTGGATGGGCTCCGACCTCCCCGACGGCGTCACCCACGACCGCCTCCACAGCATCGAGCTGACCGGCACCTTCACCCCGCGCGAGTCCGGGCCGCACACCTTCGGCATCAAGGGCGTCGGCGGTTTCACCCTCGCCGTGGACGGCACCACGTACTACGACGACGTCCAGCGCCCCGACGAGGACGCCCCCTTCGAGGCACTCTTCGGCGCACCCGTGCCGCGCGCCCAGGTGGAACTCACCGCGGGCGAACCGGTCGACGTCTCCCTCACCCATGCCGTCCGGCTGCCCGACGGCCTCCCCGTGAAGGTCGTCGCTTTCGCGTTCGCCCACGCCGGGCCGCAGCGCGACCCCGACGAGCTGATCGCCGAGGCCGTCGAGGCCGCCCACGACGCCGACACGGCCGTGGTCGTGGTCGCCACCACCGACCGCGTGGAGTCCGAGGGCTTCGACCGCACCGACCTGCGGCTGCCCGGCCGCCAGGACGACCTGGTCCGCGCCGTCGCCGCCGCCAACCCGAACACCGTCGTCGTCGTGAACTCCGGCTCCCCGGTGGAACTGCCCTGGCGCGACGAGGTCGCCGCCGTCCTGCTCGGCTGGTTCCCCGGCCAGGAGGGCGGCGCCGCCCTCGCGGACGTCCTCACCGGCGCCCACGAGCCCTGCGGCCGGCTCCCCACCACCTGGGGCGCCCTCGCCGACGCCCCGGTCACCCAGGTCGTCCCGGCCGGCGGCGAACTGCCGTACACCGAAGGAGTCCTCATCGGCCACCGCGCCTGGGAGAAGGCGGGCCGCACCCCGGCGTACCCCTTCGGCCACGGCCTCGGCTACACCGACTGGACCTACGAGGCCCTCGACGTCGAGGGCACCACGGCCCGCGTCCGCGTCCGCAACACCGGCGAGCGGCCCGGCCGGGAGGTCGTCCAGATCTACCTGTCTCCGGCCGAGCCCGACCCCGGACGCCCGGCCCGCTGGCTGGCCGGCTTCGCCGCCGCCGAGGCCGGCCCCGGTGAGAGTGTCGAAGTGACCGTGGGACTTCCGCGCCGTACCTTCGAGGTCTGGGACGACACGGCGAAGTCGTGGGCGTTTGTGAAGGGTTCGTACGAGATCGCCGTCGGACGCTCCGCCGGCGACCACAGGCTCTCCGCGCCGATTAACGTCTGATCCGGGACAAGTCCCCCACGAGCAGCCCCGGTCCGGGACCTGACCCCCGGACCGGGGCTCGTCGCTTTCGCGGACGGCGCCTCAGCGCGCCGAGAAGCCGTACACCGTCTCCGAGTGGAAGACCTCGCCCGGCCGCAGCACGGTGCTCGGGAAGTCCGGGCGGTTCGGGGAGTCGGGGAAGTGCTGGGTCTCCAGGGCGATGCCGTCGCCCGGCGCGAACGGGTCCGACAGATGGTCGCCCGTGTAGAGCTGGAGGCCCGGCTCGGTCGTCGCCACCGTCAGGGTCCGCCCCGAGGCCGGGTCGTGCAGCTCGGCGACCTCATGCGGCGCCCGGGTGACCCCCTTGTCCAGGACGAAGTTGTGGTCGTAGCCCGAGCCGACCTCGCGGGCCTCGCGGAAGTCGAAGCGGGAACCGGCCACGTCCTGCGACGGCCCGGCCGGGATCAGGTCGGCGTCGACCGGGGTGTACCGGGAAGCGGCGAGCCGCAGCTGGTGGTCGCCCGCGTGGCCCGTGTAGTGGCCCGCCAGGTTGAAGTAGCTGTGGTTGGTCGGATTGACCACCGTCGGCGCGTCCGTCACCGCCCCGTAGGCGATGTGCAGCGCACCGGACGCGTCGAGGGTGTACGTCGCCGACATCTCCAGGCGCCCCGGGAAGCCCTCCTCGCCGTGCGCGCTCACCCGGCTCAGCCGCACCCCGTCCGCCACCGGCTCCGCGTCCCACACCCGCTTGTCGAAGCCGTGGCTCCCGCCGTGCAGGCAGTTCGGGCCGTCGTTCGCCTCCAGCGCGTGGGCCCGGCCGTCCAGCTCGAAGCGGGCGCCCGCGATCCGGTTGGCGTACCGGCCGACCAGGGCCCCGAGGAACGGATCCGGATGCCCGACGTAGCCGTCCAGGTCGGCGAACCCCAGCACCACGTCCGCCGTGCGCCCCGCCCGGTCGGGGATCTCGACCGACCGCACGATCCCGCCGTAGGTCAGGACCTCCACACGTGTCCCGGCGCGCTCCAGCGTCCAGCGGTGAACCTCGGTGCCGTCGGAAAGTGTGCCGAATAGTTCGCTCATGTGGAAAACAGTAGGCGACCGGCGGCTAACCGACCGGACGCGATGCCGTGATCGTCCGATAGGCGATCGACGCCAGCCGGGCCTGGCCGTCCTTGCTGGGGTGGAACCAGTCCCAGTGGCTGAGCTGATCGGTGCCGAAGTCGTAGTCGTAGACCGCGTTGCCGTCGAAACGGCAGCGGCGGTCCTTCGCGCAGACCTCCTTCAGCACCCGGTTGTACTCCACCACCCGCTGCTGCACCCGGTCCCGGCGCAGGGTCGCCGCGCTGGTCAGATCGTCCGCGTCGGCCAGCATCGACGGGCAGATGCCCAGCTGCCACACCTGCTTGCCCAGCGGATTGACCCGGCCCTCGGACCACAGCCGCTTCAGGTTCGGCACGCTCGCCACGTACACCTGCGCCTTCGGCAGCACCGAACGCAGCGTGCCCAGGGCCTCCTCGAAGTCCGCGCGGAATCCGGCCACCGGGGTCATCGCCGACGCCGACGCCCGGCAGGCGTCGTTCGCGCCCACCATCACCGTCACCAGGTCCGGGCCGCGCCCCGCCGCCTGGGCCATCTGCTCGGGCAGGTCGGCCATCCGGGCACCGGTCACCGCGTAGTTCCAGCTGCGCTCCGCCGCCCCGGTCACCCCGAGCAGCCGCACCGCCAGGCTGTCCACCTTGGCGTCGCTGCCCGTCGCCCACGACACCTCGGGGCAGTCCGACAGCACCGTGCACGCGTCGAAGCCGCGCGTGATGGAGTCGCCGACCGCGGCGATCGAGTCCGGGCTGCGGTCCCACACCGGGGCCGGATTCGCGGCCCGGGCCTTCGTGCGCTCGGCGGCCGGCGCGCCCCCGCCGCCCGCGTCGCATCCGGCGAGGCCGAGCACGGCGGCCGCCACGACCGCGAGTGCCGCCCGCGTACGGCCGCTTCGCTTCCGCATCCCCTGGTGATCCCCTCGTCGTGGTCCCGGCGCCCGGTGCTTCCTCGGACTTCGCCCGGTGCTTCCTCCCATAACAACGTGCGGGGGTTCCCGGCCGGGCGCGCGGGAACGGAGCACCCCCGTACAAGCGTCCCCCTGGGTGAATGGCGGGGGTTTCCTGGCACCGGGACCGACGGTACGTCACACTCCTTGCGCCGCCGCAGGGTAGCCTCGCCATCAACGCGGCCGTCGCGCCACAGCCGCCCAGCCAGTCCGCAAGATGTCCCGCTCTGCCCGGAGGTTCCGGTGACGACACGTGGAGTTCTGTACGTGCACTCCGCGCCGCGCGCGCTGTGCCCGCACGTCGAGTGGGCCGTCGCCGGGGTGCTCGGCACGCGCGTCGGCCTCGACTGGATCCGGCAGCCCGCGGCCCCCGGAACCTGGCGCTCGGAGTTCTCCTGGCAGGGCGAGGCCGGCACGGCCTCCAAGCTCGCCTCGGCGCTGCGCGGCTGGCACCTGCTGCGCTTCGAGGTGACCGCCGAGCCCTGCGCGACCGCCGAGGGCGAGCGCTACAGCTGCACCCCCGACCTCGGCATCTACCACGCCGTCACCGGCATCCACGGCGACATCCTCATCCCCGAGGACCGCCTGCGCGCGGCGCTCACCCGCTCCCAGCGCGGCGAGACGGACCTGGAGGCGGAGATCGCCAAGCTCCTCGGCAAGCCGTGGGACGACGAACTGGAGCCCTTCCGCTACGCGGGCGAGGGAGCTCCGGTGCGGTGGCTGCACCAGGTGGTGTGAGCACCGCACCCCCCGGATCCGACGAAAGGGCCCCCACCAGCCGGTGGGGGCCCTTCGCGTGGGTCCGTCAGATGGTCCGGAACGCCAGGACCACGTTGTGACCGCCGAAGCCGAAGGAGTCGTTCAGCGCGGCGATACGGCCCTCGGGGAGGGTCCGCGGCTCACCGACGACCACGTCCGCGTTGACCTCGGCGTCGAGCTCGCGCACGTTGATGGTCGGCGGAGCCGTACGGTTCACCAGCGCCAGGATCGACGCGACGGTCTCGATACCGCCGGCACCACCGAGCAGGTGACCCGTCATCGACTTGGTCGCCGAGATGGCCATGTGGTCGACGTCGTCGCCGAACACCTTGCGCAGCGCCTTGATCTCCGCGACGTCGCCCTGCGGCGTCGACGTGGCGTGCGCGTTCACGTGCACGATCTCGGCCGGCTTCAGGTCCGTGTTGTCCAGCAGGTTCTGCAGCGCGTGCGCGATGCCGTTGCCGGACGGCTCCGGCTGCGTGATGTGGTGGCTGTCCGCGGAGATGCCCTGTCCGACGGCCTCGGCGTAGATCCGCGCGCCGCGGGCCTTCGCGTGCTCCTCGGACTCCAGCACGATCACACCGGCGCCCTCGCCGAGCACGAAGCCGTCACGGCCGGAGTCGTAGGGACGGGACGCGCCCTGCGGGTCGTCGTTGTTCTTGGACATCGCCATCATGTTGCCGAACGCGGCGATGGGCAGCGGGTGGATGGCGGCCTCGGTACCACCGGCCACGACCACGTCCGCACGCCCGGTGCGGATCATCTCGATCGCGTACCCGATGGCCTCCGCGCCCGAGGCGCAGGCCGAGACGGGGGTGTGCACACCGGCCCGGGCACCCAGCTCGATCCCGACGTTGGCCGCCGGGGAGTTGGGCATCAGCATCGGCACGGTGTGCGGGGAGACGCGGCGTACGCCCTTCTCCTTGAGCACGTCGTACTGGTCCAGGAGGGTCGTCACGCCACCGATGCCGGAGGCGATGACCGCACCGAGGCGGTCGGGGTTCACCGAGGAGTCCTCACCGGCCCTGGCGGTGAAGCCGGCGTCCTTCCAGGCCTCCTGGGCGGCGATCAGCGCGAACTGCGCGGACCGGTCCAGCTTGCGGGCCTGCGGGCGGGGGATGATCTCGCCCGGCTCGACGGCGATCTGCGCGGCGATGCGGACGGGCAGTTCGGCCGCCCACTCCTGCTTCAGGAGGCTGACGCCGGACTTGCCGGCGAGCAGACCCTCCCAGGTGGAAGCTGCGTCGCCACCCAGCGGTGTGGTTGCGCCGATACCGGTGACGACCACGGTGCGATTGGTCGGGCTCACGGGAATTCTTTCTCCAACGGATGCGGGATTCTACGGCGCCACCGCCGGGTGGCGGGGCCTTGCAGCCTGGGGCCTAGAGGGTGGCTCAGGCCTGGTGCTTGAGGATGTAGTCGGTCGCGTCGCCGACCGTCTTGAGGTTCTTGACGTCCTCGTCCGGGATCTTCACGTCGAAGCGCTCCTCGGCGGCGACGACGACCTCGACCATGGACAGCGAGTCGACGTCCAGGTCGTCGGTGAAGGACTTGTCCAGCTGGACGTCCTCGGTGGGGATCCCGGCGATCTCGTTCACGATCTCGGCGAGACCGGCGACGATCTCTTCCTGAGTGGCGGCCATGTCAGGCGCTCCTTCTTGATATTCCAGACGGTTTTACGGCGTCCGCCGCTACAGCGGCGGATGGTGCTGCTCCCGCACCGGATCGCAGGATCCGGCACGGAGTGCCTAGGGGAGGGTAACGACCGTGGCGGCGTAGACGAGACCCGCCCCGAATCCGATGACGAGCGCGGTGTCGCCACTCTTCGCCTCCCCGGTCGCCAGGAGCCGCTCCATCGCGAGCGGGATCGAGGCGGCCGAGGTGTTGCCGGTGGTGCGGATGTCACGGGCGACCGTGACGTGCTCCGGCAGCTTCAGCGTCTTCACCATCGAGTCGATGATCCGCACGTTGGCCTGGTGCGGGATGAAGACGTCGAGGTCGTCCGGGTTGATTCCGGCCGCGTCCAGCGCCTGCTGGGCGACCTTCGCCATCTCGAACACGGCCCAGCGGAACACCGCCTGGCCCTCCTGCGTGATCGCAGGGAACTTGACGTTGCCCTCGCTGTCGAGCGGCAGTTCGGTGAGGTCGCCGATCCGGAACCGGTCCCAGGGGACGGTCTGCTTGATCGTGCCGGACTTGTCGCCCTCCGAGCCCCACACGGTCGGGCCGATGGCCGGCTCCTGCGAGGGTCCGACGACGACCGCGCCGGCGCCGTCGCCGAACAGGAAGGCCGTGGCCCGGTCCTCCAGGTCGGTCAGGTCGCTCAGCCGCTCCACACCGATCACGAGCACGTACTCGGCGGAACCTTCCACCACCATGCCCTTGGCGAGGGTCAGGCCGTAGCCGAAGCCCGCGCAGCCGGCCGAGATGTCGAAGGCGGCGGCCTTGTCGGTGCCCAGCTTGTCGGCGATCTCGGTGGCGACGGCGGGGGTCTGGCTGAAGTGCGAGACGGTCGAGACGACCACGGCGCCGATCTGCTCGGCGTCGATGCCCGCGTCGGCGATCGCCTTGCCGGCGGCCTCGACGGACATCGCGGCGACCGTCTCCTCGGGACCCGCCCAGTGCCGGGTCTCGATGCCGGAACGCGAGCGGATCCACTCGTCGGACGAGTCGATCTTCTCGAGGATCACGTCGTTGGGCACGACGCGGGTCGGCCGGTAGCCGCCGACGCCGAGGATGCGCGCGTACGGGGCACCCTTGCTGGGCTTGATCTTCGCCATGTACGGCTCCTTAGGCCCCTGCGTGCTCGGCAATGAGCTCGCGGGCCGCGTCGAGGTCGTCGGGGGTCTTGAGGGCCAGCGTCTTCACGCCGGGCAGGGCGCGCTTGGCCAGGCCGGTCAGGGTGCCGCCCGGGCACACCTCGATGAGCGCGGTGACGCCCAGCTCCTTGAAGGTCTCCATGCACAGGTCCCAGCGCACGGGGTTGGCGACCTGGCCGACGAGCCGCTCCAGCACCTCGGCGCCGTTCGCGACGGTCCGGCCGTCCTTGTTCGAGACGTAGGGGACCTTCGGGTCGGCGGGCGCGAGCTCCGCGGCGGCCTTGGCCAGGGTCTCGACGGCCGGGGCCATGTGGCGCGTGTGGAAGGCACCGGCGACCTTCAGCGGGACGACCTTGCGGACACCCTCGGGCTTGTCCTCGTTCAGCGCGGCCAGCTGCTCCAGCGTGCCGGCGGCGACGATCTGGCCCGCGCCGTTGATGTTCGCCGGGGTCAGGCCCAGCCTCTCCAGGTGCGCGACGGACGTCTCCGGGTCGCCGCCGAGCAGCGCCGACATGCCGGTCTCGGTGATCGCGGCGGCGTCGGCCATGGCCAGGCCCCGCTTGCGGACGAGAGCGAGCGCGGCGGTGTCGTCCAGGACCCCGGCGAAGGCGGCGGCGGTGATCTCGCCGACACTGTGGCCGGCGACGGCACCCGGGGCGATCTCGGAGGTGTCACCGAGTGCCGCGGCGGACAGCAGTCCGGCGGCGACGAGCAGCGGCTGGGCCACCGCGGTGTCGCGGATGGCGTCGGCGTCGGCCTGGGTGCCGTAGTGGACCAGGTCCAGTCCGATGACGTCGGACCACGCGGCGACGCGGTCGGCGGCACCGGGGAGGTCGAGCCAGGGAGTCAGGAAGCCGGGCGTCTGGGCGCCCTGGCCGGGAGCGACGAGTACGAGCACTCTCACACTCTCTCTTGGGGACGGCCACGGCCGCCCGTGGGGACAGGGACGAAGAACACGGGGGGCTTTTGTGGGCCCCCCACAAAACCCTATGCCGGGGCTTCACCATCGGCCAGACGCCCCAGGATGAGCGCGATCCGCAGTGTGAACGCGGATCGTACATCCGATGGCGACCAGCCGGTGACATCAGTCACACGTCGGAGCCGGTAGCGCACGGTGTTCGGGTGAACGAAGAGCATGCGGGCCGCGCCTTCCAGGCTGCTCGCCTGCTCCAGGTAGACACTCAACGTTTCGAGGAGCGCCGAGCCCGCTTCCTCCAGTGGTCTGTAGATCTCCTCCACCAGCTGCTCTCGGGCGCCCGGATCGCCTGCGATCGCCCGCTCCGGCAGCAGATCGTCCGCCAGAACCGGCCTCGGGGCGTCCTGCCAGGCGGAACACGCCTTCAGGCCCGCGGCGGCGGCCTGCGCGGACCGCGTGGCGGCCAGCAGATCGGGGACGACGGGCCCCGCGACGACCGGTCCCGCTGCGAACGGCCCGATCAGCGACTTGGCGACCGCGAGCGGATTGTCGCTGCCGCCGGCGATGACGACGAGCCGCGCCCCCAGGACCCCGGTGAGCACCTGCAGCTTGGCGTGCCGGGCGGCCCGCCGGATCGCCTCGACGGTCAGCTCGCTGTCCCCGTCGGGCGCGGTGCCGAGCACCACGCACACGTGCTCCGGCGAGTTCCAGCCGAGCGCCGCGGCCCGGCTGACGGCGCCCTCGTCGGCCTCGCCGCTGAGCACCGCGTTCACCACGAGCGACTCCAGCCGCGCGTCCCAGGCACCGCGTGCCTCGGCGGCCTGCGCGTACACCTGGGCGGTGGCGAAGGCGATCTCCCGGGCGTACACGAGCAGCGCCTCGCGCAGCACGCTCTCGTCGCCCGGCGCGGCCACCTCCTCGATGGCGCTCTCCATGACCTCGATGGTGGTCCGCACCATCTCCACGGTCTGCCGCAGCGTGATCGCCCGCGTCAGCTCGCGCGGCGCGGTGCCGAAGACGTCGGTCGAGATCGCCTGCGGGGCGTCCGGGTGCCGGAACCACTCCGTGAAGGCCGCGATGCCCGCCTGCGCCACGAGCCCGATCCAGGAACGGTTCTCCGGGGGCATGGCCCGGTACCACGACAGGGTCTCGTCCATGCGCGCGATGGCCTGCGCCGCGAGACTCCCGGAGGACTTCTCCAGCCGCTTCAGGGTCGCGGCGTGCGGATGGACGCCGTGTGCTGCGGGATCGCTGCTGTGGGATTCGGGTTCGGGCACGGGGACAAGACTGCCTTATCCGGACGCCGGGGTGCGCTGCCGGGTCATGGTTGCCCGTACCGGGACCTTCGCGGCGGCGACTACCGTGGTGTCCGTGATGGACGTTCGGCGCGCCGGTGAGCGCTACCGCGGAGGGGACCCCGGGGCGGGGATCGACTCCCACCACGCCTTCTCCTTCGGCCCGCACTACGACCCGGACAATCTGCGCTTCGGCGCGATGATCGCCTGCAACGAGGAGCGGCTGGCGCCGGGGGCGGGTTTCGACGAACACCCGCACAGCCACACCGAGATCGTGACCTGGGTGGTCGAGGGCGAACTGACCCACCGCGACTCCGCCGGGCACGAGACGACGGTGCGCCCCGGCGACGTCCAGCACCTCAGCTCGGCGGCGGGCGTCCGGCACGTGGAACGCAACGACGGCGCCGGCCCGCTCACCTTCGTCCAGACCTGGCTGGCCCCGTCGGCCCCGGGCGGCGCCCCCGCCTACGAACTGGTCCCCGGCATCGCCGACTCCACGCCGTACGCCGTCGCCGGGGCCGCCGCCCTGCTGCACGTGCGCCGCCTGGCACCGGGGGAGCGGGCCGCCGTACCGGACGCCGCGTACGTGTACGCGCACGTGGTGCGCGGGGACGTACGGCTCGCGGGCGAGGAACTGCGCCCCGGCGACGCGGCGCGGATCACCGGGGCGAAGGGCCTGGAGGTGGCGGGGGTCACAGCGGCGGAAGTGCTGCTGTGGGAGCTGTCGCGGTGAGCCCCGCCGCGCCCGCTCATTCCTTGGTGGACGGCTCCTCGGCGTTGCGCCACACCGTGACGTCCACCGTCATGTAGTCGCCCAGGTCGGACTTGGGGGCGGTGCCCTGGAAGGTGACCAGGGCGATGTGCCCGGAGGTGGTGTGCACGCACAGCTGCGAACCCCGGGACAGCTGCGAGAGCTTGGCCTGCTCGGCGTACCGGGTCTCGGTCCGGCAGGTGTCGAGCGAGCCCTGCTGCGCGTTGTTCAGCAGGACGATCTTCTTGCCGCTGCTGCCGAGGACCTTCTCGTCGTCGAAGCTGCCGCTCTCGTAGAACAGGTCGGCGTCGTCGACGTACCGGGCGCCGACGTCGTCGTAGAGCGGCTTGGGCGGCGAGTCCGCGAACCGCACGTAGTAGTTCATCGGGATGTCGATGCCCTTGAAGCTGATCGGCTCGGGGTCGGGCCGGGCCGAGGAACCGACCGCCGAGCCGGAGTCCGAGCCGGAGCCGGAACCCGAGCCGGAGTCCGTGCCGGGGGTCGCGTCCGGTGAGGCGCCGGAGTGCGCGGCCGAGCCCTTCGCGGAGCTGTCGGCGGCCTTGTCCTTCGTGTCCTTGCCCATCTGGGTCAGGTACACGGCTGCGCCACCGCCGACCAGCACCGCCGCCACGACGACCGCGGCAATCACTCCGAGCCGTCCCTTGCGCTTCGGCTTCGGACGCGGACCCGGCTGCGGCTGGGCCCCGGGCCACGGAGCGGCCGGTCCGGCCGCGGCCGGCGGGCCGTACGACTGCGGGGGCACCGTGGTGTGCTGCGCCGGGGTGTGGTGCGCGGCCGCGGGCGGCGGGGTGGGGGAGGCGGCGGCAGGCACCGGCGTGTGCTGCGCGGGCGTCGGCGGCGGGGTGTGCGGTGCGGTGGCCGGCGGGGCGGGGCTGGCGGACACCGTCGGCATGGCGTGCGGGGCCGGCTGGTCGGCGTGGGTCACCGGAGCGGTCGGCGGCGGCGCCGGCACCGCAGCGGTGGGCGTGCCCGTGGGCGGGGTGGCCGGCGGTGCCGGCATCGCGGTGTCGGGCCGAGTCACCGGTGCGGTCGCGGGGAGCGGCGGCACCCCCGCGGCCGGCTGGGTCACCGGCGCGGTCGCGGGCGGGGCCTGGGTGGGGGCGGCGGGCTGGGCCGCCAGCGCGGCGGACGCCGAGACCCGCCGGGTGATCTGCGTGCCGATGGCCGCAGGCAGCCACTCCCCGGACTGGCGCAGTCCGCCCGGGGACGCCTCCTGGCACAGCGTGATGATCTCCGCCGGGGACGGCCGGTCCGCCGGGTCCTTCGCCAGGCAGCGGGCGATGAACCCGAGGGCGTCCGGGAGGCCGCCGAGGTCCGGCTCCTCGTGGACGATCCGGTACAGCACGGCGTGCGAGGGCCCGTCGCCGTAGGCGCCGGAGCCGCGGGCCGCGAACGCGGCGACCTGGCCGAGCGCGAACACGTCCGAGGCGGGGGTGATCTCCCGCCCGGCGGCCTGCTCGGGCGACATGAAGGCGGGGGTGCCGACGGAGACGCCGGTGCCGGTGAGCGCGGTGGCGTCGGTGGCCCGCGCGATGCCGAAGTCGATGACCCGGGGGCCGTCCCCGGCGAGCAGCACGTTGGACGGCTTCAGGTCACGGTGCACGATGCCCGCGGCGTGGATGACCGACAGCGCCTCGGCGACACCCGCGACGAGCAGGAGCAGGGTGGGCACGGGGAGCGGGCCGTGCTCGGTGACGGCCGCCGCCAGCGAGGGGCCCGGCACGTAGGCGGTGGCCAGCCAGGGCCGCTCGCCCTCGGTGTCGTAGTCGATGACCGGCGCGGTGTACAGGCCCTGGACGCGCTGCGCGGCCTGGACCTCCTGCCGGAACCTGCGGCGGAACTCGGGGTGCTCGCTCAGCTCCGGCCGGATCGTCTTGAGGGCGATCGGGTGCCCGCCCGGGGTGTACGACAGGTACACCGTGCCCATGCCGCCGGATCCGAGGCGTGCCGCGAGCCGGTAGGCCGCCACCGCCTGTGGGTCACCGCTCTCCAACGGCCGGAACTGGCCGTCCGTCTGCACGCCGCCCATCACTTACCCCCGATGCCCTGTGCCGGTAATTCGCTTGTGCACGGGGGAGGTTAGCGGACACCGATCAGTGCGCGCCGCGTGTCTCGCCAAGGACCGCGTCCGTGAACACCGGCCACACCTCGACGGCCCAGGGTCCGAACGCCCGGTCCGTCAGGGCGACGGCGGCCAGCCCGGCGTCGGGGTCGAGCCACAGGAACGTACCGGACTGCCCGAAGTGGCCGAAGGTCCGCGGCGAGGAGGAACCGCCGGTCCAGTGCGGGGACTTGCCGTCGCGGATCTCGAAACCGAGCCCCCAGTCGTTGGGGTTCTGGTGCCCGTACCCCGGCAGCACGCCCTTGGTGCCCGGGTACTGCACGGTCATCGCGTCCGCGACCGTGCGGGGGTCCAGCAGCCGCGGCGTCTGCACCTCCGCCGCGAACCGCAGCAGGTCCTCGACCGTCGAGACGCCGTCCCGGGCCGGGGACCCCTCCAGCGAGGTGGCCGTCATCCCCAGAGGCTCCAGCACGGCCTGCCGCAGGTACTCCGCGAACGGGATGTCCGTCGCCTTGGCGATGTGGTCCCCCAGCTGCTCGAACCCGGCGTTGGAGTACAGCCGCCGCTCCCCGGGCGGGGCGGTCACCCGGTGCTCGTCGAAGGCAAGACCGGAGGTGTGCGCGAGCAGATGCCGGACCGTGGACCCGGGCGGGCCGGCCGGCTCGTCCAGCTCGACCGCCCCCTCCTCGTACGCGACCAGCGCCGCGTAGGCGGCCAGCGGCTTGGTGACCGAGGCGAGCGGGAAGCGGTGTCCGACGGGTCCGTGGGTGCCGAGGACGGTCCCGTCGGCTCGTACGACGCCCGCCGCGGCGGTGGGGACGGGCCAGTTCTCGATCAGCGCCAGGCTCTGCAACGACATGCCGCCGAGCCTATGCGGCTCACAGCTCCAGCCGCATCGAGGGGTCGGGCTTGCGCACGAAGCCGAGCGAGGCGTACAGCGGCTCGGCCGCGGCGGAGGCGTTGAGGTCGACCTGCCGGGCCCCGCGCACCCGGAACCACTCCAGAAGTTCCTCCATGCACGCGCGCGCGTGGCCGCGCCGGCGGGCGTCCGGGTCGGTGGCGACGCTGAAGACGTGGCCGACCCGCCCGTGCGGATTGCCGGTCCGCCCGATGCGGTACTCCAGTGCCCCGGCCGCCAGCGCGGCCAGCGTCCCGGGCCGGCCGGGACGCTCGACGACGAAGGCGGCGAAGTCCCCGTCCGCGTCGGCGAGCCGGCTCCGCAGCGTCGGCAGGGACTCCGCGTGCCAGTCGGTCGGACCGCCTCCCGGCGCGAACATCGAATCGATCATCACCTGCCGCAGACGCAGGACCTCGGCGGCGTCCTCGGGCAGGGCCCGTCGTACGAGACTCATGGGACGCACGCTAATCACCGGCTCCCGCGTCCGTCCCGTGGATTTCTTACCCGGGTCCGCTTGCTTGGAGTGCACTCGAAGGTCATAGCGTGGGGGCATGACGGTGATGCAGACCACGCCAGCGGACACCGCGCCCACCGACCCCGTCGACATCTGCGCCGCCCCGCCCCGGCGCCATCCACGCCCCGACGGCCAGGACCGCTACACGATCAGCGAGGTCGTCGCGTTCACCGGCCTCACCGCGCACACCCTGCGCTGGTACGAGCGGATCGGCCTGATGCCGCACGTCGACCGCTCGCACACCGGCCAGCGCCGCTACAGCAACCGCGACCTGGACTGGCTGGACTTCGTGGGCAAACTGCGGCTGACCGGCATGCCGGTGGCGGACATGGTCCGCTACGCGGAACTGGTGCGGGAGGGCGAGAGCACGTACGCGGAGCGGCGGGAGCTGCTGGAGTCGACCCGCACGGACGTGCTGGCCCGGATCGCGGAACTGCACGACACCCTCGGGGTCCTGGACCGGAAGATCAGCTTCTACGCCACGGAGACGCCGGCACCGGACACCCTGCGCCCCACGGCCGACACCCTGCGCCCCGCGGCCGACGGCCGCTAGAGCTCGGCCAGCAGCTCGGCCTTCTTCGACGAGAACTCCTCGTCCGTGACCAGCCCCGCCTGGTGCAGCTCCCCGAGGTGCCGGATCCGCTCGGCGATGTCGGCGGGGTCCCGGCGCGCCGGGACCGGCACCGCCGACGTCGGCCGGGTCCGGACCGCCGCCAGTACGGCCGCCGCGAACGGCAGCGACTCGTGCACCGGCCCGTACCCGAGCCCGAAGACCACCGAGGCCGGGTCCTGGTCGGGCTGGGACGGCCGCTCGGCGCCCGCCTCGCGCGGCAGCAGCCGCAGGTGCCCCTCGAAGACCTCCGGCGAGCGCCATTCCACCCCGCTCAGCCCGGCCACCGGGAAGCTCTGGTCGCCGGCCTTCCACTTCGCCGAGGAGGCACCGGTCCAGGACCAGCGGAACTGCACCGACGTGCCGTCGAAGGAGGCCTTGGCGTCGGCGGCCTTGAAGTGCAGCGGCGCCTCGGGCACCGCGACCAGGTGCCGCTCCACGGGGCCGGAACCGGTCAGCAGGCCCTTCACCTCGTCCGCGTAGTACTCGGCGAGGGTCTCCCGGTCGGCGGACAGCACGAGCCGGTACGGGTCGGAGCCCTCCTTGAGCTGGCCGGCGGCCGCCTCCATCAGCGGGTCGGCGCCGGCCCGGGGCACGAGGCGCAGGACGACGGTGCCGCGCCTGCCCGGCGTGAGCGTCACGTCCTCGACCGCGGACAGCGGGATGCGCCGTTCCCCGAGTGCCTGGAAGAGCCTGGGTGTTCGAATCCCCCGTTCGTAGCGGATGAGCACGGAGTCGGACTCGAACTCCCAGACGGCATGAAAACCCGCCAGTACGTCACCCATGCGGCTCATCGTATGCGGCACGTGCTCCTCCGTCGCCACCCGCGCAGACCGCACTTCCTGTTGTCTCTACGCGCGTCCGGCCGTCGTCGTGCCGGGCAGACCGGCCCGGCACGCATCGTTCTCATGGGCACACGTCACCGCGTCGTACGCCCCCACGCCGACGTCGGCGAGGTTGCGCAGGCTGTCCGTGCCCGGCTGGAAATAGCCGGCGTGCCCCTGCGCGTCCCGCGCGGACAGCACCCGCGCGCCGAACGCCGAGGACACCGGGTCGGCCCCGTGCCCGAGCCCGCCGAGCTCCAGGTACGGCACGTCCTGGATCCAGTCCGTGGCGTCCCGCATGGCCCACACCCGGGCCGTGGTGCCCAGCCGGTCCGCCCTGGTGACCCGCATGCCGGGGCTCGCGGCCACCGCTATGTCGGTCACCCGGCGCGGCATGTCGTGGGCGGCGACCCCGCAGACCACGGTGCCGTAGCTGTGGCAGACCATCGCCACCCGGGCGCGGCCCGGCAGCGCCCGCAGCAGGCCGTTCAGCCGCACGGCGCCCTCCTGGGCGCGCAGGCCGGTGGCCGCGTCCACACCGAGCCCGTCCGGCGCGGTGTAGTCGGCCCACGCGATCACGGCCGTACGCGTCGAGGGGCCGGCGTCGCGCTGGGCCGAGTAGAGCGCCTTGGCCATGCCGACCGGCGCCGTGTACCTGCGGTACGTCCGCTGGAAGGTGAGCAGGTCGGTGTCGACACCGGGGACGACGACCGAGACCCGCTGCGCCCGGTCGAGGTTCCCGAAGACCTCCGCGATCCGGCCCGAACCGGCGGGGTCGAACGCCAGGATGTGCCGGCCGCGGCTCAGCAGCGACTCGTAGCGGTGCATGCGGCGTCCCGCGTCCTGCTGACCGGCCGCACTGAGCCGGTTGTCGTGCATGCGCTTCTTCTCCACCTTGCGGGCCTGGTCCAGCGCGATGTGGTTGGCCTTGTAGCGCAGGCTGACGGGCGCGCCGTTCATGTTGCCCACCGCGAGCGGGTAGCGGTGGGCGAGCCGGTCGCGGTCCGCGGCGGACAGCGAGGCGAAGAACCGGCCGAGCCGTGCCGGGGCGGACTCCGGGTCCGGCAGCGGGAAGCCGTGCACACGACCGTGCTCCCACTTGGTGAGCGAGGCCTGCAGCGCGCCCGAGTCGCGGTGGCTGCGCATGGCGGTCCAGCCGGTGGTCGCGAGCATCACGAACACGACGGACAGCGCCAGCAGTGCGCGCCAGACGTTGAGTGGCGGGGAGGTGTCGAAGGAAGTCACTGGGAGGACACACTAGGAGAACGGGAGGGTCTCGGGGTAACCGAGTGACGGGGATCACGTTTCGGTGCGCACCGAACACTCGGCCGGTGATCTGCGGGGCGGTCGACGGGTCGATCTTCGGGGACGTCGGGCCAACGACCTCAGACCGTGCGCCAGTTCCCGGTCAGCGCGGAACCCACCTGATCGAGGTACGCCGCGGTGAGCGCGCGGATCGCCTCCAGGCTGAAGTCCCCGCCGGTGCTCCACTGCCGTTCGGTGACCCTTATCACCCCGCCGAACACGGCCACGGCCAGCCTCGGCCGCGGGTCGGCGTCCACGTCCACCCCCTCGCGCTCGGCCAGCACGCGCGCGATCGTCTCCTCGGTCGTGGCCGAGCGGCGCAGATGGGCGGCGAGCAGTGCGGGCGTGGACTCGATCGTCCGGTACATGCGCAGGTAGAGCTCGACGGGGACGGTCGACTCGACCGTCTCCCGGATGGCGTCCCAGCCCTCCAGGACCGCCTGCCGCAGCGCCTCCATCGGCGCCTCGTGCGCCGGACGCGCGCGTACGGCGGCCACGAAGTGCGCCTCCGTCATCGCCTGGACCGCGAACGCGGCGTCCTCCTTGCCGGCGAAGTACCGGAAGAAGGTGCGCTGCGAGACGTCGACGGCCTCCGCGATCTCGTCGACGGTCGTGTGCTCGTACCCGTGCGTGGTGAAGAGTTCGAGAGCGGCCCGCAGCAGCGCCTCCCGGGTACGCCGCTTCTTGCGCTCGCGCAGCGTCTCCATGGTCTCTCTTCCGTGAATTTCCGACCGGCTCGTCCCTTGTGCCGGTGTCCTGTCAGTTACCGACTAGTGAATTGGTTTGTCAACTGTCAGTGGCTGTCACTAGCCTCGAAGGTATGACTAGTCAGACCACCGTCGACACCACGGGGCCGGGGGACAAGGCGCCGGCAGCCCCGTCGGAGGCGACCCCGGCCGCCGGCCTGCGCGGCCATCCATGGCTCACTCTTCTCACCGTCGCCGTAGGGGTCATGATGGTGGCCCTCGACGGCACCATCGTGGCGATCGCCAACCCGGCGATCCGGGACGACCTGCACGCGACCTTCGCCGACGTGCAGTGGATCACGAACGCCTACTTCCTGGCCCTCGCCGTCACGCTCATCACCGCCGGCAAGCTGGGTGACCGCTTCGGCCACCGGCAGACCTTCCTCATCGGCGTGACCGGCTTCGCCGCGGCCTCCGGTGCCATCGGCCTGTCCCACAGCATCGCCGCGGTCGTCACCTTCCGCGTCTTCCAGGGCCTGTTCGGCGCGCTGCTGATGCCGGCCGCCCTCGGCCTGCTGCGCGCCACCTTCCCCGCCGAGAAGCTCAACATGGCGATCGGCATCTGGGGCATGGTGATCGGCGCCTCCACCGCGGGCGGCCCGATCCTCGGCGGCGTCCTGGTCCAGCACGTCAACTGGCAGTCGGTGTTCTTCATCAACGTGCCCGTCGGCGTGCTCGCCCTCGTCCTCGGCGCGCTGATCCTGCTGGACCACCGCGCGAAGAACGCCCCGCGCTCCTTCGACATCCCCGGCATCGTGCTGCTCTCCGGCGCCATGTTCTGCCTGGTGTGGGCCCTCATCAAGGCGCCGACCTGGGGCTGGGGCGACGGCATGACGTGGGCGTTCCTCGCGGCGTCGGTGCTGCTCTTCGGTCTGTTCGCCTTCTGGGAGACGAAGGTCGCCGAACCCCTGATCCCGCTGGGCCTGTTCCGCTCGGTCCCGCTGTCCGCGGGCGTGGTGCTGATGGTCCTCATGGCCATCGCCTTCATGGGCGGCCTCTTCTTCGTCACCTTCTACCTCCAGAAGGTGCACGGCATGAGCCCCGTCGACGCGGGCCTGCACCTGCTGCCGCTCACCGGCATGATGATCGTCGGCTCCCCGCTGGCGGGCGCCGCGATCACCAAGCTCGGCCCGCGCATCCCGCTGGCCGGCGGCATGGCCGTGACCGCGGTCGCCATGTACGGCATGTCGACGCTGGAGGCCGGGACCGGCAGCGCGGTGATGTCGGTCTGGTTCGCCCTGCTCGGCCTCGGTCTCGCCCCCGTGATGGTCGGCGCCACCGAGGTCATCGTCGGCAACGCCCCGATGGAGCTGTCCGGTGTGGCGGGCGGCCTCCAGCAGGCGGCCATGCAGATCGGCGGCAGCCTCGGCACGGCCGTGCTGGGTGCCGTGATGGCCTCCAAGGTGGACAGCGACCTGCCCGGCAACTGGACCGGCGCGGGGCTGCCGAAGCTGACGCCGGCCCAGCTGGACCAGGCGTCCGAGGCGGTCCAGGTCGGCGTGGCCCCGGTGCCGCAGGGCACCCCGGAGCCGATCGCCGCGAAGATCACCCAGGTTGCCCACGACACCTTCATCTCCGGCATGAGCCTCGCCTCCCTGGTGGCGGCCGGCGTGGCGACGGTCGCCGTGCTCGTCGCGCTGCTCACCAAGCGGGGCGCCAACGCGGAGGCGGGCGCGGGCGTGGGTCACATCTGATCCCCGCGCGTCCCCCCTCAGCGGGCGGAATTCGCTCATCAGGGTGACGGCGCTCAAGATCCCTCGCCCCGGGCGCGCGCCACAGGTCACAGTGGGTCAAGTCCTCCGCAGGGCATGGGAGGACGGCCGGGCCGTGGCGCGCGCTGCCGGAGGGGGGCGGCGCGCGCAGGTCTGCCCCGGCGCAATCGGGGTACCCGCACATCGAAGCCGAACTGTCCACAGGCCTCAGGGAGTTGATGATGGCTGGCTTCGGGCACGGAACGCGCGGGTACCCCCGGTCACGCGGTCGGACGTGGCAACGGTCCGGGCCGGACCGCGCGACGCTCGGGATCATCGGTGCCATCTGCGCGGTGGCGGGTTTCTTCGCGCTGGGCATCGTCCTCGGCCCGGTCGCGATGTTCTGCGGCTGGCAGTCCATGGGCCGCAAATGGTCCAACGACCGTGAGATCCCGGCCCTGGTGGCCCTGATCCTGGGCGCCATCGACACCTTGCTGGCGATCGTCGCCCTGGCGGGCGCCGCCACCTGGGGCCACGGGCTCCTGTAGCGGGTGTCGCGGCCGCGCGGGTCCGCGCCCCGGCGGGGCGCGGACCCCGCCGGCGCCGCGTTCAGCGCGGCTGCTCCTGTCGTTCCGTCAGCCGGGCCACCTCCGCCCGCAGCAGCCGGACCTCCTCGGTCAGCGAGGCGATCGCCTCTGTCTGCCGCCGCTCCTCCACGTCGTCCTTCTCGAACCGGGCGATGAACCACGCGGCGATGTTCGCGGTGACCACACCCAGCAGGGCGATCCCGGACAGCATCAGGCCGACCGCGATCATCCGCCCCAGCCCGGTCGTCGGTGCGTGATCCCCGTACCCGACCGTCGTCATCGTCGTGAACGACCACCAGACGGCGTCACCCAGCGTCCGGATGTTCCCGTTCGGCGAGTCCCGTTCCACGGACAGCACCGCGAGCGAGCCGAACATCAGCAGCCCGACCACCGATCCCACGACGTACGTCGTCAGCCGGATCTGCGGAGCCATCCGCGCCCGCCGCCCCACCAGCAGCAGCGTGGACACCAGCCGCAGCAGCCGCAGTGGCTGGAGCACCGGCAGCACCACGGCGATCAGGTCGGGCCAGTGCCGTCGGACGAATTCCCGGCGGTGGGACGCGAGCGCCAGCCGCACGACGTAGTCCACCGCGAACGCGCCCCACACCGCCCATTCGACGGTCGTGCACGCGGTCGTCAGCGAGTCTCCCGCGGATCCGTCCACGATCGGCACCGCGTACGCGACGGCGAACGCCACCGCCAGCCCCAGCAGGGGCCGTTGGGTACGCCGTTCCCAGGCCGCCTGCGCCGGTTGTCGTTCCATGCACGCATCGTAAAGAAAAGGTAAGGGCGGTGGAGGATCGAACTCCACCGCCCCCGTGGGCCCGGCTCAGCGCAGCGGCACGGTCAGGCGTCGCCGCCCGCCGCGCCCGGGTCCGCCGCCGAGACGTCGAGCAGCTGGTACCGGTCGATGGCCTGCTTCAGCACGGACCGGTCGACCTTGCCCTCGCGCGCCAGCTCCGTCAGCACCGCGACCACGATCGACTGGGCGTCGATGTGGAAGAAGCGGCGCGCGGCACCCCGGGTGTCCGCGAAGCCGAAGCCGTCGGCGCCGAGGGACTGGAAGGTGCCCGGCACCCAGCGTGCGATCTGGTCCGGAACCGCGCGCATCCAGTCGGACACCGCCACGAACGGCCCCTCGGAGCCGCTGAGCTTCCGCGTCACCCACGGCACCCGCTGCTCCTCCTCCGGATGCAGCAGGTTGTGCTCCTCGCACGCCACGGCCTCGCGGCGCAGCTCGTTCCACGAGGTCGCGGACCACACGTCCGCCCGGACGTCCCAGTCCTCGGCGAGCATCCGCTGCGCCTCGAGCGCCCACGGCACCGCGACACCGGAGGCCATGACCTGCGCCGGGATCGAGCCGCCCGTGGCCTCGGCGATCCGGTGCACGCCCTTGACGATGCCCTCGACGTCCACGCCGGCCGGCTCGGCCGGGTGCTGGATGGGCTCGTTGTAGACGGTCAGGTAGTAGAAGACGTCCTCGCCCTGCGGGTGCTCGGGCGAGGAGCCGTACATGCGGCGCAGGCCGTCCTGCACGATGTGCGCGATCTCGTAGGCGTAGGCCGGGTCGTACGCCACGCAGGCCGGGTTGGTCGAGGCGAGCAGCTGGGAGTGGCCGTCCGCGTGCTGCAGGCCCTCACCGGTCAGGGTCGTACGTCCGGCGGTCGCACCCAGGACGAAACCGCGCGCCAGCTGGTCGGCCATCTGCCAGAACTGGTCGCCGGTGCGCTGGAAACCGAACATCGAGTAGAAGACGTACACCGGGATCAGCGGCTCGCCGTGCGTGGCGTACGCCGAGCCGGCCGCGATCAGCGAGGCCGTGCAGCCCGCCTCGGAGATGCCGTCGTGCAGCATCTGGCCGGTCGGCGACTCCTTGTAGGCCAGGAGCAGCTCCCGGTCCACCGACTCGTACTGCTGTCCCAGCGGGTTGTAGATCTTCGCGCTCGGGAAGAAGGAGTCCATGCCGAACGTGCGGTACTCGTCCGGCGCGATCAGCACGAACCGCTTGCCGATCTCCTTGTCCCGCATGAGGTCCTTGAGGAGACGCACGAAGGCCATCGTCGTCGCGATGGACTGCTGGCCCGTCCCCTTCTTCACGGTCGCGTACGCCTTGTCGTCCGGCAGCTGCAGCGGCTTCGCGCGCACGACCCGCGTCGGCACGTACCCGCCGCACTGCTTGCGGCGGTCGTGCATGTACTGGATCTCCTCCGAGTCCCGGCCGGGGTGGAAGTACGGCGGCAGGCCGGAGTCCAGCTCCTTGTCGGAGATCGGCAGGTGCAGGCGGTCCCGGAAGCGCTTGAGGTCGTCGACCGTCAGCTTCTTCATCTGGTGCGTGGCGTTGCGGCCCTCGAAGTTCGGGCCCAGCGTCCAGCCCTTGACCGTCTTGGCCAGGATGACCGTCGGCTGGCCCGTGTGCTCCAGGGCCGCCTTGTACGCCGCGTAGATCTTCCGGTGGTCGTGCCCGCCGCGGCCCAGCATCAGGATCTGGTGGTCGCTCATGTTCTCGACCATCGCGCGCAGCCGGTGGTCGTCGCCGAAGAAGTGGTCGCGGATGTAGGAGCCGGACTCGGTGGCGTAGGTCTGGAACTGCCCGTCCGGGGTGGTGTTCATCCGGTTGACCAGGACGCCGTCACGGTCCTGGGCGAGCAGCGGGTCCCAGGAGCGGTCCCAGATCAGCTTGATCACGTTCCAGCCGGCGCCCCGGAAGACCGACTCCAGCTCCTGGATGATCTTGCCGTTGCCGCGCACCGGGCCGTCGAGTCGCTGCAGGTTGCAGTTGACCACGAAGGTCAGGTTGTCCAGGCCCTCGCGGGCGGCCAGGCTGAGCTGGCCGAGCGACTCGGGCTCGTCCATCTCGCCGTCGCCGAGGAACGCCCACACGTGCGACCGGGAGGTGTCGGCGATGCCCCGCGCCTGCATGTAGCGGTTCATCCGCGCCTGGTAGATCGCGCCGAGCGGGCCGAGGCCCATGGAGACGGTCGGGAACTCCCAGAAGTCCGGCATCGAGCGCGGGTGCGGGTAGCTGGAGAGGCCCTCGGGGTACTTCGACTTCTCCTGGCGGAAGCCGTCGAGCTGCGTGTCGGTGAGCCGGTCGAGCAGGTAGGCGCGCGCGTAGATGCCGGGGGAGGCGTGGCCCTGGAAGAAGACCTGGTCGCCGCCGTCGCCCTCGTCCTTGCCCCGGAAGAAGTGGTTGAAGCCGACGTCGTACAGCGAGGCGGAGGACGCGAAGGTGGCGATGTGGCCGCCGACGCCGATGCCGGGCCGCTGCGCGCGCGAGACCATCACGGCCGCGTTCCAGCGCGTGGCGTTCAGGATCCGGCGCTCGATCTCCTCGTTGCCCGGGAAGAACGGCTCGCTCTTGGTCGGGATCGTGTTGACGTAGTCCGTGCTGCGCATCTCGGGCACGGCCACGCGCCTCTCGCGAGCCCGCTCGATCAGGCGCAGCATGAGATAACGGGCCCGTTCCCGGCCGCGCTCGTCGACGGCGGCGTCGAGCGAGTCGAGCCACTCCTGGGTCTCTTCGGGATCGAAGTCAGGAACCTGACTCGGAAGGCCGCCAATGATGATCGGGTTGCGATCGGATCCGGAAGCCACGCTGTTCCTTACCTGTCGGAGGGCCGCTGTTTCACATGTCCTGTCGTGCCTGCACCGTTCCCCATCGTGTACCTCGGGAACACGTACGTCATCTCTACTGCGGGGTAACGGTGCACAGTGCCGGTCAAAACGCAACGATACGCCCGGGGTGTGACGTGATTGGCAAAGTTGTTCGAGAGGCGTGACAACGCATGATTCCGAACGTGGCATTCCGGGCACTTCGGCGTGATGTGAGCCATGGAGAATCGGGATACGGTGCCAGGAGTTGCGTCGACACGGCCGGGATCGTCACCGTTTCGGCGGTCCCGGCGGCCGGGTACTTGCGCGATCCGTCCCGCACGTGTGGACTACGGCCAATGCTTCGCGCACGCGCGTGGCTGAGATATTCACCAAGACATGATCAGGAGGCAACCCGTGAGCGCGACCGCGGACCACGCGGAGGAGCGGACGAACCCTGCCGCCAGGCTGGGGTTCCAGCCCGGGCAGGTGGTCCAGGAGATCGGCTACGACGACGACGTCGATCAGGAGCTCCGCAAGGCCATTGAGGAAGCCGTCGAGGGCGACCTGATGGACGAGGAATTCGACGACGTGGCCGACGCCGTTGTGCTGTGGTTCCGTGACGACGACGGCGACCTGACGGATGCGCTGGTGGACGCCACCACGTACATCGAAGAGGGCGGCGCGATCCTGCTCCTGACGCCGAAGACCGGCCGTTCGGGGTACGTGGAGCCGAGCGACATCCAGGACGCCGCCACCACGGCCGGCCTCACGGCGTCGAAGAGCGTCAGTGTGGGCAAGGACTGGAGCGGCTCCCGTCTGGCGACGCCGAAGGCGGCCAAGTCGAAGCGGTGACCGACACGTCACTCCCGGACGGGCCGGCTTCGCCCCGGCCCGTCCGGAACACCTCGGTGCCCGCTGCGTAGGGTGGGGCCCAGCGTTTGCTGTGCCCTCATCCGAACGGCCCACCGAAGGGATGCACGACGATGGCGATCCAGGTCGGCGACAAGGCGCCCGACTTCGAGCTCAAGGACAACCACGGCCGCACCGTGAGGCTCTCCGACTTCCGCGGCGAGAAGAACGTGGTCGTGCTCTTCTACCCCTTCGCCTTCACCGGTGTCTGCACCGGTGAGCTGTGCGAGCTGCGCGACAACCTCCCGAGGTTCGCCGACCGCGACACCCAGCTGCTCGCCGTCTCCAACGACTCCATCCACACCCTGCGCGTCTTCGCCGAGCAGGAGGAGCTGGAGTACCCCCTGCTCAGCGACTTCTGGCCGCACGGCAACGTCTCGCGCGCGTACGGCGTCTTCGACGAGGACAAGGGCTGCGCCGTGCGGGGCACCTTCATCGTCGACAAGGAGGGCGTCGTGCGGTGGACCGTGGTGAACGGCCTGCCGGACGCCCGTGACCTGGACGCGTACGTGAGGGCTCTGGACACCCTGTAGGCCGACCGCGGGTCGACACCTGTGATTCGTCGGCTCCAACGTCTGCGAGGCACGGGAACCCGTCACTAGGATCGGCACGTTGATCCCATAACCGAAGCAGACCGGGGCTCCCCGCCCCTGGACACCACATGGAGGACCCGTGGGAGTCAGCCTCAGCAAGGGCGGCAACGTATCGCTGACGAAGGAGGCCCCGGGCCTGACCGCCGTCATCGTCGGTCTGGGCTGGGACGTGCGCACCACGACCGGCACCGACTTCGACCTCGACGCCAGCGCGCTGCTGCTCAACAACTCCGGCAAGGTCGCGAGCGACCAGCACTTCGTCTTCTTCAACAACCTCAAGAGCCCCGACGGCTCCGTCGAGCACACCGGTGACAACATCACCGGTGAGGGCGAGGGCGACGACGAGCAGATCAAGATCAACCTGGTCGGCGTCCCGGCTGACATCGAGAAGATCGTCTTCCCGGTGTCGATCTACGACGCCGAGAACCGCCAGCAGTCCTTCGGCCAGGTCCGCAACGCGTTCATCCGCGTGGTGAACCAGGCGGGCGAGCAGGAGATCGCGCGCTACGACCTGAGCGAGGACGCCTCCACCGAGACCGCCATGGTCTTCGGGGAGCTCTACCGGCACGGGGCGGAGTGGAAGTTCCGGGCCATCGGCCAGGGCTACGCCTCCGGCCTGCGAGGCATCGCCCAGGACTTCGGCGTCAACGTCTGACACCGACAGCCCCGCACCATTCCGGCGCCGACCGTTTACGGTCGGCGCCGGACGCGCAGGACAACCGAAGAAGCACCACTAGGGGAGGACCAGCAACATGGGCGTCACGCTCGCCAAGGGGGGCAATGTCTCCCTCTCCAAGGCCGCACCGAACCTCACCAACGTCCTGATCGGACTCGGCTGGGACGCGCGCTCCACCACCGGCGCGCCCTTCGACCTCGACGCCAGCGCCCTGCTGTGCGGCGCCGGGAACCGGGTTCTGGGCGACGAGTACTTCGTGTTCTACAACCAGCTCACGAGCCCCGAGGGCTCCGTGGAGCACACCGGTGACAACCTCACCGGTGAGGGCGAGGGCGACGACGAGTCGATCCTGGTCGACCTCGCCAAGGTGCCGGCGCACTGCGAGAAGATCATCTTCCCGGTCTCGATCCACATGGCGGACGAGCGCGGTCAGACCTTCGGCCAGGTCTCCAACGCCTTCATCCGGGTGGCCAACCAGGCCGACGGCCAGGAACTGGCCCGTTACGACCTCAGCGAGGACGCCTCCACCGAGACCGCGATGATCTTCGGCGAGCTGTACCGCTACCAGGGCGAGTGGAAGTTCCGGGCCGTCGGGCAGGGGTACGCGTCGGGTCTGCGCGGCATCGCCCTGGACTTCGGGGTGAACGTCTCCTAGGCGGTGCCTCCCCCTGGCCCGTGCTGAGGCTTTTCCCACGAGGGTTGCCCTGACCGGTACCGCCGGTAGGGTGCCCCTCTAGACTCGTGGTCAACGTTTAGCAAAGCCGAGTACGGCGCGGGGGAGACCCGTCCTCAGACTCCGTCTGGGGGTACCCCCAACACACGATTGGGTAGCCAGTGCTTCTGAAAACCTTCGGCTGGTCGTTCGCGGTCACCGCGCTCGGCCTGGTCGCGGCGGCGTTCTACGGGGGGTGGACCGCCTTCGGCATCGTGGCGATCCTCGCCATCCTCGAGATCTCGCTGTCCTTCGACAACGCGGTCGTCAACGCCGGAATCCTGAAGAAGATGAATGCCTTCTGGCAGAAGATCTTCCTCACGGTCGGCGTGCTGATCGCCGTCTTCGGCATGCGGCTGGTCTTCCCCGTCGTCATCGTCGCCATCAGCGCCAAGATGGGCCCGATCGAGGCCGTCGACCTCGCCCTGAACAACAAGGACCACTACCAGGAACTGGTCACCGACGCCCACCCGGCGATCGCGGCCTTCGGTGGCATGTTCCTGCTGATGATCTTCCTCGACTTCATCTTCGAGGACCGGGACATCCAGTGGCTGCGCTGGATCGAGCGGCCCCTGGCCAAGCTCGGCAAGGTCGACATGCTGTCGGTCTGCATCGCCCTGATCGTCCTGCTCATCACCTCCTTCACCTTCGCCACGCACGCCCACCAGCACGGCGGCGCCCACGTCGACAAGGCGCAGACGGTGCTGATCGCCGGCATCGCCGGCCTGATCACCTACATGATCGTCGGCGGCCTGTCCGGCTACTTCGAGGACAAGCTGGAGGAAGAGGAGGAGCGCGAGCACGAGGCGGAGGAAGAGGCCGCCCGCACCGGCAAGAAGAAGCCCGCCGTCGTGCTGGCCGGCCAGGCCGCGTTCTTCATGTTCCTCTACCTGGAGGTCCTGGACGCGTCCTTCTCCTTCGACGGGGTCATCGGCGCCTTCGCCATCACCAACGACATCGTCCTGATGGCCCTCGGCCTCGGCATCGGCGCCATGTACGTCCGGTCGCTGACCGTGTACCTGGTCCGCCAGGGCACCCTCGACGACTACGTCTACCTGGAGCACGGCGCCCACTACGCCATCGGCGCCCTGGCCGTGATCCTCATGGTCACCATCCAGTACGAGATCAACGAGGTCATCACCGGTCTCGTCGGTGTCGTCCTGATCGCCTGGTCCTTCTGGTCCTCCGTCCGCCGCAACCGCGCGCTGGCGGACGCCGAGGGAAACGCGGGCTCGGACGACAAGGCTGAGATCTCCTCCGGAGTCTGACGACCGGCGACCCCTGCGCGCCCCCTAGGGGCATGATCAGGGACGGGACGGGGTGTGACGCCCCGCCCGGTGAGGAACGCTCTGTTCGGGGCGGCCGACGTGGTCGGCCGCCCCGAAGGCGTTGCGGACGAACACCTGGGGGCGGGAATGGGATTCTTCGACGGACTGCTGGGCGGGCGCGCCGCCGACTTCGACTCGGGCAGCGCCTCCAGCAACGCGATCGAGCTCACCAGACGGCACCAGACGGTGTCCCTCACCAAACAGGACGCGGCCACCGGCCATCTGCGCGTCAACCTCACCTGGCGGATGCGGACCTCCGACTTCGACGGCGCCCAGCGCACCAGCCTGTTCCGGCACCCCTTCAAGGCCCTGAAACCGCCGGAGGTGCTCGGGCACGGCCAGAGCATGGTCAACGTCGACCTCGACCTCGGCTGCCTGTTCGAGCTGACCGACGGCACGAAGGGGGTCGTCCAGCCGCTCGGCGGCTACCTGGGCGACGTCAACGCCCCGCCGTACATCAAGCTCAGCGGAGACGACCGGTTCGGCTCGGCGTCCGGCGAGACGATGTACGTCAACCTCGACCACCGCGACGCCATCAAGCGCCTGCTGGTCTTCGTCTACATCTACGACCGCACACCGGCCTTCGACCGTACCCACGCCATCGTCACGCTGTACCCGAGCAACGGCCCCCGCATCGAGATAGGCCTCGACGAACGCCACCCCCAGGCCCGCTCCTGCGCCGTCGTGATGATCGAGAACGTCAAGGGCGAACTGATCGTCCGCCGCGAGGTCAAGTTCGTCTACGGCTTCCAGGGCGAGCTGGACCGCCTGTACGGCTGGGGACTGCAGTGGGGACGGGGCTACAAGACCAAGGTCGACCGGTAGCCCCGTGCGCCGCCCGGACCGCCTACCGGCCGACGAACTGCGGGCCCTGCGGGGGCAGCCGGAAGTCCGGGTCCAGGGCCACCGGTACCGGGGCCGGCTGGGACTGCGGATAGCCGTACGACGGCTGCCCGGCCGGCTGGGGGTACCCGTACCCCGCCTGCGGCGAGGCCGGCTGGGGATAGCCGTAGGCGGGCGGCTGCTGCGGCACCGCCGACGTCGGCGCTTCCGGGGGCAGCGGCTGCGACGCCGTCTCCGGCAGCCGCCGCTCCTCGTCCACCTCCGACTCGTCCACCGAGATGCCGAAGTCCGTGGCGAGGCCCTTCAGACCGTTCGAGTAGCCCTCGCCCAGCGCACGGAACTTCCAGCCCTCCCCGCGCCGGTACAGCTCACCGCAGATCAGCGCCGTCTCCGCGCCCGTCTCCGGCTTGATGTCGAACGTGGCCAGCGGCTCCCCGTCGGCCACGGCCGCGTCGTACAGCAGGATGCCCAGCGCCGGCACCCGGTCGAAGGGGACACCGTCCGCGGACGCGACCAGCAGGATGCGGCCCACGCCCGGCTCGACCCCCGAGAGGTCTGTCTGGATCGTGTCGCTCAGCCCGTCGGCGACGCGCTTCTTGCCGAGCCGCCACACCTTTCCGGAGGGATGCCGGGGCTGGTTGTAGAAGACGAAGTCCTCGTCGGAGCGCACACGGCCGTCGGAGCCCAGCAGCAGCGCCGAGACGTCCACGTCCGGAACCCCCTGCCCGGGCGTCCAGCGCAGTACTGCACGTACCGTGGTGGCATCCAGCGGGACGTTCGACCCCTTCAGCATCGCGTGCGTCATGCCGTCATCCTGCCCTCTCGGTCCTGGCCACGACAATGCGGGGGGTGTCGGCGCCGACATGGGTGAGTTACCGGAAATTCATGCCCGCGGGGAACCTCCGACATGGATCCCTACGTACTATTACCGGCCACCCTTTACCGAATCCACAGGCTCGGCTCGCGCCCTGAGGGAGTCCTATGCGTCATTTCGGGCACATCGCCCCAGCGGTGCGGCAGCGCCTGTTCCACCAGGAGCCGTCGGCGTTCTCCGCCGACTCCCCGGCCAAGCTGCTCTCCGCGGCCCTGGGCGCCACGCTGTACAGCCCGGCCACCCGTCCACGGCTCGCCGACGACATCGTCAAGCAGGCCGCGAACGGCGTGGTCTCCATGGTGCTGTGCCTGGAGGACTCGATCGACGACGCGGACGTCGTCGCCGGCGAGGAGAACCTCGTCCGCCAGTTCGCCGACCTCGCCTCCCGCCCCGGCGTGGAACCACCCCTGCTCTTCATCCGGGTGCGCACCCCCGAGCAGATCCCCGACCTCGTCCGGCGCCTCGGCGCCACCGTACGGCTGCTCTCCGGCTTCGTGCTGCCCAAGTTCACCGAGGAACGCGGCATCCCCTTCCTGGAGGCCCTCACCTACGCCGAGAGCGCCGGCGGCCACCGGCTCTTCGCCATGCCCGTGCTCGAATCCCCGGAGCTGCTCTACCGCGAGTCCCGCGTCGACACCCTGGAGGGCATCTCCCGCGCGGTCGACAAGTACCGCGACCGGGTCCTCGCGCTCCGCCTCGGCGTCACCGACTTCTGCTCCTCCTACGGCCTGCGCCGCGCCCCCGACATGACCGCCTACGACGTCCAGATCGTCGCCTCGGTGATCGCCGACGTCGTCAACATGCTCGGCCGGGCCGACGGCACCGGATTCACCGTCACCGGCCCCGTCTGGGAGTACTTCCGCGTCTCCGAACGCATGTTCAAGCCCCAGCTCCGGCAGAGCCCCTTCCTGGAGGTGCAGGCCGTCGAACTGCGCGAGAAGCTCATCGAGCACGCCATGGACGGACTGCTCAGGGAGATCTCCCTCGACCAGGCCAACGGCCTGCTCGGCAAGACCTGCATCCACCCGTCCCACGTCCTGCCCGTGCACGCGCTGTCCGTCGTCAGCCACGAGGAGTACAGCGACGCCCAGGACATCCTGCGGCCGGAACGCGGCGGCGGGGGTGTACTCCGTTCGGCCTACACGAACAAGATGAACGAGGTGAAACCGCACCGCGCCTGGGCCGAGCGGACCCTCCTGCGCGCCGAGGTCTTCGGCGTCGCCCACGAGGACGTCGGCTTCGTGGAGCTGCTCGCCGCCGGAATACCCGGCTGACCCGGCCGGACACCCGGCCGGACACCCGACAACCAAGGAACGCATGAACAACGCAGTGAACGACGCGGTCTGGTCCGGCACCTGGGTCGCCGAGCGGCTCGGGGTCGAACTCGTGGGCGACGACGGCCTGACCGACCTGCTCGGGCTGGCGCTGCGCCGCAACCCCAAGCGCGCCCACCTGCTGGTCTCCCACGTGCTCGGCAAGCACGTACCCCAGAGGCCCTCCGTGGTCTACGGCCACGGACTGGCCCTGGGCCGCCGGGTCGCCGCCCTGCTCGGCGAGGCGGAGGCCGCCACCGCCGTCGTCCTCGGCTACGCGGAGACCGCGACCGGACTGGGCCACGCCGTCGCCGACGGCCTCGGCACCGCGCCGTACCTGCACTCCACCCGCCGGCCGGTCCCCGGCCTCGCCCCCGCGGGCGGCTTCGAGGAGGCCCACTCCCACGCCACCTCGCACCTGCTGCTGCCCGAGGACCCCGCCCTGCTGTCCGGCTCCGGACCCCTCGTCCTCGTCGACGACGAGTTCTCCACCGGCAACACCGTTCTCAACACCGTCCGCGACCTCCACGAACGCCACCCCCGGCACCGCTACGTCATCGTCGCGCTGGTCGACATGCGCTCACCCGAGGACGCGGCACGCATGGACGCGTTCGCCCGCGAGATCGGCGCCCGCGTCGACCTGATCGCCGCGGCCTGCGGAGTCGTACGGCTCCCCGCCGACGTCCTGGAGAAGGGACAGCGGCTCGTCGCCCACCACGAGTCCGCCGGCTCCGAGCCCGCCGGCTCCGAGCCCGCCCCGGCCGGCCGCACGGTACCCCGGAGCCCCCACGGCACGCCCCGCGTCGACCTCGGCTGGCCCGCCCGGCTCCCCGACGGCGGCAGGCACGGATTCACCCCCGCCCACCGCACCCGGCTCGAAGCCGCCCTCCCCGCCATGGCCGGGCGCATATCCGACGCCCTGCCCCCCGACGCCCGCCGCGTCCTCGTCCTCGGCAACGAGGAACTCATGTACGCCCCGCTGCGCCTCGCCGAGCAGCTGGAACGGACCACCGGCGCGGAGGTGCGCTTCTCCACCACCACCCGCTCGCCCGTCCTCGCCCTCGACGACCCCGGCTACGCGATCCGCACCCGCCTCACCTTCCCCGCCCACGACGACCCGGCCGACGGCCCCGGCGAGCGCTACGCCTACAACGTCGCGGGCGCCGGCTTCGACACCGTCGTCGCCGTCGTCGACTCCGCCGCCGACACCCCCGCCCTGCACGCCCCCGACGGCCTGCTGGCCCGCCTCGCGGCACACACCCCGCACGTCCTGCTCGCGGTCGTCCCCTCCTACGTCCCCGAGCCCCAGCACGCTCCCGAAAGGCAGGCCATGCTGCCCGAGCCCCTCCGCGGCCCGGCTTTCTCGTCGTACGCGCCCGAGGAGGTCGGCTGGCTGCTCCAGGACCTCTCCGACGTCACCCTGGAGGCGCCGACCGAGGAACGCGAGGAGGCCATCCAGAGCGGCGGCGCCCACTACGCCGAATCCCTGCCGGTGGAGTACCAGCCCACCGAGCAGTACCAGCGGCTCTTCCACAGCGCCCTCGACGCCTCCGCCGCCCGCATCGCCCAGGCGGTCGGCGCCGTCACCGAGACCGTCATCGGCGAGCGCTCCCCCCGCCCGGTCCTCGTCTCCCTCGCCCGCGCCGGCACCCCCGTCGGCGTCCTCATGCGCCGCTGGGCCCAGTACCGGCACGGCCTCGACCTGCCGCACTACGCCGTCTCGATCGTCCGCGGCCGCGGCATCGACGCCAACGCCCTGCGCTGGCTCGCCGCCCACCACGACCCCCGCGACGTCGTCTTCGTCGACGGCTGGACCGGCAAGGGCGCCATCACCCGCGAACTCGCCCAGGCCATCCAGGAGTTCGAGACCAAGGAGGGCATCACCGGCTTCGACCCGGAGATCGCCGTCCTCGCCGACCCCGGCTCCTGCGTGCGCACCTACGGCACCCGCGAGGACTTCCTCATCCCCTCCGCCTGCCTCAACTCCACCGTCTCCGGGCTCATCTCCCGCACCGTCCTGCGCGCCGACCTGGTCGGCCCGGACGACTTCCACGGCGCCAAGTTCTACCGCGAACTCGCCGGCGCCGACGTCTCCGTGGCCTTCCTCGACGCCGTCTCCGCCCGCTTCCCCGACGTCGCCGACACCGTCGACGACGCCGTGAAGGAACTGCTGGCCGAGGACCGCACCCCGACCTGGGAGGGCTGGCGGGCCGTCGAGCGCATCAGCGAGGAGTACGGCATCCACGACGTGAACCTCGTCAAGCCCGGCGTCGGCGAGACCACCCGGGTCCTGCTGCGCCGGGTGCCCTGGAAGATCCTCGCGCGCCAGGGAGCCGGCGCCGACCTGCACCACGTGCGCCTGCTCGCCGAACAGCGCGGCGTCCCGGTCGAGGAGGTCGGCGACCTGCCGTACACCTGCGTCGGACTGATCCACCCCCAGTACACCCGCGGCGCGACCGGCGCCGACGGCAAGGCGGTGAACGTCTGATGCCCGTGCTGGTGGCGAGCGACCTCGACCGTACGCTCATCTACTCCGCGGCGGCCCTCGCGCTGACCATGCCCGACGCGCGGGCACCCCGGCTGCTGTGCGTGGAGGTGCACGAGGCCAAGCCGCTCTCCTTCATGACGGAGACCGCGGCCCAGCTGCTGACCGACCTCGGCGACACGGCCCTCTTCATGCCGACCACGACCCGCACCCGCAAGCAGTACCAGCGCATCAACCTGCCCGGCCCGGCCCCCACATACGCGATCTGCGCCAACGGCGGCCATCTCCTGGTCGACGGCGTCACCGACGCCGACTGGCACACCGCCGTCCAGGCCAGGCTCGCCGACGAGTGCGCACCGCTCGACGAGATCCGCGAGCACCTGCTGCGGACCGCCGACCCGGTCTGGGTGCGCAAGCACCGCGTCGCCGAGGACCTGTTCGCCTACCTCGTCGTCGAGCGCGAGCTGCTGCCCGAGGAATGGGTGAAGGAACTGGCCGCGTGGGCGGAGAACCGCGGCTGGACGGTCTCCCTCCAGGGACGCAAGATCTACGCCGTCCCCAAGCCGCTCACCAAGAGCGCCGCCGTCCGCGAGGTCGCCCGGCGCACCGGCGCGGAGCTGACCCTGGCCGCGGGGGACTCCCTCCTCGACGCCGACCTGCTCCTCGCCGCGGACCGCGGCTGGCGCCCCGGGCACGGCGAACTCGCCGAAACCGACTGGACCGCCCCGCAGATCAGCGCACTGCCCGAGCGGGGCGTACTGGCCGGCGAGCGGATCACCCGGGAGTTCCTGAAGGCCGCCCGGGCGTCGACGGCGGGCCGCCACGGCTGACGCGCCGCGGCGCACGGACACACCACCCGTTGGCCAACACCTGATGGCCACCGGGTGTGGGCCAACGGGTGTGGGCCAACACGTGATGGCCACCGGCTGTAGGCCAACACGTGATGGCCACCGGCCGTAGGTCAACAGCTGATGGCCACCGGCCGCAAGCCGCTCCCGCCGGGCAGCGGCTCAGCCGCAGCAACCACCGCCGCAGCAGCCCCCGCCGCCGCCCCCCGCACCGGGAGCCGGGGCGGACGCGCCCGCCGTGCCGCCCACGGCCACCGCCGACAGCAGCTTCACCGTGTCGTCATGGCCCGCGGGACAGGAGGCGGGAGCGGCCGACTCCGCCATCGGACGGCTCAGTTCAAACGTGTCGCCGCAGGTGCGGCAGCGGTACTCGTAGCGAGGCATGCGCACAGATTAACCGGCTCCGGGCGCTCGCCCCAGGGCCACACCACGTCACTCCATGCCGCGCCGGCGCATGTCCTCCGGGCCCCGCAGCGCCCGGTCGCCCGGTGCCGCCGCCCGCCGCCGCTCCTCCTGCTGCACCGCCTCCGGGTGCCGGGCCCGCCAGTACGGATTGTCGTGCGGCAACGTCGAACCGACGCGGCCGTACATCCCGAAGGTCATCAGCAGCAGCCCCACGACAAAGCTGAACAGCACGTTCTGGATCTTGAACGCCAGGAAATTGCTGTCGGTGTCCAGCAGTCCGAGGAACAGGAAGCCGTTCAGCAGGAACAGCACTCCGAGCACCATGTTCAGGGTCGACGCGAAGTTCCCGCCGATCACCATGCCGACCAGCAGCAGCGCGCCGATGCAGATCGACAGCACACTGAGCGTGCCGTTGCTGTTCAGCCCGGCGACCGAGTTGCCGCCGGTGCCGAAGAAACCGATGTGGTTGATCAGACCGAGAATGCCGAACGCGACCAGGAAACCGCCGATCAGACCGGCGCCGACCCGATAGACAAGGTTCAGCCGGTGGTCGACGGGCAGGTGGTCGTCCAGCCGCATCCGCGGCCGTTCCTCGGTATGCGCTGCGTGTGCGGCCATATCCGCCTCCCTCGGGCGATTAGCGGAGGCCATCCGTCCACATCAATATCCGCCCGCCCGACCCCACCCGGCAACACAGGAAGCTCAGTGAGCGCCGCCGCGCTCCTCCCGGATCCGCGCCACCACCTGCGCCACCGCCCGCCGCACCGCGTCCGTCTCGGTCAGGAAATGCCAGTAGTCCGGATGGCGTCCCTCCAGCGTCCCGATCGCCCGCTCCAGTCGGCTCACCGCGTCGTCCAGCGGCCCGGCATGCCGCGGATCCGGGTTCGTCCGCCCCGTCATCGCCAGCCGCTGCGCGTCCCGGATCGCGAACCGGGTGCGCTCGATCTCCGCCTGCGGATCCTTCTGCACCGCGTTCAGCCTGGTCAGCCGATCACCGGCAGCCGAGACGGCCTCGTCCGTGCCGTTCAGCAGCGCCCGCACCGTCGACAACAGCGACGTCGCGTCCGCCCAGCGCTGGGCGTCCCGTGCCGTCTGCGCCTCGCGCAGCTTCAGCTCGGCCTGCCGCACGTTCTCCCCGGCCTGCCCCGGCACCTGCTGGAGATCCTGCCAGCAGGCGGCCGCGAACCGGCGCCGCAACTCGCTCAGCACCGGCTCCACCTGCCCGGCCCGCGTCGTCAGCGCCTGCGCCCGGGTCCGCAGCGACACCAGCCGGTGATCGATCTCGCCGGCCTTCTCCGGCAGCCGCTCCGCCTCGGCCCGGATCGTCCCGGCCTCCCGCTGCACCCGCTCGGCCCGCTCCAGCGTCGCCGTCACCCCGTGCTGACCCGCCCCCTGGTTCAGCCGGGTCAGCTCCGGCGACAGCGCGGCCAGCCGCGCCGCGAGATCATCGGCCCGCAGACCCTTCTCCCGCACGGCGTCCAGCGCGTTGCTCGCGGCGAGCAGCGACTGCCGGGCCCGCTCCACGGCGGGCGCCAGCCGGGCCAGCTGCGTCTCGGCCTTGCCGAGCAGCGGACCCAGCGAACCACCGAACCGGTCCAGTTCCTGCTTGACCCGCACCAGCTCGTCCTTGGCCGCGCTCAGCTGCGCACGCGCCCGGGACGCCGCCGCGGCCTCCAGATCGTCCCGGTCGAGATCATGGGCGTCGACCGCCTGGATGTAGTTCTGACTGACCTCGTCGATACGGCGGCCCAGCGCCTCGAAGTCGGAGACGGCACGACGGGCGGCGGGGGAGTCGTCCACGGCCGTGATCGTCTCGATGGAGATCCTCAGATCCCGCTGCGCCGTGTCGAGTTCGTAGAACGCGGCCGCCGCCGCGTCCTTCGCCGCCTGCGCCTCCGCCCGCTGGCCCTCCGACCGCCCGCCGAACCAGCGCCGGGTCCCCCCGCCGGCGAACGCGGCGGACAGCCCCAGCGCGGCCAGCACCGGCAGGCTCATCAGGGTCAGGGTGTCGCGCAGGGCCGTGGGCCGGCGCGGGGGGCGCGCGGCGGACGACGGTGGGTACGGCTGCTTCGATGGCGTGCCCGGTGTCGCCGTCACATCCCTCTCCCGTGCTGTGCTTCGCCCTGGGTGGTGTCATTCTCCCACCCGTTGAAGACGAACACACGGGCCGGTCAGTTCGCACCGCACACCGTGACTTTCCCGCCGGAGGAGCGGGCCGACACCCGTTCGCGGCCCTGGGCACGGCGACCGTCAGCGAGCCGTCGCCGCCCGAGGCTTGCTCGGAGCGGTCGACGGTGAGCGCGCTGCCGTGCAGAGCCCACGGCCGGTTACGGGTTTGCCGTCCACCGGGCCCGGCAAGGTACTCTGTCCACTCCTCCTGGGCTCGTCGCCCGGGTGTTCAGGGTGCGTAGCTCAGTGGTAGAGCGCCTGCCTTACAAGCAGGATGTCGGCGGTTCGAAACCGTCCGCGCCCACCGGTCGGCCCCTCGGAGTTGTCTCCGGGGGGCCGTTCTCGTCGCCGTCAGGGGTGCTCCCGCGGGGGTTCGCCGTGGGCGTGCTTCAGCTTGGAGCGGGCTTCCGTCCGGTCCGGTGTCGCGACCTCGGCCCAGAAGCGGTGCGTGCTCACGAACACCGCGAGTTCGTGCTCGCGGCGCCGCAGCTTCTCCACCTCGGCCTGCTCGTCCGCCGTCCAGCCCGGGGAGGCGGGCCGCTCCACCTTGCGCCAGCCCGTGTCGTCACTGAAGCCCTCCCTCGGCTCGACCGACCAGGGCAGCCGCTTGAGCAGGGCCGACAGCTCGGCCCGGACCTGATGCAGCTCCTCCTGGCCGGCGAGGAGGTCACTGGGGAATTCATAGGTCGTAGCCACCCGGCAATGGTACGCCTGTTCGATTTTGGGTGGCGAGCTCGTTCCTGGGGTTCGGGGGGCGATTCAGCCGAACGAGTGGTCGCCCCCCCTCCGGACCGGTTTCGGTGTCAGTGACCGGCGTCCCGCAGTTCTCGTACGAGCCGTGCCGCCACCGGTGCCGGTACGCGGTGCCGCTCGGCGGCGCGCAGCAACGCCCCGCCGATGGCGTCGAGTTCGAGTGGACGGCCCGCCTCGGCGTCGCGCTGCATGGACGACTTGGCGCCGGGCGGGAAGGCGTCGTAGCGGGCCAGGGCCCGGGCGGGGTCGGCGGGGGCGCCGCAGGCCCGGCTGACGGCGGTGGTCTCGGCGACCAGTGCCTCCAGTTCGTCGCGGTGCCGGGTGCGGGCCTCGCCGAGCGGCAGCCCGTACCGGGTGGTGAGCAGGGCGAACGGGGCGAGGAAGGCCATCTTGGCCCACAGGGTCGCGGTCTCGTCCCCGGTCGTGCGGGCGGTCGTGCCGGCTGCGGTGAGGAGTGCGGCGAGCGCGTCGAGCCGTGCGCGGGGGACGCCGTCGCCGGCGAGGTCGATCTCGGTGAAGGGGCTGCCGTGTTCGATCACACCGGGGGCGACGCGGGTGGATTCCACGCGGATCACGGCCGGGGCGACCCGGTCGGCGCGGTACCGCTCGCGCAGCGCGGCGGGGTGTTCGACGCCGTTCAGGAGCGGTACGACCAGGGCGTCGCCCAGGGCGGTGGGCGGGATCCGGGTGAGGGCCGCGTCGAGTGCGGTGTGCTTGACGGTGATCAGGCAGGCGTCCACCTCCTCGCGCAGCTCGGTGTCCGCCTCGACGGGAGCGGTGAACTCGCCGAACTGGGCGCTGCGGACGGTGATTCCGGTGCGGCGCAGGGTGTCCGCGGTGTGTTCCCGGGCCAGGCAGACGACCCGGTGGCCGGAGCGGGAGAGGAGGGCGGCGAGGAGGCCGCCCGTGCCGCCGGGGCCGAGGACGGCCACGGTGCGCTGGTTCGCCATGGGGCTGTTCCTTTCGACGGTCGGCCCCGGGAGTCGGTGGCCGCCTTCGGCGCGATCATCGCAGGGGCGGGCGGCCTGCGTGAGACTGGGGGCATGTGCCGGAGTATCAAGACGCTGCGTCCGCCCGTGCTGCCCGAAGAGGCCACGGATGAGGACATTCACGCCGCCGCGCTGCAGTACGTGCGCAAGGTCTCGGGCTTCCGGGCCCCCGCCGCGCACAACCGCGAGGTCTTCGACCGGGCGGTGGAGGCCGTCGCCCGGGCCACGGCGGAGCTGCTCGGCGGGCTGGAGGTGAAGGGGCAGCGGGTGCGCGAGCGTTCCGTGGAGGACGTGGCCTAGCCCGCTGACGCCTCCTCAGGTCTTCTGTCCCGTGCGCGGAGGGCCGCTTCGGCATGCCCTCATCAGGTGGGCGGGCGCCGTGGGATGGCCAAATCTTGAACTTGCAAGCATTGATTAGGTTCCCCTAACCTGGGCCCCTCGTTCGGTACCGCCGACCCCCCACGGCCGGCCATCAGTCCCCTGGCCGGTCCGACCGACACCGAAGTGGAGACCCCCTCATGTCCGCGCGCCTCGATTCCGCCCAGCCCTATGCCCTCGGGCTCTTCCGCATCGTCATCGGCCTGCTCTTCGCGGTGCACGGCGCCGCCTCGCTCTTCGGCGTCCTCGGCGGCGCCGTGGGGACGGACGGCGGCACCATCGCGGCCGGCACCTGGCCCGGCTGGTACGCGGCGGTGATCCAGCTCGTCGCCGGCGGGCTGGTGCTCCTCGGCCTCGGCACCCGCGGGGCCGCGCTCATCGCCTCGGGCTCGATGGCGTACGCCTACTTCGACGTCCACCAGCGGGCCGCCCTGTGGCCCATCCAGAACGGGGGCGAGCTGCCCGCCCTCTTCTGCTGGGGGTTCCTGCTGCTGGTGTTCACCGGCTCCGGCGCCTTCGGTCTCGACCGGCTGGTCGGCCGGCGTACGGCGGCGGCGGGCGGGTCCGCCGCGGACCGGGCTCCGGTGGCGGCGGCCTGAGCCGTACCCGCGTCGTCGCGCGTCGGTCGCACGCGCCCCCTGGGCACCCGTTGTCACACCCTCGGCGTACGCTGTATGGCTGTCGACGGGGGATCAAGGGGAGTCGTGGTGTTCGAGAGCGTGGGGGCGATCGCGGCCGGGCCGTGGATCTATGCCGTGGTGGCCCTGTCGGTGCTGCTCGACGTGTTCCTGCCGGTGCTGCCGAGCGGAGTGCTGGTGATCACGGCCGGTACGGCCGCGGCCGCCGGTTCGGGCGCGGCGGCGGGCGCCGTGCCGCACGACGTGCCGGACACCCTGGCCCTGATCCTCTCGGCGGCGACCGCCTCGGTCCTCGGTGACCTGGTGGCCTACCGGCTGGCCTGGCGGGGCGGGGAGCGGCTGGACCGGGCGATAGCGCGCTCGCGTCGGCTGACCACCGCGCAGGAACGTCTCGGCGACGCGTTGGCGCGGGGCGGCGGTGCGCTGGTCGTGCTGGCCCGCTTCGCGCCGGCGGGCCGCTCGGTCGTCTCGTTCTGCGCGGGCGCCGCCCATCGCCGCGTCCGTGACTTCCTGCCCTGGTCCGCCCTGGCCGGGCTGTGCTGGGCCGCGTACAGCGTCGCCCTCGGTTACTACGGCGGCCTGTGGCTGGGTGCTACCTGGGTGGCCACGGGTGTCTCGGTGGCCGCGCTGTTCGCGGCCGGTGCGGCGGCGGGCTTCCTGATGCGCCGCCGCCCGGTCTCCTGACGTCATCCTGCCGCCGGCCGCGTCGGCTCCCCTGTGGACCGCGGGGAGCCGTGCGACCGGCGTGCGGCGGGCGCGGGGTTCCGCAGCCGGCCGTCGGTTCGCTGCCGGCTGCGGGGGGTCAGCAGCTCGCCAGGTAGTTGGTCAGGGCGCTCTTCTCGGCGGAGTCGACCGAGAGGTTGTAGTAGTACTTCACCTGCACCCAGGCGCGGACGTAGGTGCACCGGTAGGCGGTGCGCGACGGCATCCAGGTGGCCGGGTCCTGGTCGCCCTTCGCCTGGTTCACGTTGTCGGTGACGGCGAGGAGCTGGGGCCGGGTGACGTCGTTGGCGAAGGCCTGGCGCTGGGCGGTGGTCCACTTGCTCGCGCCGGAGTCCCAGGCCTCGGCGAGCGGGACGAGGTGGTCGATGTCGACGTCGGAGGCGGCGGTCCAGGTCGCGCCGTCGTACGGCGAGTACCAGCTGCCGCTCTGGGCGACGCAGGCGGAGTCGGTGACGACGTTCGTGCCGTCGCGCTTGAGGATGTACTCGCGGGTGTTGCAGGTGCCGCTGATGGTGATCCAGGTCGGGAACAGGTCGCGGTTGTAGCCGGTGCGGTTCTCGGTGGCCACGGTGAGCTGGGCGAGGTAGCCGCGGGCGGTGGCGCCGCTGACCGGGGTGGGCAGGGCGGCCGAGGCGCTCGGGGAGTTGAAGAGGGCGGCGGAGGCTATCAGGCCGGTGAGGGTGGCGAGTATGCTCAGACGTCGACGCGCGTAGAGTTTCCGCATGCGAACTCCCTTGTGGGGTGGGGGTGTTGGGGCACGAGCGAGGGAATGCTCGCGAGGCCGTGTTGCCGGAGGATGAGCGCTCGGTGAGAAACTAGTGACGTGTTCATGTCACTACAAGGTGTGGGGCGCAACTTTCGCGTCCCGTACTATGGGTCGCGCAGAAGGGGAGTAGCTCTTCGCCGGACCGTCGACATACTGCTCAGCGAGCCTGAGCCGGCGCCCGGAGGCGGACCTCGAGCAGGCCGCCAGCGAGACCTTCGGCAAGCAGTGCACGCCCGTGCCCCCGGCACGGGCGCCGAGTGCGCTGCCGTGCCGAGGTGTTTTCGCGTGATGTACCGCACTCTCGGTGGGGCAGCCCCGACCGATTGAGGGACCTTGATCAGCATCACCGTGACGGCGCTCGTCTTCGGCGTCATCTTTCTCGCCGAACTGCCGGACAAGACCGCGCTCGCCGGTCTCGTCCTCGGCACGCGCTACCGCGCCTCGTACGTCTTCGCGGGCGTCGCCGCCGCCTTCCTGCTGCACGTGGTGCTCGCCGTCGCGGCGGGCAGCGTGCTGACCCTGCTGCCGCAGCAGATCGTGCACGCGCTCACCGGTGTCCTCTTCCTCGGTGGCGCCGCGGTGCTCCTGCTGAAGAAGGGCGACGGCGAGGAGGAGATCAAGAAGCCCGCCGACCAGTCCTTCTGGAAGGTCGCGGGCACGGGCTTCATGCTCATCCTGGTCGCCGAGTTCGGCGACCTCACGCAGATCATGACGGCCAACCTGGCCGCCCGTTACGACGACCCGATCTCCGTCGGTCTCGGCGCCGTGCTCGGCCTGTGGGCCGTCGCCGGTCTCGGCATCGTGGGCGGGAAGGCCCTGATGCGGCGGGTGCCGCTGCGGCTGATCACGCAGATCGCGGCCCTGCTGATGCTGGGTCTCGGCGTGTGGAGCCTCTACGAGGCCGTGGCGGGCTGATCCGCGAGGCGGCGGCTGCCGAGCTGAACGCCGGGTGAACCCTTCCGGGGGGCGGTGGCGCAACCCGCTCCCGGTTTTGTACCGTAGAGAAACAAAGTGGCTCCCGCCCGTTCTCCCTGACCGGCGGGCGGGGCCGCCTTGTCCCCTCCGGAACCCCGGGGGCCCAGGGGGGCCGCCCGTACGACCCTCGCCCGTGCTTGGAGCTGCCGATGCCGGCCACCGCCACGCCCACCGTCCTCACCGCCCGTGCCCTCCTGCTCGACATGGACGGCACCCTCGTCAACTCCGACGCCGTGGTCGAGCGCATCTGGCGGCGCTGGGCCGAGCGGCACGGGCTGGACGGCGACGAGGCGATGAAGGTCGTGCACGGCAGGCAGGGGCACGCCTCCATGGCCGTGCTGCTGCCCGAGCGGCCCGTGGCCCAGAACCTCGCCGACAACGCCCGCATGCTCGCGGAGGAGACGGCGGACATGGACGGCGTGGTCGAGGTCCCCGGCGCGGGTGTCTTCCTCGCCGCCCTGCGCGGGCTCCCGCACGCCCTGGTGACCTCCGCCGACGTGGCCCTGTCCACCGCCCGCATGGACGCGGCCGGGCTGCCCCTGCCCGACGTCCGGATCACCGCGGAGTCGGTCGGCGCGAGCAAGCCCGATCCCGAGGGCTTCCTGAAGGGCGCCGCCGAGCTGGGCGTCGACCCGGCCGACTGCGTCGTGTTCGAGGATTCCGGCGCCGGTGTCGCGGCGGGGCGCGCCGCGGGGATGCGGGTGGTGGGCGTCGGTCCGCGCGCCGGTGTCCACGGGCCCGACGTCGTGGTGCCCGACCTCACGCGGGTGAGCGTCGAGGGGGCGGCCGACGGGACGATCCTGCTGCGCGTCGGCTGACGGCAGCGGTCCGTACGCCTACGGCTCCGACGTCTCCGCCTCCAGGCTCGCCCGGGTCGGCGGACCGTAGACCCCGAAGTCGTCGCCGGTGATGCCCCGGGCCAGCTGGTAGGTGCGCACGCCGTTCTCGACGGGACGGGTGTAGACGCCGTCGACCTCGCCGACGTAGAGGTTCAACTGCCTCAGCCGCTGTTGGAGTTCGGTGACCTCGGGGCCCTTGTCGCCGAGCCGCAGCACCGGGCCGGGGTCCGGGGTGTCCAGCGGGCTCGCGGAGAACGTCGCGGCCGTCTTCGAGGGGGAGGCGGAAGCGGACGCGCCGTGGGACGCGGACGGACTGGGCGACGGCGACGGTGAGCCCGACGGGCTGCTCGACGAGGGCGAAGGAGAAGGGGTCCGCGAGGGCGGGCGGGGCGCGACCGGCGCACCGGTCGCCGTCGTGGACGCCGGGCCCGGTGTGGTGACGTCCGGGACGCCCTGCCTGACCTCCTCGGCCGCCTGGTCCCGGGCCGGGGCGTGGTACGAGAACACCCCGCTCGCCCATCCGGCCGCCGCCACGACCGCCACGGCCGCACCGGCGACCACCGCCGGCACCGTGCGCCGCGACCGCCGCCGCCCGTTCTCTCCCCGTCCGCCGGAGGCCGCCGGTCCGGCTGCCCCGTCCGCCGCGGAACTCCGGGCACCGTCCGCGCCGTCCTCGGCCGCCCCGCCGCCCGCGGACCCCCGAGAGCCGACCGTCGCTGCGTCGCCGGGCTGTGCTGGCGCGGAGGTGCGAGCCGTGGACGCCCGCGGGTCGGTGGTCCCGGCCGGGCTCGGCCCATGGATTCCGGTCGGAGGGGCCGCGCCGACGGCGTCGCCCGGCCCGCCGGCTGTCGACGCCCGAGCGTCGCCCGGCCCGTCGGCCCCGGATCCTCGCGGAGCGGTCGGGCCGACGTCGCCGGGCCGTGCCGTTGTGGAGGTCCGAGTGTCGGCCGGGCCGGGTCCGCCCGGCCCGGGCTCCCGGGGAGTGCTCGGGTGGGCGCCGGTGGGTGGTGGTGCGGTGGTCCCGGCCTCCGGGGCCGGGCGGGGCTCCGCGTCCGGCGGCGGTCCGGGGCGGGTGCCCGTCCCGGGGGCGGGCGACGCGTGCGACGGGGACGGCTCGGGGTGCTGCCCGGCGGCGGGCGAGGACGGCTCGCCGTACGTCCGGGTGCCGGGCCGCCGCCCGGGCTCCTCCGCGCTCCCCGGAGCGCCGGACGACCCCGCCTGCGCACCCGGCGCCGCGCGCCCTCCGGCCGGGCGCGGCCGCTCCACGTCGACGTAGGGACGTATCCGCAAGGGGTCGAAGTCCTCGGCCGCCGCCGCTTCGGCCGAGCGGGCCTCGTGGAGGGCCTCGGCCGTCCGCTCGGTGCAGTCGCAGGTCGGGGTGCGGTCGAGGCCCCTGGGCGCCCCGCACTCCGGGCAGGTGCGGCCCTCGGAATCAGTCACGCGTTCGTCCCCTCCCCTCACGAAATTCAGAGACTATGCGGATCTCCTTCACATCCGCAGGACTCAACAGGCCATAAACGGTGACACCGCTCACGATGGAAGAGGTGCACCGAGCCCCGGGAGGTCTCCATGGCCCTGGACACGCACGGCGCGGCGAAGGACGCGAAGGAGAGCGAACACGTTCAGGGCAGCGTGTTCGTCCCGATCGGCGCCCTCCTGCTCGGCCTGCTGCTCGCCGCGCTCGACCAGACGATCGTTTCGACGGCGCTGCCCACCATCGTCAGTGATCTCGGTGGACTGGAGCATCTGTCCTGGGTGGTCACCGCCTATCTGCTGGCCGCGACCGCCGCCACCCCGCTGTGGGGCAAACTCGGCGACCAGTACGGCCGCAAGCGGCTGTTCCAGACGGCCATCGTGATCTTCCTGATCGGCTCGGCGCTGTGCGGCATGGCGCAGGACATGCCGCAGCTCATCGCCTTCCGGGCGCTGCAGGGCCTGGGCGGCGGCGGGCTGATGGTGCTGTCCATGGCGATCGTCGGGGACCTCGTGCCGCCCCGGGAACGGGGGCGCTACCAGGGGCTGTTCGGTGCCGTGTTCGGCGCGACCAGCGTGCTGGGACCGCTGCTCGGCGGGCTGCTCACCGAGCATCTGAGCTGGCGCTGGGTGTTCTACGTCAACCTGCCCGTCGGCATCGTCGCGCTCGCGGTGATCGCCGCCGCCCTGCACATCCCGCGTCGCACCTCCCACCACGTCATCGACTACCTCGGCACGTTCCTGATCGCCGCCGTCGCCACCTGCCTGGTGCTCGTGGCCTCCCTCGGCGGTACGACGTGGGCGTGGGGCTCGGCGCAGATCGTCGGGCTGTGCGTGCTGGGCGTCCTGCTCGCCGTGGCGTTCGTCGCCGTGGAGCGGCGGGCCGCCGAACCGGTGCTGCCGCTGAAGCTGTTCGGCATCCGCACCTTCACCCTCGCCGCCGTCATCAGCTTCATCGTCGGCTTCGCCATGTTCGGCGCGATGACCTACCTGCCGACCTTCCTCCAGGTGGTGCACGGCATCTCGCCCACCCTGTCCGGCGTGCACATGCTGCCCATGGTGATCGGGCTGCTGCTGTCCTCCACGGTGTCCGGGCAGATCGTCAGCCGCACCGGCCGCTGGAAGGTCTTCCCGCTGACCGGCACCGCCGTCACCGCCATCGGCCTGCTCCTGCTGCACCGGCTGGACGAGCACAGCTCCACCACCGAGATGAGCGTGTACTTCTTCGTCTTCGGTCTCGGACTCGGCCTGGTCATGCAGGTCCTGGTGCTCATCGTGCAGAACGCCGTCTCCTACGAGGACCTGGGCGTCGCCACCTCCGGCGCCACCTTCTTCCGGTCCATCGGCGCCTCCTTCGGCGTCGCCGTCTTCGGCACGGTCTTCGCGAGCCGCCTCGGCGACAAGCTCGCCGCCGCCTTCCGCGGGATCAACCTGCCGCCCGGCGTCGGCGCGACCACGCTGGAGTCCGACCCGCGGGGCATCGCCACCCTGCCGCCCGCGCTGCGCCCGGCCGCCCTGCACGCCTACGCGTCCGCCATCACCGACGTCTTCCTGTACGCCGCCCCCGTGGCCGCCGTCGGGTTCCTGCTGGCCTGGTTCCTGAAGGAGGACCGGCTGCGCGGCTCGGTCACCGCGCCGGACGTCTCCGAGACCATCCCGCCCAACCCGGTCCAGCGCTCCTCGTACGACGAGGTGTGCCGCGCCCTGTCGCTGCTCGGCACCCGCGAGGGCCGCCGGGAGATCTACCGGAAGATCACCGAACGGGCCGGTTACGACCTGCTGCCCGAGTCCAGCTGGCTGCTGCTGCGCGTCCGCAGGTACGGCTCCGTCGAACCCGGTGTGCTCGCCGAGCGCAGCCCGGTCCCGCTCCAGGTGGTCATGGCCGCCGCCCGCCAGGTGGAGGGGCGGAACCTGGCCCGCCGCGAGGGCCTGGACCTGGTGCTGACCGACCGCGGACGCGAGGTCGCCGAACGGCTCGCCCGGGCCCGTGAGGACTCCCTGGCCGAGCTGCTGGGCGACTGGTGGCAGCCGGGCCGCTCGACCGACCTGAGCCAACTGGTCAGGGAACTCACCGGTGAACTGTGCGGCGCCGAGCGGGAACGCCCGCACGACACCACGGTCACGACGAGCGGGTGACCGGCTCCGGCGTCCCCAGCTCCTTGCGGAACCAGTGCTCGGCGTAGACGTCGTCGTTGTGCGGACCGGTCTCGGTGTAGCCGAGGCGGGCGTACAGCGCGCGGGCCTCGACCAGGTCGGAGCGGGTGTCGAGGACGATCCGCCGGGCTCCGAGGGCGCGGGCGGCCTCCTCGGCGGCCGCCACGAGCGGCGCGGCCCCGCCGGTGCCGCGCCGTCCCTCCAGCACGAACACCCGGGTGAGTTCCGCCGTGTCCGGGTCCAGCAGCCGTACGCCCGCCGAGCCGGCCGGCTCCCCGTCGTACCGTCCGATCAGCAACCGCCCCCGCGGCGGCCCCAGTTCGGACCCGGTGTGCGCGGCGATCTCCCGCTCCAGCTCGTCCGGGTCGGTGCGGCGCCCCTCGTGCAGCAGGTACCAGCGGTCGCTGACCTCGGTGTAGTACGCCCGCCACAGCGCGGCGGCGGCCGGGGAGTCGTACGGTTCCGGTGCGATCGTCCAGGTCATGGCGGCCATTCTGGGACGCCGGCGCGCACCCCGCGCAACCGGATATGCGGGACCGGCGCGGGCAGGGCCGGGCGCGGTCCGCGGTGCAACACGCGCCGTTTGTCGGGCCACTTCCGGGTCACACGAAGGGAGAACCGGCCAGCGGGGCCGGTCCGACCCGGAAGGGAACCATGTCCACAGGTCTGATCATTCTGTTGATCGTGATCGCGGCGGTCGTGGTCGTCGGCGCGGCCCTGGTCCTCGGCCGCGGGCGGCGGGGCGGCGCGAGTCTCAAGCGGCGCTTCGGGCCCGAGTACGAGCGGACCGTGGCCCGGCACGACGGCGACACCAAGGCCGCCGAACGGGAACTGACCGAGCGCGTCGAACGCCACGGCGACCTGCAGGAGCGGCCGTTGGGCGAGGACGAGCGCGAGCGGTACGCGGCCCGCTGGACGGCCGTGCAGGAACACTTCGTCGAGTCGCCGCGCGGTGCGGTGGCCGAGGCCGACCGGCTGCTCGCCGAGCTCGCCGCCGACCGCGGGTACCCCGACGGCGAGCGCTACGAGGAGCAGCTCGCCGCGCTCTCCGTGCACCACGCCGGCCACGTCGACGGCTACCGGCAGGTGCACCGGATGTCCCGCACCGACGCGGACGGCGGTGCGAGCGGGAACGGCGGCGGCACCGAGGAACTGCGGGCGGCCCTGATGGGCGCCCGCGCCCTCTTCGACGAACTGACCGGCTCCCACGCGGACAGCGGCCGCCACCGTGCGCCCGCGGGCTCGGCGAAGCAGCCGGCCGAAACTTCCAGCCATGCGCACGGCCGCTCCCACACCCCGTGGGCGCTGCACCGGAGCCGACCGAAGGAGAGTTGAGCGTCATGAAGGACACGACGACCGGCCCCGGCGACGAGCGCCACTTTGCCGGACGCCTCACCCGGCCGCCGCACGACGAGCGGACCCCGGACGGCCGCACCCCGGCCGGTCCCCGGTCGGAGAAGCACCTGACCGGCGAACCGGCCCCCGACGGGAGCGCGGACGGCCGCCTCCCCGACTCCACCGGCCCCGGCGGCACGGGCACGGCCGACGACGACCGGGCCCCGGCCGCCATCACCGCCCCGGCCGTCGACCGGTCGGCGGACCACGCGGCACAGCCGCTGCCCGGGCACGGCTCGGCGCACGGTTCCGAGGGGCTGCGGCCGGGCACGGAGGGCCTGGGCGCCAAGACGCCCGGCAAGGCCACCCGTACCGCGACCGAGGGCGTCGGAGAGAGCACCACCGCCCCCTCCGGGGTGGGCGCGCCGCTGCTCGCGGACGAGGAGGCGGACCGCTGGGAGCAGCGGATGCACCAGGTGCTCGCCGGGTTCGTGGAGGAGCCGCGGACGGCCGTGGAGGAGGCCGACCGGGCGCTGGAGGAGATCGCCGAGCGGTTCACCGAGGCCGTGACCCGGCGCCGCCGCACCCTGCGCACGTCCTGGCAGGACGGCGAGCACACCGACGGACACGGTCCCGCCGCCGCTGCCGACACCGAGCAGCTGCGGCTGGCCCTGCGCGACTACCGGGAGCTGGCCGGGCGCCTGCTACACGTCTGACGGACCCGGCACCTCACCCGTGGCGGCAGCCCTGCGCTGCCGCCACTCGCGTACGACCTCCTCGACGTCGTACGGCTTCTTCCCCAGCGGGGGGCCGGGCGGCGGCTTGAACATCATGTCGCGGATCCTGACGTTGACGTCCTCGACGATCTTCCGCGCGATCCGCTCCGACGGCGCCGCGTACGCCGCGACGAGCGCGTCCTCGGCCTCCTTGCGCAGAGCGAGGGCGGGCGGCAGCACGGCCAGCCCCTCGCGGGCCATCTTCCGTCGGACCCACCACAGTTCGTCGTAACCGGACTCGAGCTCGGTGGGCAGCGGCTCGCCCGCCCCCGGCAGCCGCTCGAACTCCCCGCGCGCCTGAGCGTCGCGGATCTGCCGGTCCACCCAGGACTCGAACGGGACGCCCGGTGGCTTTCGCTCGGTCATGAGCCCATTGTGCCGGACGCGGCCCGGCCGAGCGTTTTATCATTCGGCGGCGGCACGGCGATCCGGCCACCGCACCATGACGTACGGACGCTGCGGCCGCGCCACAGCTTCAGGGGGAACAGGCGTGCTCGAACTCACCATGGCCACCGTCTCCGGCGAGGACGCCGGCGCCACCGCAGGCATGACGATGGCCGACGCGCCCTCCGAGCCGGGGGCCGCGCTGCGGGTCGGCCGCGACGCCTCCGTGTGCCGGCTGGTCACCCCCGACGACTGGCTCTTCATCTCCCGGGTCCACCTGGAGTTCCTGTGCGGCGCCGACGGCGCCTGGCAGCTGACCTGGCTGCGCGGCTCGCAGGCCGACCCGGCGTCCGAGGTGCGGGTGATCGTCGGGGAGTACACCCAGCCCCTCGTCTACGGCGGGAGCGTCGTCCTGCCGCACGGCGGGTCCGGCGAGATCGTCGTCCAGGACCGCACCGCGCCGCGCAGCGTCAACGTCGGCTTCTACCACGAGGCGTGAACCCCGGCCGGGTTCAGCCGAGCACCCGGGCCAGCGCGAAGCCGTCGTAGCCCTTGCTGCCGACCGTCTGGACCGCCGCGCCGCTCAGCCTCGGATGGGTCGCGATCAGGTCGATCGCGGCCCGGGTGCCGACCACGTCCGGCTCGGTGCTGGCCGCGTCGACGACCCGGCCGCCGCGCACCACGTTGTCCACGACGATCAGGCTGCCGGCGCGGGTCAGGCGCAGCGCCCACTCCACGTAGTGGCCGTTGTTGGCCTTGTCGGCGTCGATGAAGACCAGGTCGAAGGGGGCCGGGTTCTCGTCGGCGAGCTTGGGCAGCGACTCCAGGGCCGGGCCCACCCGTACCTCCGCGATCCGCTCCAGGCCCGCCCGCGCGAGGTTCCGGGTGGCCACCTCGGCGTGCTTGGCGCTGTACTCCAGCGAGATCAGCCGGCCGTCCTCGGGCAGCGCGCGGGCCAGCCAGATCGTGCTGTACCCGGCGAGCGTGCCGATCTCCAGGATGGTGCGTGCGCCCTGCACCTGCGCGAGGAGCTGCAGGAACTTGCCCTGGGCGGCCGTGACCCCGATGGACGGCAGCCCGGCGGCCTCACTGTCCGCCAGCGCCAGCTGCAGCGCCTCGTCGTCGGGGGAGAGGTGGCTGATGAAGTAGTCGTCGACGTCGTCCCAGAGCTGCGACCCGCTCATGCGTCTGCTGCCTTTCCGGAGTGTCTTCCCGAGGCTGTTCGGACCTGCCCAGGTCGATGATCTCAGCCGAGCGGCGCGGACGGGGCGACCGGCGGCGGTGGCTGCACGGGCGGCGGGGGAGTCACCGGCCGCCGCGCGTGCCGTACGACGGCCACGGCGACGGCCGCGACCACCATGAGCAGGCCGCCCCCGACCGTCAGCAGCCAGGCCGGGATCCCGGCGATCCGGCGCAGCTCGCCGTCGACGATCACCTGCCGGACCGGGGTGTCGGCGGCGGCACGGCGCAGTTCGTGGTCGCCGGAGATGCGCGCGGGGTCGGGGAACCGCTGGGTGAACGCCGTCAGGTAGGGCGTGCCGGCGGACAGCTCGCCCAGGGCGCCGTCGTGCGGGGCGAGCCTGCCCGCGAAGACGACCCGGGGCGGTGCCCCGCCGATCGCCGTGCTGGTCTCCATGCGGTGCGCGGCCAGGACGTACAGGCCGAGCGACTGCGGGGTGCGGGCCAGGCGGGACAGCCGCATCGGGTAGACGGGCCGGTCGGCGTCGAAGGTGAGGTGCAGCGGGTCCAGGGCCCCGTGCAGCGGGGTGCCGCCGGCGCGGGGGGCGAGCCGCACGGCGACGTACTCCCAGTGCCGGTCGACGTACGGCCTGAGCGCGGTCTTCAGCCGGGCCGGCAGGGAGAAGCCGTGACGGTGCAGCCAGTCGCCCAGGGCGGCCGGGTCGGTGGCGGTCAGCCGGGCCACGTCGAACGGCCCGAGCCGCTGCCGGCCGACCACCGAGACACCGCCCGCGGCGGGGAGCGCGCCGTCGGCGGCCAGGTCGCGGCCGTCGAAGGGCCAGTCCCCGGTCCCCGGCCAGAAGTGGTAGCGGGTGCGGTGCACGGGGGCGACGGCCTGGGCGAGCTGGTCGAAGAGGGCCGCGTCCCCCAGCCGGACGGTCGCCCGGTGCGGAACCGGCATGATCCAGGCGGCGTGCGCGGCGTCGCCGTCCACCGTCAGCCGCATGACGATCTGTTCGCGCCGGCCGTCCCAGCGCAGGACGGACTGCTCCTCGGACACGCTGATCCGCCGGGACGCGTCCGGGATCATCGCGCCGCATCCGCAGGCGTACGCGGGGGCGATGAACCAGCTCAACTGGATGCCGAGCAGGGCGAGAACGGCGACGAGTATCCGGGCGCGAGTCACAGCGCTACAGACGGTGCGCGTGGGGGAACGGTTCCGGCCCGTCCGACGACGACGGGCCCGCGGCCGGGGTACGGCCACGAGCCCGAACCGCTCGTCGGTGCCTACCGCTGTTCCACGGACGGCGCCGAGCCGGGCAGCGGACGGCCCGCCGACTCCGACATGCGCCACACCGCGAACCCGCCCACGACGGCCGCGGCCATCATGTAGTACGCGGGCATCATCATGTCGCCCGTCGCGCCGATCAGCGCGGTGACCACCAGCGGAGTCGTACCGCCGAACAGCGACACGGAGACGTTGAAGCCGATGGACAGGGAGCCGTAGCGCACCCGGGTCGGGAAGAGCGCCGGCAGCGCGGCCGGCATGGCCGCGGTGAAGCAGACCAGCAGCAGACCGAGCGCGCCCATGCCGAGCGCGACCGCGACCAGGCTGCCCTGGCGGATCAGCAGGATCGCCGGGACGGACAGGAGCAGGAAGCCCGCACAGCCGGCCGCGATCACCGGACGGCGGCCCACCCGGTCGGTCAGGGCGCCCGCGAACGGCTGGACGATCATCATCAGCGCCATCACACCGAGCACGACCAGCAGCCCGTGCGTCTCGTCGTACTTCAGCTCGCTGGTGAGGTAGCTCGGCATGTACGACAGCAGCATGTAGTCGGTGACGTTGAAGACCAGCACCAGGCCCATGCACAGCAGCAGCGCCTTCCACTGGCCCGCCACCATCTCGCGCAGCGGCACCTTCGGCCGGGAGGCCTCCGCCTTCTCGACCTCCGCCGCGAACGCCGGGGTCTCCTCCAGCCGCATCCGCAGGTAGAGGCCGATGATGCCCATCGGGCCCGCGATCAGGAACGGGATGCGCCAGCCCCAGGAGAGCAGGTCGTCCGTGGACAGCAGCGCCGTCATCAGGGTGACCAGGCCCGCGCCGCCGATGTAACCGGCGAGCGTGCCGAACTCCAGCCAGCTGCCGAAGAAGCCGCGCTTCTTGTCCGGCGCGTACTCGGCGATGAACGTCGAGGCGCCCGCGTACTCGCCGCCGGTGGAGAAGCCCTGCACCAGCCGGGCGGCCAGCAGGAGCAGCGGCGCGCCGACGCCGATCGTCGCGTACGACGGGATCAGGCCGATGGCGAACGTGCCCGCCGCCATCATGATCATCGTAAGGGCGAGCACCTTCTGGCGGCCCACGCGGTCGCCCAGCGGACCGAAGACCATGCCGCCCAGCGGGCGGACCAGGAAGGCCGCGGCGAAGGCGCCGAACGTCGACAACAGCTGGGCGGTCGGGTTGCCCGACGGGAAGAAGACCTTGCCCAGGGTGACCGCGATGTAGCTGTAGACACCGAAGTCGAACCACTCCATCGCGTTGCCGAGCGCGGCCGCCTTCACGGCGCGCTTGACCAGCGCGGGGTCGGTGACGGTGACGTCCTGGGCCTTGCGGGCCCGGGGGATCTTCAGGGACGGGGAGACGGCTGTGACGGTCGCCAAAACGAGGCTCGCCTACCTTTCGACGGGGACAGGTACGCGGCCCGGACGGCGGCGATGACGTGCGACGGGCCGAAAATCGACCATAGGCCGACTTGCGCCCCTTACGTCGTGTATGCACATCGATGCATAGTGCAGCTAAAGGGCGTGTATGCAGGTACGTCTGCCCATCCGCGCGGCGGTATGCCTGCCGCTTCCTGTGATCCTTGTCGCGCCACCGCCGTGGAACCGCAGCGCCCGCGCGCTGCGGTTATCCGGACAGAATTGCATATAAGGGGCAGAGTTCTCGTCAGGGGTTCCCGCACTCGAACCACACCGTCTTGCCGCCCCCGGCCCACGGTGTCACCCCCCACTTCCCGGTCAGGGCGTCGAGCAGGGCCAGTCCCCGCCCGCTCTCCGACTCGGGGTCCGGCGCGTCCGGCATCGAGGGGAGGCGGCGGAAGCCGTCGGTGACCTCGACCCGCACCCCCGCCGTCCGCCGGGCCACCACGACCGTGCAGCGGCGGTCCGGGACGTGCCGCACGACGTTGGTCACCAGTTCGCTCACGCCCAGCTCCACGGCGAACGTCAGCTCCGCCAGCCCCCACTCGCGCAGCAGTGAGCGGACGATCCGGCGGATGTGGTGCACCGAGTGCTCGCCGACGGTGAGGTGCAGGCGGTACTGGGCGGTGCGCGGAATGTTGAGTTTCACGGTACGAGGCTGACCTCGTCTCACTACTCTGGGCTACAGATCGGATACAACGCGTCCGGCTGTGGACCGAGTTGCCCGGGAGGACCGTCCGTGGCCCACATCAACACCCTCGACCCCGGCGCCTCGCCGCTCGACTACTACGGCTTCGAACTCCGCCGCCACCGGGAGGCGGCGGGGCTGACGCAGCGGCAGCTGGGGGACATCGTCAATTACACGGGGTCGCTGGTGGGGCAGGTGGAGACGGCGCGGAAGGTACCGACGCCCGAGTTCAGCGAACGTGTGGATATGGCACTGGGGACGGGGGGCTTGCTGTCGCGGCTGGTCGACCTGGTGCTGCGCAGCCAGCTTCCGGCATGGTTCCGGGAGGTGGCGGAGCTGGAGGCGCGGGCGACCGAGATCTGCACGTTCCAGACTCACGTGATCCATGGCCTGCTTCAGTCCGCGTCCTACGTTCGCTCGGTGCTCGGAGTCCTCGATCAGGTCAACCTCGGTGACCGTTCCGCTGTTCGGCTGGCTCGCCAGCGCATCTTTGAGAAGGGAGAGCCACCAGTCTTCTGGATGGTGCTCGGCGAGGCTGCGTTGTACCAGGAGATCGGCGGCCGCGAGGTCATGCGCGAGCAACTGGCCAAGCTGTTGTCCTTGGAGGGTGACCCTGGGATCAACGTGCAGATCCTGCCCTTCACAGCTGGGGAACACGCCGGACTGCAAGGCCCGTTCACCGTCTTCCGCTTTGCCGGCGATCCCCCCATCGTCTACACGGAGAGCTGCAGCAGCGGGCATCCGACCGCGAATCCAAGCACCGTCAAGGACTGCTCGCTCCGATACGATCATCTTCGAGCCGCCGCGCTCTCGATCAAGGACTCGGCGGGGCTGATCCGGCGCGTGATGGAGGACCGCTATGGAGAGCAAGTGGCGTAAGTCCAGCTACAGCGGAGACCAGGGCGGCGAGTGCGTCGAGGTCGCCGAGTTGGCGGAAGCCGCTGTCGCCCTTCGCGACTCCAAGAACCCCGCGGGACCGATCCTCACGATCGGCCCCGCCACCTTCACCCGCTTCATCGACTGGACGTCGGCTACATCCGCTGAATGATCGTCCCGGTGGCCAGGCCGCCGCCCGCGCACATCGTGATGAGCGCGAACTCCTTGTCGGTGCGCTCCAGTTCGTGGAGCGCGGTGGTGATCAGGCGGGCCCCCGTCGCGCCGACGGGGTGCCCCAGCGCGATCGCACCACCGTTGACGTTGACCTTCTCCAGGTCCTGCTCGAAGACGCGGGTCCAGCTGAGCACGACGGACGCGAAGGCCTCGTTGATCTCCACGAGGTCGATGTCCTTGAGGGACATGCCCGCCTTGCCGAGCACGGCCTTCGTCGCGTCGATCGGCCCGTCCAGATGGAAGTGCGGGTCGGCGCCCACGAGGGCCTGCGCCACGATCCGCGCCCTCGGTCGCAGTTTCAGCGCACGCGCCATCCGCTTCGACGCCCACATGATCGCCGCCGCGCCGTCGGAGATCTGCGAGGAGTTGCCGGCCGTGTGCACGGCCGTGGGCATGACCGGCTTGAGCCCGGCCAGCGCCTCCATGGAGGTGTCCCGCAGCCCCTCGTCCTTGTCCACCAGGCGCCACATGCCCTGCCCGGCGTGCTGCTCCTCCTCGGTGGTGGGGACCTGTACGGCGAAGGTCTCCCGCTTGAAGCGCTCCTCGGCCCAGGCGTGGGCGGCGCGCTCCTGGGAGAGCAGGCCCAGCGCGTCCACGTTCTCCCGGGTCAGGCCGCGGTGCCGGGCGATCCGCTCGGCCGCCTCGAACTGGTTGGGCAGGTCGACGTTCCACTCGTCCGGGAACGGCTTGCCCGGCCCGTGCTTCGAGCCCGAGCCCAGCGGCACCCGGGACATCGCCTCGACCCCGCAGCTGATCCCGACGTCGATCACGCCCGCGGCGACCATGTTGGCCACCATGTGCGAGGCCTGCTGGGAGGAACCGCACTGGCAGTCCACCGTCGTCGCCGCGGTCTCGTACGGCAGGCCCATGGCCAGCCAGGCCGTGCGGGCGGGGTTCATGGACTGCTCGCCGGCGTGGGTCACCGTGCCGCCGACGACCTGCTCGACCGCGTCGGCGGGGATGCCGGTACGGCCGAGGAGTTCACGGTAGGTCTCGCCCAGGAGGTAGGCGGGGTGCAGATTGGCGAGCGCACCGCCGCGCTTGCCGATCGGGGTCCGTACGGCTTCGACGATCACGGGTTCGGCGGCCATGGGCGCGGGTCCTCTCCGAGGCTCGGCTCCAGAACTAGTACGCGTTCTAGTTCTGCCTGAAGTCTGCGGAGGCGGCGCCCGTCACCGCAAGGGTCTTGCAGGTCTTGAAGTCGCCATCTGCACGAATTCCGCACGCAATTGGGTCGGCGGAATGTCTTGCCACTTGTAGAACCCGTTACTACCTTCACGGCAGCCTGTATTCCTGATGGGCCGTCAGACCGGACGACGGGAGCCGCCGATGCACTGCCCCGCGCTGCCCGACGGGTTCGACTTCACCGACCCCGACCTGCTGCACCACCGCGTGCCCCTCCCCGAGTTCGCCGAGCTGCGCCGCACCGAGCCGGTCCGCTGGATCCCGCAGCCGCACGGCCTCGCGGGGTTCGCCGACACCGGCTACTGGGCGGTGACCCGGCACGCCGACGTCAAGTACGTCTCCACCCACCCGGAGCTGTTCTCCTCCACCCTCAACACGGCGATCATCCGGTTCAACGAGCACATCGAGCGCGACGCGATCGACGCGCAGCGGCTGATCCTGCTCAACATGGACCCGCCGGAGCACACCCGCGTGCGCCAGATCGTGCAGCGGGGCTTCACCCCGCGCTCGATACGCGCTCTGGAGGACCGGCTGCGCGCCCGCGCGGAGGCGATCGTGGCCGGTGCCCGCGCCCACTCCGGGCCGTTCGACTTCGTCACCGAGGTCGCCTGCGAACTGCCCCTTCAGGCCATCGCCGAGCTGATCGGTGTCCCCCAGGAGGACCGCTCCAAGATCTTCGACTGGTCCAACAGGATGATCGCCTACGACGACCCCGAGTACGCGATCACCGAGGAGGTCGGCGCGCAGTCGGCCGCCGAGATCATCGCCTACGCGATGAACATGGCCGCCGAGCGCAAGCGCTGCCCGGCGCACGACATCGTGTCCACCCTGGTGGCGGCGGAGGACGAGGGCAACCTGAACTCCGACGAGTTCGGCTTCTTCGTGCTCATGCTCGCGGTGGCCGGCAACGAGACCACCCGCAACGCCATCACCCACGGGATGCACGCCTTCCTCACCCACCGCGACCAGTGGGACCTCTTCACCCGGGAGCGGCCCGCCACCGCGGCCGAGGAGATCGTGCGCTGGGCCACACCCGTCAACGCCTTCCAGCGGACCGCCACGCAGGACACGGAGCTGGGCGGGATGGAGATCAGGAAGGGCGACCGGGTCGGCCTCTTCTACGCCTCCGCCAACCACGACCCCGAGGTCTTCGCCGATCCTGACAGCTTCGACATCACCCGGGACCCCAACCCCCACCTCGGCTTCGGCGGCGGCGGCCCGCACTACTGCCTCGGCAAGTCCCTCGCGATCCTGGAGATCGACCTGATCTTCCACGCGATCGCCGACGCGATGCCCGGCCTGCGGCTCGCGGAGAACCCGCGCCGCCTGCGCTCGGCCTGGATCAACGGCGTCAAGGAACTCCAGGTCACCACCGGCTGACCGCACGGCCGCGGCCGACGGAGCCGGTGCCGTCGGCCCACCCCGAGGGAGGCAGGAGCACCCTCGTCCCTACGCCCGTTCCTGCCTCCCCCGAGGTCCGCCGCGTACTGTCGCCGCCTACTCCCGGCCCGAGGCCGTCAGCGCCAGTACCGTCGAGGCGAGTGCCGCGACCAGCAGCGGGACGCCCAGACCGTGGTGGAGCACCAGCCAGGCGCCCAGACAGGCACCGGCCAGCATGGCGATCGCGGAGGCCGTCCGGCGCGGAGAGCCGTGTCCGGTACCGCCTCCCAGCCGGGACTCCGCGGCGAGGCCGGTCAGGGTCATGGTCAGGACCGTGGTCGTCAGGTCGGAGACGCCCAGTCTGCGGACGGTGGCGTTGCGCAGGCCCATCGCGTAGGCCGTGAGGGCGATGAGGGTGTAGACCGAGCCGGTGGTGCCCGGACGGATCAGGGCGACCGCCGCCGACACTCCGACCAGCAGGGCCTCCGCGGCCAGGGCCAGCCGCGCCCACCTGCGGCGCGAGCCGGATCCGAGACGGGCCGCCACCCTGCCACCCGTCGCCGCGCCGAGCAGGAAGCAGACCAGCGAGGTGGCCGTGTGCAGGACGGAGAAGCCGGGGGCGCCGGCCGCGGCGAGGCCGAGGACGACCACGTTGCCGGTCATGTTGGCGGTGAAGACCCGGCCCAGGCCCAGATAGCTGACGGCGTCGATCAGCCCGCTCACCACGGTCAGCACCAGGAGTACGGCCACCAGGCGGACCCCGCGCACCTCCGGGTCCGGCGCCGTTGCCTGCGCTGTCGTCATGGTTGCTCCCGCTGGCCCGACGGACGAGTCGGTGACCACTCCACCACGCCGTTGGGCGGGGCGCCGGGGGGCCGGGGGCCGGACACGCGCGCGCACCCCCGCCCGGCGGGGCGAGGGTGCGGAAGCGTGGGGGGAGGCTCGGAGGGGGCGAGCCGGGTGGAGCGCTCGGCGGAGGGATGCGGCTCGGCGGCGAGCGCTCAGGTGGAGCTCAGTGGCGTGCGGCTCAGTACCAGCCGTTGGCCTGCCAGAAGCTCCAGGCCTGGGCCGGGCTGCCGTAGCGGGACTTCATGTAGTCCAGGCCCCACTTGATCTGGGTGGCGGGGTTGGTCTTCCAGTCGGCACCGGCGGAAGCCATCTTCGAACCCGGCAGGGCCTGGACCAGGCCGTAGGCGCCGGACGAGCTGTTGGTGGCGCTGGCGTTCCAGCCGCTCTCGTGCTCGACGATCTTGCTGAACGCGTTGAACTGCGCGGCGTCCGGGATCATCTTGTGCGCGATCGCCTGGGCGGAGGAGGCGGAGCTCGGGGCGGCCTGGGCGGGCGCCGCGCTCAGTGCCATACCGGCGGTGGCGGCGGCCACGGCGGCGGCGGTGAGGGCCTTCTTCGGGGAAGCGATGCGGCGGATGAAGGAGACGGACACGGAGAACCTCTTGCGTCGGGGACGGTGGATCGCCCGCATGGATGGACCACGCGCTGTGGCCGTATGCGTCGGCGCCGCGGCCCGGGTGGGCTCGTGGCGCCTGGCGACGTCGTCCAGACAAGCAGGCCGGAAACCCGTCCGCAATGACCCCTTTTACTAGTTGTGGCCGGATCGGCGGGGAACGTCCACCCTGTGGCGTGGCTCTCAATCGGCAGGTCAGAGGGGGTGCCGGAAGGGACGTATCGGGCAAAACGGACTACGGCCCCACGTAGTAGGTGATGTGCGTCATGTGGGGTGCTTCACCGACTCGCTCACGGGGCGGATTCGGCGCCTCACGCAGCGGCGCGGCCGGCTGTGCCGCCGGTCACGCGCCCGGACCGTCGAATGTGACCGCGGTCTCGAACGCGGCCCGTCGGGTGGCCCGGCGCAGCGCGCGCAGCACCGCCGGACCGAGGAACACGGTCAGCAGCACCGTGCAGACGGCCCGGCCCAGGTCCCAGCCGAGGGAAGTGGCCAGGCAGTACGCGACGAAGCGGGCCAGGTTCGCGGGCACCGCCGCCCGCGGGTCGAAGGAGATGTTCGACGCCGCGGCCCCGAGGAAGGGCCAGCCGGCCAGGTTCATGATCGTGCCGTAGGCGAAGGCGGCCAGGAAGCCGTACCCGGCCAGCATCAGCACTTCGCCCCGGCCGCGCAGCCGCACCGGGCCCGGGAGCAGACCGGCGCCCATCGTGAACCAGCCCATCGACAGCATCTGGAACGGCAGCCACGGTCCGACCCCGCCCGTGAGCAGCGCGGACGCGAACATCGTCACCGAGCCCAGCGTGAAACCGAATCCCGGTCCGAGCACCCGCCCGCTGAGCACCATCAGGAAGAACATCGGCTCGATGCCGGCCGTGCCCGCGCCGATCGGGCGCAGCGCCGCCCCGGTCGCGGCCAGCACCCCCAGCATGGCCACGGCCTTCGGTCCGAGGTCCGACTCCGAGATCGTCGCCGCCACCACCGCGACCAGCAGCAACAGCAGGCCCGCGAAGAGCCAGGGCGCGTCCTGGGCGTGCGCGTTCAGCTGGGCGGTGGGCGGGGCCAGGAAGGGCCAGCCGAAGGCCGCCACCCCCACCGAGCTGACCAGCGCCAGCGCGGCGAGGGAGCGGGGGCCGAGGCGAACGGCGCGCACCCGGGTGGACGTCATGCCAGTGCCTCCCGCACCTCGGCCACCGTCAGCCAGGGCTGCGGGGCCAGGATCTTCGTCACCTGCGGCGCGAAGGACGGCGACGACACCACGATCTCGGCCGTCGGGCCGTCGGCGATCACCTCGCCCTCGGCGAGCAGCACCACCCGGTGGGCGATCTCGGCGGCCAGCTCCACATCGTGCGTGGCCAGCACGATCGCGTGCCCCTCGGCGGCCAGGTCCCGCAGGACGACGGCCAGACGGGCCTTCGCCGCGTAGTCCAGGCCGCGCGTCGGCTCGTCCAGCAGGAGCAGGGGAGGACGGGCGGTGAGCACCACGGCCAGGGCGAGCGCCAGGCACTGGCCCTCGGACAGGTCGCGCGGGTGCGTGCCGTCCGTGATGCCCGGCAGCAGCCCGGACACCAGCGCCCGGCAGGTGCCGGGCTCGGCACCCGCGTCCCGGTCGGCGGCCGCGCACTCGGCGGCCACCGTGTCGGCGTACAGCAGATCGCGCGGCTCCTGCGGGACCAGGCCGACGCGGCGGACCAGTTCGCGGGGCGGAGTGCGGTGCGGCGCGGCTCCGCCCACGTCGACCGTGCCGGTGGTGGGGGTGACCAGACCGACGAGCGAGTTGAGCAGGGTGGACTTGCCGGCGCCGTTGCGGCCCATGAGGGCGACGGTCTCGCCCGGGGCGACGGTCAGGTCCACGCGGTGCAGGGCCTCCGTCCGGTTGCGGCGGACGGTGACCTCGTGCAGGACCGCGATGTGCGGGGTGTGCGGTACCGGTGCGGCGGGGCGGCGCCCGAACAGGCCGCGGCGGGCCGGCCCGGCCGAGTCCTTCGGTACCCGCCGCCGCTGGGCGGGGAGCCGGGCCGCTCGCCCACGCTCGCCGGGTGCCGCCGCGCGGTCCACGGCGGCCCCGGCCAGCCGGTCGCGCAGCGGAGCGGCGCGGCGGCGGGCGTCCCGCACCGTCAGCGGGAGCGGGGCCCAGCCCGCCAGCCGGCCCAGGGCGACGACCGGGGGGTACACCGGGGACGCGGCCATCACCTCGGCCGGGGCGCCGACCACCGGGGCTTCGCCGGGCGCGGGCAGCAGGACGACCCGGTCCGCGTACTGCACCACGCGTTCCAGCCGGTGCTCCGCCATCAGCACGGTCGTCCCCAGGTCGTGCACCAGGCGCTGGAGCACGGCCAGCACCTCCTCCGCCGCGGCCGGGTCCAGCGCCGAGGTCGGCTCGTCCAGGACCAGCACCCGGGGGTGCGGGGTGAGGACCGAACCGATCGCGACCCGCTGCCGCTGCCCGCCGGAGAGCGTGGCGATGGGCCGGTCCCGCAGCCCCGCCAGGCCCAGCAGATCCAGGGTCTCCTCCACCCGGCGCCGCATCACCGCGGGCGCGAGGCCCAGCGACTCCATGCCGTAGGCGAGTTCGTCCTCGACGGTGTCCGTCACGAAGTGGGCGAGCGGATCCTGCCCCACCGTGCCGACCACGTCGGCGAGTTCCCGCGGCTTGTGCGTACGGGTGTCCCGGCCGGCGACCATGACCCGCCCGCTCAGGGTGCCGCCCGTGAAGTGCGGGACCAGTCCGCTGACCGCGCCGAGCACGGTCGACTTGCCGACCCCGGACGGGCCGACGAGCAGCACCAGTTCACCCTCGGGCACCTCGAAGTCGACGCCCCGGACGGTGGGTTCGGCCGCGCCGTCGTAGGTGACGCCGACGTTCTCGAAGCGGATCACGACGGCTCCTCGGGGATCCGGGGCACCTCGGGTGCCCGGGGGACGACGAAGGCGGGCAGCAGCGCCGGCAGCACGGCGACCGCGGGCCACAGCGGGAACACGGGCGCGACCAGGGGCACCACCCCCGGGTGCAGCGCGTCCGGATCGCGGACCGAGGCGAGCGTGAGCAGCGCGGCGACCGCCACGCCCGACCCCGCGACCAGCCAGGCCCGTACGTCCCAGGGGTCCGGGCGGTACCGGGTGCGCAGGGAACGGCGGCCGCCCAGGCGCAGACCCGCGAGCGCGGCGGCCACACCGGCGAGCAGCACCGGCAGCCCGTACGTGCCGCCCTCGGCCGTGAGCAGCCCGTACGTTCCCGCGCACACCCCGAGCAGTCCGCCGAGGGTGAGCGCGGCGGTGGTACGGCGGACGCGGGCGGGCACCTCGGCGGTGCGGCCGTAACCGCGGGACTCCATCGCGGCGGCGAGCGCGACCGAGCGCTCCAACGCCCCCTCCAGGACCGGCAGTCCGACCTGGAGCAGGCCCCGCACGCCCCGGTCGGGGCGGCCCCGCAGCCGTCGGGCGGCCCGCAGCCGCCGTACGTCGGCGATGAGATGCGGCGCGAAGGTGAGGGCGACGACGACGGCCACCCCCGTCTCGTACAGCGCCCCGGGCAGCGACTTCAGCAGCCGGGAGGGGCTGGCGAGGGCGTTCGCCGCGCCCACGCAGATCAGCAGGGTGGCCAGCTTCAGTCCGTCGTAGCCGGCGAAGACGAGCGCCTCGGCGGTGACCCGGCCGCCCAGCCGGATGCCCTGCGCCCAGTGGGGGAGCGGGATCTCGGGGAGGGTGAACAGGGTGTGCGTGCCGGGGACGGGGGAGCCGAGGGCCACCGCGAAGAGCAGGCGGACCAGCAGGACGGCGAGGCCGAGCCTGACGAACGCGGCGTAGGAGCGGGCCCAGGGAGCCGGGGAGCGGTGCGTCGCCACGACGTAGGCGGAGGCGGCGACGAGGAGCGCGAGGAGGAGCGGGTTGGTGGTGCGCGTGGCGGCGGTACCGAGGGCGAGCGCCCAGAGCCACCAGGCACCGGGGTGCAGCCGGGCCCGGTACCGGTGCCGTGCGGTGGCCGGCGGCCTCGGCTTCCCGGCGGCACGGGGAACGGCGCGATCAGCCACGGCGCACCCGCTGTCGCAGGACGGGCCGCAGCTACCCGGAGTCATCGCGCCGCCGCCGCGCCTGCCACACCGCGGCGCCCGCCAGCACGGCCACCACTCCCACGCCGACCGGCAGACCCAGCGACGGCCCACCGCCGGACCCGCCGTCCGGCCCGTGTTTCTTCGGTGCGGCGGCCGCGGGCTCGCGGTCCGCCGACACCTGTTCCCCGCACCCCTGGTGCGGATACCCGGCGATCGCGCAGAGCAGCGCGTTGGTGTCGTAGCGCAGGGGTCTGGCGACCGCGGCCACCGCGTCCGCGCTCGTCGCGTCCGGCGAGAGGCGGGCGCACGCGGAGCGGCGCGCGGGCGGCCGCTCGCCGGACGGGGCGTCGGCGGGCGTGCCGAAGTCGAGGACCAGCGCCACCCGCTTGGTGCCCGCCTTCGCGGGCGTGTCCGCGCAGATGGTGGTGAAGTCCGCCGTACCGCGCGGCCGGGTCGCGTCCGCGGAGTCCGCGCTCACGGCGAACCGGAAACCCTGGACCGCGCCGTCGTCCGGCCGCACCATGGACGGGCCCTGCGTGGCGTACGTCCAGTGGCCGCCGGAGCGCTCCCAGAACGACCAGTAGCGGTAGCCGGTGGCGTGGGCCGCGGTCGCGGGAAGCAGCAGGACGAGCGTGGCGACCAGCAGGGTCGCGGCACGGCGGACGGGGGTCACGGCCGGTTCTTCTTCCGGCCGCTGAGCAGGAAGCCGATGCCGACGCCCGCCACGAGGCCGACGCCGACGATCCACCACACGCCGGTGTTCGAGTCGTCGTCGGACGCCTCGGCCTTCTTCCCGGCGGCCTTCTCCGCCTGCGGGGCCGGGCCCTGGGCGTTGAGGGAGCGGACCAGGCTGGTGCCGCCGAAGTCGTCCGGCTGCGCGCCCACCGCGTGCGCGGCGAGGATCAGCTGCGCGTACGCGGCCGGGCCGCTCTGCGCCGCCCACTGGGTGGCGTTCTTCTCCAGCCAGGCGTACACCTTCTTCGCCCGGTCGGTGCGGCCGTCCGCGGCGAGCGCGACGACCGTGTCCGCGGTGTTGCCGAAGTCGGGCTGGTCCTTGGCGCCGGGCAGGGTCGACTTCAGGTGACCGGTCTTGGCGACGGCCGATGCCAGGTAGGCGCCCGCGTTGTCCGCGAGCTGGGCCGGGGTGAGGTGGGCGGCCTTGACGCACGTGTCCTTCGCGGGCGCCTTGCCGGCCTCCGCGGCGAAGCCCTTGCCGAGCGAGCCCAGCAGGCCGGCCGCCGTCGCGTCCGCGTTGGCGAGCAGCTTGCCCTTCTTGTCCGGCTGGTAGGCGAGGGCGCCACCGCCGTCCTGGTCGCAGGGGACGGCCTGCGCGGCCAGCAGGTCGTACGGGGTCCTGCTCCTGTTGTGCAGCTTCGCGACGTCCTGGCCGTCCGCGGCGAACGCGCCGATGACGACGCTGGTGGAGTTGGTGTCGCTCGGGCCGCCCGGCGTGTACCCCCAGCCGCCGTCCTTGTTCTGCACGGTGCTCAGCCAGACCAGGGCTTTGCGGACCTCGCGCTCGTGTCCGCCGACGGCGTCCAGGGCCTGCACGGCGGCCGCCGTGCTGTTGGTGTCCACCTGCGTCTTGTCGTCGCAGGCCTTGCCGGGCGCGGCACGGAAGGCGGCGAAGGAGCCGTTCGCGCACTGCTGCCCGGTGAGCCAGTCCACGGCCTTCGGGGCCGGCCGGTAGCCGAGGGTGCGCTGGGCGAGCAGCGTCAGCGACTGCCGCCACACGCCGTCGTACGTCGGGTCCGCCTTGCCGTACAGGCCGTCCGGGACCGCCACCTTCGGGGACGGGGACGCGTCGGCGGCCGTGGCGGGCGCGGCGGCGGCCAGCACGCCTATGGCGGCGAGAGCCGCGGCGCTGCGGCGAACGTTCATGGTCGGCGACTGCCTCTCCTGCGGGGAGCCTGCAGCGCACGGGAACACCCGGGCGGCTCGGCCCCGTAAACCTCGACGGTGCCGTGCGCGGCGGGCCGCCGACGCACGTGAGCCGGTCAACGTCCCGCCCGGGGCGGTCCGGCTCACCGCCCGCCGGGCGGCTCACGGTTGCGGGTCAGCGCCGGAATTGCACCGGCTTCCCCCCGTACGGGTGTGATGACGACTCCGCCACTTTACCGGCAGCCCCGCACGGCCCGAGGGGTGGCCGTGGGCACACCGGCCCGGTGACCGGCGTCACGCTCTCGACGGGCTCGGGCCGTACGGCCGGCGCGCACGGGATCGACGACGTGTGGGTGCCGCGCCGGGGACCGCGAGGGCCGGCTCGGGCGTCGAGGCCCGGTCCGTCGCCGCATACGGCCGGCCGAGGCGATCGGGTGTGGTGCACCCCGGATGCCGCTCCCCCGTGACCGGCACCCGGGGCGGTCGTGTCTCGCTCTCCGTGCCGAGATCCTCACCCACCGCTCGCGCGACTGTCAACGATTGCTGCCCACTTCCGTAGGAAGCGCTGTCACCTCTGGTCGGTCACCGACCGACCCGGTAGCCTCGCGTCAGCCCGACACCGAACGGACGACAGCCCAGGGAGAACTCGGTGAGTGACGCGTACGCCGACCTGGCCGATGTCCTGCGCCGGCTGGGCGAGTTGACCGGCCGGCCGGGCCGGCTGCCGGAGGCCCTCGACGTGGCCGATCTGTCCCGCCGCACCGGTGTTCCCGTCGCCGTCGTCGCCGAACTCCTCGACGGCGGCCGGGCTCCCGAGACCATGCTGGCCCAACGGGTGCGCCAGCGCCTCGACTTCATCCGCGAGAACCGGCGTCGGCCCGACGGAAAGCGGTACTCCCTGGGCGAGCTGGCCGCCATCGCCGGCACCAGCCGGCAGTGGCTGAGCGAGTGGCGCAAGAGCGGGATGCCGAGCCTCGCCCACACCGACCGGCTGCGGCGTTTCTTCGGCCTGCCCGCCGGGTTCTTCACCGCCGACGAACCGGAAGCGCTGCACGAGGCGTTGCAACCCGTGCTGCAGAACCTGGAGGCCGAGGCCGACCCGCTGCTGCGGCTGCGCCAGAACGGACTGGTCCGGCTCGCCGCCCGCGCCCCGCAGATGAACGCCCACCAGCTCGCCACCCTCGCCGACCTGGCCGAGATGATCATCTCCGCGGAGCGGGTGGAGGACGCCGGGCGTACCTGACCCCGCGTCCAGGACGGGGGCGGGACGGCCCCGCCACGGCGCACGTCGCTCACACGGCCACGTACGCCACCGGCTCGCTCCCGGCGAGCGGTTCGGCCCGCCCCTGCTTCACCAGGCGGCGCAGATGGGACTCGGCCTCGGAGACGGCGATGTTCCGGGAGCCGTAGGGGATGTCGGCCCAGGGGCGGTTCCACTCCATGCGCTCCGCGAGCTGCCAGGGTGTGAGGGGCTCGCGCAGCAGCGCGAGCAGCCCGGCCAGCCGCTGCTCGTGGTGGTCGAGCAACTGCCGTACCCGGGCGGGCGCGTCGGTGAACGCGTACTGGTGGGCGGGGAGCACCTCGGCCGGGGCGAGCCGGCCCACCCGCTCCAGGGAGTCGAGGTAGTCGCCGAGCGGATCGGTCACCGTGGCGTCGTCGGGGTCCTCGTACAGACCGATGTGCGGGGTGATCTCCGGCAGCAGGTGGTCGCCGCTGAACAGGCGCCCGCGACCCGCGAGTCGCGCGGGATGGCCCTCCTCCAGATGCAGGCAGACGTGGCCGGGGGTGTGTCCCGGGGTCCAGACGGCGCGCAGCCGGCGGCCGGGCAGGTCGAGGAGTTCGCCGGGCACGACGTCCCGGTCCGGCAGGGCGGGGGAGAGACCGGGCAGGGTACGGCGGCCCCGGGCGGCCCGCAACGGGGCGATGTGCTCCTCGGGCGCTCCGGCCGCCGCGAGCTTGTCCGCCATGTACGCGTACCAGCGCTCGGGCCGGGTCTCCCGGGCTCGCCGGACGATCGCCGCGTCGGCCTCGTGCATCGCCACCCAGGCGCCGGACGCCTCGCGCACCCGTGCGGACAGCCCGTGGTGGTCGGGGTGGTGATGGGTGACGACCACGCCGTACACCTCGGACACCGCCGTGCCGCAGGCCGCCAGGCCCGCCACGAGCACGTCCCAGGACGCCGGATCGTCCCAGCCGGTGTCGACCAGCACCGGTCCCCGGCCGGTGTCCACGACGTACACCAGCGTGTGGCCGAGGGGGTTGTCCGGGATGGGCACCTGAAGGGACCGCACGCCCCCGCCGTGATCGAACGTCTTCGTCATCAGGTTCCTCCGCCCCGCCGCCCGCAGCCTTTCGATCCTGTTCACTATAACCAGAACTGACGCAACGTCAGTTGGGGGTGACAGAGGGGACGTGCGGGCGGGCACCCCGACTTGCGTCATGCTTTCGGCCTACTAGAGTGGAAACATCCCATATGAGCGTATCTGGGGAGAGCTCATGCAGCGAAGGACGATCAAGAGGGCCGCGGCCCTCAGCTCCGCTCTGGTGGCGACCGGTGTCGCCCTCATGCCGTTGAGCGTGCAGCCGGCGTTCGCGTCACCAGCCCCGACGCAGGTGAGTTCCGCGGCGGTTGCTCCCGAGCAGAGCCACTACCAGCAGGGCTTCCGGCAGGGCTTCCGCGACGGCTTCTCCGACGCGCGCTCCGACTGCGACCGCGACGGCTACAGCTCCGGCTACTCGTCCGGCCACGACTCCTCGTGGGCGCACGGTTACGTCGACGGCTACAACCGGGGCTACAGCTCGGCCTACAACCGGTACTGCGACTGAGTCCGCTTCACCGCGCGACGGTCGGGGCCGCACCGGCGGGTGATCCGCCGGTGCGGCCCCGACCGGTGTCGGCCATTGCCCGCTGTAACTAGAACTGGTATCAGTTCTGAAACGGCGTCAGATACGCGCGGTGCGGTGGGAGGCAGTCGGCCATGACCGAGCTCGTGGAACACGGACAGCTGTTCATCGGCGGGGAGTTGACCGACCCCCTCGGCACGGACGTCATCGAGGTGGTCTCCCCGCACAGCGAGGAGGTCATCGGCCGGGTGCCGCACGCCTCACGGGCGGACGTCGACCGGGCGGTGGCCGTCGCGCGCCGCGCCTTCGACGAGGGGCCCTGGCCACGGTCCACGCTCGAGGAGCGGATCGAGGTCGTCACCCGCATCAAGGACGGCATCGCCGCGCGGCACGAGGAGATCGCCCGCGTGATCTCCTCCGAGAACGGCTCCCCGTACTCCTGGAGCGTCCTCGCCCAGGCGCTCGGCGCGATGATGGTGTGGGACTCGGCGATCCGGGTCGCGCGGGACTTCACGTACGAGGAGCGCCGCGCCGGCGTCCTCGGCCCGCTCCTCGTCCGCCGCGAACCCGTCGGCGTGGTCGCGGCCGTCGTCCCGTGGAACGTCCCGCAGTTCGTCGCCGCGGCCAAGCTCGCCCCGGCGCTGCTGACCGGCTGCACCGTCGTCCTCAAACCGTCCCCGGAGTCCCCGCTGGACGCCTACCTCCTCGGTGAGATCGCGCGCGACGCCGGGCTGCCGGAGGGAGTGCTGTCCATCCTCCCCGCCGACCGGGAGGTCGGCGAGTACCTGGTCGGCCACCCCGGCGTCGACAAGGTCTCCTTCACCGGCTCGGTCGCCGCCGGCCGGCGCGTGATGGAGGTCGCCGCCCGCAACCTCACCCGGGTCACGCTGGAACTCGGCGGCAAGTCGGCGGCGGTCGTGCTCCCGGACGCGGACCTGGGGACGGCGGTGGCGGGCATCGTCCCGGCGGCCTTCATGAACAACGGCCAGGCCTGTGTGGCCCAGACCCGCATCCTGGTGCCGCGCGCCCGGTACGCCGAGTTCGCCGACGCCTTCGCGCAGGCGGCGAGCGCCCTGACGGTCGGCGACCCGCTGGACCCGGCCACCCAGGTCGGCCCCCTGGTCGCCCGGCGCCAGCAGCAGCGCAGCCTCGACTACATCCGCATCGGCCAGGAGGAGGGCGCCAAGATCCTCACCGGCGGCGGCCGGCCGGCGGCCCCGGACCGGGGCTGGTACGTCGAGCCGACCCTCTTCGGCGACGTGGACAACTCCATGCGGATCGCCCGCGAGGAGATCTTCGGCCCGGTGATCTGCCTGCTCCCGTACGGCGACGAGGCCGAGGCCCTGAAGATCGCCGACGACTCCGACTACGGTCTGTCCGGCAGCGTGTGGACGGCCGACGTCGAACACGGCATCGAGGTGGCCCGCCGTGTGCGCACCGGCACGTTCTCCGTCAACACCTTCAGCCTGGACATGCTCGGCCCGTTCGGCGGCTACAAGAACTCGGGCCTCGGGCGGGAGTTCGGCCCGGAGGGGTACGGCGAGTACCTGGAGCACAAGATGATCCACCTGCCGGCGGGGGCGTGAGGATGGGCGACCGCTGGCACGTCGAGGTCGACCGCTCCGTCTGCATCGGCTCGGCCCAGTGCCTCCACCACGCCCCGACCGCCTTCCGCCTCGACACGGCCCGCCAGTCCCACCCGGTGGACCCGGCCACCGACGCGAACGAGGCGATCCTGGCGGCCGCGGAGAGCTGCCCGGTGGAGGCGATCACCCTGACCCTCCTGGACACGGGGGAGACGGTGTTCCCACCGGAGGAGTAACGGGGCGGGGGTCCGGCGGCCGGGGGTGTGCCCTAGCGCGAAGCCCCCGGCTCCGTCAGGTCGATCAGGCGGCAGACCGTTTCGATGTCTATCTTGACCTGGGCGATGGAGGCGCGGCCCGAGAGCCAGGTGGTGAGGGCCGAGTGCCAGGTGTGCTCGATGACCCGGACGGCGGAGAGCTGCTGCGGCGTCGGGTCCGCCAGGCCCATCGCGTCCAGGATGATCGCCGTCGTCTGCCGGGAGACCTGGTCCACCTCGGGGGAGACGCTGCGGTCGGCGAAGGTCAGGGCCCGGACCATCGCGTCCGCCAGGTGCGGCTCGCGCTGGAGGGCGCGGAAGGCGCGCATCAGCGTCTCCGCCACCCGCTCGGCCGCCGTGTCCCCCGCCGGCGGCTTCTTCCGCAGCGTGCCGTGCATGTGCTCCAACTGGTCCTGCATGGTGGCGACCAGCAGGTGCACCTTCGACGGGAAATAGCGGTACAGCGTGCCGAGCGCCACCTGCGAGGACTCGGCCACCTCACGCATCTGCACCGCGTCGAAACCGCCCCGGCTGGCCAGGTGGGCGCTCGCGCGCAGGATCCTGCGGCGGCGGGCCTCCTGCCGCTCGGTGAGCGGCGGCGACGGCGGCCGCGACGTACTGGCTTCCGCAGGCATGGGTCCCGTTCCGTGACAGTCGGTGAGGGTGTCGGTGGGGCATGTGATCACCCGGCGCGGAGGGGGCCGATGTCGTGGCGTGAATCACCTGATCCACTGCTCACAGCGCCCCTACCTGCCGGTAGATTCAGAGCCTCTTGAACGATCAAGTCTGAAACTTGTTCTAGATTAGCGTCCCGTCGTAGTCTCGCGGGACCGTGCATGCAGAAGGGGGCACCGAGTGACCGCCGAGGCCCGGGAAGCGGGTGCCCAGGAGGACTCCGCAGCCGACGGCAAGCGACCGCTCCACATCGCACTCCTCACCTATAAAGGGAACCCGTTCTGCGGCGGCCAGGGTGTCTACGTACGGCACCTCTCGCGTGAGCTCGCCCGCCTCGGCCATCGCGTCGAGGTCATCGGCTCGCAGCCGTACCCCGTCCTCGACGAGGGCTACCCCGCGCTCACCCTGACCGAGCTGCCCAGCCTCGACCTGTACCGCCAGCCCGACCCCTTCCGCACCCCCGGGCGCGACGAGTACCGGGACTGGATCGACGCCCTCGAAGTGGCGACGATGTGGACCGGCGGCTTCCCCGAGCCCCTGACCTTCTCGCTGCGCGCCCGCCGCCATCTGCGCGCCCGCCGCGGCGAGTTCGACGTCGTCCACGACAACCAGACCCTCGGCTACGGCCTGCTGGGCGACATCGGCGCGCCCCTGGTGACCACGATCCACCACCCCATCACCGTCGACCGGCAGCTGGAGCTGGACGCCGCCGAGGGCTGGCAGCGCCGCTACTCGGTGCGCCGCTGGTACGCCTTCACCCGCATGCAGAAGCGCACCGCCCGCCGGCTGCCCTCCGTCCTCACCGTCTCCGGCAGCTCCCGGCAGGAGATCGTGGACCACCTCGGCGTCCGCGAGGAGCGCGTCCACGTCGTCCACATCGGCGCCGACACCGACCTGTTCGCGCCGAATCCGGCCGTTCCCGAGGTGCCCGGCCGGATCGTCACCACCTCCAGCGCCGACGTCCCCCTCAAGGGCCTGGTCTTCCTGGTGGAGGCGCTGGCGAAGGTGCGCACCGAGCACCCGGCCGCCCACCTCGTCGTCGTCGGCAAGCGCCCCACCGAGGGCCCGGTCGCCCAGGCCGTCGAGCGCTACGGCCTCGAAGGCGCCGTCGAGTTCGTCAAGGGCATCTCCGACGCCGAGCTCGTCGACCTGATCCGCTCGGCCGAGGTCGCCTGCGTGCCCTCCCTGTACGAGGGCTTCTCGCTGCCCGCGGCCGAGGCCATGGCCACCGGCACCCCCCTGGTCGCCACCACCGGCGGCGCGATCCCCGAGGTCGCGGGCCGCGACGGCGAGACCTGCCTGGCCGTGCCGCCCGGCGACGCCGGAGCCCTGGCCGCCGGCCTCGGCCGGCTGCTCGGAGACCCGGAACTGCGCGCCCGGCTCGGCGCCGCGGGCCGCGAGCGGGTGCTGAGGAACTTCACGTGGGCACGCGCCGCCGAAGGCACCGTGGCCCGCTACCGCGAGGCCGTCGCACGCTCCGCGGGCGGCGACGGCGCCCACGCCACGGCCGGCGGCGCGACGGCCCCCGGTCCCGGCCGTTCCGCGGCTTCACCGAGTGTCGCGGTCACGGCGTCCCGGAGCGACGCGTCCACGATCTCGGCCAGTGACACCGGCGTCTACACCGAAAGCAGGGCCACGTGCTGACCGTCGACTTCTCCCGGTTCCCGCTCGCCCCGGGCGACCGTGTCCTGGACCTCGGCTGCGGGGCCGGCCGGCACGCCTTCGAGTGCTACCGGCGCGGCGCCCAGGTCGTGGCCCTCGACCAGAACGCCGAGGAAATCCGCGAGGTCGCCAAGTGGTTCGCGGCGATGAAGGAGGCCGGCGAGGCCCCCGAGGGCGCCACCGCCACGGCCATGGAGGGCGACGCCCTGGCCCTGCCCTTCCCCGACGAGTCCTTCGACGTCGTCATCATCTCCGAGGTGATGGAGCACATCCCCGACGACAAGGGTGTCCTCGCGGAGATGGTCCGCGTGCTCAGGCCGGGCGGCCGGATCGCCGTCACCGTGCCGCGCTACGGCCCCGAGAAGGTCTGCTGGGCGCTGTCCGACGCCTACCACGAGGTCGAGGGCGGCCACATCCGCATCTACAAGGCCGACGAGCTGGTCGGGAAGATCCGCGAGGCCGGCCTGAAGCCGTACGGCAGCCACCACGCGCACGCCCTGCACTCGCCGTACTGGTGGCTGAAGTGCGCCTTCGGCGTCGACAACGACAAGGCGCTGCCGGTCCGGGCGTACCACAAGCTGCTGGTCTGGGACATCATGAAGAAGCCCCTGGCCACACGGGTCGCCGAGCAGGCGCTGAACCCGCTGATCGGCAAGAGCTTCGTGGTCTACGCGACCAAGCCGCACCTGCCGCGTCTCGACGGGACCGACGGGGCGGCCGCCAAGTGACGACGCCCCGGACAGAACACCTGGTCCTGCCCGGGGTCCTCACCGCCGGGCAGGCCGCCGCGACCGTACACGGCATCCTCGCCGCGCAGCGGGAGGACGGCGCGATCCCGTGGTTCCGCGGGCACCACCTCGACCCCTGGGACCACACCGAGGCCGCCATGGCCCTGGACGCGGCCGGCGAGCACGAGGCGGCCGAGCGGGCCTACGACTGGCTCGCCCGGCACCAGCTCGAGGACGGCTCCTGGTACGCGGCCTACGCCGACGGCGCCCACGACGACGTCACCGACCGCGCCCGCGAGTCGAACTTCGTCGCCTACATAGCCGTCGGCGTCTGGCACCACTACCTGTCCACGGGGGACGACACCTTCCTGGACCGCATGTGGCCCTGCGTCTACGCGGCCGTCGAATGGGTGCTGCGGCTCCAGCGGCCCGGCGGGCAGATCGGCTGGCGGCGCGAGGACGACGGCACCCCCACGGCCGACGCCCTGCTCACCGGAAGCTCCTCCGTCCACCACGCCCTGCGCTGCGCCCTCGCCATCGCCGAGCAGCGCGAAGAGCCCCAGCCCGACTGGGAGTTGGCGGTCGGCGCGCTGCGCCACGCGATCCGCCGGCACCCCGAGCGGTTCCTCGACAAGGACCGCTACTCGATGGACTGGTACTACCCGGTCCTCGGCGGCGCGCTGACCGGATCGGAGGCCAAGGCCCGCATCGAGGAGTCCTGGGACCGCTTCGTCGTCCCCGGCCTCGGCGTGCGCTGCGTGATCCCCAACCCGTGGGTGACCGGCGGCGAGTCCAGCGAACTCGCCCTGGCCCTCTGGGCGGTCGGGGAGTCCGACCGCGCCCTGGAGATCCTGCAGTCCATCCAGCACCTGCGCGACCCCGCGACCGGCCTGTACTGGACCGGCTACGTCTTCGACGACGACGCGGTCTGGCCCCGCGAGCTGACCACCTGGACCGCGGGTTCGCTCCTCCTGGCCGTGGCCGCGCTCGGCGGCCACGACGCCACCTGCGCGGTCTTCGGCGGCGACCGCCTGCCGACCGGCCTGGACCCCGACTGCTGCGCCTAGCCGACGCGAGCGGCACGGCCCCCCGGGGACCGTGCCGCGTGCCGCCTCAGTGCCGCTGCATCCGGCTGGCGATGGCGTGGCCGACGAACAGGTAGACCACCGCGGCGAGACCGTAGCCCGCCACCACCCGGGCCCAGGCCTCGTCGAACGTGAAGAGGTCGTGGGACCAGCCGGCCAGCCAGGCGGCGGCGTCATGGACGAACTGCACCAGGCTGTTCGCCCGGTTCGCGTCCAACAGGTACATCAGAATCCAGAGGCCGAGTATGAAGGCCATGACGTCGGCGACGATCGCCACGACCGTCCCGGCCTGATTCGCGCCCGTGCGATATCGAGACATGTTCTTCGGATTGCCGCTTCCGGGCCCGTGAAACCGGGCAGGGCGCGCCGACGGCGTTCCTCCCCGAGTGGCGGGACGCGGCCGTTCGGGTGAACCTGCCGGAGGAAGCAGACCGCTCGGGGAAACACGTCCGGAGGACCCCGTGCCCGTACCGATACGGCGCCTCTTCGTGGCGCTCACCCTCTGCTGCGCACTGGTGGCGGGCGCCACCGCCTGCGGCAGCAGTGAGAAGACCGGCAGTACGAAGACAGCCGCTTCGGCGGTCGCCGCCGCGCAGGAGGCCACTCCCAGCCCGTCCACCTCCGCCGAACGCCAGAAGTTCGCCAAGACCCGCTTCGTCGCGAACGCAGGCCTCGCCGCCGGCGCCACCTACCAGTGGATCGTGAAGCCCTGGAAGGCCGGCAAGTTCAAGAAGGGCGCCCACGGCCGCAAGCTGTCCCTGGTGAAGGCCGGTCTCGCCGGTGCCTTCGCCTACAACCGCCTCAAGGCCGCGCAGAAGAACGCCCAGGGCGATCCGTTGCTGTCGAAGGCACTCGCGCCGCTCACCGCGGGCATCGCGTCCCTCAAGAGCCTGCCGTCCAAGCTGCGCAAGGGCGACGAGGGTGCGGCGAGTTCCTTCGACGACATCATCAACCAGGTGAAGGACGCGGGGAAAAGCGCCGGCGCCGAGGTCAAGAACAAGGTCCCCTCGACGTCGCAGCTCACCCAGGGCTAGGAGTTCAGCTCCGCCAGCACCCTGAGGGTGTGCGGGTCCGGTGACAGGGCCAGCAGGTCCGTCACCGGGCCCTTGCGCCACAACTCCAGCTTTTCCGCGATGCGTTCGCGCGGGCCGACCAGGGAGATCTCGTCGGCGAAGGCGTCCGGGACGGCCAGTACGGCCTCCTCCCGGCGTCCGGCGAGGAACAGCTCCTGGATCCGCCGGGCCTCCTCCTCGTACCCCATGCGGGCCATGAGGTCGGCGTGGAAGTTGCGGGCCGCGTGCCCCATCCCGCCGATGTAGAACCCGAGCATGGCCTTGACCGGCAGCAGCCCCTCCGCGACGTCGTCGCACACCTTCGCCCGTGCCATCGGAGCCACCAGGAACCCCTCGGAGAACTCCCGCACGACGTCCCCGTACACCTCCGGCCGGCTCGGCGACCAGTACAGCGGCAGCCAGCCGTCGGCGATGCGGGCCGTCTGCGCGACGTTCTTCGGCCCCTCGGCGCCGAGCAGCACCGGCAGCTCGGCCCGCAGCGGATGGGTGATCGGCTTCAGCGGCCTGCCGAGCCCCGTCCCGTCCGGCCCCCGGTACGGCAGCGGATGGAACCGCCCGTCCACCTCCACCGGCGCCCGGCGGCGCAGCACCTGCCGTACGACGTCCACGTACTCCCGGGTCGCGGTCAGCGGGGACTTCGGGAACGGGCGGCCGTACCAGCCCTCCACCACCTGCGGCCCGGACAGGCCCAGCCCGAGCAGCGTCCGCCCGCCGGAGAGGTGGTCCAGGGTGAGCGCGTGCATCGCGGTCGCGGCGGGCGAGCGGGCGGCCATCTGGGCGACGGCCGTACCCAGCCGGATCGTCGAGGTCCGCGCGGCGATCCAGGTCAGCGGGGTGAAGGCGTCCGAGCCCCAGGACTCCGCCGTCCACACCGAGTGGTACCCGAGCCGCTCCGCCTCCTGGGCGAGCGCCACGTGTCCGGGGTCCGGACCGCGTCCCCAGTAGCCGAGTGCGAGACCGAGCCGCATACGCCTGCCTCCTGACGGAGCGTCAGTTCACCGACCGGGAGGCGACTGTACGACAACGGCCCCCCGCCCGGAAGGGCGAGGGGCCGGAGTACGGCGAGATGCGGGACTCAGCCTCGCTGGATGCCGGAGGTGTCCTGGAGGACACCGCGGCGGCCGTCCTGGGTCTGTGCGACCAGCGCGGCACCGCGCTGCTCGACGGCCAGGTACCAGGTGCCCGGCGCCAGTTCGGCGATCGGGTTCGTCGAGCCGTCCTCCGCGAACAGCTGGCGCGGCACCGGCACGGCGAACCAGAACGGCGAGAAGTCCCCGCCGGAGGTCTGCGGCGCCGGAGCGGCGGGACCGGCGGGCGGCTGCTGCCCGGCGGGCGGCTGCTGTCCGAACGGCTGCCCCGGCTGCGGCTGGGCACCGTACGGCTGCCCCGGCTGCGGCTGAGCACCCGGGTAACCGTAACCACCCTGCGGCTGGGCACCGTAGGGCTGCGGGGCTACCGGCTTGGGGGCGGGGACCAGACTGGCCTGGAGGGCGGGGACCAGGGGCGTGGCGACGGCGGCTCCGGCCATGACGAGGGTGGCGATGAGGGCGATGATGAGGCCCGTGCCCGCACTCGGTCCGTCGGACGAACTGCTGAAGTTGTTGGCGCCGCCGGCCGGGTCGATGACGTTGCCGAGCGCACTCCACGCGGCGAAGACCGTGAAGGCGACTCCGAACTGGCCGAGTTCCAGACCGGCAACCTTGCGCGGCTGCGGCAGGGCCCGGGCGACGACTACCAGTGCAGTACCGATGAGCCCGGCAAGGACAACGCTGAGCAGGACGGGCCCGCTTGCCCAGAGGCTCGGGATCTCGAAACTGGAAGGAGCTCCGTTGTACGAGTAGTTGTCGAGGAACGACGCGATGAACAGCAACACCGCTGCTCCGATCACCACGCCGTCGCCTCTAGTGAGGGAGCGGATATTCACTTCAGGTCCTTCGTGAGTCGTCTCGTCATCGGTAGAGGCGTCGCCGTCACCCTGTCGCCGTCAGGCCCCGGTGTGACGCGCGGGGGTGACCCCTCATGATACGGATGACACTATCGTCCACATGGTCACGATGTCCGCCCGGATCCGTCGGCCGATCACTACGTGCGCAGGAAACTCACGATTCCCGCAGAGATCCTTCCGCGCCGCCCCCTGTCGCGTCCTTGTTATCGCACGGTCCCCGGGATGTGAGGAACATCCCGGGAACCGTTGACAGATTGAGACCGCGCGGGACGTGGCCGCAGCGATCCCCGCCTCTAGCGCTGGTGGTACTTGAAGCAGACGCCGATGGGCTCGGAGGCGGTCTTGTTCTTCTGGATGGTGACGAACGTGTCGACCATCAGGACCTGCACGTTGAACCGCTTGACTTGGTACTTCGTGTACGCGTCGAGGGTGCCGTGCTTGCCCTTGGGCACCTCCCTGGCTCCACTGACAGTGATGCTCTTCGACTTCGTCACGTCCCAGCCGACACCGGCACTGATCACGCCCTTGGACGCCGATATGTTCTTCGAGAGCACGGTGCCCGCGGAGTGGGTCTGGTCGATGCGCAACGTCGTGCCTCCCGGGCCGTCGGCCGAGGCGATCACGTGCTTACCGCATGTGGAGCCGATGACGTGGACATTGGACAGCCGCTTGAATCCGCCGCCGATGCCGGGCTTGACGGGGCTCGAGGCGCTCGAGTGGGCGTTCGGCGCGGCGTGCGCTGAGGCCGTCATGGCGAGCGGGCTGGTTGCGAGTGCGATGGCAGTGATCCCGCGCCACACCATTTGAAGCTTCACCTGATCCCCCTTAATTGCGTGAAGTGCAGAAACTTCGCGCTTGGTCGAGGTCAGTCAAGCAAGCGCGTGTTGCGCATCGCAATCAAGTTGAGGGAAGCCAGAGCGTTTACATGTCGACAAAGTCAGTGATCGAGGAACCCGGCGATTCCCTCGGAGATCCCCCGCGCCGCCTTCTGCCGCCAGGCGCCGCTGGTCAGTAGTGCCGCGTCCTTGCTATCGCGCATGTTGCCGCACTCGATGAACACCTTGGGGACTGTTGACAGATTGAGACCACCCAGGTCCGTACGCGTGACGAAACCGGTACCTCCGCCGAGGTAGTTGGAGGGCGGTTCACCGGTCTCGCGCACGAAGTTGCCCACGATGCGCACCCCGAGGTCGTGCGAGGGGGCGACGATCTTCCGGGTGTCCGCGGCGCCGGAGTGCACCGATCCCGGCAGGATGACGTGGAAGCCGCGGTTGCCGGGCGCCGAGCCGTCGGCGTGCAGGGAGATGGCCGCGTCGGCGTGCGCCGCGTTGCCGATCCGGGCCCGCTCGTCCACGCAGGGCCCCCAGACCGGGCTGTCCCCGTCGCGGGTCAGCTTCACCGTGGCGCCCTGCTGCTCCAGGAGCGTGCGCAGCCGGTGCGCCAGATCGAGGGTGAACCGGGCCTCCGGGTAACCGGCGTTGGTGGACGTCCCGGTGGTGTCGCACTCCTTCCGGTTCGTCCCGATGTCCACCTGGCGGTTGATCTGGGCCGTGTGCTGGAAGTTGCCGAGGTTGTGCCCCGGGTCGATGACGACGACCTTGCCCTTGAGCGGTCCCGAGGCGGCGGCCGTCGGTGACTTGGCGGGCCGCTTGCCGTCGTCGTCCGAGGAACGGGGCGAGGCGGACCGGGCCGACGGCGAGGAGGGGGACGCCGGGGCGGTGCGCGAGGGCGAGTGCGAGGCAGGGGCCGCCGTGCGGTCGGAGCCTTCCGGGCCGCCGCCGCCCACCGCCTCGTACACCAGCCAGCCGAGCAGCGCTCCGGGCACCAGCGCGGCGAGCGCCACGGTCAGCGGCCCGCGCCGGGACCGGCGCGGCTGTGGGGGATCGAAGTCCGGGCCTACGTACGACACGCTGCCACCTTACGGTCCGACGCGCCCCGCCCGCACAGACTCCGACCGGTGCTTCGGCCGGCCGGCCGCGGCGGGGGAGGGGCTGACGCGCCGCCTGCCGGCCGGGTGCCGGGGCGCGCGGAGGCGGAGCGCCGTGCGCCGGACCGCTGTTGTGCGGGTGAGCGGTCGGCGGCGGACGCGCCGTCCGGCTCGCTGACGGCGGGAGGTCAGATGCCCGTGCCGGTCCGGCGCAGTACGCGCAGGGAACCCGTCGCCGAGATCTCCGTGAACGCGCCGGAGTCCAGGGCGCGCAGGTAGACGCGGTATGGGGCCTGGCCGGTGAACTCGTCCTCGGGGTGCGGGAAGACGTCGTGGATGACCAGCAGTCCGCCCTCGGCGACGTGCGGCGCCCAGCCCTCGTAGTCGGCGGTGGCGTGCTCGTCGGTGTGGCCGCCGTCGACGAAGACGAAGCCGAGCGGGGAGTTCCAGATCGCCGCGATCTGCGGGGAGCGGCCGACCAGGGCGACCACGTGGTCCTCCAGGCCCGCCCGGAACAGCGTGCGCCGGAAGGCAGGGAGGGTGTCCATCAGGCCGATCTCCGGGTCCACCGTCTCCGGGTCGTGGTAGTCCCAGCCGGGCTGCTGCTCCTCGCTGCCCCGGTGATGGTCGACGGTCAGCGCCGTGACCCCGGCCGACCGGGCCGCGTCGGCGAGCAGCACCGTGGACCGGCCGCAGTACGTGCCGACCTCCAGCAGCGGCAGCCCCAGCCCGCCGGCCTCCACGGCGGCCGCGTACAGCGCCAGGCCCTCGTCCACGGGCATGAACCCCTTGGCCGCCTCGAACGCGGCCAGGATCTCGGGCTTGGGTGCGGCGGACATGGGCGGCCTTCCGGTCGTACGGCTGTCTGGCCGCCCATGCTGCCGTACCCCCTGGCCGTCAGCACGACCAGGGGGTACGGGGAGGAGGCCGGAAGGGGTGCGGGGCACGCTAGACGTCGACCGTCTCACCCGGCAGGGCGAGGTCCAGGTCCACCGCGTGCTCGGCCCCGGAATGGCTCGCGGACGAGGCCAGCGGTCCGTGCCCGGCGGCCCGCGCGGCCAGCACGTACGCACCCTCGGCCGGCACGGCGAGGGAGTAGAAGCCGTCCTCGGCGGAAAGGGTGGCCCCCGCCTGCCGGCCGCGCCGGTCGATCAGCGTGACCTTGGCCCGGGCGACCGGAGCGCCGCCGGCGTCCAGGACCCGCCCCCGGAAGCCGCGCAGCACCTCCTCGGCGCGCAGCAGGTTCGCGTCCTCCTCGCTGCTCGCCCGCAGCTGCGCGTGCTGGGCCGGCCGCGGGGCCTTCGGCAGGAAGACGGCCAGCAGCAGGCCGACCGCGACGGCGGCGGTGGCGATCAGGAAGGAGACCCGGAAGCCGTGCATGGTCGGGATCTCGAAGCCGCCCACGGTGTTCGCCGTGTTGGCCAGCACCATGCCGATGACGGCGCTGGAGACGGACGTGCCGATGGACCGCATCAGCGTGTTGAGGCCGTTGGCCGCGCCGGTCTCGGACGCCGGGACCGCGCCGATGATCAGCGCGGGCAGCGAGGAGTAGGCGAGGCCGATACCGGCGCCGAGGACGACCGACGTGACGATGGTCTGCCAGGCCGCGTCCATGAGGCCGAGGCCGCCGCCGTAGCCGAGGGCGATGATCAGCAGGCCGATGATGAGGGTGACCTTGGGGCCGTACCGGGCGGACAGCCGGGCGTAGACCGGCGCCGTGAACATCATGGTCAGGCCCAGGGGGGCCACGCACAGACCGGCGACGACCATGGACTGGCCGAGACCGTAGCCGGTGGCCTTCGGCAGCTGGAGCAGCTGGGGCAGGACCAGCGAGACGACGTAGAAGCTGACGCCGACCATGATCGACGCCAGGTTGGTGAGCAGCACCTCGCGGCGGGCGGTGGTGCGCAGGTCGACCAGGGGCGCCTGGACGCGCAGTTCGAACAGGCCCCACAGCAGGAGCACGACCACGGCCGCGGCGAACAGGCCCAGCGTCGTCCCCGAGGACCAGCCCCAGTCGCTGCCCTTGGTGACCGGCAGCAGGAGCAGCACCAGTCCGGTGGACAGGCCGATGGCGCCCGGCAGGTCGAAGGAGCCCTCGGCGCGCATCGGGGACTCGGGCACCACGAGGAGGGTGAGGAGGATCGCGACCACGCCGAGGCCGGCGGCGCCGTAGAACAGGGAGTGCCAGTCGCTGTGCTGGGCGACGAGGGCCGCCGCGGGCAGCGCGAGACCGCCGCCGACGCCGATCGAGGAGCTCATCAGGGCCATGGCCGAGCCGAGCCGCTCGCGCGGCAGCATGTCCCGCATCAGACCGATGCCGAGCGGGATCGCGCCCATGGCGAAGCCCTGGAGGGCACGGCCCACGATCATGGTGAGCAGCTGGCTGGTGAGCGCGCTGACCAGGGCGCCCACCACCATCACGGCGAGGCTGAGGATCAGCATGCGCCGCTTGCCGTAGAGGTCGCCGAGCCGGCCCATGATCGGGGTGGCGACGGCACCGGACAGGAGGGTCGAGGTCAGGACCCAGGTGGCGTTGCTGGGGGCGGTGTCCAGCAGCTGCGGCAGGTCCTTGATGACCGGCACGAGCAGCGTCTGCATCACCGCGACCACGATGCCGGCGAAGGCGAGCACCGGGACCACGGTCCCGCCGGCCTTCCGGGTCGGTTGATCGGTCGTCGTACGGGTCATTGGGTGAGGCCTCCTGAACATAAGTGCTCGGTAAACCTCGTATGCACAGGCAACTATTCCGTTGCTTCGGGCCTCTAATGAAGACTTGACCTTTCCATGGGTTTCTGATCTTCCGTCAGGTCTGGTGGGTTGGTGGAACACGTTCTACTCTGCGCGCCATGAAGGCCTATGTCGCCGGGGTCGGGATGACCAGGTTCGAGAAGCCCGAGACCCGTGAATGGCAGTACTGGGACATGGTCCGGGAGGCCGGGGGCGCGGCGCTCGCGGATGCCGGGGTCTCCTACACGGACGTGGAACAGGTTCCTGTCGGCTACTGCTTCCAGCCCTCCACCGCCGGCCAGCGCGCCGCGTACGAGCTGGGACTCACCGGCGTCCCCGTCTACAACGTCAACAACAACTGCGCGACCGGCGCGACCGCGCTCATGCTCGCCCGGCAGCTCGTCGAGGGCGGCGCCTGCGACTGCGCGCTGGCACTCGGCTTTGAGAAGATGCGGCGGGGAGCGCTCGGCGGAGGGGCCGACGGCGGCGACTTCGCCACCTCACCCGTCGGCCGGCACTACGGGATCATGGCCGCCCGGCACGGGTTCGAGGCGACCCCGCCCACCGCCCAGATCTTCGGCGACGCGGCCCGCGAGCACATGGAGCGGTACGGCACGACCGAGGCGCAGCTCGCCGCGGTCGCCGCCAAGAACCACCGCCACTCCGCGCACAACCCCTACGCCCAGTTCCGGGACGTGTACGACGTGGCCGCCGTGCTCGCCTCGCGCACGGTCCACCGGCCGCTGACCAAGCTCCAGTGCTCGCCGACCTCGGACGGCGCGTCGGCGGCCGTGGTGGTCTCGGAACGGTTCGCCGAGGAGCGGTCCCTGACCGGGCTGGTCGAGATCGCCGGGCAGGCCATGACGACGGACACCGAGGAGTCCTTCGCGTCCGGCTCCTGCATCGACGTCGTCGGGCAGCCCATGTCCCGGCGGGCGGCCCGGCAGGCGTACGACCGTGCCGGGCTCGGCATCGAGGACGTCGACGTGATCGAGCTGCACGACTGCTTCTCGGTCAACGAACTGCTGACGTACGAGGCGCTCGGCATGTGCGCCCCGGGGGAGTCGGGGAAGCTGGTCGAGTCGGGCGCGACGACGTACGGCGGCCGCTGGGTGGTGAACCCGTCCGGCGGGCTCATCTCCAAGGGCCATCCGCTGGGCGCGACCGGCCTGGCCCAGACGGCCGAGCTGGTGTGGCAGCTGCGCGGCGAGGCGGGCGACCGGCAGGTGCCGGGGGCGCGCACGGGGCTCGCCCACAACATCGGACTGGGCGGCGCGGCGGTGGTGACGGTGCTGCGGGCGGCGTAGGACCTCGGCGGCGGGCGGTGGCGGGGCTCGGTCATGGAGTGGTGACGGGGCCCGGTGGTGGAGCGGTGGTGGAGCGGTGCCGGGGCCCGGGGCGGTGCGGTGCGGTGCCGGCCCGGCGGTGAGGCGATGGCATCGCGAGGGCACTAAGGCGGGGCCAGTGGTGCAGGGCGCCGCCGGAGGCCGTGGGAGCCGGGCCGCCGTCCGGCTGCCCGGAGGTCGGGCCTCCGTCCGGACGCCCGGAGCCCGCGCCGTCGTCCGGGCGCCGTCGCGGGCCTGGTCCGCCGGGCCGCCGTCCGGGTGCCGTCGTAGGTCGCGGGGCCTAGGCCGCCGCCCGGGCGGGGCTGGGCCGAAATGCCGATGCAAGGACCGTAACCGGGTTGAGAGCATGACCCCCATGCTGGAAGCCACCCCTGCCCCGCCCCGGACACTCCGCCGCGCCGCACCCCCGGCCTGGCTGGTGGTGGCACTCGCCTGCGCCGGTCAGTTCCTCGTCGTGCTCGACGTGTCCGTCGTGAACGTGGCCCTGCCCTCGATGCGGACCGACCTCGCGCTGAGCCCGTCCGGCCTGCAGTGGGTGGTGAACGCGTACGCCATCGCCTTCGCCGGGTTCATGCTGCTGGGCGGCCGGGCCGGCGACCTGTACGGCCGCAAGCGGATGTTCCTGGTGGGGCTCGCCCTGTTCACGCTGGCCTCCCTGGGCGGCGGCCTGGCCCAGGAGGGCTGGCAGCTGCTGCTGGCACGGGCCGTGCAGGGGCTGGGCGCGGCGGTACTGGCCCCGTCGACGCTGACCCTGCTCACCTCGGCGGTGGCGGAGGGACCGGCGCGGGCCCGGGCGATAGCCACCTGGACCGCCGTGGGCGCGGGCGGCGGGGCGGCGGGCGGACTCGTCGGCGGGGTCCTGGTGGACACCCTGTCCTGGCGGTGGGTCCTGCTGATCAACGTGCCGGTCGGCGCGGTGGTCCTGGCCGGCTCGGTGCGGTGGCTGACGGAGAGCCGGGCCGGGGACCGGCGCCGGCTCGACCTGCCCGGCGCACTGCTGGTGACGGCGGGCCTGGCGACCCTGGCCTACGGCATCTCGCAGACGGAGGCCGAGGGCTGGACGGCGGCGGCCACGCTGCTGCCGCTGCTCGCCGGGCTGCTGCTGATCGCCCTGTTCCTGCTGGTCGAGGCGCGTACGGCGGCCCCGCTGATGCCGCTGGGCGTGCTGCGGCTGCGCTCCGTGGCGTCCGCGAACGCCGCGATGTTCCTCTCCGGCTCGGCGATGTTCTGCATGTGGTACTTCATGACGCTGTACGCCCAGAACGTGCTCGGCTACACGCCGCTGGAGGCCGGATTCGCCCTCGTGCCCAGCTCGCTGGCGGTGGTCGCCGGCTCCAAGGTCGCGCCGCGCCTGATGCGGCGGGCGGGCGCGCGGAACGTGGCGGTGCTCGGCACGCTGGTGGCCGCGGCCGGCTTCGGCTGGCAGTCCACGATGACCGCGCACGGGGCGTACGTCACCGCGATCATGGTCCCGGGGATCCTGATGATGCTCGGCGCGGGCCTGGCCGCGACCCCGCTCGCGTCGCTGGCCACGTCGGGGGCGGCCCCCGGGGAGGCGGGCGTGGTGTCGGGACTGGTCAACACCTCGCGCACGATGGGCGGTTCGCTCGGCCTGGCCGTGATGTCGACCGTCGCCGCGGCCGGCACGGGCGGCGGGGCGGGCCCCGAGGCGCTGACGGACGGCTACGCGCTGGCCTTCCGGACGAGCACGGCGGTCCTGCTGGGCGGGGCGCTGCTCATGCTGCTGTGGCTGCCGCGGAGAATTTCCGCGAGTTCCGCGAACTGAGGCAACGGTCCGGGCGGCCCGTGGACTCCTTCTGACATCAAGGAGGTAATCCATGGGGGACGGGAAGAGGGCTCGGAACGAGGAGTTCCAGAGCTTCGTCGTCGGCCGCTGGCCGCGGCTGATGCGCACGGCGTTTCTCCTCACGGGGCAGCAGCACGCCGCGGAGGACCTGGTCCAGTCGACGCTCGAACAGGTCTATGTGCACTGGCGCAAGGTCGGCTCGGCCGACGACCCGGAGGCGTACGTACGGCGCGTGATGATCAACGCGCACGCACGCAGGCACCGCAGGCGGCTCAAGGAGTTCCTGGCGCCGAAGGACGACTCGGGGCTGGTGCGCGAGGTGGCCGACACCGGCGACCGGATCGCGCAGGCCGACGACCGAAGCGCGCTGCTGAAGGCGCTCGCCCAGCTGCCGGCGCGGCAGCGGGAGGCGGTGGTCCTGCGCTACTGGGAGGACCTGACGGAGACGCAGACGGCCGAGGCGATGGGCTGCTCGGTCGGCACGGTGAAGAGCAACGCGGCCAAGGGCATCGCCAAACTGCGGGCCATACCGGGGCTGCTGGAGACGGTGACGCAGGGAGGGCGGAAGTGATGAGCGCGGACCGGGAGAACCACGAGATGACACAGTCGGACATCGCCTTCCTCCTCGCGGACGCCGCGGACGAGGTCGAGATCGGCATAGCCCCGGTGCAGGCGGTCGTCCGCGGCGGCCGCCGCCGCAGGGCGCGCCGCTGGGCCCTCGCGGCGACGACGGCCCTGGTCCTGGCGGGGTCGACGGGCGCGACACTGGCGGTCGCCGGGCTGCCCGGGGACCGCGGGGACCGGGGTGCGCACGTGGCGACACGGCCGGCGTCTCCCGAGGCACGGCATGTGTACGAGCCGCAGGAGACGGAGCTGTCGCGGGGCACCTACCGCGGCAAGCCCTGGTACGTCGACATCCAGGTGTGGGGAGCGCCACGCGACGAACACGAGGCGGACCGGCAGTTCGACGCCATGGCCGAGCGGGGACTCAAGCCCGCCGCCACCACACCGGCCGGCCTGATCGGCAAGACCTCGCACTTCGTGACCCGGAAGTACGGTGTCGGCCTTCCCCAGCAGCTCACCTTCGACACGGTGAAGAACCCGGACCACCTGCGGGGCACGGACCTGGAGGCCGCGGCCGCCCCCATCGAGTCCGGCGGCGACGAGGTGTCGCGCCTCGTGGTCGGCAAGGTCGCCACCACCGCGCGGGAGGTCACCTGCACCTGGCGGGACGGCCGTACGACCGTCGTCCGGAGCGGGCCCGTGAACTACCGGCACAATGTGCCGGACCCCGCCATCGTGCCGGTGGACGGCTACCCCGCCGCGAACTGGTTCGTGTGCGCCGCCCCCGACGGGACGGCCTACAAGGACGTGAAGGTGACGAAGTGAATCGCCGCCGAAGAAACCCCGGTCACAACCACCCCCGCTGCCGGGCCTCCCGTACCGCCTCCGTCCGGTTGCGGGTGCCCGTCTTGCCGATCGCCGCCGAGAGGTAGTTGCGGACGGTGGACTCGGACAGATGGAGCCGGCCGGCGATGTCGGCGACCGTCGCCCCGTCCACCGACGCCGTCAGCACCTCCCGCTCGCGGGCCGTCAGCGGATTCGGCCCGGCACTGAGCGCGGCGGCGGCCAGCGCCGGATCGACCACCGTCTCCCCGGTGAGCACACGCCGGATCGCCGCGGCCAGTTCCTCCACCGGCCCGTCCTTCACGAGGAACCCGGCCGCCCCGGCCTCCATGGCCCGCCGCAGATAGCCGGGCCGGCCGAAGGTGGTGAGGATCAGCACCCGGCAGTCGGGCGCCTCGGTCCGCAGCTCCGCCGCGGCGTCCAGCCCGCTCATGCCCGGCAGTTCGATGTCCAGCAGGGCCACGTCCGGGCGGTGGGTGAGCACGGAGTCCACGATGACGTCGCCCGAGGAGAGCTGGGCCACGACCTCGATGTCCGCCTCCATGCCGAGCAGCAGGGCGAGCGCGCCACGCATCATGCCCTGGTCCTCGGCGAGCAGTACCCGGATGCACTTGCCGGGCCGGTGGTCCCGGGGCGACTCGTTCATGGGCTCAGCCTAGGGCCGGGGGAGGAAGGGGGATCCTGCCGCGCCGAAGGCTTCCGCGCAGGTGCGCCGGGGCCCGTGGGGGAGTCGCCCCGGCCCGGCGCGGCCGGGGCGCCACCGGCCGGTCAGCCCGCCGCGGAGGCGGTGGCCGCCACCGCCGTCAACTCGGCCGGTCCGACGGGCAGTTCCGCGGTCACCGTGAAACCCCCCTGCGGTGACCGGCCGGCGCTGAGGGAGCCGCCCGCGGCCGCGAGGCGCTCGGTGAGGCCCGTCAGACCGGTGCCCCCGCCGATGCCCTCCGCGGGCCGGCCGGCGGCCTCGCCGCTGCCGTCGTCGGTGACCCGGAGCCGTACGTGCTCCGCGGCGCCCTCGACGGTGATCTCGCAGCGGCCGGCGTCGCTGTGCCGGACCACGTTGGTGACCGCCTCGCGCACCACCCAGCCGAGCAGCACCTCGGCCTGCGGGGCGAGCGGCGCCCCGCTCCGCCGCACCACCGGCTCCACGCCCGCCGCGGACAGGGCCGAGCAGGCCCGGGTCAGCTCGGTGGCCAGACTGCCCTCGCGGTAGCCGGTCACCGCCTCGCGGATCTCGGTGAGCGCCTGCCGGCCCACCGACTCGATGTCCGTGATCTGCGTCAGCGCGGCGTCCATGTCCCCCGGAGCCAGCCGCCGGGCCGCCTCCGACTTCACCACGATCACCGACAGGGTGTGCCCGAGCAGGTCGTGCAGATCGCGGGAGAAGCGCAGCCGCTCCTTCTCCACCGCCCGCCGGGCCAGCTCCTCGCGGGCGGCGCGCAACTCCCGTACGGCCTCGGACAGACCGAGGATCGCGGCGGTCACCATGCTGGAGATGAAGGTGGCGTACCCGATGGTCGACGCGTCGCCCCAGCCGCCGCGCACATAGGAGACGGCGCCCGCGTACACGGCGAGCAGCAGGCCGGTGCGTCCCAGCCAGGGACCGCGCAGACAGGCGCCCGCCGCGAGGCCCAGCAGCGGGAAGAACGTCAGCCAGTCACCGCCGTACCCGAGGGCCAGACCGGTGGTGAGCAGGCCCATCAGGCCGAGCGCCACCCGGGTGGAGGTCGCCTCGCGCCGGCAGCGGTCGAAGGACCGGAAGGTGACGTAGATGTACAGCGAGTTGAAGGCCAGCAGGCCCATGCCGCCGATCCACGGGTTGGGCGTCCTGCCCTGGAGCAGGTTGGAGAAGGACCCGAGGCCCAGCAGCAGCCAGGGCAGCAGGGAGAAGCCGGTGGGCGGCGGTCCCGGATGGTCGGCGTCCGGCGCCCCGCCGCCCTTCCGGGCGGCCCGCCGGGCGGCCTCGAACCGCCGGTGCTCGGTGCGCCACTGCTTCCCCTCGGCCTGCCAGGCCGCCATCCGGCACCTCATCGCCCGCCACCTCGTCATCTTCGTCTCCCCCGGTCGGTCGCCCCGCACCACGGCGCGGCGACGGCACTGCGTACGGAGTCGACGGTACGGAACCGGGCCCGTCCCGGGCAGAGGCGGTTGTACGGATCCCGGCAGTACGAATGTCACCGTCCGCGTCGCCTGACACAGCGTCAGGAGCCTTCACAACTGTGGAGCGCTCGGCTATACAGGGGGCGCCGGACTGGAACGCGTTCTAGATCGGCCCGTGGCGACCTCGGTGCGGCCGACGGTGCGGACGGCCGTGCCGGGGTCTTGAGACCTGTCAGGAGCCCCATGCCCATCGACGCAGCCAAGGCCCTCGCCGCCGAACCCCGGACCGGCGAGATCAGCTGGAACCAGAAGGACGTGCTGCTCTACCACCTCGGCATCGGCGCCGGCACCCCCGCCACCGACCCCGACGAGCTGCGCTACACCCTGGAATCCCGGCTGCACGTCCTGCCGAGCTTCGCGACCGTCGCGGGCGCCGGGGCACCCGGTGTGATCAGCGGGCTGTCCATGCCGGGCATCGAGGTCGACCTCGCGCGCGTCCTGCACGGCGGCCAGACGCTGACCGTCCACCGCCCGATCCCGGCACAGGGCGCCGCCACCATCACCCACCGCGTCGCCGCCGTCCACGACAAGGGCAAGGCGGCCGTGCTCGTGCTGCGCACCGACGTCGCCGACGCCGACGGGCCGCTGTGGCGCAACGACGCCCAGATCTTCCTGCGCGGAGAGGGCGGCTTCGGCGGCGACCGCGGCCCGAGCGCCCGCCTCGACGCGCCCACCGGCGAGCCGGAGCGGACCGTGGAGCGGCGGATCCGCCCCGACCAGGCCCTGCTCTACCGCCTCTCCGGCGACTGGAACCCGCTGCACGCCGACCCCGAGTTCGCGAAGGTCGCCGGGTTCGAACGGCCCATCCTGCACGGGCTGTGCACCTACGGCGTCACGCTCAAGGCGGTCGTGGACACGCTGCTGGGCGGGGACGTCAGCCGTGTGCGGTCGTACACCACCCGGTTCGCCGGTGTCGTGTACCCGGGGGAGACCCTGCGGATCCGCATGTGGCGGCAGGACGGGAGCGTCCGGGTGGCCGTGAGCGCCGTCGAGCGGGACGACGCGCCCGTCCTCGCCGACACCGTCGTCGAACACTCCTGAGCCAGCCCACCGCCAGAGGGGAGCCGCACCATGCGCGCAGCCGTACTGCACGAGATCGGCCAGGAAAAGCTGGAGGTCCTCGACGACGTCGAGGCGACGGGCTTCGGCCCCGGCAGGGTCAGGGTCCGGGTCCGCGCCGCCGGACTGTGCCACTCGGACCTGTCCGCGATGAACGGAGTGCTGCCCCAGCCGGCCCCCTTCGTCCCCGGCCACGAGGGCGCCGGCGAGGTCCTCGAAGTGGGCGAGGGCGTACGGCACCTGAAGCCCGGTGACCGGGTCGTCATCTGCTGGCTGCCCGCCTGCGGCGCCTGCCCGGCCTGCAAGCGCGGACAGACCGAGCTGTGCCTGGCCGGCTTCATGAACGCGGGCACCCCCAACTTCCGGCGCTCCGGCGGTGACGTCTTCGGCTTCGCCGGCACCGGCATCTTCGCCGAGGAGGTCGTGGTCGACGCCGGCTGCGCCGTCCCGATCCCGGACGACGTGCCCTTCGACATCGCCGCGCTGATCGGCTGCGGCGTCACGACCGGACTCGGTGCCGCGCTCAACACCGCGGACGTGGAGGCCGGTTCGTCGGTCGCCGTCATCGGCTGCGGAGGCGTCGGCATCTCCGCGGTGCAGGGCGCCCGGCTGAAGGGCGCCGCCGAGATCGTCGCCGTCGACCCGGTCGCCTCCCGGCGCGAGTCGGCCCTGCGGTTCGGCGCCACCCGGGCGGTCTCCCCGGAGGAGCTGGCCGGCGCCAAGCAGGAGGTCACCGGCGGCGAGGGCTTCGACTACGTCTTCGAGGTCGTCGGCAGGTCCGCCACCGCCCGCACCGCCTACGAGAACACCCGGCGCGGCGGCACCCTCGTCGTGGTCGGCGCGGGCGCCATGGACGACTTCCTCCAGCTCAACATGTTCGAGCTGTTCTTCGACGAGAAGCGCATCCTGCCGTCCATGTACGGCGGCGGCGACGTCCTGCGCGCCTACGAGCGCACGATCGCCCTGTGGCGGGCCGGCCGCGTCGACCTGGCCGGCCTGATCACCCACCGTGTGCAGCTGGCGGAGATCAACGAGGCACTCGACCAGATGCGTACCGGGACCGCCCTGCGTACCTGCATCGAGATCTGAGGACGCCGCGCATGTCACTGCCACTTCAGGGGCTCTCCGCGATCGTCACCGGTGCCGGGCGCGGGCTCGGCCGGGCCGAGGCACTGGAACTCGCCCGGCTCGGCGCGGCCGTCGTCGTCAACGACTACGGACAGCCCGGGCGCGACGGCACCGGCGAGGCCTCCGCGGGCCCCGCCGAGGAGGTCGCCGCCGAGATCCGCGAGCGGGGCGGCCGGGCCGTCGCGCACACCGGGGACGTCGCCGACCTCCGGCAGGCCGGCGAACTGGTCGGGCTGGCGGTCGCCGAGTTCGGCGCCCTGGACGTGCTCGTCAACAACGCCGGCATCCTGCGCGACCGCATGGTCTTCTCCATGACCGAGGACGAGTGGGACTCGGTGATCCGCGTCCACCTCAAAGGACACTTCAACACCACCCGGTTCGCCGCCGCGCACTGGCGGGAGCGGTCTAAGGCGGCCGGCGGGCCGGTGTACGGGCGGATCGTGAACACCTCCTCGGAGGCGTTCCTCGCCGGATCCGCCGGACAGCCCAACTACGCGGCGGCCAAGGGCGGGATCGTCGGCCTGACCACCTCCACCGCCCTCGCCCTCGCCAGGTACGGCGTCACGGCCAACGCGATCTGCCCGCGCGCCCGGACCCGGATGACCGAGGACGTCTTCGCCGGGTTCGGGCGGCCGGACGAGGGCCTGGACCCGCTGGCCCCCGAGCACGTGGCCCCGCTCGTCGGCTACCTGGCCTCACCGGCCGCCGCGCGGATCAACGGCCAGCTGCTCGTCGTGCACGGCGGAATGATCGCCGCCATGGAACGGCCGCGGGTGCAGGCCAAGTTCGACAGCAAGCAGGAGACGTTCACGTACGACGAACTCGACGCGCTGCTCACCCCGCACTACGCGGGGCGGCCGCCGGGCGAGACCTTCGCGGCGGCCGAGGTGCTGGGTCTCAAGCGGACCTGACGGCGCGGAGGGAAAAAGACGAGGGGGGCGCCCGGCGGGCACCCCCCTCCTCACTGGTACGACCGTCAGGCAGCCGCCTCGGCCTTCTCCTGGACCGGCTTGCGGTGCCGGCCGTGCGGAGCCGTCTCGTTCTCCTGGGCCGCGACCGGGCCGCGGTGCCGGCCGTGGCCGGTCCCCTGAGAATCGGCGGACAGCTGCTCCGTCGTGCTGGTGTCGCTCATCGGACGTATTCACCCCGTCAACATGATCTTTCGTACAGCCGGGCGAGTGTAACCGGCACACCACGGGCCGAATCCAGGCGCACACGCCGACCGGCACTACTTCGTTACAAGACGCCCCAGGGGTGCCTGCTGCAACGGAACCGGACGGGCCGTCACCGGATCCGGAGGGCCCGGTTCCGGCGCCTGGCGGGACGCCTCGGGAGCCCCGCCGACCGTGCCGTCCCGGTCCGGACCCGCCGGACCCGTGTCCCCCGGTCCCTCCGCTTCCCCCCTGGGCACCGTCAACTCCGCGACACCGCACGGAGTCTCCGCCGTGACGTACGGCAGCCGCAGCACCCCGTCCCGCGTCCACACCCCGGCGCCGGCCAGCCACCCCTCGGGGGCCGGGAGGTGACACATCCGCCGCTCGGCCGGCCGCCAGACGCACACCCAGCCGCCGAACTCCCCGTCGATGCGCAGCGCCACCGCGCAGTTCTCCGGCATCAGCACCTGCCCCGGCTGGATCGCGAACGGCGTCACCGTGCAGTCCGGCACCCGCAGGCACTCCGGGAAGCGCACCGGCAGCGTGCTGCCGAGCACCCCCCAGCCCAACCGGGGCCGCCCCGGCGAGGGCGCGTCGGAGGAGATCAGCAACAGCCCGCTGTCGAGGTCGGCGAGCAGCAGCCGGTCGTCGCTGTCCTCCGCGATCTGCAGCAGGGGGGAGACCTCCGCGCGCTCCAGGTCGACCACGACCGTCTTGGTGCGCCCGCCCAGCTCCCGGTCCAGCGCCAGCATCCGCCCGGCGCCGTCCAGCCACACCCCGCCCGAGCAGCGACCCGGCACCTCGGCGAGCCGCTCGGGACCGAACGCCCCGCCCGCCACCAGCCACACCACGCTGGAACGCGCGCCGACGGCCAAGGCGTACGCCCGCGCGCCCCCCGGCGCCGGCGGCAGCAGCGTGAACCGGGTGCCGGGCTCGGGGCACTCCACCGCGCCCAGCGGCAGCTCGCCCGTGCCGGGCCCGGTCGGGTACAGCAGCGCGAAGTCGTGCCGCCGCTCCACCAGCCGGTGGATCAGCACCCGGCCGTCGCCCATGGGCTGCACCCGGGTGCCGGGCTCCTCCGGCTGGTTGCCGGGCAGCGGGACGGCGTACGGCTCCGGGCCGTCCAGCGTCCAGCGCTCGGGGAACCAGGAGTCACCGTCCAGCGCGAGACGGGCGGCGTACGCGCCGTCCGCCGTGAGAGCGCATCCCGTCCCACCGTCTTCCGCGCCGGTCGACGGGGTTTCGATCGCACAGGCCGTCATGGTTCGGTCACCTCCGGCGACGAAGCTAGTTTTCGCACGCACAGACGTGGGACGGGCCGTCCCCCCTTCACACATACGGGTGGTGCAGAAGCGATTCGCCTGAGGGAACCGGGGACGCTGTGCTGAGAGGGGCCGGACCCGGCGCATGCGGTACGGCCGCGCCGAACAGCCAGGTAGCCTTTTCCCGTGCCCCGTCTGTCTGAAGTCATCGCCGCGCTGGAGAACCTGTGGCCCGCCGAGCGGGCCGAGTCCTGGGACGCGGTCGGCACGGTCGTGGGCGACCCCGACCAGGAGGTCACCCGGGTCCTGTTCGCCGTCGACCCCGTCCGGGAGATCGTCGACGAGGCGGTGAAGCTCGGCGCCGACCTGCTGGTCACCCACCACCCGCTCTATCTGCGCGGGACGACCACGGTCGCGGCCACGCACTTCAAGGGCCGGGTCGTGCACACGCTGATCAAGAACGACATCGCGCTGCACGTGGCCCACACCAACGCCGACACCGCCGACCCGGGCGTCTCCGACGCCCTCGCCGGCGCCCTCGACCTCCGCGTCGTACGGCCCCTCGTGCCGGACCCGACGGACCCGGAGGGCCGCCGGGGCCTCGGCCGCGTCTGCGAACTCGACCACCCGCTCACCCTCCGCGAACTGGCCGCCCGCGCCGCCGAGCGGTTGCCCGCCACCGCGCAGGGCATCCGGGTGGCCGGTGACCCCGAGGCCGTCGTCCGCGCGATCGCCGTCAGCGGCGGTTCCGGCGACAGCCTCTTCGACCAGGTCCGCGCGGCCGGTGTGGACGCCTTCCTCACCGCCGACCTGCGCCACCACCCGGTGAGCGAGGCCGTCGCCCACAGTCCTCTCGCGCTGCTCGACGCGGCGCACTGGGCCACCGAGTGGCCCTGGTGCGAGCTGGCCGCGAGCCAGCTCGACGAGATCTCCGACCGTCACGGCTGGGACCTCAGGGTCCACGTCTCCAAGACGGTCACCGACCCCTGGACCGCCCACGCGGCGTCCTCCGTCTCCAACCAGTAACCGGGAGCCCCCAACTGAACGCCGCGCCCGCCGACCAGATCCGACTCCTCGACGTCCAGGCCCTCGACGTCCGCCTGCAGCAGCTGGCGCACAAGCGGAAGTCCCTGCCCGAGCACACCGAGATCACGTCGCTGAACAAGGACCTCACGCAGTTGCGCGACCTGCTGGTCGCCGCGCAGACCGAGGAGAGCGACACCGCCCGCGAGCAGACCAAGGCCGAGCAGGACGTGGACCAGGTGCGCCGGCGCGCCGCCCGCGACCAGCAGCGGCTGGACTCCGGCGCGGTCACCTCGCCGAAGGACCTGTCCAACCTCCAGCACGAGATCGCCTCCCTCGCCAAGCGGCAGGGTGACCTGGAGGACGTGGTCCTGGAGGTCATGGAGCGCCGCGAGAGCGCGCAGGAGCGGGTGACCGAGCTGACCGGGCGGGTCGCCTCCGTGCAGGCGAAGATCGACGACGCGACCGGCCGCCGGGACGCCGCGTTCGAGGAGATCGACGGCGAGGCGGCGTCCGTGACCAAGGAGCGCGAGGTCGTCGCGGCCTCCGTCCCGGCGGACCTGCTCAAGCTGTACGACAAGCTGCGCGAGCAGCAGGGCGGCATCGGCGCGGCGAAGCTGTACGCCCGCACCTGCCAGGGCTGCCGCCAGGAGCTGGCCATCACCGAGCTGAACGAGGTCCGCTCGGCGGCGCCGGACACGGTGGTCCGCTGCGAGAACTGCCGCCGCATCCTGGTGCGCACGGCCGAGTCGGGTCTGTAGGGGCGTTGGGGGCGTTGGGCGTGCGGGAGTTCATCGTCGAGGCCGACGGCGGTTCGCGGGGCAACCCGGGGCCGGCCGGTTACGGCGCCGTGGTGAGCGACGCGGCGACGGGGGAGACCCTGACGGAGACGGCCGAGTACATCGGCGTCGCCACCAACAACGTCGCCGAGTACCGCGGTCTCCTCGCGGGACTGCGCGCCGCCCACGCCCTCGACCCCACCGCGACGGTGCACGTCCGGATGGACTCCAAGCTCGTCATCGAGCAGATGTCGGGCCGCTGGAAGATCAAGCACCCCGCCATGAAGCCGCTGGCGACCGAGGCGAGATCCGTCTTCCCGCCGGACCAGGTCGCCTACGAGTGGATCCCGCGGGAGCGCAACAAGCACGCCGACCGGCTGGCCAACGAGGCGATGGACGCGGGCGCCAGGGGCGGACAGTGGTCCCCGTCCTCGTCCCGGGCCGCCCTGGACACCCCACCGGCGGCCCCGGAGCCGGCGGGCCCGCCCGGAGACGCGACCGCGGGCGCGGCGAGGGCCCGGGCGGCCCTGGCGGAGGGCCGGACCACCGGCCCCGCGACTCCGGCACAGCCGGCGCCCGCCGAGACAGCCGGCAGCGGCCCGGCGTCGTCCGCCGGACGACCGTCGTCCACCGCGACAGCGGGCAGCGGCGCCTCCCAGCCGGCGTCCGCCGCGGCCGCGAGCGGGGGCCCTGCCGAGTCCGCCGCGACGGCGGGCAGCGGTCCGTCCCAACCGGCGCCGACCGCCACCCGGCAGCCGGCTTCCGCCGCCTCCACGGGCAGCGGTTCCTCCGATACGGCGACGACCGCCCGGCAGCCGGCGTCCGCCGCGGCCGCGAGCGGGGGAGCCGCCGAGGCGCTCGCCGACAGTGGGCGGCGGCCGTCCGCGCCGGGGTGGAGCAGTGCTCCCGATCTCGGCGCCCCCGCCACCTTCGTGCTGCTCCGGCACGGCGAGACCCCGCTCACCCCCCAGAAGCGCTTCTCCGGCAGCGGCGGCACCGACCCCTCCCTCTCCGACGCGGGCCGCGAGCAGGCACGGCGCGTCGCCGAGGCCCTCGCGCGGCGCGGCACCGTCCAGGCCGTCGTGGCGTCCCCGCTCGCCCGCACCCGGGAGACCGCCGGTATCGTCGCGGCCCGCCTGGGCCTGGACGTCACGGTCGACGACGGCCTGCGCGAGACCGACTTCGGCGCCTGGGAGGGCCTGACCTTCGGCGAGGTCCGCGAGCGCCACCCGGAGGACCTGAACGCCTGGCTCGCCGACCCGGAAGCGCACCCCACCGGCGGCGGCGAGAGCTTCGCCGAGACGGCCGGCCGGATCGCCGCCACCCGGGACAAGCTGGTCGCGGCCCACGCCGGCCGCACGGTCCTGCTGGTCACCCACGTCACGCCGATCAAGACGTTCGTCCGCCTCGCCCTGGGCGCACCGCCCGAGTCACTCTTCCGGATGGAGCTCTCGGCGGCGTCCCTGTCGGCGGTGGCGTACTACGCGGACGGCAACGCGAGCGTACGGCTGTTCAACGAGACGTCCCACCTGCGCCCCTGAGCCCGGCCGCGGCCCGCGCCAGCTCCTCGATCCGAGCCCAGTCCCGGGCGGCCACCGCGTCCGCCGGTACCATCCAGCTGCCGCCCACGCAGCCGACGTTGGGCAGGGCCAGGTACTCCGGCGCGGTCGCCGCACCGATCCCGCCGGTCGGGCAGAAGCGGGCCTGCGGCAGGGGTCCCGCCAGCGACTTCAGGTAGGCCGTGCCGCCCGCCGCCTGCGCGGGGAAGAACTTCATCTCCCGCACCCCGCGCTCCAGCAGTGCCACCACCTCCGAGGTGGTCGACACCCCCGGCAGGAACGGCACCCCGGACCCGCGCATCGCCGTCAGCAGCGCCTCGGTCCACCCCGGGCTCACCAGGAACCGCGCCCCGGCGGCCACGCACGCGTCCACCTGTTCCGGCGTGATCACCGTGCCCGCCCCGACCACCGCGTCCGGCACCTCGGCGGCGACGGCCCGGATGGCCTCGGGCGCCGCCGGGGTCCGCAGCGTCACCTCGATCGCGGGCAGCCCGCCCGCCACCAGGGCCCGCGCGAGCGGTACTGCGTCGGTGGGGTCGGAGAGCACCACGACGGGCACGACGGGCGCGAGATCGAGCACGGAGGCAGGGGAGGGGGAGGGCAACGGCGAGGTCATGCCCTCATCGTGCCCACCGGCTGCACTACTCGCAACGAGCGTTGCGCATGTTGCAACGCCTCTGCGGTCGGCTCAGTGGATCTCCTCCACCAGCACGTCCAGGGCCCACGCCTTGCCCGCCTTCCCGGGCGCTTCCGCCTCCACGACGTATCCGAGCCCCCGCAGCGTCTCCACCAGCTCGGCGGGGTCCCGGGGCGCGGCCCCGGCCGTCAGCAGGCTCCGTACCATCCGCCCCTTGGTCGCCTTGTTGAAGTGGCTGACCACCTTCCGGGTCGGCGCGTGCAGCACCCGTACGGTCGCCGTCCGCCCCGCCACCTCGCCCTTGGGCCGCCAGGCCGCCGCGTACGCCGAGGACCGCAGGTCCAGCACCAGGCCGTCGCCCGCCGCCTCGGGCAGCACCTCGGCCATCGGCGCCCGCCAGTGCCCGGCCAGCGCGCCGAGCCCGGGCAGCTTCACCCCCATCGAGCAGCGGTAGGAGGGGATCCGGTCCGTCACCCGCACCGCGCCCCACAGACCCGAGAAGACCAGCAGCGAGGCCGCCGCGCGCCGCCGCGCCTTCGCGTCCAGCGTGGCGAGGCCCAGGGCGTCGTAGAGGACCCCGGTGTAGACCTCCCCGGCGGGGCGGGCGCCGGCCGCCGGAAGCCCGGCGTTCTTCGCGACCTCGCCGCGCAGGCCCTCGCTCAGCCCGAGCACCTCGCGCGCCTTCTCCTCGTCGCCGGAGCAGAGTTCGACCAGTTCCGTGAACACGGCCTCCCGCGCGGCGGAGAGCCCCGGCAGGGACAGCGACCCGATCTTCAGCGGGGCGCCCCCGCCCGCACTCGCCTTGCCTTCCGAGGGCGGCAGCAGGACCAGCAACACGTACTCCTCACGTAGACCTCCGCGCCAGCGTACGGCGTGCCGGGGGTCCCACCCCGACCTACGCTCGCTGTATGCCCTGCCGCAGGATCCGCGTGACCGGCGCCCCCGAGGCACCCCTCCGGGCGGCTCTCGCCGCGCTGCGCGCCGGGCTCGGCGTTCCCGAGGACTTCCCGCCGGAGGTCCTGGCGGAGGCCGAACGCGCGGCGAAGGCGCCCGCGCCGCCGCCGTGCGACGCCACGGACATCCCCTTCTTCACCCTCGACCCGCCGACCTCCACCGACCTCGACCAGGCCACCCACCTCTCCCGGCGGGGCACCGGCCACCGGGTGCGCTACGCCATCGCCGACGTCGCCGCCTTCGTCGCGCCCGGCGGTGCCCTGGACGCGGAGGCGCACCGGCGGGTGAACACCCTCTACTTCCCGGACGAGAAGGTCCCCCTGCACCCCGTCGTACTCAGCGAGGGCGCCGCCAGCCTGCTGCCGGACCGGACCCGCCCCGCCGTGCTGTGGACGATCGACCTCGACGGCGAGGGCCGCACCCTCGCCGTCGACGTACGCCGGGCCCTCGTGCGCAGCCGCGCCAAGCTCGACTACGCGGGCGTGCAGCGGGCGATCGACGCCGGGACGGCCGAGGAGCCCGTCGCGCTGCTCCGGGAGGTCGGCACGGCGCGGGAGCGGCTGGAGGTCGAACGCGGAGGGATCTCCCTCAACGTGCCCGAGCAGGAGATCACCGAGCACGACCACACCTACGAACTCGGCTACCGCGCCCCGCTGCCCGCCGACGGCTGGAACGCCCAGCTCTCCCTGCTCACCGGCATGGCGGCCGCCGAGCTGATGCTCGCCCACGGCACCGGCATCCTGCGCACCCTGCCCGCCGCCCCCGACGGCGCCGTGGCCCGCCTGCGCCGCACCGCGACCGCCCTGCACATCGACTGGCCGCACCACGTCTCGTACGCGGCCCTGATCCGCACCCTCGACCCGCGCGAACCGCGCCACGCGGCCTTCCTCCAGGAATGCACGACGCTCCTGCGCGGCGCCCGCTACACCCCCTTCCGCGACGGCGTACTGCCCCCGATCACCACGCACTCCGCCGTCGCCGCTCCCTATGCCCACTGCACCGCCCCGCTGCGCCGCCTCGCCGACCGCCACGCCGCCGAGATCTGCCTGGCCGCGGCGGCCGGCCAGGACCCGCCGGACTGGGTGCTGGCCGCGCTCGACGCCCTGCCCCGCCGGATGGCCGAGGGCGCGCAGCTCGCCGGCACGGTCGAGCGGGAGTGCGTCGACATCGTCGAGGCGGCCCTGCTGAAGGACCGGGTCGGGGACGTCTTCGACGGCTGTGTGGTGGACGTCGAGGAGCACCGGCCGACCGTGGGGACCGTCCAGCTGGAGTCCCCGGCGGTCGTCGGCCGTATCGAGGGCGAGCGCCTCCCCCTCGGCGAACGCCTGCGCGTTCGCCTCACCCAGGCCGACCCCCGCACGTCGAAGATCCTCTTCGCCCCGGCCTGAGCGCCCCGCCGCCCGTGCCTCGCCCGGCCCTTGACGGCTAACGCTGTTAGCCGTACCGTCGTGGCTAACGGCGTTAGCCAGTCGGGTGGACGCCGTACGACCTGGGAGGCAGCCATGACGGCAGCGGTCACCACCACCGCACCCCGTTCCACCCGCACCGTCCTGCGCCGCGCCGCGTGGCTGTCCGGCGCGCTGTTCTGGTCGGCCTTCGCCGTGCTGGAGGGCGTGAACCACGGCTGGCTCGCCGGCGGACTCGCCCTGCTCTTCCTCGTGGCGCCGGACCTGACGTTCCTGGTCGGCCTGGGCGACGCCCCCCGCATGGCCAAGGGCCAGCTGCCGCCGCGCGCGGTGCCGTACTACAACGCGATGCACCGCGCCCTGGTCCCGTTCGCGCTGATGGTCGCCTACACGGTCCTGCCGATCGACTGGCCGCCCGCCTTCGCGGCCCTGGGCGGCTGGATCGCCCACATCTCGTACGATCGCGCCTTCGGCTACGGACTGCGCACCGAGGCGGGCTTCCAGCGTGGCTGAGCGAGGACCGGGGAGGGCTTCCGCAGTGGTCGACCCGGAACCCGGGCGAGAGACGAGGAGGGCTTCCAAGGTGGCCGAGCGAGAATCCGGGCGGGAGCCGAGGAGGGCTTCCGGCGTGACCGAGCGGGCGACGGCCGACGGGGCGACGGTCCCGCGGCTCACCCCGAGGGCGCGGGAGATCGCGGCGGCCGCCCGCGAACTCCTGGAGGAGTCCGGGCCCGACCGGCTCACCATGCGCACCCTCGCCGACCGCCTCGGCATCAAGGCGCCGTCCCTCTACAAGCACTTCCCCGACAAGCACGCCGTCGAGGTGGAGCTCACCGCGCAACTGCTCACCGAGACCGCCGAGGCGCTGGAGGCCGTCGAGGCCCGCACCCCCGGCTCCCTCGACGCACTCGCCGACGCCTACCGCGACCACGCCCTCGCCCACCCCCACCTGTACCGCCTCGCCACCGAACGCCCGCTGCCCCGCGCCGCACTCCCCGCGGGCCTGGAGGACCGGGCCGCGCTGCCCCTGCTCCGCGCCTGCGGCGGCGACATCGACCTGGCCCGGGCCACCTGGGCGTTCGCCCACGGGATGGTGATCCTGGAGATCCACGGCCGGTTTCCCGACGACGCCGACCTGGGCGCGGCATGGAAACGGGGCCTGAAGGCGTTGCACCCCTAGGGCCGCACGAGGCGAGGGGGAGTCCGATGGCGGAACAGGCGCGGTGGACGAGAGCGCGGCTGGGCCGCTGCGGCCCCCCGCTCGACCTCCTGACCGCGAGTTTCCGGCAGCACGTCTACGCCCCGCACGCCCACGAGGAGTACACCGTCGGCGTCTGCGTCGGCGGCTCCGAGGTGATCGACTACCGGGGCGGCCACATCCGCACCGGCCCCGGCACCGTCGTCGTGCTCGACCCCGGCGAGATGCACACCGGCGGCCCCGGAAACAGCACCGACGGCTACGCCTACCGCGCGCTCTACGCCGAGCCGTCGCTGCTGGCCGACGGCACCCTGTGCGGCCTGCCGTACTTCCGTGAACCGCTCCTGAACGACCCCGAACTCGCCGCCGCGCTGCGCCTGGCCCACACCGAGCTCAGTGCCTGCCCCGACCCGCTGGAGGCCGAGTCCCGCCTGCCCTGGCTGCTGACCGCGCTGGCCCGCCGGCACTCCACGGCACGGCCCGTCTCCGACCTGATCCCCGGCGCGAGCACGATCGCCCTCACCGTCCGCGACCGCCTGGCCGACGAACTCACCGCGCCGCCCACGCTGGCCTCCCTCGCCACCGACCTGGGCCTGTCCCGCTACCAGCTGCTGCGGGCCTTCCGCACGACGATGGGGATACCGCCGTACGCCTGGCTCGCGCAGCACCGGGTGACCCGGGCCCGCGCGCTGCTCGCCGCCGGGCTGCGCCCCGCCGACGTGGCGCCGCTCGTGGGCTTCGCCGACCAGGCCCATCTGACCCGCTGGTTCCGCCGCGTGCTCGGGGTGACCCCCGCGGCCTACCGCAACAGCGTTCAAGACACCCGCTGAGGCGGCGGCCGAAACTCGGCGCATGACTGCACGCGGCTGGTTCCTCTTCTCCCTGATGGGAGTGGTGTGGGGCATCCCCTATCTGATGATCAAGGTGGCGGTGGGTGAGGTCTCCCCGCCGGTGGTGGTGTTCACGCGCTGCGCGCTGGGCGCGGCGCTCCTGCTCCCGTTCGCCCTGCGCCAGGGCGGTCTGCGGGAGTCCGTACGCGCCCACTGGCGTCCCCTGCTCGCCTTCGCGGGTCTGGAGATCGTCGTGCCCTGGTTCACCCTCACCGACGCCGCACGGCATCTGTCCAGCTCGACGGCCGGCCTGCTGATCGCGGGGGTGCCGATCGTGGGGGTGATCGCGGCCCGCCTGCTGGGCGACACGGAGCACCTGGGGGCGCGCCGCGTCACCGGACTCGCCCTCGGCCTCGCCGGTGTGACGGTCCTGACCCTGCCGCATCTGACCGGCGGCGACGCCCGCTCCCTCGCCGAGGTCCTGCTGACGGTCGTCGGCTACGCGACGGCGCCGCTGATCGCCGCCCGCCGGCTCAGGGACGTCCCCTCGCTGCACCTGACCGCGGCCTGCCTGACCCTGGCGGCCCTGGTCTACGCCCCCGTGGCCGCGGTCACCCGCCCCGCCTCCGTCCCGTCCGCGCAGGCGCTGGCCGCGCTGGCCGGGCTGGGCGTGGTCTGCACGGCGGTGGCCTTCGTGGCCTTCCTGGAGCTGATCAGGGAGGTCGGCCCGACGCGGTCGACGGTCATCACGTACGTCAACCCGGCGGTGGCGGTGGCGGCCGGTGCGCTGTTCCTGAGCGAGTCGCTGACGCCGACGGTCCTCGCGGCCTTCGCCCTGATCCTGACGGGCTCGGTCCTGGCGACGGCCGCCGCCGGTCCGCGGCGCGCCGGGCGCCCGGTACCATGGTCGACACGGCAGACGAGCCGGGCGGGCGGCCGCGTGGAGTCCCCCTAGGGGGCTTCCCGAGGAACGTCCGGGCTCCACAGGGCAGGGTGGTGGCCAACGGCCACCCGGGGTGACCCGCGGGACAGTGCCACAGAAAGCAGACCGCCGGGGACCTCGGTCCTCGGTAAGGGTGAAACGGTGGTGTAAGAGACCACCAGTGCCCAGGGTGACCTGGGCAGCTAGGTAAACCCCACCCGGAGCAAGGTCAAGAGGAGACACCTCGGTGTCTCTGCGCGGACGTTCGAGGGCTGCCCGCCCGAGTCCGCGGGTAGACCGCACGAGGCCGACGGCAACGTCGGTCCTAGATGGATGGCCGTCGCCCCGGGCCCCGCGAGGGACCCGAGGAACAGAACCCGGCGTACAGCCCGACTCGTCTGCCGCCTACGGCTTCCGCCGCGCCAGCCGGCCCACCCAGCCCTGAGCGGCCCACCGGGCGACCGCGCCGACGAGGACGGCGACGAGCACGGCCCCCCAGTCGACGACGTGCGGAAGCCCGGGCCAGAAGGCGAAGAATCCGAGCACGACCCCGGCCCCGAGCAGAAACGCGGCGACCCCGGCCCGCCGCCGCCGCGCCTCCCACACCTGGTCCAGAACCTCGGTCTGCTGCTGGTCGGTCATGACGGACTCACTTCGTGATGTGGTGGCACTGACTCACGCGGCGCACCCCGTTGACGAAGAGATGAGCGCACGCCTTGCCATAACGACGCAGCTTCTGCGGAGCGTTGCTCCGCATCGGGTCGATCTTGCACTCGCTGTGCGTCTTTCCGCGTGAGGTGCGGTACGTACGGTTGTCGGTGTCGGCGTAGGTGAAGTCGATGCGCCAATTGCAGAAGCCGCTGCTGAGGGCCGCGACGAAGGCACAGTCCACGCCGGCGTTCTGGTAGGTGATGTTCCTGCCGCTGCCGCGGACGATGTGCGTGAACATGCAGCCCGTCGGGATCTTCATCGTCATTCCGCCCACGCTGTACTCGAAGGTACGCACGGGCGCCGACCCGACCGCAGTGGCGTGGGCGCCCGTGGACGCCGTGAAGACGAGGGCTCCCGCTGCCGCCAGAGTCGTGGTGAGGCGCGTGAGGTAGTGCATGGCCAAGGTGGTCCCTCCCGGTTGTCTCCTGTCGAGCACCTGGGACAACCCGGGGCGGGGGCCGGCGGTTGCAGGTCCGGGCTTGATCGGCCCCTATTGAGTGATCAAGAAACGGTCCTCTGACCTGCAGAAACGATCACTTTGCGGAGCGAGAGCGTGTTCACTCCGCCGGGCGGAGCGGGCGGTCGTGGACCCCCTTCAGGTGGGTCTCGAAGACTTCTTCCGCGTCCGGGGTCAGGGTGCGCAGGGCCACCAGGGCGGTGATCGCCACGTCGCAGAGTTCGGACCGGACGTCGTCCCAGGTGTGAGTGGTCCCCTTGCGCGGGTTCTGGCCCGTCGCGCCGATCACCGCCTCCGCGACCTCGCCGACCTCCGCCGAGAGTTTGAGGATGCGCAGCAGGACGCCCTCCTGGCCGGCGTGCACGCGCGTCGCCTCCAGACGCGACCAGAGCGCGTCGATCGTCGGCCAGAGGGGAGTGGAGTCACGGTCGTCCGTCATGCCCGGCAGCCTGCCATGCCGACGGGCCCGCCCATGGTCCTTCGGGGCCGCTTCTCGGCGTCCGGCCGCGGGGTGTCGGTGCCCGCGGCCCGCCCGGCACGCCGGCCCGTCGTCCGCTCCCCGCCCCCCCAAGCCCGCCGTACCGGCGTGGTCGTACCGGTTACTCCTCGAACCCCTCGAACAGCGTTTCCTGTTCGCCCGTCTTCCGGGCGCGGAGGCGCCTGGTCCGGGCGCCCACCACCACCGCCGTCGCCGCGGCCGTGACGCCCAGGGCGGCCGGGACCATCCAGCCGCGGTCGACGACATGGCCGAGGGCGTGGTCCAGGGAGAGCCGGCCGGGACCCGTGATCGCCAGGCCCGCCGCCGCGAGGCCCAGGCTCGCCGCGTACTCGTAGCCGCCCTCCTGGGCGAAGAAGCCGTTGGGCATGTGGAGCGCCGCCGCCCCTGCCATCGCGCCGGCCGCCGCCGCGCCCGCCGCCGGTGTGGCCAGGCCCAGGGCCAGCAGCGTGCCGCCGCCGGTCTCGGCGAGGCCCGCCGCCGTGGCGCTCGCCCTGCCCGGCGCGTAGCCGACGGACTCCATGAACTGGCCCGTGCCCTCCAGCCCGTGTCCGCCGAACCAGCCGAACAGCTTCTGCGCGCCGTGCGCGGCCAGCACACCGCCGGTGCCGATCCGGAGGAGGAGCAGGCCGAGGTCACGCCGGTCGAAACAGCTCACGGTGACTCCCATGCGAAGACGTGCGGACGGAAACGGACGGGTGCCGCGTGTCCACCGTGGCAGGTCCGACCCCCGTCGGCCCGCCCTGGACGGCGTTCGGGTGGTGCTCGGGTGGCGGGGCCCGGGGACCGATGTGAGCCTGGCGCCATGACGATTCAGCCAGCCAAACTCCGCGACCCGGCCGTCCGGGCCTTCGTCAACGCCGTCAACGCCCAGGACCGCGACGGCTTCATGTCCCTCCTCGCCCCCGACGCGACCATGGCCGACGACGGCTCAGACCGTGACCTCGCCGACTGGATCGACCGGGAGATCTTCACGTCCCACGGGCACATGGAGGTCGACAACGAGTCCGGCGGCGGCCGCACCCTCGTCGCCCGCTACCGCAACGACACCTGGGGCGAGATGCGCACCAGGTGGACGTTCATCGTCGAGGACGACGGCCGGATCTCCCGCTTCGAGACCGGGCAGGCGTGACGCGACCGCGCCCCGCGCCCTGAACGACCGAGGAGAGCCGCGCGGGGGAGGGCTTGCCTTCGCGTGCGCTTCAACTCCTGGCGTCCCCGGGCATGACGAACCTGACGAAGAGGGCCCTGGGACACCCCGGCGCGGATGGCCGACATCGACCGGATCCCGGGGAGGTGAGCGTCCCGCCGGGGTCGATCAGCGGCCGCGACCGCCGTACGGCGCCTGCGCGTACCGCTCCGATGCGTACGGCTCCGATGCGTACGGCTCCCGTGCGGCGCCCCGGCCGCCCCGTTCGGTCAGGGTGATCCGCCCCGCCTCGATCGTGGCCAGGCGGGGGGCGCGGCGGGCGATGGCGGAGTCGTGGGTGACCATGACGAACGTCAGGCCGTGCTCCCGCCACAGCCCCTCCAACAGGGCCATGATGTCGTCCCGCGTGCCCTCGTCGAGGTTGCCGGTGGGCTCGTCGGCGAGCAGCACCCTGGGCTTCTTCACCAGCGCGCGGGCGATGGCCACCCGCTGCTGCTGGCCGCCGGACAGCTCCGAGGGGACGTGGCCGAGGCGTTCGCCGAGGCCGACCGAGCGCAGGGCCCCGGCCGCGCGCTCGCGGCGCTCGGCCGGCTTCACCCCGAGGGGGACCAGGGCCGTCTCGACGTTCTCCTGGGCGGTGAGCGTCGGGATGAGGTTGAACGCCTGGAAGATGATGCCGATCTTCTCGGCGCGCAGCCGGGTCAGCCGGGCCTCGCCGACGGCCGCCAGATCGACGCCGTCCAGCTCGACACCGCCCGAGGAGGGGCGGTCCAGTCCGCCGATCATCTGGAGCAGCGTGGACTTGCCGCCGCCCGTGGGGCCCTGGATGACGAGCTGGTCGCCGTCGGCGATGGTGAGGTCGACGGCGCGCAGCGCCTCCACCGTCTCCTTGCCGCGCGTGTAGCGCTTGGTGACGCCGGTGAGTTGGTACATGGGTTCTCCGTGAGCGAGGTCGTGAGGGAAGGACGCGGGGCGGGTGCTACGACACGCTGCGCAGGGCGTCCGCCGGACGCATCCGGGAGGCGCGCCAGCCGCCCGTCGCGCCCGCGACGAGGCCGCCGGCGACCGCGAGACCGACGGCGAGCGCGATGGTGGTGGCGGAGACCGGCGCGCTGAGCGCGATCTCGAGCGTGCTCGTGGTCTGCCGTCCGGGGCCGCCCCCGCCGGGCCCGGCCGCGCCCGGGCCGCCGCCCGTGCCGGCGAGCTGCGCGGTCAGTTTCGGGGCGGCCGCGGTGACCGCCCGGGCCGCCGCCAAACCCAGGACGATGCCGAGGCCGCCGCCGACGAGGCCGTTGACCATGGACTCGCCGACGACCTGGCGGGTCACCCGACCGCTCGGCCAGCCGAGCGCCTTCAGCGTGCCGAACTCCCGCACCCGCCGGGACACGGCCGCGGAGGTGAGCAGGGCGGCCACCAGGAAGGCGGCGGCGAGGACGGTGACGGACAGCCACGTGCCGACGCTCGTGGCGAGGTTCGACGCCGTGGACAGTGAACCGGAGACCGTGGAGGCCAGATCGGCGGAGGTGGTGACGGTCGTACCCGAGATGTTCGCCTGGATCCGCTTCTTGACCGCCGCGATCTCCCGGGAGCCGGTCGCCCTGACATAGATCGTGGTGACCTTGCTCCCGGTGTCGCCGAGCGACTGCGCCTGCTTCAGGGGCAGGTAGACGTCGGTGGTGGAATCGCCGCTGTCGGGGGTGGCGATGCCGATGACCGTGTACTTTCGGCCGGAGATCGTGAGGACCGATCCGACCTCGTACTTCTTCTCCTTGGCGTAGGAGCGGGCGACCACCGCGGCCCGGGCGTTCGTCTGCGCCGCGGTGAAGGTCCGGCCGGCGGTGATCTTCATGGCGGCCAGGGGTCCGAGGGCCTGGTCGGTGACGTCGACGCCGGCCACCGAGTAGCTGTTGACGTCGAAGTCGGCGCCGCCGCCCTGCACCTGGGGCTGTCCGCCGCCGCCTCCGGGGCCGCCCTGTCCGCCGGCGGTGCCGGACGACCGGGCCTTGCCCTGGGTGAAGGACCCGTCGACCTTGGTGACGTCGAGGGAGAGGGCGCCGACCGCCGCCGACACGCCCTTCTGCGCGCCGACCCGCTCGACGAGCGAGGACTTCAGGGCCTGACCGCCCTGGGTCGTCACCCGGTCCGAGCTCTGGCTGCTCGTTACGCTCGACCTGGCGTCGAACCGGAAGTTCGGGCCCTGCGAAGCGCCCGCCTTCGGGGCGGACCGCGCCTTGGTGACGGTCATGTCCGTGCCGAGGCCGTAGAGCGATTTCAGGACCTTGTCCTGTGCCTGCGTCATGCCGGCCGACACCGAGTTGACGGTGATGACCAGCGCGATTCCGAGCGCCAGACCCATCGCGACGACCAGCGCGGCCTTCTTGCGCCGGCTGAGCTCGCGCTTGAGATAGATGCCGAACATCCCCTTCCTCGAAGGTTCTTGGCGCCCGCTGTGGGCGCGGCCACAAACTAGGGAGGAACCTTTGAGGGGCCCTGGGTAAAAGATGTGTAAGGGCCGAGAAACCGGGGTAACTCATGGGATTTTCATAACGCGGCAAATTCCGAGCCGTACCGGCCCCGGGGCGCGAAGCCCCTGCTCGACGCGGTGTACGGTCCCGGGGTGCGTGAAAGTTCCCGGCTCAGTCGACGTGCCGTCCTCGGACTGACGGCCGCCGCCCTTCCTCTGTCCACGGCCACCGAGGCCGCCGCGGCGACGGTCGTCGGCGGCGACCGTCTGGCCCGCGCCGGTGTGCAGGTGCGCGGTGCCACCGGACTGCCCAAGAAGCTCACCGCCCGCTCCTGGATGATCGCCGACTGCGCGAGCGGGGAGATCCTCGCCTCGTTCAACGCGCACCGGCGCCTCGCACCCGCGTCCACGCTGAAGATGCTGTTCGCCGACACCGTGCTGAAGAAGTTCGACCGCAACGGGCGGTACAAGGTCACGGACGCCGATCTGGCCGACATCCCGGCCGGTTCCAGCCTCGTCGGCATCAAGCCCGGCATCACCTACAGCGTCGAGCAGTTGTGGCAGGGCGTGTTCCTGCGCTCCGGCAACGACGCCGTGCACGTGCTCTCCCACATGAACGGCGGCGTCGCCAAGACGGTCGCCGAGATGCAGGCCAGGGCCGAGGACCTGCAGGCCCTGGACACCCATGTGGTCAGCCCCGACGGCTTCGACCACAAGGGCCAGCTCTCCTCGGCCTACGACCTCACCCTGTTCGCCCGCCACGGCCTCAGGAACGACGACTTCCGCGCCTACTGCGGCACGCGGACGGCCGACTTCCCGGCGGGCGGCAAGAAGACCTTCCAGATCCAGAACACCGACCGCCTGCTGACGGGGGCGTGGGGCCTGAAGACGTACGACGGCCTCATCGGCGTCAAGAACGGCTACACCAGCCACGCCGGCAACACCTTCACCGGCGCGGCCACGCGCGGCGGGCGCACGCTGCTGGTCACGGTCATGCACCCGGACGCCGGCGGCAACGGCGTGTACGAGCAGACGGCCGCGCTGCTCGACTGGGGCTTCGGTCACGGGCGTTCGGCACGGGCCGTCGGCGCGCTGGTCGATCCGCTCAGCGAGGGCGGCGCGAGCGCGAGCCCGGCACCACGGCACAGGACGGTCCGGGCGGCGGCCGGAGCCCCCGGTTCGGCGTCCGGCAAGGACTCACCCCTGCATCTCGCCGAGGGCGCGGCGGGAACGTTCGCGCTGCTGGGGGCCGGCGTCTGGGCCCTGCGCCGACGCCGCAGAGCGGCCGGGGCGGTCGCGCCGGCTCCGGAGCCGGCGCCCGACGTCGAGGAGGGCGGGGGCAGGCACCGCCGGTGATTTTCGCGGCGGCCGTTCCACCGGCCGGTGTGTACCCCGCTGTCCCTTGCGAGGTCCACCCCCAACTCCGGCCCGGTGGAACGACCGCCGCCTTCCCCCCTCGGTGTGGCCACGGAATGCTCGTGCTCCAAGTGTGAAGCTCTTGTGGAGGAAAGTTGAGCATATGTGGTCGACCGGCCGCAATACCGCGGATGTTGAAACTCCGTTTGTGTAAGTGGGCTCAGCCCCGCCCGATGTAGGGCATCGCCGTCGCCAGAACCGTCGCGAACTGCACGTTCGCCTCCAGCGGCAGCTCCGCCATGTGCCGCACGGTGCGCGCCACGTCGGCCACGTCCATCACGGGTTCGGGTGCCGTCCGCCCGTTCGCCTGGAGCGCGCCGGTCTGCATCCGGGCCGTCATGTCGGTGGCGGCGTTGCCGATGTCGATCTGGCCGACCGCGATGCCGTACGGCCTCCCGTCCAGCGACAGCGACTTGGTCAGCCCGGTCAGCGCGTGCTTGGTCGCGGTGTAGGCGACCGAGTGGGGGCGCGGTGTGTGGGCGGAGACGGAACCGTTGTTGATGATCCGGCCGCCCCGCGGGTCCTGCTCCTTCATCCGCCGGTACGCCGCCTGCGCGCACAGGAACGCGCCGTTGAGGTTGGTGTCCACGACGTGTCGCCAGGCCTCGTAGGGGAGGTCCTCGACCGGGACCCCGCCCGGCCCGAAGGTCCCCGCGTTGTTGAACAGCAGATCCACCCGCCCGAACCGCTCCACGGTGGCCGTGAACAGCGCCTCCACGTCCTCGGGCCGGGACACGTCCGTGCGCACGGCGAGCGAGGCGCCCCCGGGTGCCGACGCGGCCGTCTCCGCCAGCGGCTCGGTGCGCCGGCCGGCCAGGGCCACCGACCAGCCGGCGCGCAGCAGTTCCACGGCGACGGCCCGCCCGATGCCCGAACCGGCGCCGGTCACCACCGCGATCTTCGATTGCCTGTCAGTCATGGCACCGCAGCGTAGGCGCCGAGTCCGCCATGCGGAATCAGGCGTCCGCCATACGGATGGACGGTGGGCGGCTCACCGACGGCGACGGTCGTCCGGCGCCCCCCTCACGACAGGACGGCCGCCACCGCTTCCCCCGGGTAGCGCACCCCGATCCGCTCCCGCACCGCGTCCAGCGTCCGCAGCACGGCCAGCGTGCCCTCCAGCGGCACCAGCGGGGACTCCTTCTCACCCGCCCGCAGAGCCCGCATGACCTCCCTCGCCTCGTGCCGCAGGCTGGTGCGCGGCCCGTCGGCCGGATCGGCGGTGAACTCCTCCGGCTCCCGGCCGTCCCGGTGCAGTACGAAGCGGTCGGGATGGAAGAAGCCGGACGGCACGTCGATCCGGCCCCGGGAGCCGGTCACCGACGCCGTGACCCCCGTACCGCCGGTGATCGAGCAGTGCAGCGTGGCCAGCGCGCCGCTCTCCCAGGACAGCAGCGCACCGGTCTGCAGGTCGACGCCCTCCGCCGACAGCACCGCGCTCGCCGTCACCGCGTCCGGCTCGCCCAGCAGCAACTGCGCGAACGACACCGGGTACACGCCGAGATCCAGCAGTGCCCCGCCCCCCAGCGCCAGGTCCCGCAGCCGGTGGGCCGGAGGGAAGGGCCCCGCCAGCCCGAAGTCCGCCTGCACGGTGCGCACCTCGCCGATCGCCCCGTCGTCCACCAGCGCCTTCAGCCGCCGCACCAGCGGATGGCAGTACATCCACATCGCCTCCATCAGGAAGCGGTCGTGCTCCCGCGCCAGCGCGGCGAGTTCCTCCGCCTCGCGCAGGTTCAGCGTGAACGGCTTCTCGCACAGCACGTTCCGCCCGGCCTCCAGGCAGAGCCCGGCCGCCGCCCGGTGCGCCACGTGCGGGGTGGCGACGTACACCACGTCGATGTCCCCGTCCGCGGCGAGGGACGCCCAGTCGCCGTACGCCCGGGCGACCCCGAACCGGTCCGCGAACGCCTCCGCCGACTCCCGGCTGCGCGAGGCCACCGCCACGATCTCCGCGTCCGGCAGATCCACCAGGTCCGCCGCGAACGCCGCCGCGATCCCGCCCGTCGCCAGGATCCCCCAGCGCACGCTCCGCTCCAGCATGGCCCCGCCCCCACTCCTGTGTGCCTCGTCAGTGTGTGCGAGCTGAGAGCATAGGTGCCCATCGTTCCGGACACCTCGGAGAGGGAGGGGCAGATGCCCGAGCACGCGGCGGCACCCACGCCGGAGACGGAGCACCCACCCACCCCCGCACCGCGGCCGGCCACCACCACCCGCCGCACCGGTCTGCTCGTCACCCTGGTCCTCGGCGGACTCACCGCGACACCCCCGCTCGCGATGGACATGTACCTCCCGTCGCTGCCGGAGGTCACCCGCTCCCTGCACGCGCCCGCCGCCACCGTCCAGCTCACCCTCACCGCCTGCCTGGCCGGCATGGCGCTCGGGCAGCTCGTCGTCGGCCCGATGAGCGACCGCTGGGGCCGCCGCCGCCCGCTGCTCACCGGCCTCGCCGTCTACGTCCTCGCCACCGCGCTGTGCGCCCTCGCCCCGAACGTCGAGACGCTGGTCGCGTTCCGGCTGGCCCAGGGCCTCGCCGGTGCGGCCGGCATCGTCATAGCGCGGGCCGTCGTACGCGATCTCCACGACGGCGCGGCCATGGCACGCTTCTTCTCCACCCTGATGCTGATCTCCGGGGCCGCGCCGATCGTGGCCCCGCTGATCGGCGGCCAGATCCTGCGGGTGACCGACTGGCGGGGCGTGTTCGTCGTCCTCACCGTGGTCGGGGTGCTGCTCGCGGTACTGGTCCGGCTGCGGCTGCCCGAGACGCTGCCGCCCGGCGAACGCCACCGCGGGGGAGTGGGGGAGGCCCTGCGCGCCATGCGCACCCTGCTCGCCGACCTGCCCTTCACCGGCTACATGCTCGCCGGCGGCTTCGCCTTCGCCGCCCTGTTCGCCTACATAAGCGCCTCCCCGTTCGTGATCCAGGAGATCTACGGCGCCTCCCCGCAGACCTTCAGCCTGCTGTTCGGCCTCAACTCGGTCGGCCTGGTGATCGCCGGGCAGATCAACGGCAAGGTGCTGGTCGGCCGGGTCAGCCTGGACAAGGTGCTCGCCGTCGGCCTCACGGTGATCGTGCTGGCCGCGACCGCCCTGCTGCTGATGTCCGCCGGTGTCTTCGGGCGGGCCGGCCTGGTCCCCGTCGCCACCGCGCTCTTCGTCCTGATGTCCGCGATGGGCATCACCCTGCCCAACGCCCAGTCCCTCGCCCTGCTGCGCACCCGGCACGCCGCCGGCTCCGCCTCCGCGCTGCTCGGCACCTCCTCCTTCCTCGTCGGCGCGGTCGCCTCCCCCCTCGTCGGCGTGGCCGGTGAGCACACCGCCGTACCCATGGCGGTGGTCCAGCTTTCGGGAGCACTGGTCGCGGCGGCCTGCTTCGTGGGAATGTGCCGTCCCTGGGGCACGCGTGGGAACACCCGTGCGGGGTCGGAGGGAGACGAGAACTGAGCGCACCGAGACTGCGCGCCGACACAGCGGAACGGGCCGGGCTCGATCCCGTGGAACTCGGGCACCTGGTCGGCGAGGCGCACGCCCTCACCTCCGGAGAGCGCCCCTGGGCGGCCGGCGCCGTCGTGCTGGCCGGCCGCGGCCCCGTGATCGCCGTGGCCGAGGCCGCGGGCTGGGCGGTCCGCTACTCCGCCTACGACCCCGAGACCGACACCGGCGTCGAACTGCCGGCCGCCGCCCGGGTCCCCGTCACCGTCGGCACGCCCTTCGACCTGGCCTCCCTCACCAAACTCTTCACGTCCGTCGCCGCCGTGCAGCAGATCGAGCGCGGCACGCTCGGCATGGACGCCCGGGTCGGCGACTACCTGCCCGACTTCCGGGCCGCCGCCGCCCACGGCGTCACCGTCCGGCAGCTGCTCACCCACACCTCCGGGCTGTGCCCCGAACTCCCGCTGTACGACGGCGCGGACGACGGGGCCAGGCTGGACATGCTGCGCGCGGAGGCACCGTCCGCGCGACCGGGCACCTACCTGTACTCCGACCTGAACATGCTCCTGCTCCAGTTCGTCCTGGAGCGCATCACCGGCCGCGCCCTCGACGTCCTGATCCAGGACGGCATCACCCGGCCCCTCGGCATGACCGCCACCACCTTCGGGCCCTGCCCGGGCGCGGCGGCCACCGAGGACCAGCGCACCCCGTGGGCCAAGGCCGACCGGGGCATGCTGCGGGGTGTCGTCCACGACGAGAACGCCTGGGCGCTCGGCGGGGTCGCCGGGCACGCCGGGCTGTTCTCCACCGCCCGCGACCTGGCCGTGTTCTGCCGGGCCCTGCTCGCGGGCGGCTCCTACGGCCCCGCCCGCATCCTCGGCCCCGACTTCGTGGAGCTGCTCCTCACCCCGCCGGGGCTGGGCTTCGCCGTGGACCAGCCGTGGTTCATGGGGGAGCTCGCCGGCCGGGGCGCGGCCGGCCACACCGGCTTCACCGGCACCTCCCTGGTCCTGGACCCGGAGACCGACACGTTCCTGGTGCTGCTGGCCAACACCGTCCACCCCAGACGCCGGCCGGCGGACAGCGGGCCGCGGGCGGCGCTGGCCACGCGGCTGGCGAGGGCGGTGATCGCCAAGCCGCCGTGCGGCGCGAGCGGCCCGTGAACCACGCGCCCCGTCCGCCGTCCGCACCGGGGCGGGCGGATGCCCGGGCCGGGGAACGCGACCCCCGGCAGGACCTAGAATCGCCGGGTGAACGACCCCCTCCGCACCGCACTGGCCGAGCTGCTCGACGGTCTGCCGTCCAAGGAGGTGGCCGCCGCCGTGGAACGGCTGATCGCCAACTACCGGGGCGACACCCCCACCGACGCGCCGATCCTGCGCGACCGCGCCGACGTGGCCGCGTACGCCGCCTACCGGATGCCCGCCACCTTCGAGGCGGTGCGCTCGGCGCTGGCCGCGTTCGCGGACACGGTGCCGGGCGGGACACCCGGAAGCCACCTCGACGTCGGCGGCGGCACCGGCGCCGCCACCTGGGCCGTCGCCGCCACCTGGCCCGGCGAGCGTGACGTCACCGTGCTGGACTGGGCCGAGCCCGCGCTCGCCCTCGGCCGGGAGATCGCCGCCGCCAACCCGGCCCTGGGGAACGCCCGCTGGCAGCGCGCCCGCATCGGCGCCGGCCTCACCCTGGACCCCGCCGACCTGGTCACCGTGTCGTACGTCCTCAACGAGCTGTCCGCCGCCGACCGCACCGCCCTCGTCGACGCCGCCGCCGGCGCCGCGCAGTCCGTCGTGATCGTCGAGGCGGGCACCCCCGCCGGGTACGCCCGCGTGATCGAGGCCCGCGACCGGCTGATCCAGGCCGGGTTCCGGATCGCCGCCCCCTGCCCGCACAGCGCCGCCTGCCCGATCGAGCCCGGCCGGGACTGGTGCCACTTCTCCGCCCGGGTCGGCCGCTCCTCCCTGCACCGCCAGGTCAAGGGCGGCTCGCTGGCCTACGAGGACGAGAAGTTCTCCTACGTCGCCGCGACCCGGCTGCCCGCCGAGCCTGCCCCCGCCCGGGTGGTCCGGCGCCCGCAGATCCGCAAGGGCCAGGTGCTGCTCGACCTGTGCGAGGCCGAGGAACAGCTGCGCCGTGCCACGGTCACCAAACGCCACGGGGACCTGTACAAGGCGGCCCGGGACGCCGAGTGGGGCGACGCCTGGCCGCCCGCCGGTTCCGCGTCGTAGACCCTCCCGGCTCCTTGTTACTTTCGACCCCATGGTCAAGAAGCCCGCCCCCGACGCCACCCGCCGCAGCGAGAAGTCCCGCCGGGCGATCTACGCCGCCGCCCTCGCCCTGGTCGGCGAGGTCGGCTACCCCAGGACCACCGTCGAGGGCATCGCCGCCCGGGCCGGCGTCGGCAAGCAGACCATCTACCGCTGGTGGGCCTCGAAGGCGGACGTGCTGCTGGAGGCGTTCCTGGACCTCGGCGAGCAGGCGGCACGGGCGGCGGGCCAGGACGCGGACGCCGTCCCGGACACCGGTGACCTCGCCGCCGACCTCAAGGCGGTGCTGCGGGCCACGGTGGACGAGCTCCTCGACCCCCGCTTCGACACCCCGGCGCGTGCGCTGGCCGCCGAGGGGCTCGTCAACGAGCAGCTCGGCCGCGAGTACGTGGCCCGGCTCCTCGAACCCCAGCTCCAGCTGTACGTCGCCCGGCTGCGCTCCGCCCGGGACGCGGGGCAGGTACGGGCCGACGTCGATCCCCGGATCGCACTGGAGCTGTTCGTCTCGCCCCTCGCGCAGCGCTGGCTGCAGCGCACCGGGCCCATCACCCACGCCTACACGGACACCCTGGTCGAGTACGCCCTGCACGGCATCGCGGCGCGCTGACCTCTCCCACCGCCCTGTGAGGCACGTCTCGCCCGCATCCCCCTTATCCGCCCACCCACCCCCCGAAGCACACAAAGGTGGGACCATGAGGCATGCTGTCCGCACACCAGCGAGGCGACGACGAGACCGAGGGGATAGATGAGCGCGACGTTCGGCGGCCGGCCCGGCCGGCAGGGCAGACTCTCCCAGTGGCTGCTCGGCCGGCGCACGAAGGACGACGCCACCGGCGACGGCGGCCGTGAGGCCCTGCTGCTCGCCGCTGCGGCGGCGGGACTGCCCCTGGCGCCCGCCGCGTACCCCGCACCGGGCTACCGCTGCTCCTGCGACCGCGTAGGCTGCCCCACCCCGGCCCGGCACCCGGTGTCGTTCGCCTGGCAGACCCAGTCCACGACCGACCGCGGCCAGATCGAGCGCTGGGCCCGGCACCAGCCGCAGGCCAACTTCATCACCGCCACCGGCATGGTGCACGACGTCCTGGACGTCCCCCTGGAGGCCGGCCGCGAGGCCCTGGAGCGGCTGCTGGGCGCCGGTGTCGAGGTCGGCCCGGTCGCCGAGAGCGACGACGGCCGCATGCTGTTCTTCACCCTCACCCGCGGCACCCCCGAGGACGAGGACGAGTGGTGGCCCTGCGAGCTGGACTGCCACCCGGAGACCATGGACGAGCACCCCGGGCTGCGCTGGCACTGCCGCGGCTCCTACGTCCTCGTACCGCCCGCGCGGCTGCCCGGTGACGACCGGGAGGTGCGCTGGGTGCGCGGTCCGGAGCATCCGCTGCCCGACCCGCTGAGCCTGCTGGAGGTGCTCACCGACGTCGGCGCCCGGTACGCCGGCGCGGCTGCCGACCAGCCGGGCGCGGCCTGGCCGCTGCGCCACTGAGGCACGGCCGCCGGGTCACTCGCCCTCGGCGGCCGTCAGCCCCTGCACCCGCCCCAGCACCTGCACCGGAGCGCTGCCGACCGGGTCCACGGCGACCTGGTTGGCGATGGACTCCAGCGTCAGGGACTGCTTCACCTCGCCCTTGGTCAGGGCTCGCACGTCCTTGTTCGGGGCGGGCACCGCGGCCCCCGCGGCGGCGGTCTGCTTCTCGTAGTGGTGGGTGCTGAAGAACACCAGCGCCCCGCCGTCCGCGGTGCGCAGCGCGAGCGGCGCGTAGGCGCCGTGGGTGAGCGGCTCGTCGATGAACTGCCGTACCAGGCCGGGCCTCTTGGCCGCCTTCCTGCGGTCCGCGCGCAGTCCGCTGGTGTTGCGGCCGTCCGCGAAACCCTTCCCGCCGGTCTGCAGGAACGCCGTGTACGTCCGGCTCAATTCCTGCGGCGGGACGGCCAGCCGCGCGGCGTCCGCCGGCACGGCCTCGGCCCAGCCGTCCCCGTCCGTCGTGAACTTCGGCACGGAACCGGGTGCGGCCAGCGTCAGATACGCCACCCGCCAGCGCTCGCCGAGGCCGTCCCGGGTGAACACCAGCAACCAGCGGAAGTCGCCGCCCTTGTTGCCGCGGGCGTCGGCGACGAACCAGCGGGGCCAGCCGGCCTTCCGGGGAATCGTGAACTTCGCGTCGGTCAGTTTCAGCGGCGTGTGGTTCGCGTTGCCCGAAGGGCTGTTGGCGTGGCCCGCCTTGAGCCGCGCGGCGTCGATGTCGGCCAGGGGGCCGGTGACGTAGGGCGCGTCCAGGGAGCTGTCGTAGGCCTTGTCGGCCTTGTTGTAGGCGTCGGTGAAAGCGGCGAGCGCCTTGGCGGCCTCGGCGCGGGTGGCGGCGGGAAGCCTCACCCGCTCCCCGTGCACCACGACACATCCACTCGCCGTCAGCGACAAAGCGGTCAGCGAGGCCGCTATGAGTGCGTTCCGGCTACGCCTGCGAAGCCGTCGACGGCTGCGTTCCCTGGTCATCGGGCTCCTTCACCTTCCCCTTCCCGGAGGCGAACCCTACCGGGGCGAAGAAGATCGCGAGCGTCGGGACCAGGTACAGCAGCCACACCGTGACCTGGACGACGGTCGGGTCGGGCTGGAAGTTGAGGACGCCCTTGAGCAGTGTGCCGTACCAGCTGTCCGGCGGGATCGTGCCGCTGATGTCGAAGGCCAGCTTGTTGATGCCCGGGATCCAGCCGGCCTCCTGGAGGTCGTGGAAGCCGTACGCCAGCACGCCCGCGGCGACCACGACCAGCATGGCGCCGGTCCAGGTGAAGAACTTGGCCAGGTTGATCTTCAGGGCGCCGCGGTAGAACAGCCAGCCGAGGAGCACCGCGGTGGCGAGGCCGAGGGCCACGCCGACCAGCGGGCGCGGGGTGCCGTCGGAGGCCGCGTGCACCGACGCCCACACGAACAGGGCGGTCTCCAGGCCCTCCCGGCCGACGGCGAGGAACGCGGTGGCGACGAGCGCGCCCGTCCCCATGGCGAGGGCCGCGTCCAGCTTGCCGTGCAGCTCCGACTTCAGGTGCCGGGCGGTGCGCCGCATCCAGAACACCATCCAGGTCACCAGGCCGACGGCGATCACGGACAGCGAGCCGCCGAGCGCCTCCTGCGCCTGGAACGTCAGTTCCTGCGAGCCGAATTCGAGGGCGCAGCCGAAGCCCATCGCGATGGCGATCGCGATGCCGATGCCGATCCAGATCGGCCGCAGGGCGTCCTTGCGGCCGGTCTTGACCAGATAGGCGATCAGGATGCAGACGACGAGCGAGGCCTCCAGCCCCTCGCGCAGACCGATCAGGTAGTTGGAGAACACGGGCTACGCCTCCTTCGAGAACAGCGTGCGGCCCCACCAGTCGCCGGAGTCCCGGACGCCGGGGGGAACCGCGAAGACCGCCGAACCCACGTGCTGGATGTACTCGTTGAGCGCGTCCGTCGCCGACAGCCTGCGCTGCACGGGGATGAAGCCCTTGCGCACGTCGCGCTGGTAGGCGAGGAAGAACAGGCCCGCGTCGAGCCGGCCGAGGCCGTCGGTGCCGTCGGTGAAGGAGTAGCCCCGGCGCAGGATCGTGGCCCCGTCGTTGGAGTCGGGGTGGGCGAGCCGCACGTGCGCGTCCGGCTTCATCGCCTTCAGGAACGGCTCGTCGTGCTCCTTGGCCTTGCCGACGGCGGCGCCCTCGCGCTTGTCCCGCCCGAAGACGTCCTCCTGCTCCTGCAGCGAGGTGCGGTCCCAGGTCTCGATGTTCATCCGGATACGGCGGGCGACCAGGTACGAGCCGCCGGTCATCCAGTCCGCGCCGTCACCCTCGCCGACCCACACGAACTTCTTGAGCCGGTCGGTCTCGGTGCCCGCGATGTTGCGGGTGCCGTCCTTGAAGCCCATCAGGTTGCGCGGGGTCTGCGCGTCGGGGGTGGTCGAGGAGGTCTTGCCGAAGCCCAGCTGCGACCAGCGGACGGCGACCTTGCCGAAGCCGATGCGGGCGAGGTTGCGGATGGCGTGCACGGCGACCTGCGGGTCGTCGGCGCAGGCCTGGACGCACAGGTCGCCGCCGGTGCGGGACCTGTCCAGGTTGTCGCCGGGGAACTGCGGCAGGTCCACCAGGGCCTCGGGGCGCCGGTCGTGCAGACCGAACTTCTCGAAGAAGGAGGGCCCGAAGCCGATGGTGAGGGTCAGCCGGCTGGGCTTGAGGCCCAGGGCCTCGCCGGTGTCGTCCGGGGGCGCCTCGGCGAGCCCGCCGTAGGCGCCGTCGCCGACCGCCTTGCCCGCGGTCATCCGCCGGGCCGCCGCCGTCCAGTCCTTCAGCAGCTGGACGAAGGCGTCGCGGTCGTCGGTCTTCACGTCGAACGTGGCGAAGTGCAGCCGGTCCTGGACGGGGGTGGCGATGCCCGCCTGGTGGGCGCCGTGGAACTCCACCGCGCCGCCGGCCTCGGCCGCCGCCGGGTCCATGTCGTTGCCGGCTTCGGCCATCGCGACCGCACCGCCGGCCACGGCGGCGCCGAGCGCGAGCCCGGCCCCGCCCCAGCCGAGCAGTGCCCGGCGCGAAGGGCTGCCGCCCTGGTTCTCCGTCATCGCTTCGCCCTCCCTGACCCGGTTACTTCACGACCGCCGCGGCGAGCTTGGACAGCGGCTCCGCGAGCGCGTTCACCGAGTCCTGCAGCTCCTTGCGCTGTGCCCCGGTGACCTTGTCGTAGGAGACGAAGTCGTACGAGGTCTTGTCCGCGCGGTACTTGTCCAGCAGGCCGTTCAGCGCCGTGAACTGCTTGTCCAGCTCGCCGGTCAGCGCCGGGTCGTTCTTGGCGACGACGGGCTTCAGCAGCTCGTAGGCCTTCTGCGCGCCCTCGACGTTGCCCTTGAAGTCGACCAGGTCGGTGTGCGAGTAGCGGTCCTCCTCGCCGGTGACCTTGCCGGTGGCGACCTCGTCCAGCAGCTCCTTGGCACCGTTGGCCATGGAGGTCGGGGTGATCTCGGCCTTGCCGACCCGCTTCTGCCAGTCCTTGAGGTCGGTCACGAGCTGGTCGGCGACGGTCTTCTCCTCGGCGCCGATCTTCTTGTCCTGCCAGAGGGCCTTCTCCAGCCGGTGCCAGCCGGTCCACTTCTGGCCCTTCTCCAGGCCGTCGGCGCGGGTGTCGGTCTTCGGGTCGATGTCACCGAAGGACTCGGCGACCGGCTCGGTGCGCTCCCAGCCCAGACGCGAGGGGGCGTAGGCCTTCTTGGCGGCCTCCAGGTCGCCGGCCTTGATCGCCTCGGCGAACTTCTCGGCGAGCGGCACGGTCTGGTCGGCCTGGTCCTGGGCGTACTGGCGGTAGCCGGCGACGGCCTGGTCGAGCTTGGGGTCGCGCTTCGCGGTCTTGCCGGAGCCGGTCACGGTCAGCTTCTGCCGGACGCCGTGGCCCTTCATGCCGGGGCGGCAGGCGATCTTGTACGAACCGGCCTTCACCTCGGCGGTCAGCGTGTACTTGGTGCCGGGGCCGATGTTCTCCTTCTCGGAGACGATCCGGTCGTCGGGGAAGACGATCTCGACCTCGGTGGCCTTGGACCCCTTGTTCTCTATCTTCAGCGTGACGTGCCCGGCCGGCACGGTCTTGCTGGAGGTCTCGCACTTGCTGTCCGCGGCGGTGACCTGGATGGCGTCGCCGTCCTTGGCGTCGCTCTTGGCGGTGCAGGCCGAGAGGGCGGTCAGAGCGGCCGTGGTGACGGCGGCGGTGACGGTCAGTCGGACGGCTCGCATGCAGGCTCCAAGAGGATCTGATTCGGTGAGGCTGCCCTAACTTACATGAGGCTTACCTCACCACTACCCATGCGGGTGGTGATTCAGCTCTCACGGAAAAATCACCGACACGGCGCCCGCGGGCCACGATGTTTGAATGCACCGGTGACTGACTACGACGTACTCCGCGTCTTCTGCGGACCGAACGGCGGCTACGGCAACGAGCTGGGCGTCGTCCGCGACGGCTCGGTGCTGCCCGAGCGGGGGGACCGGCAGGAGCTGGCCGCCAAGCTCGGCTTCAGCGAGACCGTGTTCGTGGACGACCCCGAGCGCGGGCTGATCGACATCTACACCCCCACGCTGCGCCTGCCCTTCGCCGGTCACCCCTGCGTCGGCACCGCCTGGCTGCTCGACGTGCCCGAACTGGTCACCCCCGCGGGAGTGGTCGGGGCCCGTCTCGACGGCGAGTTCAGCTGGATCGAGGCCCGCGCGGAGTGGGCCCCGCCGCGCACCCTGCGCCGGTACGCGAGCGCCGCCGAGGTCGACGCGCTCGACGTGCCGCCACCGGGGGAGTGGCTCTACGCCTGGGCCTGGGAGGACGAGGCGGCCGGCCGGGTCCGCGCCCGCGCCTTCCCCGGCCGGGACGACGGCATCGACGAGGACGAGGCGACCGGCGCCGCCGCCCTGCTGCTCACCGACCGGCTCGGCCGGGCGCTGAACATCACCCAGGGCAGGGGCTCGCAGATCCTCACCGCTCCCCAGCCGCACGGCTGGATCGAGGTCGGCGGCCGGGTCCACCTGGAGCGCTGACCGGCGCCGGCGCCCGGGTGATCGTGCGGGGCTCCGTTCGGGTGGACCAGCGTGTGCGCGCCGTGTCGAACGGGGACCTCTGGGCTTGACCACATAGCCTCCCCGAGAGGAGCACCATGCGCATCCGTTCTGTCCTGGCCGCGACCGTCCTCGCCGCCGCCCTTGCCGCCACCGGCGCGACGGCCGCCGGCGCCGCCGGCCTCGACACCCCGGAAGACGACGACGCCGTCTGCAGCCCGTACGCCGGCGAACTCACCTCCGCCACCAACCACGTGGCCTGGAGCGGCGCCCACTGCAGCGACTACCTGCGCTGACCCGGGCCCGGCCCCCCCTCCCACGCGCCCTTCGCGCCGAGGGGGGCCCGGTCGCTCCCGGCCGGACGGCGGCTCACGCGGACAGCGTGAACTCCTCGCCCAGGGCCCGGAAGACGGCGGTGTTCAGCGCGAACGCCCGCCTGCACTCGCCCACGACCCGCTGCCGCTCCAGGTCGTCCACCCCTATCGCGTCCAGCAGCTCCCGGTAACCGCGCTTGAACGCCGCCGGGTTGGCGATCTCCTCGAAGACGTAGAAGCGGACGCCGTCGCCCTTTCTGGCGAACCCCCAGGTCTTCTCCGCCCGGTCACGGATGATCTGACCGCCCGACAGGTCGCCCAGGTAGCGCGTGTAGTGGTGGGCGACGTAACCGCCGGGCCAGCGCTCCGCGCACTCGCGCACCCGGTCCGCGTACGCCCGCGTCGCCGGCAGGGCGCTCAGGCCCGCCCGCCACCCGGGGCCGCGCAGATGCGCCAGGTCCCGCTCCAGCGCGGGCAGCCGCAGCAGTTCCGGCCGGACGAACGGCCCGGCCACCGCGTCGGCCGTCAGGTGCTCGGCCGCGCTCTCCAGCGCCTCGTAGACGAACCAGAGCTGCTCGGTGTAGCGGGCGTACGCGTCCACGCCGAGCCGGCCGCCCAGCAGGTCGCTCATGAACGTCGAGTTCTCCGCCTCCACGTGCTGTGCGTGCGACGCGGTGCGGATGAGGGACGAGAAGGAGTCCATGAGCACATCCTCTAAGGTAAGGCTTACCTAAGTCAATCGTTCCCGACCTCGTGTCGGTAACTTTGCCGACAGTGTGTCGGTAAAAGCGTACAAGAGAAGGCCCGCCCCCGGCAGGGAGCGGGCTCCGCCCGGGTCGGGCCGGGCCGGGGACCGGGTCGGGTCAGGGGAGGGTCAGGATCTCCGCGCCCGTCTCCGTCACCACCAGCGTGTGCTCGAACTGGGCCGTCCGCCTGCGGTCCTTCGTCACGACCGTCCAGCCGTCGTCCCACATGTCGTACTCGTAGGAGCCCAGGGTGAGCATCGGCTCGATCGTGAACGTCATGCCCGGCTGCATGACCGTCGTGGCGTGCGGGCTGTCGTAGTGCGGGACGATCAGCCCCGAGTGGAAGGACGAGTTGATGCCGTGACCGGTGAAGTCACGGACGACGCCGTAACCGAAACGCTTGGCGTACGACTCGATGACCCGGCCGATGATGTTGATCTGCCGGCCGGGCTTCACGGCCTTGATCGCGCGGTCGAGGGACTCGCGGGTGCGCTCCACCAGCAGCCGGGACTCGTCGTCCACGTCGCCGACGAGATAGGTGGCGTTGTTGTCGCCGTGCACACCGCCGATGTACGCGGTCACGTCCAGGTTGACGATGTCACCGTCCCGCAGGACCGTCGAGTCCGGGATGCCGTGGCAGATGACCTCGTTCACCGAGGTGCACAGCGACTTCGGGAAACCGCGGTAGCCGAGCGTGGACGGGTAGGCCCCGTGGTCGCACATGTAGTCGTGGGCGACCTTGTCCAGCTGGTCCGTGGTGACGCCCGGCGCGATGATCCTGGCGGCCTCCTCCATCGCCCGCGCGGCGATGCGGCCCGCGGTCCGCATGGCCTCCACGGTCTCCGGGGTCTGCACCTCCGGCCCGGTGTACGGCGTCGGCGCGGGCTTGCCGACGTACTCGGGCCGGCGGATGTTTCCGGGCACGGAACGGGTGGGGGACAGCTCCCCTGGTACGAGCAGCGACTGGCCAGACATGCCAGCGAGTCTATCCAGCGGACATGGGGGAACATGTCGGTGGCGAGAGGAGCTGTCCATGGCCCTGTTCAAGAAGCGCACCGCCGGCAAGCCGGGCGAGTGGTACTACTGCCTGGAGCACAAGAAGGTCGAGGAGGGCCCGGACTGCCCGGGCAAGGACCGCTTCGGGCCGTACACCAGCCCGGAGGAGGCGCGGCACGCGATGGAGACCGCCGCCGAGCGCAACCTGCAGTGGGAGAACGACCCGCGGTGGCACGACGCCTCCGCCGGGGGGAACGCCGACGAGAGCTGATCCCGGGCCGCCCGTCCGCCCGCCCGTCCGGGGTGGCGGACGGGCGCCGATCACACCTCGGCGGCGGCGCGCCGCTCGCGCATCCGTACGGCGTGGGCGTTGGTCCGCGCGTCGTAGGACATGAGGCCGGGCAGGCCGAGCGCCAGCAGGCCCATCACGCCCGCGCAGGCCAGTCCGCCGGACCACACCGACGCCCGCACCCCGGCCCAGGCGGCGAGCCCACCCGCCCGCACCTGACCCAGCTGCGGGCCGACCGAGTACGAGAGCAGTTCGATCCCGGCGAGCCGGCCGCGCAGCTCGTCCGGGATCGTCTGGTTCCACATGGCCGCCCGGAAGACCCCGCTCACCATGTCGAAGCCGCCGCCCACGGTGAGGAGGAGCAGGACGAGCCAGACGTTGCCGCAGACCCCGGCCGCGGCGACCGCCAGCCCCCAGCCGGCCGCCGAGAGCACCACCATGCGCCCGTGCCGGTGCACCCGTGAGGTCCAGCCGCTGGTCAGGCTGACCACCAGGGCCCCGGCCGGCAGGGCGGCGTACATCAGCCCGAGCGACCACTCGGCGTGCAGTTCGTCGGCGAGGAACGGCAGCACGGCGAGCGGCATGGCCAGGAACATCGCCGCCAGGTCGACGACGTAGGTGCCGAGGAGTTCCTTGCGGCTCCACGCGTACCGGGCGCCCTCCGCGACGGCCCGCAGATTCGGCTTCGCCGCCTCGTGGGAGGCGGGGGAGGGCGCGATCCGCAGGATGAACGCCAGCGACACGGCGAACGTCAGGAGATCGGCCGCGTACGCCCAGCCCAGGCCCGCGTAGGCGACGACCACACCCGCGAGCGCCGGTCCGGCGACCCCGCCGACGGTCCAGCGCAGCGAGTTCAGCGAGGCGGCGGCCGGCATGTCGTCGTGGGCGACGATCCGGGGCCACAGCGAGTCCAGGGCGGGGCGCTGGACGGAGACCAGCGCGGAGGAGAGCGCGGCGACCGCGTACAGCGGCCACACCGCGGGCCCCGGGAGCAGGGCGTTGACCAGCAGGACCGCGCTGAGCAGGCCCTGGCCCAGCTCCGTCCACACGATGAGCCCGCGCTTGTCGAGGGCGTCGGCGAGCGCGCCGCCGTAGAGCCCGCACACGACGAGCGGCAGCAGTTCCACGGCGCCGACCGCACCCACGGCCGCCGCGGACCCCGTGAGCTCCTTCAACTGGACGGGGAGCGCGACGAAGGTCAGGAAACTGCCGAAATTGCTGATCAGCCCGGACTTCCAGAGCCGCCGGAAGTCCGCGGAGGCCTTCCAGGGGGACAGATCGGGGAGGAGAGCTCGGGTCACCGGTGCATGCTCGGCCGACCGGGACCGCCGGGCAACCGCTTTTTCCCCGCACCGGGGCCCGGGACCGTCACCAGGGGGCGGGCGGCGGGGCCGTCAGGATCTCCGCCAACCGCGACAGCCGGTCGCGCAGGCCCCGGCCGGGCCGCGGGGAGCCCGCGTTCTCGCCCGCCGCCGCGCTGACCAGGTGCTGCACGGTGTCCAGGTCCAGTTCCGCGCCCTCCGGCACGGCCAGCGTGTCGTGCGCCATCGCCGCGAGCTCGCCGCCGCCCGCGCCCAGCGCCAGCACCGTCACCCCGGCCCGCCGGGCGTCGTGCACCCGCTCCAGCAGCGCGGCCGGCTCCTCGGGTGCCACGACCAGCAGGGTCTCCCCGCGCCGCGCCGCCGCGATCCGGCCCGGCCCGACCGCCAGGTGCGCGGGGTCCGACGGACGTGCGCGCTGGCGCACGAGCGTGGGCGCCAGCTCGGGCGTGCCCGACCAGGCCGCCTCGTCCACCAGGTGCGCCGCCAGGTGCCAGGGCTCGTGGTCGGGCGTGCCCACCAGCAGCAGCCCACCGCCGTGCGCGACCACCGATCCGCGCAGCACCCCCGCGAACCGCCGGGTGGCGCCCAGCCACTCGGTTCCGGCCAGCACTTCCCGCAGCAACGCGACCCGTACGGCGTCCATGTGACCGCATACTGCCGCAACCGGCCATTCGTGACGCGGAGTTCACCCCGAATTCGCCCGACCCGGGGATGGGGGACGGACCGTTGCCGTACCTATGAGGAGCCGTCCGATGACCGACGTGACCGTCCCCTTCCGCGCGGGCCGCGAGGGATACGCGAGCTTCCGCATCCCCGCGGTCGTCGCCACCGGCGCCGGGACCCTCCTCGCCTTCTGCGAGGGCCGTGTGGACTCCGCCGCCGACCACGGGCACATCGACATCGTGCTGAAGCGCTCCACCGACGGCGGCCGCACCTGGGGCCCGTTGCGGGTCGCCGCGAGCAACGGCCGGAACCTCGCCGGCAACCCCGCTCCGGTCGTCCTGGACACCGGCCGCGTCCTGCTCGTGCACGTCCGGGCCGCGGCCGGCGCCACCGAGGCCGCCATCCTGCGCGGACAGGTGAAGGACGCCGACGGACGCCGGGTCTGGGTGCGGCACAGCGACGACGACGGCGTCACCTGGTCCGCGCCCAGGGAGATCACCGCCCGTGTGAAGAAGCCCGGCTGGCGCTGGTACGCCACCACCCCCGGGCACGCGCTCCAGCTGCGTTCCGGCCGCGTCCTCGTCCCGGCCAACCACACCCTGCCGCCCACCGGCACCGACACCGGCGCGGAGGCGAAGTACAACAGCGGCCACTGCCTGCTCAGCGACGACCGCGGCGCGAGCTGGTACCTCGGCTACCTGGACGAGAACACCGACGGCTACGTCAACGTCAACGAGACCACCGCCGCCGAACTCCCCGACGGCCGTGTCTACTTCAACACCCGCAACGACTCTCCCGCGCCCGGCAACCGCGCCGACGCCCACTCCCGGGACGGCGGCAGGACCCTCGTCAAGCCCTTCCGTCCGCAGGCCGGCCTCGCCGCCCCGGTCTGCGAGGCCTCCGTCCTCCAGCTCCGCGACCCCGACCTGCTGCTGTTCTCCGGCCCGGCCGACCCCGCCGCCCGCGCCCTGATGACCCTGCGCGCCTCCACCGACGGCGGCACCACCTGGCGCCCGGCGCTCACCGTCGACGGGCTGCCCGCCGCCTACTCCGACCTGGTCCGCGTCGACCGGGACACGGTCGGGCTCCTGTACGAGACGGGAGACTTCGGCGCCTACGAGACGATCACCTTCCGCCGGGTCCCCGTGCACCGGCTGACCTGACCCGGTACGGGCCCGGACGCGGACGTAGAGTCGGGCCCATGACCTCTAGCGACAGCGCACAGAAGGCCCCCGCCAAGGACCCCTGGGACCTGCCCGACGTCTCCGGGTACGTCGTCGGCGTGCTGGGCGGCACCGGACCGCAGGGCAAGGGCCTCGCGTTCCGGCTCGCCCGGGCCGGCCAGAAGGTGATCATCGGCTCCCGGGCCGCCGAGCGCGCCCGGGCCGCCGCCGACGAGCTCGGCCACGGTGTCGAGGGCGCCGACAACGCCGAGACCGCGCGCCGCAGCGACATCGTGATCGTCGCCGTGCCGTGGGACGGCCACGGCGACACCCTGAAGTCGCTGCGCGAGGAGCTGGCCGGCAAGCTCGTCGTGGACTGCGTCAACCCGCTCGGCTTCGACAAGAAGGGCGCCTACGCGCTCAAGCCGGAGGAGGGCAGCGCCGCCGAGCAGGCCGCGGCCCTGCTGCCGGACTCGCGGGTCGCCGCCGCCTTCCACCACCTGTCGGCCGTCCTGCTCCAGGACCCGGAGATCGAGCGGATCGACACCGACGTGATGGTGCTCGGCGAGGAGCGCGCCGACGTGGAGATCGTGCAGGCGCTCGCCGGGCGCGTCCCCGGCATGCGCGGCGTCTTCGCGGGCCGGCTGCGCAACGCCCACCAGGTCGAGTCGCTGGTGGCCAACCTGATCTCCGTCAACCGCCGGTACAAGGCGCACGCCGGGCTCCGCGTCACCGACGTGTGAGCCACGGGCGGGGCATCGGGGGGCATGGGGGACACTGGTCGTCGAAGCAGTGTCCCCCGCAAGGAGCCGAGCCCCATGCCCCGCATCGCCCTCTACACCCTCGCCGTCTGCGTCCTGGCCGTGGCCGCGGCGGTCGTCTCGTTCGTCCAGGGCAGCTGGCTGGGGATCGTCTGGGTGCTGCTGGCGGGCCTGTCGTCCAACATGACCTGGTACTACGTGAAGCGGGGCCGGGCCGGTGGGCAGGGCGGCTCGGTCACCCGCTGAGCGTGCAGATCTCCGGGGTGCCCTGCCAGAAGCGGTAGAGCTCCTGCCCGCAGTACTGGTCGAGCACGTCGATGCCCAGCCCGCGCAGGATCGTGTCGATCACGTCGAAGAACGCGCTGTTGACCGACGGCACCCACAGCAGCGCGAACACGAACAGCAGACCGAACGGCGCGAACGGCTCCACCTGCCGCTTCACCTGGTACGAGAGCCACGGCTCGATCACGCCGTAGCCGTCCAGGCCCGGGACCGGCAGGAAGTTCAGGATCGCCGCCGTCACCTGGAGCAGCGCGAGGAACGCCAGCGCGTACCGGAACTCGCGCGGGACGCCGTCCAGCGCGTGCAGCCAGAACGGCGCCGTGCACACCACCGCGAACAGGACGTTCGTCAGCGGGCCCGCCGCCGAGATCAGGCTGTGCCGCCAGCGGCCCCGGATGCGGCCGCGCTCGATGAACACCGCACCGCCCGGCAGACCGATACCGCCCATGATCACGAACAGCACCGGCAGCACGATGCTCAGCAGCGCGTGCGTGTACTTCAGCGGGTTCAGCGTGAGGTAGCCCTTCGCGCCGACCGTGATGTCCCCGCTGTGCAGGGCCGTGCGCGCGTGCGCGTACTCGTGCAGGCACAGGGAGACGATCCAGGCCGCGGTCACGAACAGGAACACCGCGATGCCCGGCTGCGCGGCGAACCCCGTCCACGTGGCCCAGCCGGTCACCGCCGTCACGGCCAGGATCCCCACGAACACGGGGCTGACCCGTCGCTCGCCGTGGCGGGTGGTGGCGGTGGTCATGGGAGCTCCTGTCCGGGCGGGGACGATCGGGGACTGCGACCGTACCGGCCGCGGACACATGGGGAAAACGTCTCGCGGTGGCCGCCCGGTTCCTGGAAGGTGAAGGGATGCCACGGATGAGGGTGTTCTACGAGGACTGGCAGATGGAATGCTGCGGCACACCGTTCGCGGTGGGCGACGAGGTCGCGTGGCGGCTGGTGCCCTACGGCAGGAGGGACCGCCGCCGGAACGCCGGGCACGGCGCCGAGGCGTGGGTGGAGAACCACGGCGGCCCCGACCGGGCGACCACCGGCCGCGTGCACGCCATCGAGCTGGTGCACCAGGAGTTCCTGGCCCGGCACGATCCGCTCGCCGTCGACCACCCCGAGCCGGAACCCGGCACGCTGGTCCTGCGGCCCGCCGGGCGCCGCCTGGAGGAGGTCCCCGACGGCCGGACGCTGGAGCCCGTCGACGCCTGCCCCACGTGGTTCGAGGAGGACGAGGAGCCGCCGCCGCGGCAGGTGCCGTACCGGGTCCGCCGTACCGTGGGCGCCCTCGTCACACTCGACGCCACGGGATCCGTGGACCTCCCCCGGCCGGCACCCGACGCCACGCCGGTCGAACCCGGTGACCGCCCCTGACCGCTCCGGAGACAATGGACCCCGTGCGCTATCGCCTGCTCGGCACCACCCAGGCCGTCCGCCCCGACGGCACGCCCGTCCCGGTCGGCGGGGCACGTCTGCGTGCCCTGCTGAGCGTGCTCGCGCTGCGGGCCGGACGGACCGTCCCGGTCACCGTCCTGGTCGACGAGGTGTGGGACACCGACCCGCCCGCCGACGCCGGCGGCGCGCTCCAGGCGCTCGTCGGCCGGCTGCGGCGGGTCCTCGGCGCGGACGCCGTCGCCTCCGTGGACGGCGGCTACCGGCTCACCGCCGCGCCCGACGACGTCGACCTCACCCGCTTCGACCGGCTGACCGGCGACGGCCTGCGCGCCCTCGCCGACGACGACCCCGCCAAGGCCGCCGTCGTCCTCGACGACGCCCTCGCCCTGTGGCAGGGCCCGGTCCTCGCCGACCTGCCCGGCCACACCGCCGAGGCGGCCCGCTGGGAGACCCGCCGCCTCGACGCCCTGCGCGCCCGGCACACGGCCGCCCTCGCCCTCGGGCAGGCCGAACAGTCACTGCCCGAGCTGACCGCCCTGTGCGACGGCCACCCGCTGGACGAGCCGCTGCAGGCGCTGCGGCTGCGCGCCCTGCGGGACGCCGGCCGCCCGGCCCAGGCACTCGCCGGCTACGAGGACGTACGACGGCTGCTCGCGGACCGGCTCGGCTCCGACCCCGGACCCGAACTGCGCGCGCTGCACACCGAGTTGCTGAACGAGACGCCCCCCGAGCCGGCCGCGGCACCGGGTGCGCGGCCCGGCAACCTGCCCGCCCGCCTCACCTCCTTCGTCGGCCGGGAAGCCGACATCGAGGCCATCGGCGCCGACCTCGCCGCGGCCCGCCTCGTCACCCTGCTCGGGCCCGGCGGCGCCGGGAAGACCCGGCTCTCCCAGGAGGCCGCCGAGGCGGTGCGGCACACCGTCCGGGACGGCGTGTGGCTGGCCGAGCTCGCGCCCGTGGACGATCCGGAGGCCGTGGCGCAGGCCGTGCTCACCGCGATCGGCGCCCGCGAGACCGTGCTGCACGGCGCGGGCGCCGACACCATGCGCGCCGTCTCCGACCGGCACGACGACCCCCTCGAACGGCTCGTGGAGCACTGCGCCCGCCGCCGGATGCTGATCATCCTCGACAACTGCGAGCACGTCGTCGAGGCCGCCGCGCGGCTGACCGAGCGGCTGCTGGCCCGCTGCCCCGACCTGACCGTCCTCGCCACCAGCCGCGAACCCCTCGGGGTACCCGGTGAGCTGGTGCGCCCCGTGGAGCCGCTGCCCGAGCCCGTCGCGCTGCGGCTGCTCGCCGAGCGCGGAGCGGCTGCCCGGCCCGGATTCCTCGTCGAGGACGACCCCGAGGCGTGCGCCGAGATCTGCCGGCGCCTCGACGGACTGCCCCTCGCCATCGAACTCGCGGCGGCCCGCTTCCGCATGCTCACCCCCCGGCAGATAGCCGACCGGCTCGACGACCGCTTCCGGCTCCTCACCTCCGGCAGCCGCACCCTGCTGCCCCGCCAGCAGACCCTCCGCGCCGTCGTGGACTGGTCCTGGGACCTGCTGGACGCGGACGAACGCGAGGTGCTCGCCCGGCTGTCCGTCTTCGCCGGTGGCTGCGACCTCGCCGCCGCCGAGGCCGTGTGCGGCCCGGTCGCCCTGGACGCGCTCGGCTCCCTGGTCGACAAGTCCCTCGTGGTGGCCGCCCCCATGGCCCGGGGCGGGATGCGCTACCGGCTCCTGGAGACCGTCGCCGAGTACGCCTCCGAACGGCTCGACGAGGCCGGGCAGCGCACCGGTGCCGAGCGCGCCCACCTCACGTACTACCGCGAACTCGCCCGCACCACCGACCCGTTGCTGCGCGGCCCCGAGCAGCGCACCGCCATCGACCGGATCCAGACGGAGTACGAGAACCTGCGCACCGCCCTGCGGCACGCCGTCGCCCTGCGCGACGAGCAGGAGGCGCTGTGCCTGACACTGTCCCTCCAGTGGTTCTGGCAGATGCGCGACCAGCGCCTCGAAGTGCGCGCCTGGTGCAAGGAGGTGATGCCGCTCGGCCCGGACCCGTTCACCGAACCCGTCCGGCGCGCCCGCCCGGTGTGGCGGCGCGTCACCGACACCCCGCCGCCCTACGAGGGCGAGGTCCTGCTGGAGGCCCGGCGCGGTGTCCACCTGGCCCATCTCGCCATGATGGACACCGAGATGGAGGCCTGGCAGACCCCCGAGGCGAAGGCCAGGCTCCGCGTCATCACCCAGGTCTACGAGCCGGGCCTGCCGCAGACCTGCCGGGCCCCGGGCATGCTGTGGTTCTTCGCCGAGATGCTGACCAACGGCCTGGAACGGCTGCGGGTCATCATCGACGCCGCCGTGCGGACCTGCCGGGACACCGCGGGCTACGAGTGGGAGCTGGCCGGCGCCCTGCAGATGCGGGCCAACCTCCTCGCCAACCGCACCGCCTGGGCCGGCGACGCCACCCGGGACGCGGACGAGGCCCTGCGGATGTACCGCCGCCTCGGCGACGACTGGGGCACCGCGGAGGCGCTGTCCGCCCGCGGGGAGGCCCGCGAACGCAAGGGTGCCTTCCGCGAGGCCGCCGCCGACTACCAGGAGGCCATCGACCACGCCGAACGCCTCGGCGCGCGCGCCCAGATGGCCGTGCTGCGCTCCCGCCTGGGCAGCGTGCTCATGGAGTCGGGCGAGCTGGAGCGCGGCGAGCGCCTGCTGCGCGAGGTCATCGCCAGCCAGGACAGCATCCACAACGAGGCGATGCCCGCCGCTCGGTTGTTCCTCGCCTGCTGGCTCGGCCTGACCGGGCGGATCGACGAAGGGCGGGAGCAACTCCGGTTGATGCGCGAGGAGTTCAAGATCGCGCACTTCGTCGTGTTCGACGCGATCATCCTCGGTCAGGAGGCCTGGCTGGACGCCCTCGACGACCGGAGCGAGGAGGCGCTGCCCCGGGTGCGCAAGGCGCTCCGGCTCGCCACCGACCCGCTGTCCGAGGCCATCACCCCGCACATGAACTCCATCTGCCTCACGATCGCCGCGATGGCCCTGGCCCGCGTCGACGGGGGCGTCCGGGCCGCCGACGCGGCCCGCTGCCTGGCCGCCGCCGAGCGTTTCCTGCCGCCCGGCCACGGGCTGTCCGGGGTCGAGCGCCGGCTGTACGACATGACCGAGGCCCGGATCCGGGAGGAACTCGACGGCCCCGCGTACGAGGCCGCGTACGCCGAGGGCGGTGGCCTCTCCCTCGCGGAGGCCACCGCCCTGATCTGACCGTCCCGGCCGGTCAGGCCTTGGTGCGGAACTTGTGGATCGCGACCGGAGCCATGACCGCGGTGAGTCCCACCGACCAGATGAGGGTGACCCAGAGGTCGTGGGCGACCGGGCCGCCCTCCATCAGTCCGCGCGCGGTGTCGGCCAGGGCGGACAGCGGGTTGTAGTCGGTGAACGACTGGAGCCAGCCCGGCATCGACGCGGTCGGCGCGAAGATCGACGAGCCGAACTGGAGCGGCATCAGCACGAGGAAGCCCATGGCCTGCACCGACTGCGCGCTCTTCATCATCACGCCGAGGGTCAGGAACACCCACATCAGCGCCGAGCCGAACACCGCGGACAGGCCGATCGAGGCCAGCAGACCGGCCCAGTGCTTGATGTCGTAGCCCACGAGGACGGCGACCAGCATCAGCACGCAGGTCGCGAACAGCATCCGCATCATCTCCACCGCGATCTTCGCGAAGAGGACGGAGCCGCGCCCGATGGGCAGCGAGCGGAAGCGGTCCATGACACCGGAGTTGAAGTCCTGGTTGAAGCCGGTGCCCACGCCCTGGGCCATGTTCATGCCCATCATGGCCATGAGGCCGGGGATGACGTACTGGACGTACCGCTCCTGGCCGCCGCCCAGCGACTGCCCGATGGAGCCGCCGAAGACGTACACGAACAGCAGGGTGAAGACGACCGGGAACAGGATGGCGTCGAACATCGACTCCGGGTCCTGCCGGATCCACAGCAGGTTGCGGCGGATCAGCGCGCCGGTGTGCCGCAGATGGGCCCGCAGCGGGATCGGCGTGTCGGCCTTCGCGGTGGCCGCGGCGGCCGGGGACAGGGTGGCGGTGCTCATACGGCGACCTCCTGGCGGTCTTCGGCGGGCGCGGCGTCCTGCGGGGCACTGGCGCGGTGGCCGGTGAGGGACAGGAACACCTCGTCCAGGCTGGGCAGTTCGGTGGTGATGGAGGAGAGCGTGATGCCGCGCGCGGTGACCGCGCCGACCACGGCGGTCAGTTGCTCGTCGCTGAGGATCGGCACCAGCAGCGTCCCGGTCTCGTTGTCCACGGTGGTGGTCGCGAGGCCGGTGATGCCCAGCTCGTCCAGCATCCCGGCGAGCGGCCGCAGCTGGAGCGGGTCCACCGGGCGCACCCTGAGGGTGCGGCCGCCGACGCGGGCCTTCAGCTCCTCGATGCCGCCCTTGGCGATGACCTTGCCGCGGTCCACGACGGTGAGTTCGGAGGCGAGCTGCTCGGCCTCCTCCATGTACTGGGTGGTGAGCAGCACGGTGACGCCGTCGCCGACCATCGCCTTCACCTCGTCCCACACCTCGTTGCGGGTGCGGGGGTCGAGCCCGGTGGTCGGCTCGTCCAGGTACAGCACGGCGGGCCGGCCGATCATGGAGGCGGCGAGGTCCAGCCGCCGCCGCATACCGCCGGAGTACGTGCTCGCCGGGCGCCTGGCGGCCTCGGTGAGGGAGAACCGCTCCAGCAGTTCGTCGGCGCGCAGCCGGGCGTCCTTGCGGGACAGGTCCAGCAGCCGGCCGATCAGGTAGAGGTTCTCCCAGCCGGGCAGCTTCTCGTCCACGGAGGCGTACTGGCCGGTCAGGCCTATCACCCGGCGCAGCTGCCGGGGCTGGCGTACGACGTCGTAGCCGGCCACGACGGCCTCTCCGGCGTCGGGGGTGATCAGGGTGGACAGGATGCGCACGAGGGTGGTCTTGCCGGCGCCGTTCGGTCCGAGCACACCCATCACGGTGCCCTGCCGGACGTCCAGGTCGACTCCGTCCAGCGCCTTGGTCTCGCCGTAGTGCTTGACCAGCCCCCGTACGGTCACGGCGGGGCGCTCGCCGGCGGGGTTGTCATCGATTCGCGTCATGCCGAAGACGGTGCCAGGGCCCGCCGACAAACCGCCGACAGCCGGCCGACACCCCACCGACAGCCCGCCGACAGGGTTGCGGACGGGCCCGCGGACCCGCCCCGGAAAAGGCGGCAGCCCGTCGACGGGGGAAGATCGACGGGCTGCCGGCGGTGTTGCCGCAGTGGTCTAGTGGACGGAGTGCTCCTCCAGCGGGAACGTGCCGCCGACGACGTCCTCGGCGAACTCCTTGACCGCGTTCCCCATGACCTCGCGCAGGTTCGCGTACTTCTTGACGAACTTCGGCACCCGGCCGGAGGTCAGCCCCAGCATGTCGGTCCACACGAGGACCTGCGCGTCCGTCTCGGAACCGGCGCCGATGCCCACCGTCGGGATGTGCAGCACGCGCGTCACCTCGGCGGCCAGCTCCGCCGGCACCAGCTCCAGCACGACCGCGAACGCGCCCGCGTCCTGCACGGCCTTGGCGTCGCGCAGCAGCTGCTGCGCCGCCTCCTCGCCCCGGCCCTGCACGCGGTAGCCCATCGCGTTGACGGACTGCGGGGTCAGGCCGATGTGGGCCATCACCGGGATGCCGGACTCCACCAGCAGCCGGATCTGCTCGTGCGAGCGCTCGCCGCCCTCCAGCTTGACCGCCCCGACGCCGGCCTCCTTCACCAGCCGGGTCGCCGAGCGCAGCGCCTGCACCGGGCCCTCCTGGTAGGAGCCGAAGGGCAGGTCGCCGACGATCAGCGAGCGGGTCGTGCCGCGTACGACGGCGGCCGAGAGCATGGTCATCTCGTCGAGGGTGACGGGCACGGTGGTCTCGTACCCGAGGTGACAGTTGCCCGCCGAGTCACCGACGAGGATCACCGGGATCCCGGACTCGTCGAAGACGGACGCGGTCATCGCGTCGTAGGCGGTGAGCATGGGCCACTTCTCGCCACGTTCCTTGGCGAGGGCGATGTCGCGGACGGTGATGCGGCGAGTGCCCTTCCCCCCGTACAGCGCCTTGCTGCCGTCGGAAGGCTTGTTCTGGGCAGCCGAAAGCTGCGTCATGGCAACGGCTCCTTCAGTCATCTCGAGGCGCCCTCACGGCGTCCCCGGATCCTCTCCATGGTGGCACCTCGTGCCAGTCACGACCAGAGGGGGCCCTGTGATCCCCGCCCATGGCCGGAATCGTGTAAGACCTTGGTAAAGAAAATAAGATACGAGACGGTTCCGTATCGAAATGGTCCTAGGCTCGGACGCATGACAAGTCCCGTCCCTGCCTCCCGGATACCGGAAGCGGTGCACCGGCGCCGCTGGGCGATCCTCGGCGTGTTGATGCTGAGCCTGCTGATCGTGGTGCTCGACAACTCCATCCTGAACGTCGCCATCAAGACCATCTCCACCCCCGCGCCGATCGGCCTCGGCGCCACCCAGAGCGAGATCGAGTGGGCGATCAACGCCTACACCCTCGTCTTCGCCGGCCTGCTGTTCACCGCCGGACTCGTCGGCGACCGTGTCGGCCGCAAGAAGGTGCTGCTCGGCGGCATCGCCGTGTTCGGCATCGGCTCCGCGCTCGCCGCCGAGTCCGGCTCCCCGGGGCAGCTGATCGCCTTCCGTGCGCTGATGGCGCTCGGCGCCGCCTTCGTCATGCCCGCCACCCTCGCCGTGCTCATGAACGTCTTCGAGCGCGACGAGCAGCCCAAGGCCATCGGCATCTGGGCCGGCGGTGTCGGCCTCGCCATCGCCATCGGCCCGATCACCGGCGGTGCGCTCCTCGACCACTTCTGGTGGGGCTCGGTCTTCTTCGTCAACGTGCCGATCGTGATCGTCGCGCTGGTGCTGATGACCTGGCTGGTGCCCGACTCCCGCGACCCCAGCCCCGGCCGCCTGGACCCGATCGGCGTGGTCCTCTCCGTCGTCGGCCTGGTGCTGCTGGTCTACGGCATCATCAAGGGCGGCGAGCTGGCCGACTTCACCGACGCCAAGGTGCTCGCCACGATCGTCGCCGGACTCCTCGTCCTGGCCGCGTTCGTGGTCTACGAGAAGCGCAGCGACCACCCGTCGCTGGACGTCACCTACTTCAAGAACAAGGTCTTCTCGGCCGCCATGAGCGCCATCGCGCTGGTCTTCTTCGCGCTGATGGGCGTCACGTTCTTCGGCGTCTTCTACACCCAGAGCGTGCGCGGCTACTCCCCGCTGGAGTCCGGCGTGCTGATGCTGCCGCTCGCCCTCGCCCAGCTGATCTTCGCACCGCGCGCCCGGCTGCTGGTCGAGCGGTTCGGCAACAAGGCCACCACCACGGCGGGCCTGCTGCTGATCGCGGCCACCCTGGCCGTGTTCGCCACCTTCGAGGCGGACACCCCGATCTGGCTGCTGGAGGTCGTCTTCTTCCTCATGGGCACCGGCATGGCGCACATCATGACGCCGACCTCGGTCGTCATCATGCAGGCCCTGCCGCGCGAGAAGGCCGGCTCCGCCTCCGCGCTCAGCAACACCTTCCGCCAGGTCGGCGGCGCCCTCGGCATCGCCGTCCTCGGCTCGGTGCTCGCCACCGCGTACCGCAACGGCATCGAGGGCAAGCTCGGCGCGCTGCCGGCCGGCCTGCGCGACACCGCCGGCGAGTCCATCGAGGCCACCCTCGGCGTCGCCGCCAGGCTCGGCCCGCAGGGCAGGGCCCTGATCACCCCCGCCAACGACGCCTTCCTGCACGCCATGCACATCACCGCCCTGTGCGGCACGGGCGTCGCGCTGATCGGCGCCGTGGTGACCGCCCTGTTCCTGCCGGGCAAGCCGCCGGCCGGTCAGAAGGGCGAGAAGGAATCGGAGTTGGTCGCCGCAGCGGACTGAGCACCGGTGCGGTTCCACGGGGGAAGGAGGAGGCTGCGGGACAATTCCCGCAGCCCATCGAGAGGACGGATCGAGTGAGCCTTGCCGACGGCCGGACGCGACCGGTCACACCCGCGCGGGGCCGACCGCGCAGTGAGGCCGTGGAACACGCCATCCTGGAAGGCGTGATGAAGCTCCTGGAGGAGGGCGTGCCCCTCGCCGAGGTCTCCATCGAGCGCGTCGCCCGCACGGCCGGCGTCGGCAAGGCCACCATCTACCGCCGCTGGAGCGGCAAGGAGGAGCTGTTCGTCGACGTCCTGCGCGCCGCCGAACCCCCCGACCCCGAACTGCCCGGCACCTCCATGCGCGACGACCTCGTCGTCCTCTTGGAGTCGCTGCGCCAGCGCGGACTCAGGAGCCGCACGTCGGCCATCCTGCACAACGTGTACGCCCAGATGAAGTCCAGCCCGAAGATCTGGGCCGCCTATCACGCCGGTGTCGTCGCGCCCCGGCGCGCGCTCTCTCTGCAAGTGCTGCGCCGCGGGCAGGAGAACGGCGAACTGCGGCCGGACATCGACCTGGAACTGGCCAACGACCTGTTCAGCGGCCCCATGCTGGTGCGCACCATCATGCGTCCCGACGGCGAACTCCCCGAGGATCTCGCGGAGCGGATCGTCGACACGGTCCTCGCGGGCCTACGACCCGTCAGCTCGACAGCCTCGTAGCATCAATGTGCGCGTTTCGTCACAGACCACGCGTGCCACGGGGGTGACCGGAACTCCCGGCCCCGCTTCGTTCGTCATCGTCTTCCGTACGGCCGTCACGGGACGGCGGAACGGAGCCGATCATCCCCTAGGGTCGGAAGAGCACGGGGGCGGACGGTGTGCACGGCAGGCAGTGAGGCAGACGGTATGGCGCAGCAGGCGTACATGACGGAGACGGACAACGGCGGCTCGGGGCCCGAGCGACCAGGATCCCGGCTTCGGCGCCTCGCGCACAGGCTGCTGCACGGGTGGCGCGGCGATCCACGGATCTGGCGGCGGGGCATCGTCCTCGCCGTGCTCGCCCTGCTGCTCGCCCTCGTGATGCTGGTGCACTCCCGCATCCCCAACCGGGTGGGGAACCTCGGCTCCCTCACCGAGACCTTCCTGCCCTGGCTCGGCGTGGCCGTGCCGGTGCTGCTGGTGCTGGCCCTGGTCCGGAAGTCGGCGACCGCCCTCATCGCGCTCCTGCTCCCGGCGATCGTGTGGCTGAACCTCTTCGGCGGGCTGCTCACCGGCAAGACGGCGAGCGGCGGCGACCTCATGGTGGCCACCCACAACGTCAACGCGGACAACCCCGATCCGGCCGCGACCGCCACCGACGTGGCCGCGTCCGGCGCCGACCTCCTCGCCCTGGAGGAGCTGCCCGCCTCCGCCCTGCCCGTCTACGAGAAGGCGCTCGCGGGGACCTACCGGCACCACGCGGTCGTCGGCACGGTCGGGCTGTGGAGCAAGTACCCGATGACCGACGTACGGGCCGTGGACATCAAGCTCGGCTGGAAGCGCGCGATGCGTGCCACCGTCGCCACCCCGCGGGGCCCGGTCGCGGTCTACGTGGCGCACATGCCCTCGGTGCGGGTGAAGATGAAGGCCGGGTTCACGGCGCGGCAGCGCGACAAGAGCGCCGACGCGCTCGGTGAGGCCATCGCCGACGAGCGGCTGCCGCGGGTCGTCCTGCTCGGCGACCTCAACGGCACGATGAACGACCGCTCGCTCAACGCCGTCACCTCCCAGCTGCGCTCCACGCAGGGCGCGGCGGGCAGCGGCTTCGGGTTCAGCTGGCCGGCCTCGTTCCCGATGGCGCGGATCGACCAGATCATGGTCAAGGGCGTGGAGCCGGAGAGCTCCTGGACGCTTCCGCGCACGGGCAGCGACCACTTGCCGGTGGCTGCCCGTGTGAAGCTGGACACAGGCTCGTAACCCGCTGGAATACCGGGCCTGCGCGCATTTGTTCCGTCGGGGAACTTACTGCGAGACTCGAACCGCGTCTCGCACCCCGTACGGCACTGTCGCTCTGAGAGGTCCCTTCATGCCCCTGGCCCTGCTCGCCCTCGCCGTGGGCGCCTTCGGCATCGGTACCACCGAGTTCGTGATGATGGGCCTGCTGCCCGATGTCGCGGACGACCTGCACATCTCGATCCCCGCCGCCGGGCACCTCGTCTCGGCCTACGCACTGGGCGTCGTCATCGGCGCCCCGCTGCTGGCCGCGGTCACGGCCCGCATGCCCCGCCGCACGGTCCTCATCGGCCTGATGGTCCTGTTCGTCGTCGGCAACGCGCTCTCGGCGTTCGCCCCCGGCAACGGCTCCCTGCTGGCCGCCCGCTTCCTCAGCGGCCTGCCCCACGGCGCCTTCTTCGGCGTGGGCGCGGTCGTCGCGACCGCGATGGTGCCGCCGGAGCGCAAGGCCCGCTCGGTGTCCCTGATGTTCCTCGGCCTGACCGTCGCCAACATTGCGGGAGTGCCCGCCGCCACCCTGATGGGCCAGCACCTCGGCTGGCGGGCCACGTTCCTCGGCGTGAGCGTGATCGGGCTCGCCGCGATCGCCTCGCTCGCCCTGCTCATTCCGCACGACCACACCCAGGCCCCCGCGACCGGCCTGCGCGGCGAACTGGCGGCCCTCACCTCCTTGCCGGTCTGGCTGGCCCTCGGCACCACCGTGGCGGGCTTCGGCGCGCTCTTCGCCGCCTACAGCTACGTCGCCCCGATGCTGACGGACTCCGCCGGCTTCGCGGAGGGGAATGTGACGCTGCTCCTCGCGCTCTTCGGCGTGGGGGCCACCGCGGGCAACCTCCTGGGCGGCCGTCTCGCCGACCACTCCCTGCGGGGCACGCTCTTCGGCGGCCTGGTCTCCCTGGCCGCGGTCCTGGCCCTCTTCCCGCTGCTGATGCGCGCGGAGTGGAGCGCGGCCGTCGCCGTGACCCTCCTCGGCACGGCGGCGTTCGTCACCGGTTCGCCGTTGCAGCTGACGGTGATGGAGAAGGCCGCCGCGGCTCCGTCCCTCGCCTCCTCCGCCAACCAGGCCGCCTTCAACCTCGCGAACGCCGGCGGCGCCTGGATCGGCGGCCTCGCCCTCGCGGCCGGCTTCGACGTCACCTCGCCGGCCCTCGCGGGCGCCGTGCTGGCCGTCCTGGGCCTGGGCGTGGCGGGCGTGGCCCACGCGGTCGACCGCCGCCGCCAGTCCGCGCCGGCGTCGGCGGGGCGGGTCGTCACCTCGCATCTGCCGGAGGAGTCGGGGGCGTTGCGCCCCTGACACGGGGGTGCCCGGCATGACGAAGGGGCGTGGGGGGGGCCGCCCCCCCCCCCCCCCCCCCCCGCCCCCCCCCCCCCCCCCCGCCCCGCGGGGGGGGGGGGGCGGGGCCCCCCCCCCCCGCGCGCGCGCCCCCCCCCCGCCCCCCGGGGGAGCCCAGCACCCCCCCCACCCC